>DGLB01000068.1:0-23591 GCA_002387845.1 Stenotrophomonas maltophilia | reverse complement strand
CTTGCGACCGCCTCTACCAAGGGCCACAATGCGAACGTTGGAACGAGTGGAGTGCATCGGTAGCGTCGCACGACAGTCGACGGTCGATAGCGGTGCATCGCCCGGTGGGGCATGAACGTGGAACGGAGACGTTACCCAGGTGGGGTCCATGCGTTAAAGCGCCCAACCCGTTCCACCAACCCGTTCCATCCAGGCAGTTCGCTACACCATCTACTGAAGCCGCTTCAGTAGCTTTACAGAGGCCGCAGGCGTCACAGGGTGCTGAACTTCCCTCTCTCCCCCGCGCGCAGAAGGCACCGCCATGTCCAAGCCCCCGTTCAAAGGTGTGGTCAAACTCGACATCCGGGATTCGAAAGCTGACTGGGCCCCCTTCCTGCCACCTACCGCACCGAAAGACGCCCCCAACATTCTGATCGTGCTGTACGACGACACGGGCCAGGCCGCCTGGGAACCATATGGCGGCGCGATCAACATGCCCACCCTGCAGAAGCTGGCCGACAACGGGCTCACCTATACCCAATGGCACACCACCGCACTGTGCTCCCCTACCCGTTCCTGCTTCCTCACTGGCCGCAACCACCACCTGAATGGCATGTCGGCCATCACTGAAGCTGCCAACGGCTTCCCCGGCTGGAGCGGCCGCGTACCGGAAGAATGCATGTCGGTCGGCCAACTGCTGCAGGACAACGGCTACAGCACGTTCTGGATCGGCAAGGATCACAACGTACCGGAACAGGACATCTGCGCGGGGGGCCCGAAGTCTGAATGGCCTCTGCAGAAAGGCTTCGACCGCTACTACGGCTTCCTCGGCGGTGAAACCAACCAGTGGTACCCGGACCTGACCCAGGACAACGTATTCATCGACCAGCCCTACGGCCCAGAGGACGGCTACCACCTGTCGCGCGACCTGACTGACCAGGCGCTGCAGATGATCCGTGACCAGAAGGCCTCTAATCCCTCCAAGCCCTGGTTCCTGTGGTTCTGCCCCGGGGCCAACCATGCCCCGCACCACGCACCCAAGGAATACATCGATAAATACAAGGGCAAGTTCGACGAAGGCTATGACGCCTACCGCAAGTGGGTGGTGCCGCGCATGATCGAAAAGGGCATGTTGCCAGCGGGCACGGCGGTGCCGGACTTCAACCCCATGCCGGAAGACCAGGCCAACGCCGCCGACTACGTGAAGCCCTGGGACAGCCTGAGCGCAGATGAGAAACGCCTGTTCGCACGCATGGCGGAGGTCTACGCCGGCTTCTCCGAGTACACCGACGTCCAGGTCGGTCGCATCGTCGACTATCTGGAGAAGAGCGGTCAGCTCGAGAACACGATCATCTTCTACTGCTCGGACAACGGCGCGTCCGGCGAAGGCAGCCCGACCGGTTCGGTGAACGAGAACAAGTTCTTCAACAACTACCCGGATTCGCTGGAAGAGAACCTGAAGTACATCGATGTGCTCGGTGGGCCGGAAACCTACAACCACTACCCCACCGGCTGGGCGGCGGCGTTCTCGGCCCCGTACAAGATGTTCAAGCGTTACTCCGAGTACGCCGGCGGCACCTGCTGCCCGATGGTGATCCACTGGCCGAAAGGGATCAAGGCCAAGGGCGAAGTGCGCAACCAGTACCACCACGCGGTGGATATCGTCCCGACCATCCTGGAATCCATCGGCATTCCGATGCCGGACTCCAATCGCGGCGTGAAGCAGCACCCGCTCTCAGGCGTGTCGATGAAGTACAGCTTCGAGAAGGACGGCCCCACCCGGAAGAAGCGCCAGTACTACGCGATGCTGGGTACACGCGGCATCTGGGAAAACGGTTGGAAGGCGGCTGCGGTGCATGCGCCGCTGACCAGCAAGGGCCACTTCGACCAGGACCGCTGGGAACTGTACAACGTGGATGAGGACCGCTCCGAATCGAAAGACCTTGCCAAGGAACACCCCGACAAGCTCAAGGCACTGGTGGATGCGTGGTTTGCCGAAGCCGAAGCCAACAACGTGCTGCCACTGGATGACCGCACCGCCGCCGAGCTGCTGGGGATAGAGCGACCCAGCACCGAGGTCGCACGCCAACGTTACATCTACTATCCGGGCACCTCGCCGGTACCCGAGGGCGTCGCGGTGAACGTGCGCGGCCGCTCGTACAAGATCATCGCCGAGGTCGAAATCAAGGATGCCGATGCGTCTGGCGTGATCTTCGCCCACGGCTCGCGGTTCGGCGGGCACAGCTTGTTCATCAAGAACCGCAAGCTGTACTACGTCTACAACTTCCTCGGCATCAAACCGGAACAGACGTTTATCTCCACCACCGAGCTGAAACCCGGCACCTGGACGCTGGGCATGGAATTCGAGCGCACCGGCCAGGGTGAGCACGGCGAGTCGCTGGGCAAGACCAAGCTGTATGTCAACGACAAGGTGGAAGCCGAAGGCGACATGAAGACCCAGCTGGGCAAGTTCACGCTTTCTGGCGATGGATTGTGCATCGGTCGCGACAGTGGTGATGCGGTCAGTGCCGAGTACAAGACGCCTGGCGAGTTCAAGGGCGGTGAGATTCTGGCCGTAGGCGTCACAGTGGAGAAGGTGCAGTATCTGGATCTTGAGAAGCTGGCGGCGGCCGCATTTGCAGCAGATTGATGCGCCGCATCGCGCTTGACGCGCATGGCGCGTCACTACGGGCCGGTTCCTGTAGTGACACGCCACGCGTGTCATCGCGGACTGTGTAAACTCCGCGCATCACCGGCACGGAATGAAACACATGCTCCCAGGAAAGCGCGTCGCCCAGGTCATCGTCGGCCTCTACGCCCTCGCCTGCCTCGGCGGCCTCGCCGTCCTGCTGGTCGGCACCCAAGGCCTGTTCGGCCTGCCCGCCGACGGCCTTGCCGCGGTGGTGGCGCTGATGCTCGCCATGCCGTGGTCATTGACCTTCATGGCACTCGGCGTGGAAACCCCGGCAGCATTCATCGCCTTGATCGTACTCGCAATGGTGTTGAACGGCCTGCTGCTGTGGGGCGTGATCTGGCTGCTGCGCAAGGCCATCGCATCGTTGAATGGCCGGTGATGCGCCGGGAATGCTCCGGGATTACACGAGGGATGCACCGGGAACGCACCGGGAATGCACCGGGAATGCACCGGGAATGCACCGGGCTTGCACCGGTAGAGTCGCACGACAGTCGACTGCCGATAACGGTGCCGCGCCCGGTAGGGCATGAACGTGGAACGGAGAGGTTACTCCGGTGAGGTTCATGCGTTAAAGAACCGGTTGAAGCTATCGGCAGGCGTCTGGCGACCGCCTCTACCGCCCGCCCTCCCCCCCCGCGGCAGGTCCTTGTTACACCGTGTTCCTGACTCCGGAACCGCCCGCAACCAGTCTCCACATGCATCGCCTCCGCCTTCCGGGGAAACACTGCACCGCGCTCAGTAAATCTACTGGCTCTGCGTAGAAGTACCCAGCAAGGCTCAGCACAAGTTCCGATGTGTCCGCGCCCGCGCGCTGCCAGGATGTACTGCCCCTCTTGCCCGGGAACGACGATGAAGATCATTACGCTGCGCGCCGTCACCGCCATGCTGCTGGTGCTGCTGAGCCTGCTGGTGGTGCCGCTGGTGCGTGCCCAGCAGGCCCCGCTGCCAACCTCCGACGCCGCTGATCCTGCGGTGCGGCCACACGCCTCCAACAAGTGGCGGATTGCGTTCGACGAGCGCGCCAAGTCGGATGGGACCATCACGTTCCGGATCTGGCCCGCTGCGGCCGAACCGATTCTGATCGAGGTACCGATCAAGGATGGCGTGTCCGAGAACCACATCGCGCAGGCCGTGCGCGATGCCATCGGCACGCGCCTGGGCAAGGCGTATCACGTGGAAACCGATGACGGCGAGGACGTGCTGGTAAAAGCCCGTCACGGAACGAAGGATTTCGGCCTCGACCTGGTCAGCAACACCGTGCGCGACGTCGACATCAAACTCCACCGGGAGTAGAGCCGGGCTTGCCCGGCTGCTTTTCGTCATTACGCCAACGGCAGCCGGGCAAGCCCGGCTCTACGTATCGCGTCGCTTCGCGATTCTGTGAAGCACTTCCCAGTTTGACTCGCAACAAAAATGGGCGCACCGTGAAACTGCGGCCTGACCCTTGTTGTTCGGTATCGCAGTTGTGTTCTTGATGCCAGGGAATGGCCGTAACGAAAGGACGTTCGTCGTCGAACGCCCTCATCGCAACAACACAAGGAGAAAGCGGAATGCAACTGAATGACGATGTCGTTTCAGGCTGGCTCAACGGTGCTGACAGCGTAGATGGCTGCGACAATCCGGCCGGTTCCCTTTTCATCTATGGCCAGCAAGCAACCGACGCTGCATTGACCCACGCTGCCCCGATGCTCGCCACCACGGGTGCTGCCACTCTGTGCACCACGACCGCCTCTGTGGTGAACAACTGCCTTTGTTGCTGATCTGAGCTGTACCGGCGCGCAGTGGCTTCAGACCGCTGCGCGCCGTCGCGTGGGCCATCGCCTGCGTCATACCACCACAGACTGCAGGGGATGCAATGACCATCGCAACTGCCGCCGAAACTTTCTCGCGTATCGTGCACCATCGGCTTTCCGCGCACCGCATGCGGCTGCAGGCCGGATTGCAGCAGCTTTCCCCCGGGCTGGTGTCTGAAGAAGTTGAACGCCTGCTCGAACAGGCCTATGCCGCCCTGCATGCCAATGCGCAGCTGAAGCTCAATCGCGTGCTGCTGCTTGAGCTGCACGCCGGCGTGCGCAGCGGGCAGATTGCCGCAACCGGCACATCGGAGCAGCTGCAGCAGTTCGAAGCCTGGGCCACGACGCCCGTTTTCGCCGCCCATGTGGCGCAGCGCTATCCAGCGTTGGATGCGCGCCTGGACGGTGTTGCCAACGCCTACATCGGCGCGGTTGTTGAACTGGGCACGCATATCGTCGACGACCGCGACGCACTGCGCGCACTGCTGCAGGTACCGGCCGGCAGGCTGCTCAAGGTGGCCTTCGGTTCCGGAGACACCCACGGCGGTGGGCGCGCCGTGGCGGCCGTGACGTTCGAGGGCGGCACGGTGATGTACAAGCCGCGCTCGCTGCGCATTGACGTGGTGCTGGACACATTCCTGGACGCCGTGTTCCCGAACGATCCGCTGCGGGTCCGGATTCCACGCGTGCTCGACCGCGGTTCCCACGGTTGGGCCGCCTTTGCCGCGCATCGCTACTGCAACGACGATGCCCAGCTGGCCCGCTACTACCAGGGCCTGGGCCACTGGCTGGCGGTGCTTCGATTGATCGGCGGCACCGATATCCATCTTGAGAACCTGATTGCGGTGGGCCCGACCCCGGTGGTGATCGACGCGGAAAGCGTGTTCTGCCTGCCGATCGAAATGGCGGCCTCCGGCTACGGCCACGCGCATGACCTGGCCGCCATGCTGATGCGCAATTCGGTACTGCGTACCGGAATCGTGCCGTTCCGCACGTCCGGGCTGGGCATGGACGGCGTGGATCTTTCCGCCGCGGGGGCGCTGCCCGGCGAACAGCCGAAGGTCCGGGTGCCGGTGCTGATGGAGGATGCGAACACGCCGCCTCGCCTGGGCATGATGGAAACCGAATTTGCCCCGGCGCAGAATCATCCCTCTCCCCGCCCCGACGTTTCGCGGTTCTGGGATGAAATCAGCACCGGCTTCATGGCCGCGAGCAGTCGCCTGCGCGAGCTGGATCGCAGCGGCCACCTGCACGATCTGCTGGCTCCCTTCGCAGGCTGCGAAGTGCGCGAGATCAAGCGCCCGACCATGGCCTATGCCGAGATCGGGCGCATGTTGTGGCACCCGGCCTCGCTGCACAACGAGGCGGCAGCGGTCGAGCGTGCGCTCGACCTGCTGGTCCGCAATGCCGCCATCTCGCCGGCTGCGTCGGCGGAGCCGGCAGAGGTGTTGCAGGAAATCGACGACATGCGCTTCGGTGACATTCCCTTGTTCAGTGCCGTGCTGGATGCGGAGCGCATCGCCACGGTGGTGGACAACTGGCGCGCGATGCGCATCGACCTGGAAGAAGTGACCATCCGCAGCACGCTGGTGGCCACCGACCTCAACGAACATGCCATGGTCCGCGCCGAAGCCCGCGATGGCTTTTCCTATGCGGCGAAGGCACCCCATGGCGATGCGCTGGAAGCGCGCCGGCGGCGACAGGCGGTTGAAGCGGTCAACAACCTGATCCGGCTCTCGGTGCGTGGCAACGACGGCACGATGACCTGGATCACCCCGGAGATCACCCAGACCGGCTGGACGGTGCGGCCGGTGCAGCCCGACGTGTACTTCGGGCTGGGCGGCATCGCCTTCAGTCTGGCGGCCTATCACCGGGAGGCGCAGCAGGGCCGCGCCGATGCCGTGCCCGGTGTGGAGGCCGCGATGAACGGGGCCATCGCCCTTTACCTGCGCATGTGCGCGCTTGACCTGCCGGATGTCGGTGGCGGCCTGGTCGGTGCCGGCTCGCGGGTCTGGACCCTGCTGGCCCTGCATGACCTGCTGGGACGCGCGGATCTGCTGGATGCGGCGCGCGCGGCTGCCGCGAGTCTGGAAAGCACGGATTTTTCCGAGGTTCCAAAGTACGAAATGCTCGACGGCGTATCCGGTGCCATCGTGCCGCTGATCGGTTTGGCCGAGGCGACCGGCGAGGCGCGCTGGCTGTCGATCGCGGTGACCGCCGCGCGCCGCCTGCAGGCCACCGCCATCGTTGACGCCGGCGGCGCACGCTGGCCCTCGCCGCAGTTCGACGAACCGATTGGCGGTTTCGGTCACGGTGCACTGGGCATTGGCTGGGCGCTGGCCCGACTGGCCCTGACCGAGGCCGGAACGGCGCAGGAACGCGCCGCGTGGCAGGCTCTGGCCGAAGGCGCTTTTGCGTTCCAGGACGCCCTGTTCGAACCGGAAACCGGGCGCTGGCACGACCTGCATCTGAAAGACGGCCAGAAGACCTTCCCCACCTGGTGCCACGGCAGCGTGGGCATGGGCCTGGCGGCAGCGGATCTCTACGCCCGCACGGGCAACGCGGTGTATCTGCGAGACCTGCGCCGCGCGGTCACCGACGCCAACGGCCGCTGGGGCTTCAGTCACACCCTCTGCCATGGTGACCTTTCAACCCGGGAGCTGCTGATCAAGGCCGCACAACTGGATCCGCAGGGCTGCCCTTACCCCGTGGATACTGCGGCCATGGAGGTGATCTCCTCGATCGAGGAGCATCGGGGGATGGTCGGTGGCCTGACCCGTGCCGCCTTTACCCCCGGCTTGATGATCGGACTGGCGGGCGCGGTGTACGGGTTCTGTCGCATGCACCCGGATTGCAACCTGCCTTCGCCGCTGCTTCTGGAACGTGTAGATCCTCAAGGCACCGCGCCTGACGCCGTACGGCTGTCGACATCCGTGACGGAGCCTGTCCCCGCGTAGAGCCGGGCTTGCCCGGCTGCCCTTCGCTGTGCGCCAACCGCAGCCGGGCAAGCCCGGCTCTACCGAAGCTGGCAACGGCATGATAGAAAGGCGACCGCCCCATCGTCCTTTCTGCCGAGGCACCATGTCTCCTGCCTGGACCAATCCCTGCGGCCAGCCCATCGGCATGCCGATGCCCGGCTGGCGGCCACGCCAGCGACCGAATGCGATCAGCCTGCAAGGGCGGTTCTGCCGCCTGGAGCCATTGGACCCCGCCGTGCACGGCACCGCGCTGGAGGCGGCCTATGCCCTGGCGGAAGACCCGGGCGACTGGACCTACATGGCGAACGGGCCGTTCGCTTCCAGCGCGGTGTTCTTCCAGTATCTGGCGGATGCCGCGCGCAGCGAGGATCCCCGCCATTACGCGATCGTGGATGCCGCCAGCGGTCTGGCCACCGGCACGCTCGCGCTGATGCGGCAGGACCCAGCCAATGGCGTCATCGAAGTCGGGCACGTGATGTATTCGCCGTTGCTGAAGCAGACCCCGGCGGCGACCGAGGCGCAGTTTCTGCTCATGCACTATGTGTTCGATGTACTGGGTTACCGCCGTTACGAATGGAAATGCGACAGCCTCAACGCGGCCTCACGCCGCAGCGCGGAACGGCTGGGCTTCCAGTTCGAGGGCATCTTCCGGCAGGCACTGGTCTACAAAGGCCGCAGCCGCGATACCGCCTGGTACTCGGTGATCGACAGCGAATGGCCCCGATTACATGACGCATTCGTGAAATGGCTGGCACCCGACAACTTCGACGCAAACGGCAAGCAGCGCGCCACCCTGTCAGCACTCCGGTAGCGCCGGCCGTTGGCCGGCCCAGGCGGTGCGCAGCACAACCGACCAGCCGCCAATCGTCCGCACGCCACTACACGGCCCCGCACTCCGCCGACACCCTGCCATTAGTCACCCCCATAAAGTCCGTTCAGTCTTGATATAGTCATCTTCAACCTCCCCGGGGTATCGACACAAACTGTCGAGTGGGGGGATTTCATTATGTTGAAAGACGGGCTGAGCGAATGACTGCTACTGGCCACGGCGAATCCGTGCCTGATTCTTCGTGGCGGCCATTGAAAGATCACATCTGGACTGACGGAACAGCACATGCATGGATTCAGCGGAAAGCAGTCGATGAGTAAGAAAACGTCGGGTCGCATTGCCTTGATGGGCGCAACGCTGGCCTCCCTGTCGAGCTTCACGGTCGCGGCACAGACCTCAACCTCCAACTTCGAGTGGGAGGAATTCTCTGACCGCCTAGCAAAGACGGAGAAGATCAGCCCGTTGGGACCGGACCTGTTTGGCGACAAAGTGCGGCTGGCGAATGGCGAACTCGGGTTCGAGTTAACCGACATCGCCCTGCCCGGAAACAACGGCCTTGAGGTCAAACTGACGCGCTCCTATCAGGTGATGAGTCGCAAGACCTATGTGCCGGACGCCATGTTGGCAGACTGGCAGATCAATGTACCGAACATCAGCGGCAGCTTCGCACCAGACTGGGGCGTGGGCAGCGACGTCGCCAACGCAACACGCTGCACAAACGGCTGGCCGCCCGACGTTCCCTTCCGATTCGAAACGCGCGAGTTCTGGACCGGATTGAGGGTGGAAATCCCCGATGGCGGCGGAGAGCTGCTACGCACTGCGGCAGGAACGTCGCGGCCACAAGACGGTGCCTCGTATCCGTGGACCACGTCTGGCCAGATCTTCTTTACCTGTCTTCCTTCCATCAAGAATGCCGGCGGCGAAGGCTTCCTGGCCATCACGCCAGATGGAACGCGCTACTGGTTCGACTGGTTGGCCCAGCGGATTGAACCAACACTCAAGAAGTACGAGCTCGTCGAGGACGACGGCACCGCGCCCACTCCGCAACCATGGCACTTCCTGCAGCGCCGCAGGAACATGTTGCTTGCGACCAAGGTGCAAGATCGTTTCGGCAATACCGTTCAGTACACCTATGCGAATGCGTGGAATGCAGCACCTCGCCTGACCGCTATCACCGCCAGTGATGGCCGGCAACTTACCCTGACGTACAGCGGCGACAATGTGAGCGCTGTCAGCGACGGGGCGCGCCAGTGGCAGTATCACTACAACGACAGCACGTCACGTCGCAGCCTGGCGGCCGTTGCACTTCCAGACGGCAGCCAATGGACGATCGACTTCAACGACTTCACCCGTGCCGTACTCAAGTACGCTGAAGTGGTTTCGCCCGAGCCCGGCGAGTTGTTCCGCACCTGCTTCCAGAACGAGATACCGCTGCCCTATCCGTCGGCATTGATCACCGGAACGATGGTGCATCCCTCGGGAGCGGTGGGCCGCTTCGCCGTCGCTGCGCTGGAACATGGGCGTAGCCATGTACCACTGAATTGCCAGAACGTGGAATACAACGCCGGCTTTGGCAACAATCAGAACGACGATATCAATACCTATGCGATCTCTGGTTACAGCCTTACCCTGACCTCAAAATCCATCAGCGGGCCGGGATTGCCCAATCTGCAGTGGCAGTACGCCTATACACCCAACATCAGCTTCGACACCTACCCCGGCCAGGATCCACTGAATCCGGTTTGCCAGTACGGCAGCTCCACCGCCTGCGAAGCACCGCTCTGCACGAGCGAGGACTGCGCACAGTCCAGCACCACGACGGTCACTGGTCCCGGCGGGGAATGGATCCGCTACAGCCATGGCAATTCTTACCGTTACAACGAAGGGAAACTTCTGAAAGTTGAGGTCGGCACCGGCCCGGACGACATCCAGCGCACCACGTCCTATCGCTATGACCTCGGATTCGCCGGGCAGAATTACCCGGCCAGATATGGTGTAAGTACGCAGTTCTTTGGAGAGGGCTGGGCCAGCGAGTACCACCGCCCGCAGCTTGAAATGCACACGAGCCAGCAGGGAATCGTCTTCTCGTCTGTGTCCAGCGAGCTGGACTACTTCGCCCGCCCGCATCGCGTCGCAAGGTATAGCACGCTGGGGTTTGCGCGTACCGACGGTTACACCTATTACGACGACACGGCGCGCTGGGTCGTAGGCCAGCGTCAGAGCACTACCTGCCTTGCGCCTGCCAGTTGTGCAGGGCAGGTCATGGCCAGCGTGGCGTTCGACCCGCAGACTGCGCAACCCGTGCAGTTCAGCGCTTTCGGCGCGCTGCAGCAGACATTGACCTACCACCCCACTGGCAGCATCGCAACCGTCTCCGACGCGCGCGACGGCGCTGGTGTGGATACCACCATGACCCTGCTTGACTGGAAACGGGGCATCCCACAATCGGTCTACTACGGCGACGGTGCCATGGAGCTGGCGACAGTGAATGATCAGGGTTGGATCACGCAGTACGCCGATGCAAATGGCTTCCCGCGCAGCTTCGCCTATGATGCCATGGGCCGGCTGGCACGCAAGGACCTGCCGCAGGGCGACACCGTGGCATGGAACCCGACCCTGTCCGCCTTCGAGGCAGTGCCGTATGAAGAGTACGGGTTACCGGCTGGTCACTGGCGCGGCAGCAGCCAGACAGGCAACTGGCGCAAACAGGTGTTCTACGACGCGCTCTGGCGCCCGGTCGTGACCGTCGAGGAGGACCTCGCCAACCCACAGGCCACGCAGCGCTGGGTCGCAACCCGCTACGACGACATGGGTCGAGTGTCCTTCACCTCCTATCCTCGAAACCTTCATCAGGAAGGATCTGCCACCTACACCGATGCGGGCCTTCAAGGCATTTACACCGTCTCCGATCTGTTCGGGCGGCCGCTCACCGTCCAGCAGGACTCCGAACTTGGCCTGTTGACGACCCGCAACGAGTACCTGACCGGCTTCCAGACCCGTACAACCTCACCCAAGGGGCAGAAGACCACCGTTCGGTACATGGCCTTTGACGAACCCGACACTGGATTGCCCGTCCTCATCGACGAACCCGGTGGCGTCATCACCACCATCGAGCGGGACGCTTACGGAAAGCCGCTGGAGATTTCGCGCAGCGGGGGTGTCCAATGAGGGCGCAGCAGGTGTTGCAACGCTCGTGGGGCGAAAGACTCTTTGCCAAAGCCTTGCTCTTGGCTTCGCTGATGCTGGCTGTCAGCGACGTCATGGCCCAGGCGTCGTTGGAGCTGACTGCACCCGGCGGGACGACGTTCACAAGCCCGTCCGGCTTCGATCTCATGCTCGTCGCCAACGATGGATCCACAGGCAACACATTCGAGCAGGTGGAGTTCTACTGGTTGACCCGAAACGGGGATCGCATCGACTTCGACCAGGTAATGCCGTCGCGCATCTATCACGAATCAGGGCTTCCGTCCGGCGTGTATCAATACTCGCTGGAAGGTCGTGCCATGTACCGCGACGCCCGCGGGAATGAACGCTACAAATCGATCCTCCCGATTCCAAGACTGACCGTTACTGTTCTTGCGGGCTATGGCGGAATCACCGCCTCGGCCTCGTCCTGCACCATTCCCTGGGGCCAGTCGAGCTGCCCCGTTACCATCAACTGGACGTCGAACGCGCCTGCCGCCCAGGTCTTCATGTCCGCGTTGGACAACAGCAACATGCAACTCGTGGGCCAGGGCCAGTCCGGCGCAATCACCGCTTCCGTCACTCCGGCCGGTCAGCGCTTCCATCTGCGCAATGGCGCAGCCACCTTCGCCACGACGGAAGCGCGTGGTATTCCCACGGTCAATCTGGCACCGACAGTCAGCGTTGCAACTCCAACAGCCGGTGCCATGTTCCCGGCTGGTGCCAGCGTGCCCATCAGCGCCTCGGCCACTGACAGCGACGATGGTGTCGGACGTGTGGACCTCAAGGTTGACGGGACCACCGTTGCTAGCCTCACGTCACCACCCTACTCCACCCGGCTGACGACGCTTGCCCCGGGCACGCATACGATTACCGCCACTGCAACAGACACACGAGGGACGTCCACTACCTCAGCGCCAGTCAGCATCAGCGTGTCCTCGATACCTGGTACAACGCTGACCCGACGCTACGTCTACGATGCGCAGCAACGTCTCTGCAAGACCATTGAGCCGGAAACCGGCTCGACGGTCATGGGCTATGACGCAGCAGGCAATCTCGCGTGGAGTGCTGCCGGTCTCGATCTGCCCAGCACCACCAGCTGCGACTTGGCGGCGGCCGAAGCCAGCGGCCGCGTGGTACGTCGGACCTATGATGCGCGCAACCGCATTGCAACGCTGCGCTTCCCTGACCGCAACGGGGATGTGGACTATCAATACACCCCCGACGGGCTCGTGCAGCAGACTACGGCCTACAACGATAGTGGGACCACAACCGCGACGAGCAGCTACCAGTACAACAAGCTGAGGCTGCTGTCGGGAGAATCGCTTGCCCAGACGGGGGCCCCTACCCGTAGCATTGGCTACGGCTACAGCCCGAACGGCCATCTTGCCGGCCAGACCTACCCCAGCGGCCGCTACATTGACTACGCCCCGAATGCCATGGGTCAGGCGACCCGGGCTGGCGACTATGCATCTGGCGTGAGCTACTACCCGAACGGTGGAATCAAGCAATTTACGTACGGAAACGGCGTGACGCATACCACGACGCAGAACGCGAGGCGACTCCCCGCGCGGAGCGTGGACAGCAACATCATCGGCTTTGAGACCACGTTTGATGCCAACGGGAATGTCACTGCGATCGCCGACCTCCAGCTCGGAACAGCTTACAGCCGCCAAATGCAGTATGACGACCGCAATCGGCTGATCGCGGCTGGCAGCCAGATGTTCGGTGGCGATGGCTGGCATCGGTTCACCTTCGATGCGCTCGACAACATTCGAAGCTGGTCGTTAGGTGGGCAGAAGTCAGATCAGTACTGGTATGACAGCCGCAATAGGCTGAGCAACATCCGAAATGATAGCGGTGCAACAACCACCGGCCTCTCCTACGATGTCCAGGGCAATCTTGGCACCAAGAATGGCCAGAAGTTTTGGTTTGACTATGGCAATCGCCTGCGCGAGGTAACGGGCAAAGCGGCCTATCGTTACGATGCCAAGGGTCTCCGCGTACTGTCGGCAAAGACCGTCGGCACAGTAGAAGAGCACCTATATAGCGCACAAGGACAGTTGATTCTGCAGTTCGATAGGAATAGCAACCTGCTGACCGAGACGGTCTACCTGAACAGCAGCGCGGTCGCGCAACTCGAAACCAGCGCAGGTGTCGCTACAGCCAAGTACTTGCATACGGACTCACTAGGCAGTCCGGTCGCCACGTCCGGAGCTGCGGGTCAGCTGCTAGAAAGAACGCACTATGAGCCATTCGGAAAACCCATAAATCGTGCGACCGACGGGATCGGCTACACTGGCCACAAGATGGATGCCGACACTGCCCTCACTTACATGCAGCAGCGTTACTACGATCCACAAACGGGCATTTTCTTATCCACTGATCCAGTAGAAGCGCGAAGCGATCCACACCAAGCCTTCAATAGATACTGGTATGCCAGTGCCAACCCCTACAAATTCACTGACCCAAGTGGCCGAAGTGTCCAACTCAATGGCGAAACGCAGGATCAGACCAAGTTCCTTCAGCAGGCGGAGCGCTACACTGGCATGAAAGTGTCTATCAATGGCGACGGATACCTCTCGACCAGCCAGTGCGGGATCGCCGGCGCGGCTGCTGCATTAACAAACGCTATCGATTCACGCGCCCTCATTACCATCACAGCAGTCAGCAACGACCCTGAAGTCTTCGGAGATCAATTCATCTCCGGGAAGGTCGACACTGCGGACTTCGCGGGATTCGAGTCCGCATCCACCCAGTTTGCCGCAGCTCTTTTTACGCACGTACTCACTGAATACACCGTATCCTCAGAGCTGGGAGACCAAACGAGCATGTCCAACTTTGCACCTGCTCACGACGCAGGCATACGCGCCGAGAGCCATGTCATGGGAGCGGAAAGCCGAATCAATTTCGGGTCTTCGGCCCCCATTCGTGGTGCCAGGATCGGATTCGGTTACCTTAACTCTGATGGAATCATGATTGATAGCTTCCAGCTATCTCTCGACCCAGTCACAGGCACTCCAGAATAATCGAAGGCAAACTTATGAAGCGAATCTATCTGGCGATGCTTCTTCTTGCCGCGAACCCAGCGCAAGGCTCTACTCGCCCCGAGTCACATGACGGAATTTCCGACGAACGCATCAGCGCAACGATCATCGCGCGCTCCCCTACCCCCCCGTACTCGGGCATCGTTAAAACGTGGGTCGTTCTAACTGGACGAGCTAATGGATCACACACCGAACTCCTTCTCCCATACTTCAGCAATGAACAGCGCATTCCGGAAGTTGGAGATACATGCACACTCAACATTGTCACGGAGCAGGTAAATGGAATTGCTGGCGAAATTACAATTAATGGATCTTATGTAGTTATAAGAAACGGAAAGTGTCATTCTTCCCACGAGGGCAGTTCCAATCCGGAAGTACGCAGCGCTGATGAACGACTGGATGCGCCCGCGACTTGGGATATTCCATCCTAGCCTCACCCTTCGGGAGCATGATGCCTGGTACGACACTTTTCATTAGGACAACTTAAGGTCTGGATGAAAATCGCTCGCTGGCCGCGTGCCGTGGCGACAGGGCGTCGTGCTCGCGATGACCTGAACGTCGGGCTCGCGATGACCCGAACGTAGAGCCGGGCTTGCCCGGCTGAAGCCTTCCCATGATCTGACGGAAAGCCGGGCAAGCCCGGCTCTACGCCTTTCCGCAGTGTCAGCCCGCCGGCAGGTGCCGACCTTTGCGCAGTGTCAGCCCCCGGCAGGTGCCTGCGTCTCAGCCACCGGCGCGGCCTGCACCGACACATCCGGCGTGATCCGCCACACGGTGTTGGCCAGGTCATCGGCCACAATCAACGCGCCCTTTGGATCAAGGGTCACGCCCACCGGACGCCCACGGGTCTTGCCATCCTCACCGCGGAAGCCGGTTGCGAAGTCCACCGGCTCACCGGTCGGCTTGCCGTTGCTGAAGGGCACGAACACCACCTTGTAGCCCACGGGCGGATTGCGGTTCCAGCTGCCGTGCTCACCGACGAACACGCCATCGGCAAACGCGCCGCCCATCACCGGTGACGAGAAGGTCACGCCGAGTGCGGCCACATGCGACCCCAGTGCGTAATCCGGCGTCAGCGCGGTGGCGACCAGCTCCGGCTTCTGCGGCATCACCCGGGTATCCACGTGCTTGCCCCAATAGCTGTAGGGCCAGCCGTAGAAACCGCCGTCCTTCAACGAGGTCAGATAATCCGGCACCAGGTTCGGGCCGATCTCATCGCGTTCGTTGACCACCGCCCAGACCGTGCCGGTGCCCGGCTGTACGGCCAGCGCGGTCGGATTGCGGATACCGCTGACGTAGGTACGGTGCGCGCCGGTCTGCGCATCGATTTCCCACACCACCGCGCGATCCACCTCCACGTCCATGCCGCGTTCGCTGACGTTGCTGTTGGAGCCGATGCCCACGTACAGATGGCGGCCATCGGCACTGGCGGCCAACGACTTGGTCCAGTGGTGGTTGATCGCCGACGGCAGGTCGGTGACCTTGGTCGGTGCGGCGCTGGCCTTGGTCTCGCCCTCGGTGTAGTCGAAGCGGACCAGGGCATCCTGGTTGGCCACATAGATGGCATTGCCGATCATCGCCAACCCGTAAGGCGCATTGAGCTTGTCGGCGTACACCGTCTTCAGTTCGTACACGCCATCACCGTCGGCGTCGCGCAACAGCGTCAGACGGTTGCCGCTCTTGACCTGGGTGTTGCCCTTGGCCTTGATCTTGCCGGCAATGACATCCTTGGGCTTGAGCGGCTTGGCGCTGCCGCCACGTCCCTCGGCAACCAGGATGTCGCCGTTGGGCAGCACCAGGGTCTGGCGCGGAATGGCCAGATCGGTGGCGATGGCGCGAATGGAATAGCCCTTTGGCACCGTTGGCACCTGGTCGCCCCAGGCCGTGGGCTGGGCGATGGTCATGTCCGGCATCACGCCACGGTGCGGCGTTGGCAGCTCCGGCGCATTGCCGTACTGGGCCATGTCCGGGGCCTTCTGGCCGCTGCACGCGGCCAGGGCCACGCTCAACGCGGACAGACTGATGATCCTGAAGGCGCGGCTCATCGCACACCTCCCGCGTTGCGCAGGCAGCACAGGCCAAGCACCGTGGCGACCAGCGCCAACAGGGTCAGAATGACCGACATCACCAGGCCACCGGGCATCACCGCCCAGGCATCGCGGGCATGGTGCAGCGAGTTGACGAAACCCAGCACCCAGGTGATCGCCAGCACGATGACATACGCGAAGCGGCGGCTGCCGCGAACCAGCCCGACCACGCCAGCCAGCAGGGCCAGCGTGGTCAACACCATCGCGCCGACCAGCAGCCAGGCTGCAAAGTTGGCCCACTGGATCTGATAGGTGCTCCAGTAGGCATAGTCGGCCAGCAAGGTGGCCAGATAGAACGGGAACACCCCGCCCAGGAAGGCCGCGTGCAGCGGATGGATGACCCAGGGTCGGGTCGCGACAACGGTTGAAGCCATGGTGGTCTCCTGCAGTGGACAAAGCGCATGAACAGCGGGGGGAGCCCGTTCATCCTGCCAGAGCCGGCGTGAGGGCGGGATAGACCTTAGGTTTAATTGTGCAAAGCCATGGCCCGCGTGGCGTGGCACCATGTGCGGGTTGCCAAGACGTTCCGCCATGTCCACCGAATCTTCCACGCCGGCCTCTGCGCCATTGCCTGAGCCCGCATCACCGGCTCCGTCCGGTTTTGCCATCCGCATCGTCGGTGCCGCCGCGCTTGCGCACCTGCTGAACGACATGATCCAGGCGGTGCTGCCGGCGGTGTATCCGCTGTTCAAGGCCGAGTTCGCCCTGAGTTTCGGCCAGATCGGCGTGCTCGGGCTGGTCTACCAGATCACCGCCTCGCTGCTGCAGCCGTGGATCGGCATGTACACCGACAAGCATCCCCTGCCCTACCTGCTGCCGGCCGGCATGATCTCCACCTTCGTGGGCATCGCAATGATGGCCCTCGCCGGAAGTTACGAAATGCTGCTGGTGGCCGCGGCGGTGATCGGCATCGGCTCGGCCACGTTCCACCCGGAAGCCTCACGGGTGGCGCGCATGGCCTCCGGCGGGCGCTTCGGTACCGCGCAGTCCACCTTCCAGGTCGGCGGCAACAGTGGCCAGGCGCTGGGACCGCTGCTGGCGGCGGCGGTGGTGATTCCACACGGCCAGCGCGCCATCGGCTGGTTCCTGGTGGTGGCATCCATCGGGATTGCGGTGCTCTTCCGGCTGGGACGCTGGTCCAGCCGCCATCGCACCGCCAGCTTGAACAGTCTTTCGCGTTCGCAGGGCGTGGGCCTGGGCCGCAACAAGGTGATCCAGGCCATCGCCGTGATCGCGGTGCTGATGTTCGCCAAGTTTGTCTACATCGCCTCGATCACCAACTACTTCACCTTCTACCTGATCGAGCGCTTCGGGCTGAGCGTGCAGCAGAGCCAGATCTACCTTTTCATCTTCCTGGCCTCGGTGGCGCTGGGCACTTTCATGGGCGGCCCGGTGGGCGACCGCATCGGCCGCAAGGCGGTGATCTGGATCTCGTTCCTGGGCGTGGCTCCGTTCGCGCTGGCCCTGCCCTACGCGAATCTGTTCTGGACCGCGGTGCTGGCGGTGGCGATCGGGCTGGTGATGTCCTCGGCGTTCGCCGCGCTGGTGGTGTATGCGCAGGAAGCCGTGCCGGGGCGCGTGGGGTTGGTGTCAGGGCTGATGTTTGGCCTGATGTTCGGCATCGGCGGCATGGGCGCGGCCGGGCTGGGGCAGCTGGCCGACGCCCATGGCATCGTATGGGTGTACCACTTCACCTCGTTCCTGCCGTTGCTGGGGCTGGCTACGGCGTTGCTGCCGAAGACGGCAATGCGGTAGGTGAAGCAGCCGGGCAAGCCCGGCGCTTCGGTTTACTTCGACATCGAATACGGCTGTTCCGCGTTCTGGCCCGGCCACGCCTTGTTGGGCTCGGCCTGCAGGGTGAAATGCAGTTCGCCGCCGGCGAGGATTTCCGCGTGGCGCAGGAAGGTGCGATTCAGCGGCTTGCCGTTGAGCGTGACCGAGCCGACATAGTCATGCCCCTTGCCCACGCCCTCCGCGGTGACCGTGAAGGTCTTGCCGTTGGGCAGGTTGAGCGAGGCCTTGGGCAGGAACGGGCGACCGATGATGTATTCGGCGCTGCCCGGTGCCACCGGATAGAAGCCCAGTGCGGTGAACACGTACCACGCCGACATCTGGCCCAGGTCGTCGTTGCCCGCCAGCCCATCCGGGCGGTCCGCGTACTGCGAGTCCATGATCTGCTTCAAACGGGCCTGGGTCCGCCACGGCTGGCCGCTGTAGGCATACAGGTAGGCCACGTGGTGGCTGGGCTCATTGCCGTGCGCATACCAGCCGATCAGCCCGGTGATGTCTTCCATGTGCTCGAAGATGGACGGGTCCACCTTGGCCTCGAAGACCTGGTCCAGCCGCGCCAGCAGCTTGTCCGCACCGCCATGCGAGGCAGTCAGCCCGGCCACGTCGTGCGGCACGTACCACGAATACTGCCAGGCATTGCCCTCGGTGTAGTCGGTGCCATAGCCACTGGCGCTGGGATCGAACGGGGTGCGGAAGCTGCCGTCACGCTTGCGCGCGCGCATGAAGCCGGTGTCCGGATCGAACGCGTTGCGCCAGTTGCCCGCGCGCTTATCGAAGGTGGTTGCCACGTCGGTGCGGCCCATCGCCTGCGCCATGCGCGCGATGGTCCAGTCGTCATAGGCGTATTCCAGGGTCTTGCTGGCGGCCTCGCCTTCTTCGTCGATCGGCACCCAACCCAGCTCGCGGTACTGCGCGATGCCGTCATACGGACCGTAGTTCGCCGTCGCCACCATGGCATCCAGCGCCTTGTTGGCGTCGAAGCCGCGGATGCCCTTCACGTAGGCATCGGCGATCACCGGCACTGCGTGATAGCCGATCATGCACCAGGTTTCCTGGCCGTGGAACGACCACACCGGCAGCATGCCGTAGGCGCTGTGCTGCTGATGTGCCAGCAGTGAATTGATGAAGTCGCTGCTGCGCTGTTCCGGCTGCACCAGGGTCAGCAGCGGATGCAGGGCCCGGTAGGTGTCCCACAGCGAGAAGGTCGAATAGTGGGTGAAGCCCTCGGCCTTGTGCACGGCATTGTCCGAGCCGCGGTACTGGCCATCTGCATCCATGAACAGCGTCGGGCCCAGCAGGCTGTGGTACAGCGCGGTATACAGGCTGCGCCGGTCATGCTCCGGGCCCTGCGCATCCAGCACGGACAGCGCCTGCTGCCACTGGCTGCGGGCCTGCGCGCGCACGCGGTCGAAATTCTGGTCCTTGGCTTCGGCATCCAGGTTGGCAATGGCACCGGCCTCGCTCACCGACGAAATCGCCACACTCACCACCAGCGGTGCATCCAGCTTGCCGAAATCGAAGGTGCCGACCAGCTGGCGACCTTCGATCTGCGGGCGCTGCGCAGGAGCGTTGTGGCCCGGCGGCGGGAAGCCCTTGTAGGCAATGTCGGTTTCGGTGTTGTGCAGTTCATGGCCCTGCAGCGGGCGCGAGAAGCGCATCGCGAAATATAGCTGGCGCCCCGGAGCCCAGCCACGGGTTTCACGGAAGCCGGTAACGGTGCCGTCGTCGCGGATGCGCACGCGCGACCACAGAATCTTGCCCGGGTAGTCGTACAGACTGGTGCGCAGGTCCAGCAGCACCTTCGCTGCTTCGCCCTTCGGATAGGTGTAACGGTGCACGCCGGTACGCGGGCTTGCCGTCAGCTCGGCGCGGACCTTGTAGTCGTCCAGGGTGACGGCGTAGTAACCGGGCTCGGCCACTTCGCGGTCATGGTGGAAGCGCGACGCATAGCCGCTGCGCGGCTTTTCCGGGTCGCCCCGTTCCAGGCCGGGCGTGCCGGTATAGGGCATGACCAGCACGTCGCCCAGGTCGGAATGACCGCTGCCGGAGAAGTGCGTGTGCGAGAAACCGACGATGCTGCTGTCGTCGTAGCGATAGCCGGCCGCCCAGTCATAGGCCTTCTCGCGCGGCTGGATGCGGGTGTCCGGGCTGAGCTGGACCATGCCGAACGGCACCGTGGCACCCGGGTAGGTATGCCCTTCCCCGCCCGTGCCGATGAAGGGATCCACCGCCGCATAGGCGCGCTCCCCGACCGTGGCCGGAGCCGCGCCTGCCGTGCCCGCCAGCATCGCTGCCACCGCCAGCCCCACCCACCGTACCGCCCCCGCTTTAGCCATGGCGTGATTTAGATCGATTGAAGGAAACCCGATCCTAGCACCGTGCCCCGGCCCACGCATGTTGCGATGCAGTTTGCCGGTTACGGAACCCCGGTAGCGCCGGCCGTTGGCCGGCCCAGGCGGTCCGTGGGCCGGCGCTACCGGTGTGGCATCAGGCAGGACGAGGTTCTTCTGGCAGCAAGGTGGGCGGCAACATCGGCCGCGATGCATCCACGGTGACCGGCTCGTCGCCCTTCACCAGCGCATGCGCTTCCTCCTCGCTGCCCACCGCCGGCGGCGAGCCGCGCAGCGGCAGGTTGGCGGTTTCATTGACGAACAGCATGGTGATCAGTCCGATCACCGCCGCGCCCATCAGGTAATACGCCGGCACCAGCGGGTCACCGGTGCGCTCCACCAACCAGGCGGTCACCAACGGCGTGGTGCCACCAAACAGCGACACGGAAATGTTGAAGGCAATCGACAGCGCGCTGTAACGCACCGGCGTATAGAACAACGCCGGCAACGTGGACGGCATGGAACTGGTGAAGCAGACCAGTGCGATACCCAGCAGCATCAAGCCCAGGAAAATCAGCCCGTCATGGCCGCTGCCCACCAGCAGCAGGCACGGCACCGCCAGCGCGAACAGGGCGATGCAGGCCCCGATGATCATCGGACGACGCCCCAGCCGGTCACTGAACAAGCCACCGACGATGTTCAACGGCATCATCACCAGCATCACCAGGATGATCAGCAACAGGCCTTTGCTTTCGGCATAGCCCATGGTCACGCTGAGATAGCTGGGCATGTAGGTCAGCAGCATGTAGTCGGTGACATTGAACACCAGCACCAGGCCGACGCACTTCAGCAGCTGCGGCCAGTGCACGCGCATCAGCTCGCCAAGGCCCGGACGTTCGTGGTCGCGCTTGTCGGCCTCTTCCGCATACGCCTTGAACGCCGGTGTTTCCTCCAGCTTCATGCGCATGTACAGGCCCAGCAGGCCCAACGGCCCGGCCACCAGGAACGGCACACGCCAGCCCCAGTCGAGCATCTGTTCGCTGCTCAGTGCCATGTGCAGGGCGGTAACGGTGGCGGCACCGGCGATGTAACCACCCAGCGTGCCAAACTCCAGCCAGCTGCCCATCAGGCCGCGGTTGCGGTCGGTGGAGTATTCGGCAATGAAGGTCGCCGCACCGCCATACTCGCCGCCGGTGGAAAAGCCCTGCACCAGCCGCGCCAGCAACAGCAGCGCCGGTGCCCACAAGCCGATGCGTTCATACGACGGAATCAGACCGATGCTGAAGGTGCCCAGCGCCATCAGGATCATGGTGAAGGCGAGCACTTTCTGCCGGCCATAGCGGTCACCCAGCGGTCCAAACACCATGCCGCCCAGCGGGCGCACCAGGAACGCAACGGTGAACGTGGCAAACGTGGCGATCAGCTGCGCGGTGGGGTTGCTGGCGGGAAAGAACACGTGCCCCAGCGTGACTGCGAGATACCCGTACACACCGAAATCGAACCACTCCATGGCATTGCCCAATGCTGCGGCACCGACTGCGCGCTTCAGCATTGGGCGATCCACCACGGTGACCTCGTCCACTTTCAGTTGTCGACGGCGTTTGAACCAGCCGAAATGGGCATGTGCCGCATGCAGTTCCTGCATCTGCTTCTCCTCGGAGCGTGGTCACCACGCGTCCGAGGTTCCGCGCACGGCACGGAAAGGCACCACCTCATGAAGTGCGGCGAAATGCGCAGGAGGGGTTCAACAGACGTTCCCGGACGGCCGCGTGGACACAGCGGCGCTGCAGGAAGGGCGACCGTGACGGGCAACGGCCCGGGTCAATGGTCAAGCGGCACATTGTACACCAGATGCAACACTGCCTCCTTCACGGATCACAGTGTTGCATCAGGCATCCGCGTTCACGCCACGGAAGATTTAGTCATTACGGCATCAAACGCAGCGAAATCATCGGCGGAATGCGGACGCACCACCCGCGCCTGTTCCTCGCCGTCACGCAGCAGAATGAGCGAGGGCCACAGCTTCACCGCAAACGAGCGGCCCAGTGGCCGCCCTTTGCCGTCTTCGACTTTGTGATGGGTCACCGCGTGCTGATCAACCCATGCTTTCACGGAAGGTTGCGCAGCCTGGCAGTGCCCGCACCAGTCCGTGCCGAACTCAACGACATGCCAGCCACGCAGCGCATCCACCGCACTGCGCAGCGGCTCGGGCTCACCGTGTTCAAAGCGGCTGACGTAACCCATGCGTCACGCGGCCAGTGCGCGCTGGATGTCTTCCAGCGGTGCGTTGGTGTAATCCTTGGCAAGATCGAACAGCAACCGCGATTCAACCTCTTTGTGCAGCTGCGGACGAATGCGCCCCAGCGTCTGCGGGTCGGCCACCAGAATCAGATGTGCGTAACGGTTGTTGAGCGCTTCGGCATTGAGCTGCTCGGCCAGCTGCTTGGCGAAGGTGGCTTCATTGAGCTGCGAAATGCTCATGTCCTTGGGCATGGACCCGGACGGCCCCTGCCCGGACACCCCTTGTTCGCTCACCTCCTGCACCTGCAGTTGATCATCCTGGCGCAGCTGCAGCGTGCGGCCATCGCCCACATTGGTGAACACGCGGGCGGAACCGCCATCAGCCACAACGATGAGGGTGCCTTCGGGAATCTTCTGCATGTGGGGATCTCCTGTTTCGTGAGCGTATCGGATGTTGCACCCGCAGGTTAGGAAACAGGATGTAAGCACCGTGCATACGGATGTGTGCGTGCTGTATGCGGCAAGGGCGTCGGTGGCCATGGGAAATGCCAGATCAAAAGCGGTGTTGATCCGGGGTCATGCGTTACCGGATGTTGGGAATTTCACGGCGGTCGTCTTGCGACCGACCCTACCGGACC
>DGLB01000042.1:49163-62406 GCA_002387845.1 Stenotrophomonas maltophilia | reverse complement strand
TGGAGGGGGCGTGAGCCGCATGGATGCGGCGACCGAGCTTACAGGGACGTACTTGCAGCGCCCCCCGGAACGTCCGCCCCGAGCCGCCAAACCAGATAAACCCGTGACCACCGGCTGTTCGCCCAAAACCCACAGCAGCCGGGCAGCGCCCGGCGACCCGCAGCCCGTCGAATGCCGACCGGCCGGAATCCGTCACGACCCTGAACCGCCGGCAGCAGCACGAGGGTCTTGCCTGTCGCCCGGCCCCCGGGTGCTAGAATTTGGCTTTCCTTTTGCCGTTGTATTGCCCCATGCAACTCTCCCTGCTGAAGACCAAGATCCACCGCGCCACCGTCACCCATTCCGAGCTGAACTACGAAGGTTCCATCGCCATCGATGACAACCTGCTGCAGGCCACCGGTATCCGTGAATTTGAACAGGTGCACATCTGGGACGTCACCAACGGTGCGCGTTTCTCCACCTATGCGCTGCGCGCGGAAGCCGGCAGCGGCGTGATCTCGCTCAACGGCGGCGCGGCACGCCACGTGCAGGTTGGCGACATCATCATCATTGCCGCCTTCGCCAACATGAGCGAAGAAGAAGCTGACAGCTTCAAGCCGAAGTTGGTATATGTGGACGGCAAGAACCAGATCTCCCACACCAACGACAGCATTCCGACCCAGGCCGCATGACACAGCACAACGGATTCGACCCGCTTCACTCCCATGCCCAGCGCCTGCGTGGCGCAAGCATCCCCGCACTGATCGCCGCCGAACCCGGCCGCGCACAATCGCTGGGGCTGCGGGTCGGTCCGTTGTACGCCAACTTCGCGCGGCAGAAGTATGACCGCGCCGCGTTGGACGCCCTGCTGCAGCTGGCCGCCGAGCGCGACGTCGCCGGCGGCTTCCAGCGCCTGTTCCGTGGCGAAACGGTCAATGTCACCGAAGGCCGTGCCGCCCTGCATACCGCCCTGCGCGGTGACCTCAGCGGCGCACCGGTTGCCGGCGAAGCCTACGCCACTGCCGCGCAGGTGCGCGCGCAGATGGGCGAGCTGATCGCCGCGCTGGAAAACAGCAACGTCACCGACATCGTCAGCGTCGGCATCGGCGGCTCCGATCTCGGCCCGCGGCTGGTCGCCGACGCCCTGCGCCCGGTCACCGGTGCGCGCTTCCGTGTGCATTTCGTCTCCAACGTGGACGGGGCCGCGATGCAGCGCACCCTGGCCACGCTGGACCCGGCCACCACCGCCGGCATCCTGATTTCCAAGACCTTCGGCACCCAGGAAACCCTGCTCAACGGGCAGATCCTGCACGACTGGCTCGGCGGCAGTGAACGCCTGTATGCGGTCAGCGCCAATCCCGAACGCGCCGCCAAGGCCTTCGCCATCGCCGCCGGCCGCGTGCTGCCGATGTGGGACTGGGTCGGCGGGCGCTACTCGCTGTGGTCCGCGGTCGGTTTCCCGATCGCGCTGGCCATCGGTTTCGATCGCTTCGAGCAACTGCTGGCCGGTGCGGCCGAGATGGACGCACATGCGCTCAGTGCACCGCTGGAGCAGAACCTGCCGGTGCTGCATGCGCTCACCGACATCTGGAACCGCAACCTGCTCGGCCATGCCACCCACGCGGTGATGACCTACGACCAGCGCCTGGCGCTGCTGCCGGCCTACCTGCAGCAGCTGGTGATGGAAAGCCTCGGCAAGCGCGTGCAGCTCGATGGCCGCCCGGTCGACAGCGACACCGTGTCGGTGTGGTGGGGCGGTGCCGGTACCGACGTGCAGCACAGCTTCTTCCAGGCGCTGCACCAGGGCACCAGTGTGATCCCGGCCGACTTCATCGGCTGCGTGCACAATGACGATCCGTATACGGTCAACCACCAGGCGCTGATGGCCAACCTGCTGGCGCAGACCGAAGCGCTGGCCAATGGGCAGGGCAGCGATGATCCGCATCGTGAGTACCCCGGCGGTCGTCCGAGCACGCTGATCCTGCTGGATGCGCTGACCCCGCAGTCGCTGGGTGCGTTGATCGCCATGTACGAACACGCGGTGTACGTGCAGTCGCTGGTGTGGAACATCAACGCGTTCGACCAGTTTGGTGTGGAGCTCGGCAAGCAGCTGGCCAGCCAGTTGCTGCCGGCGCTGCAGGGTGAAGCGCACGCCATCACCGACCCGGTGACGCTGGAGTTGCTGGGGCGGTTGAAGGGTTAACCGCGCGGTTTGATTTTTTTCATGCGTTACCGGCCGTGGAGAATTCCACGGCCGTCGTCTGTCGACCGACGCTACCAAGGCGTCGGCGCATTCGCGTCAGCGCGACGGGTCGCGCTCGGGGCTGGGCCGCTTGGCCAGCTTGCGCTGCAACGAACGCCGGTGCATGCCGAGCAACCGTGCCGCCGCCGAGACATTGCCGCCGGTTTCATGCATCGCCTGCTGGATATGCTCCCACTGCAGGCGGCTGATCGGGGTCATCGCGTCCGGCGGTTCCATTTCGCCGTCATCGGCCGGGCCATCATCCTCCTCGCCCAGCGCGCGCAGGATCATCGGCACCGTGGCCGGCTTGGGCAGGTAGTCGTCCGCACCCAGTTTGATCGCTTCCACTGCGGTGGCAATGCTGGCATACCCGGTGACCAGCAGAATGCGCATGTCCTCGCGCAGCGCACGCAGCGGCTGGATCAACGCCAGCCCGGATTCGGAACCCAGTTTCAGGTCGATCAGCGCGAACGCCGGCGGCTGCTGGCGGGCCAGCACCAGGGCCGACGCGATGTCGCTGGCAATCATCGTTTCCAGTCCCTTGCGGGCCAGGCTGCGCTGCAGCGTGCGCAGGTACAGGTCGTCGTCATCGACCAGCAGGCCGTGGGTGGCGGGGAGGGTGGGGGAGGTCATGCTGAAGTCTCCTGGGCGGCCAGGGGCAGGCGGAAGCCGACGCGGGTGCCGGCCCCATTGGCCGGTCGCATCCACAGCTCGCCGTCCAGGCGCTCGATGGTGGCATGGGAAAGGGCCAGGCCCACGCCCATGCCCTGGGTTTTGCCGCTGTTGAACAGGGTGCCGGGCAACACCGCCTGGCGCGCGTCGAAGCCGCGTCCGTAGTCGCGTACCTCGCCAATCAGGTCATCGCCTTCAATGCGCAGGCTCAGGTCCACCTGCGGCCGCTGTGCCTGCTCGCCGGCATCGGCCGCGTTGTTCAGCAGCACCATCAGCAGATGGCCAATGCCCGGGTCCAGCGGCAGCTGCAGCGGTGCATCGTCGTTGCGCACCAGGGTGATGGTCGGGCGCACCAGCCGCCACTGCTCCAGCACCTGCGGCAGGGTCACGGTGTCACGGCCCGGGTGCTGGCCGGCGGCCGGGCGGGCCAGTGCAAGCACCCGCTCGCGGCATTGCACCAGCAGCTCGCGCAGGGTGTCCACATCCTCGCGGACTTCGGCGTTGTCGCTCTGCTCGGCGATGTCGTCCGCCAGCAGGGTCATGGTCGCCAGCGGCGTGTTCAGCTCATGCGCGACTGAAGCGGCATGGGTGGCCAGCGCCACGATGCCCTCGTTGCGCACGAAGCGCTCGCGCAGCAGCGAAAGTTCGTGTTCGCGCCGACGCAGCGCGATCGCCAGGCGGGTGGAGAAGGCGAGCACGACGGCGGCCGACAGCAGGAAGTTGGCCACCACGCCCCACTGGTGCAGGTCCATCGCGCTGAAATAGCCGTCCGGCAACGGCAGTCCGAACACGCCGCTGACCGCGTAGCCGATCAGGCAGGCTGCCGCCACCGCCAGGGTCCAGCGGGCGGGCAGGGCCAGCGCCGCCAGCGCGATCAGGATCAGGAACAGCGAGCCGAACGGATTGGCCACGCCACCGCTCCAGCCCACCATCCAGGTCAGCACGGTCACGTCCACCAGGATGTGGCAGAACGCGGTCGCCGGTGCCGTGTTGTCCTCGTCGCGGACCCGCAGCTGGGCGTAGACATTGAACAGGGCCAGCGCGACCACGCCGGCCCACAGCGGCTTCTGCGGCAGTTCCAGCCCCAGCACCCAGGTCGCGACCAGGATGGTGGCGGCCTGGCCGGCCACGGCCAGCCAGCGCAGGCTGCACAGGGTGCGTAGGAAGGGGGCGTCGGTACCGGTCATGTGTGCCCATCGTATGCGCTGGCGCGCCGCACCGCCTGCGACAATCGGCCGCATCGCCCCGGGATGCCCGCCGACGGATGAATGGGAGTGCGCCATTGCGCCGTGGCAGAGCGTAAAATGGGGCATGCACGACGCCGTCTCAAAACCGACCGAACCTTCCGATTCCACCGTCTGGACCCGCCGCCAGACCCAGGCCGTGTCCATCGGCGGGGTCGTCGTGGGTGGGGGCCGCCCGGTGGTGGTGCAGTCGATGACCAACACCGACACCGCCGACGTGGCCTCCAGCGTGAAGCAGGTCGCCGAGCTGTGGCGGGCCGGTTCGGAGATGGTGCGGCTGACCGTCAACAATCCCGAGTCGGCAGCCGCCATTCCGCGCATCGTGGAAAAGCTGCAGATGATGGGCATCGATGTGCCACTGATCGGCGACTTCCATTACAACGGCCACCAGCTGGTGACCCAGGAACCGGCCTGCGCCGAGGCCCTGGCCAAGTACCGCATCAACCCGGGCAACGTCGGCTTCGGCAAGAAGAAGGACACCCAGTTCGCGCAGTTGATCGAGTTCGCGATCCGCTACAACAAGCCGGTGCGGATCGGAGCCAACTGGGGCTCGCTGGACCAGTCGCTGGCGGCGCGTCTGATGGACGAGAACAACGAACGCGAAAAGCCCTGGGACGCCGGCCGCGTGCTGCGCGAGGCGCTGATCCGTTCGGCGCTGGATTCGGCCAACACCGCGGTCGACCTCGGCCTGCCGCGCGACCGCATCGTGCTGTCGGCCAAGGTCAGTGGCGTGCAGGAACTGATCGCGGTGTACCGCGACCTGGCCCAGCGTTCGGATTTCGCCCTGCACCTGGGCCTGACCGAAGCGGGCATCGGCAGCAAGGGCATCGTCGCCTCCTCGGCGGCGCTGGCGGTGCTGCTGCAGGAAGGCATCGGCGACACCATCCGCATCTCGTTGACCCCCGAGCCCGGGCAGTCGCGCACCCAGGAAGTGATCGTCGCGCAGGAACTGCTGCAGACCACCGGGCAGCGCGCCTTCACCCCGCTGGTCACCGCATGCCCCGGGTGTGGCCGTACCACCTCGGAGTTCTTCCAGGAACTGGCCAAGGTGGTGCAGAACCACGTGCGCGAAAAGATGCCGCTGTGGAAGGTCCATCACCCCGGCGCAGAGAACATGACCCTCGCGGTGATGGGCTGCGTGGTGAATGGCCCCGGCGAATCGCGCCACGCCAACATCGGCATCTCGCTGCCCGGCACCGGTGAAGCACCGTCGGCCCCGGTGTTCGTGGACGGTGAGAAGTCGGTCACCCTGCGCGGCGAGAACATCGCCCAGGACTTCGTGACCCTGATCGACGAGTACGTCGAACGCACCTATGTCCGAAGCGCAGGATAAGCCCCCCGTTCTGGGCACGCCGGAAGCGGCGTCCGGTGTGCGCCACTGGCTGGCCCACAATGCGTGGCGGTTCGTGCTGCTGTTCGTCGGCGTGCTGCTGCCGCTGGCGGCGTTCGTGGAACTGGCCGATGAAGTGCATGAATTCGAGGAATTCCACTTCGATGCGCCACTGCTGTGGAAAATGCACGCCGTATCCACCCCGTGGCTGGACGCGTTCTTCGTATTCATTTCGAAGATCGGCTACCAGTGGGGCGTGATCCCCGGCGACATCCTGATCGTGCTGGCCCTGCTGGGGTTCCGACGCTGGCGCGAAGCCGCCTTTGCCGCGATCAGCTTTGCCGGCTCGGCGCTGCTCAACCTGGGCAGCAAGCAGTTCTTCCAGCGCGACCGCCCCAGCCTGTGGGAATCGATCGCCCCGGAGAGCACCTACAGCTTCCCCAGCGGCCATGCCATGGGCTCGGCCACCTTGGCCGCCGTGGTCATCCTGCTGGCCTGGAATACCCGCTGGCGCTGGCCGGTGCTGGTGGCCGGGCTGGTGTTTGCCGGCCTGGTCAGCCTCTCCCGGGTCTATCTCGGCGTGCATTACCCCTCTGACATTCTCGGCGGATGGTGTGCCGCACTGGTTTGGGTGGTAGGGTGCTTTCTGGTGATGTTCCGCCGCCGCCATCCCTGGCGTCGGCGGCAGGGTTCCACCCGGGGAGCGGGTGGGCCGGAAACGGCATGAAGAAGGGGCCGATTTCACACGCTGTGAGGGCCCTGGTTCGAGCGTCGCGCGAGCGCCGCAAGGCTTAGTGGCGCAGACGTTGCAAGGGGATGTGTGGTGAGCTCAGGCGGGTGCGGGCGGGGAGCCTGTTTCCTTGTTATCGCAATATCGCGCGGCTAGGCTTGCCCCGAACGCAGTAGATGAACAAGGGTGCGTAGATGACGATTCGAGTGTATCTGGTGGACGATCACGCGCTGGTGCGAACCGGCATGAAGATGATTCTGTCCAATGAGACCGACATCGAAGTGGTCGGCGAAGCCGAGTCCGGCGAGGACGCGCTGCCGGACATCCGTCAACTGCGGCCGGACGTCGTGCTGTGTGACCTGCACCTGCCGGGTGTCAGTGGCATGGAAGTCACCGAACGGGTGATCCGCGGCGACCACGGCACCCGCGTCGTCATTGTGTCCGTGCTTGAAGACGGCCCCATGCCCAAGCGCCTGCTTGAAGCCGGTGCCTCTGGCTACATCGGCAAAGCCTGCGATGCCCAGGAGCTGCTGCGCGCCGTGCGCGACGCCGCCTTGGGTCGCCGTTACCTCGGCAGCAGCATCGCCCAGAACATCGCCCTGGCCAACGTTGAAGGCAGCCAGTCGCCGTTCGACACCCTGTCACCGCGCGAACTGGAAGTCGCCCTGCTGCTGACCCAGGGCCTGCGCCAGGAAGACATCGCCAAGCGCCTGAGCCTCAGCGCCAAGACCGTCAACACGCACAAGGCACGTCTGTTCGAAAAGATGGGCATCCAGGACAACATCGCCCTGGCCCGCATGGCGAGCCAGTACGGATTGGTGGATCCCGCGCAGACGCTGTGATCGGCGCTTAGCGCGTACGAACGCGGCTGACGATCTGCGCGGCCGCCGCAGCGCTGGTCTTCACCTTGTCCCAATCGCCGTCGGCGATCCAGTTGTTCGGCACCATCCACGAACCGCCGATGCAGACCACATTCTTCTGCTCCAGGTACTCGGCCGCCGTCGTTTCCGTGATGCCACCGGTCGGGCACAGCTTCAGGTCCGGGATCGGGCCCGCCAGCCCCTTGATCATCGCCAGCCCGCCCACTGCTGACGCCGGGAACAGCTTGCACACCCGGAAGCCACGCGCGTAGAGCGCCAGCAGTTCCGTCGGCGACGCCGCACCCGGCACCACCGGCAGCGGGGCCGCCGCCAGCGCATCGGCCATGTGCGCCGGCGTACCTGGCGTCACCAGGAAATCCGCGCCCGCATCAATCGCCTGCTGCATCTGTTCCACCGTCAGCACCGTGCCCGCGCCCACCACCACATCCGGCAGTTCGCGCTTGAGCATCGCCAGCGCGTCCATCGCCACCGGCGTGCGCAGGGTCAGTTCGATCGCCGGCAGTCCGCCTTCCAGCAGCGCCGCGCTGACCGCGCGCGCCTGGTCGAGGGTATGCACGGTGACCACCGGCAGGATGCCGGCAGCGTGGAGCAGGGATTCAGCGCGTTGTTGGTGTGCGGCAATGGTCATTGAAGTGTGTTCCGTCATTGTGCGGGGCCAGGCATGGCCGGGCCTCATGGGATTGCGTGGGCCGGCCAACGGCCGGCGCTACCAAAGCGGGGAACTGAAGCGCCGCGATGTGTCTTGAGGAAACGGCGGGGGCCTTCCGGGACCGTAGAAAACATGGATGTTTTNNNCGAGCCCCCATGGGTGAAGCCGCACCGCTTGCGAGGCACTGCCTCGCGTGTGGCTGAACGCCCAATCGCTGGCGATTGGGCCGGGGCCCGGAGGGCGGTTCACGGCGTGTCCCGGAAGGCCCCCGCCGTTCCCTCGCCGCCGTGAAACCCACCGCCGCCGTTCGCGCAGAGTTCCGATCAGGCGTCCTTGGCCTCATGCGGTGCAGCGGCCGCAGAAGCATCGCCGCCCAGTTCGTACTCCGCGTCGTAGTTCCAGATGTCGCCGTCAGCGGCTGCCGGGCCGCACGAGATCGAGATCGCGCCCTGGTCGGCCGGACCCACCATGCGGCGGTTCAGCGCGAACAGATTGCGGCCCATGTCGTGGCCTGCCGGTGCCGTGTTCGGGGCCAGTTCGCGGGCCGCGAACTCCGCCGCGTCCACCAGGACCTCCAGCGTGCCCGCTTCACCGTCCAGGCGGATCATGTCGCCCTCGCGCACCCGTGCAATGGCACCGCCACGCGATGCCTCCGGGGTCAGATGGATCGCCGCCGGGAACTTGCCCGATGCGCCCGACAGACGACCGTCCGTCACCAGCGCCACACGACGGCCCTGGTTCTGCAGCAGCCCCAGCAGCGGGGCCAGCGAATGCAGCTCCGGCATCCCGTTCGAACGCGGCCCCTGGTAACGCACCACCGCCACGAAATCGTGCGGCAGCACGCCTGCCGCGTGCAGCTTGTTCAACACCTGCGGCGCGTCCACCACCACCGCCGGCGCTTCGATCGTGCGGTACTGCGGCTTCACCGCCGACAGCTTGATCAGCGAACGCCCCAGGTTGCCGCGCAGCAGGCGCAGGCCACCCTGGGCCTCGAACGGCTCCGCCACCGGGCGCACCACCTCCAGGTCCGCACTTTCCGTGATGCCCTCGATCCAGGTCAGTGCACCTTCGCGCAGCGCCGGGTCCTGCGTGTACTGGTGCATCCCGGCTTCCGCCACCGTCACCAGGTCCGCATGCATCAGGCCCGCGTTGATCAGCTCGCGGAACACGAACGCCGTGCCGCCCGCCGCCGCAAAGCGGTTCACGTCCGCTTCGCCGTTCGGATACACCCGCGCCAGCAGCGGAATCAGCTGCGACAGCTCGTCCATGTCGTCCCACGTCAACACGATGCCCGCCGCCCGCGCCACCGCGATCCAATGGATCGTGTGGTTGGTCGAACCGCCCGTCGCCATCAACGTGATCACCGCATTGATGATCGCTTTTTCGTTGATCAGCCGGCCCAGCGGACGGAAGTCGTCGCCCAGTGCCGTGATCTCCAGCGCGCGCTGTGCCGCATGGCGGGTCAGCGCGTCGCGCAGCGGCGTGCCCGGGTTGACGAACGACGCCCCCGGCAGCTGCACGCCCATCGCTTCCAGCAGTGTCTGGTTCGAGTTGGCCGTGCCGTAGAACGTGCACGTGCCCACCCCGTGATACGACGCCGCTTCCACTTCCAGCAACTCTTCGCGCGTCGCCTCGCCCGCCGCGTAGCGCTCGCGCACTTCGGCTTTCTGCTTGTTCGGAATGCCCGGCGTCATCGGACCCGCCGGCAGGAACACCGCCGGCAGATGACCGAACGCCAGCGCCCCGATCAGCAGGCCCGGCACGATCTTGTCGCACACCCCCAGGTACACGGTGGTGTCGAACATGTCGTGGCTCAGGCCGATGGCCGTCGACTGCGCGATCACATCGCGCGAGAACAGCGACAGCTCCATGCCCGCCCGACCCTGGGTCACGCCATCGCACATCGCCGGCACGCCGCCGGCCACCTGCGCGGTCGCGCCGAGCGAGCGTGCGGTTTCGCGCAGGACCTCCGGGTAATGCTCGAACGGCTGGTGCGCCGACAGCATGTCGTTGTAGGCGGTGATGATGCCCAGGTTCGGGGTCACGCCGCCGCGCAGGCGCGACTTGTCGGTCGGGCCGCAGGCCGCGAAGCCGTGCGCCAGGTTGCCGCAGCTCAGGCGCGAACGGAACGGGCCGTCGCGCAGCGCGGCATCCACGCCGGCCAGGTAGGCCGCGCGTGAGGCGGCGCTGCGCGCGATGATCCGCGCGGTGATGGCTTCAAGTTGGGGGTGCAGGCTCATTGGCTACCGGCTATGAGTGGGGAACGCAGTAAAGGAAGGTCGGTCACGGCTCAGTCGCACCAGTGGATGCGCAGCTTCGGGCCGTCCATGTCGATGGCGTTGAGGATCGGATACAGCTGGGCGTTGTTGCTTTCCAACGCCTGCTTCAGCACTTCCAGCTTCTGCTTGCCGCGCAGCAGCAGCAGGCGCTGGCGGCACTTGCGCAGCCCATGCGGAGTCAGCGTGATGCGCAGCGGCCACTGGTTCGCGCCCGGACACCCGGTGGCGTCCAGGGCCGCGTAGGGCAGGGTGCTTTCCAACGCCCGGGCCAGGTCTTTCGAGCCCGGGAACAGCGACGCGGTGTGACCGTCGTTGCCCATGCCCAGCACCGCCAGCGACGGCGACTGCGAATGCTGCGCCTGCAGATTGGCGATATACACACAGTCGAAAATCGGCTTGCCCACGCGCACCAGCGGATCGAAGTGGGCGCTCTCGGCACGCTTGAGGAAGCTTTCGCGTACCAGCCAGGCATTGCTGTCGCGGTCCTGCGGCGACAGCCAGCGCTCGTCGACCAGGCTCACTTCAACACGGTCCCAATGCACGTCCAGTTCGGCCAGCGCCTGGTACACCGGTGCCGGTGTGCTGCCGCCGGACAGCAGCAGGCGTGCACGACCGGTTTCGCGGATGTCCAGGTTGAGGATTTCGGCCATCTCGTTGGCGACCGCTTCGATCCAGGCATCGGCTTCGCCGTGACGGATCAGTTCGAAACGCTCGGAAGTGTCCAGTCGGTTCATGCAGTGCCTCCCGGCAGGTCGCGTTCCATGTCCGCGGCATAGGCGGCCGCACCGAGCAGCCCGGCATGGCGGTGCATCACCGCCAGCGACGGCACCCGCGACATGATCGAAGAGAAGCGCCCCTTGTGTTCGAAGCGCTGGCGGAAGCCGGAGTGCTGCAGCGAATCGAGCATTTTCGGTACCAGCCCACCGGTCAGGAACACGCCGTCCCAGGCGCCCTGGATCAGCACCAGGTCGCCGGCAATGGCACCGAACACCGCGCAGAACACGTCCACCGCCCGCATTGCCTGCGGGTCGCCCTGCAGCGCACGCGCGGTGACATCGGCCGGCTGCAGCTGGCCCGGATCCACATCGGCCATCTCACAGACCGCACGGTGGATGTTGACCAGGCCCGGGCCGCAGATCAGGCGTTCATTGGACACCCGGCCGAACTGTTCGGACAGGATTTCCAGAATGCGGATCTCTTCCGGCGTGCCGGGCGGGAAGCTGACGTGGCCGCCTTCGGTTTCCAGTGGATAGCAGCGGCCGTGGCGCAGGATCAGCCCGCCCACGCCCAGCCCGGTACCCGGGCCGATCACCGCATAGTTGCGCGGCTGCCCCGGCTTGCCGGGCACCCACGCTGCGCCGCCCACCTGCACCACGTCGCTCGGCTGCAGCAGCGAGATCGCCATCGCCTGCGCGGCGAAGTCGTTGATCAGATGCAGCTGGCCGAAGCCAAGCATGTGTGCGGTGCGCGCCCGCGAGATCACCCACGGGTGATTGGTGATGCGTGCCTCATCGCCGTCGACGCGGCCGGCCACCGCGAACACGCCGCGGTCGGCGTCGGCCCCGATCTGTTCCAGGTAGTGCCGCGCAGCGTCACCCAGCGAGGGGAAGTCGGCCACCGCGAATTCGCGCACGGTGTCGGCCAGCAGGGGGGCCGCCTGCTGGGTGTCCGCCAGCGCGAAGCGGGCGTTGGTGCCGCCGATGTCGGCGACCAGCGCCGGAAGGCTGGCGACGGTCATGCCGGATCCTTGCGGCCGGCGTCCGCGTCCACGTCAGCCGGCAGGAAGCCCGCGGCTTCGGTCGGGCCCCACTGGCCGGCGGGGTAGGGCTGCAACGGCAGCGGCGCGGCCTTCCAGGCTTCGCTCACGCTGTCGATCCAGGCCCAGGCCGCGCGTACTTCGTCGTCGCGCACGAACAGCGCGTGGTTGCCGTTGAACGCATCCAGGAACAGGCGCTCATAGGCGATGCGGCGGTGCAGGCCGGTCGGCACCGACAGTTCCAGCTCCAGCGGATGCAGTTCCAGCGCGCCCCATTCCGGGCCGGCCAGGCTGCTCATCAGGCCGAGCTCGATGTTTTCCTGCGGCTGCAGCTGGAAGGTGATGCGATTGGGGGTGGCGTTGCCGCGATGCGGGCGCTCGAACAGCCAGTGGGTGACCGGCTTGAGCGTCACCACCACGCGGGTGGTGCGCTCGGGCAGGCGCTTGCCGGTGACCAGATGGAACGGCACGCCCGACCAGCGCCAGTTGTCGATGTGCGCGGTGACCCCGGCGAAGGTTTCCACGTCGCTGCCTTCCGGCGGCTGGTACGCCTGCGCCGGCTGGCCGTTGATGCTGCCGGCGGTGTAGCGGCCGCGCACGCTGTCGCGCGCCGCATGCTTGGCATCCAGCGGGCGCAGCGCACGCAGCACCTTGACCTTTTCGTCGCGGACGCGGTCGGCTTCCAGCGAGGCCGGCGGTTCCATCGCCACCAGGCACAGCAGCTGCAGGATGTGGCTCTGGACCATGTCACGCAGCGCGCCGGAGCGCGCGTAATACGCATCGCGGCCGTCCACGCCTTCGCTTTCGGCAACCAGGATGTGGACCGACTCGATGTAGTTGCGGTTCCACACCGCTTCCAGCAGCGTGTTGCCGAAGCGCAGCGCGATCAGGTTCTGCACCGCCGCCTTGCCCAGGTAGTGGTCCAGGCGGAACACGCGGTCTTCGTCGATCCACTGGCCGATGGTGGTCAGGATGTGTTCGGCGCTTGCGCTGTCACTGCCGATCGGCTTTTCCAGCATCAGGCGTGCCGGTGCGGCAAGCGCGCCACCCAGCGCCAGGCCTTCGCAGGTGGAGATGTACAGGCCCGGCGGAATGGCCAGGTAGCTCACGCACTGGCGGTGCACCAGGTCGCGCACCGAATCGGCCACCGACTGCGGATCGCGCAGGTCGACCGAACGGTAGTCAATGCGCTGCAGCAGCGACTGGATGTCATCCTGGCTGGCCTGCGGCATCGCCTGTTGCAGACGCGGGCGCAGGATTTCGCGGAAGGCCTCGGTGTCGTGCGGCGACAACGCCAGGGCGCGGACCTTGAAGTCTTCCGGCAGCAGGCCATCGCCGAGCAGGCGCAGCAATGAAGGGAACAGGTAGCGTTGGGCAAGGTCGCCGGTGGCGCCAAACAGGAAGAGGGTGTCGTGCATCGCTCGAGTTTCAGATCCGGGTGACATCGTTGTCAATCGCTTCTCGTCTATGTTCTCGGGGGT
>DGLB01000042.1:0-49037 GCA_002387845.1 Stenotrophomonas maltophilia | reverse complement strand
GGATACTGCCACGTGAAAACGTTTACATGGCAGAATGCGCAGACTGTATTCGATTGCAGTGGTCGCCGTCATGCGGCACCACGCCATCGACCTGCCATCGGGAGGGCCGAAGGCAGTTCCGCACAACAGCCCGGAGAACGGGCGGACTGGAATGGGTGATATGGCAAAAGTGCAGTTGCAGGGCGTGCGCAAGGTGTACGACAACGGCCAGGTGGCCGTGCAGGGAGCCACGTTCGAGGTGGCCGATGGCGAACTGATGGTGCTGGTGGGGCCGTCCGGGTGTGGCAAGTCCACCCTGCTGCGCATGGTGGCGGGCCTGGAGGAGATCAGCGGCGGCACCCTGACCATTGGTGACCGGGTGGTCAACGACGTGGCCCCGAAGGACCGGGACATCGCCATGGTGTTCCAGAGCTACGCGCTGTACCCGCACATGACCGTGGCCGAGAACCTGGCCTTCGGGCTGAAGCTGCGCGGCCACGACAAGGCCACCATTGCCAGGCGCGTCAACGAGGCGGCGCAGACCCTGGGCTTGACCGAGATGCTGGACAAGCTGCCCAAGGCGATGTCCGGCGGCCAGCGCCAGCGCGTGGCGCTGGGCCGTGCGCTGGTGCGCGAGCCGGCGGTGTTCCTGCTCGACGAGCCGCTGTCCAACCTGGATGCCAAGCTGCGCCACAGCGTGCGTACGGAAATCGCACAGCTGCACCGCAAGCTCGGCACCACCATGATCTACGTCACCCACGACCAGGTCGAAGCCATGACCCTGGGCCAGCGCATCGTGGTGCTCAAGGACGGCATCATCCAGCAGATCGACACGCCGATGGCGCTGTACGACCGCCCGGCCAACCTGTTCGTGGCCGGCTTCCTTGGCAGCCCGGCGATGAACGTGCTGCGCGGGACGCTGGAGCGTGGGGCAGAAGGGCTGGTGGTGGCGCAGGCTTCACTGCGCGCGCCGCTGGGCGAGGCAGCGGTGGATGCGGCATGGGTGGGCAGGGCGATCGCCGTCGGCGTGCGCCCGGAGCATCTGCAGCCGGCCGCTGCCAGCGATGCGCATGGATTCGATGCGGAGATCGAGGGCATCGAGCCGGTGGGCAATGAGATCTTCGTCAACATGCGCCACGGTGAGCAGGCGCTGGTGATGCGCGTGGCACCGCAGGTACTGCCGGCGGTCGGGGAATCCATCCGCGTGGCGATCCAGTCGCAGGGGCTGCACTTCTTTGATGCGGAGTCCGGCGAGCGCTTGAATCACGACGCGTGATGCGAGATTGCGTTGGACGCGCATGGCGTGTCCTGCGCTGTCTGTCAGCGCGCGAGACCTTCAAGCAACGGCACCGGATGTGCCTCGACACCGCCCACGCTCAACGCACCATCGCCCAGCTCCAGCGGCAACACGGCCAGCGCCAGGTCACCGGCCACGCTGGCCACGGTGCCGATCTCCGCGTCGTTCTGCGACACGCGCGCGCCACTGGCCACCCCGTCGCCTACGCGCAGCAGCTGCAGCGACCGCTTGGCCTTGCCCAGGAAATGCGTGCGCGCCACGATTTCCTGGCCCGGGTAGCACCCCTTCTTCACGCTGTAGCCGTTCAACCGGTCCAGGCCCAGCTGCTGCGGCGTCCACGCCTCCAGCTGGTCGGCCTCCAACCGGGGCAGCCCGTAGCGCAGATCGGACTGACGCCAGGCCAGCGCAAACCCCGCGTCCTCGGCCAGTGCCGCCTCGGCAGGGCCGATCCACAGCGTGCGCGGCAGCGCGTCGCTGCCCACATCCAGCTCCAGGATCTGGTCATTCTGCGCAATCGCGGTGCCGCTGGCCGCTTCCGGCGCGCTGAAGCTGCCAGCCACGCCCAGGTTGCCGCGCAGTTCCACTTTCAACTTGCGACGGAACACGAAGCGCTGCAATTGCGACGCAATCGCATCAACATCGCCGTCGGCCAGCACCAGCATCACGTGATCGTCTTCGACCCGCAGCAGCTGGAACACCGCCAGCGTGCGGCCTTTCGGGCTCAGCCAGGCGCTCCACTGCCAGTGCCGCAGGGGCAGGGCGGTCACGTCGTTGGCGAACTGGGCCTGGGCAAACACCGCGGCGTCGGGCCCGCGCAGGCTGAGCAGACGGTGACCGGAAAGACGCGTAAACGCGCCGGTAAGACCAATGGATGGCAGGGGCAGGTTGTCAGGCACGTGAACGGGGTCTAAAATTTGTGCGTTGCGAGACCACCCATGATAGGCCAAACAACCCCCACTCCCGACGTCGAACCTGAAGCCCCGCTGGTGCCGGAGGAGCATGCGCTCGTCCCGACCCCGGCACCGGCTCCGGAATTTGGCGGCCGCGGCGGACTCGATCCGGTGCGGTATGGCGATTGGGAGAAAAACGGACGCTGCATCGATTTCTGATCAGCATTGAGCCAACGCGGCATTGTGCCGCCCAGCCGAGACAACGAGCCCAGCGAATGGCCGCCAGAGAACGTCCCCTTTCCCCGCACCTTCAGGTGTATCGCTGGCAGATCCAGATGGCCACCTCGATTCTTCATCGAGCGACCGGCATCTTTCTGTCTGTTGGAGCCCTGATCATCGCCGGCGGCCTGCTCGCCCTGATGATGGGTCCTGAATCCTGGAACTGCTTCACCGGTCACGCCGGTGCATGGTATGGAAAGCTGTTCCTGTTCGCATGGACGTGGTCGTTTGCCTATCACTTCTGCAATGGCATCCGCCACATCGTGCAGGACTTCGCCATCGGCTTCAGCATTCCGGCCTTCGTGCGCAGCAGCTGGCTGTCGGTCGTCGGTTCGCTGGTGATCACCGCGCTGGTCTGGGCCTATGTGTTCGTCGGAGGTGCCGCATGAGCAAGTTCCGTACTCCGCTGAAGAACGTGCGTGGCCTGGGTGCTGCCAAGACCGGCACCGAGCACTTCGTGCACCAGCGCCTGACCGCGACCGCGCTGATTCCGCTGACCCTGTGGTTCCTGGTGTTCGTGCTGAGCCTGATGGGTTCGGACTATGCGGCCGCCACCGAAGCAGTGTCCAAGCCGTGGAACGCGGTGCTGCTGGTCGGCTTCCTGATCGCCATGTTCTGGCATGCGCAGCTTGGCCTGCAGGTCGTGCTGGAAGACTACATCCATAACTCGCTGCTGGCCCTGGCGCTGCAGACCACGGTGAAGTTCATCGCCGTGCTCGGCGCGATCGTCAGTGTTTTTGCGGTCGCCCGCATTGCGCTCGGCGTTGCCTGAGTCCAGGCACCAAGACAGGAATCCAGATTAGATGTCCGCTTACAAGATTACTGAACACAAGTACGACATGGTCGTGGTCGGTGCCGGCGGTGCCGGTCTGCGCGCCACGTTCGGACTTGCCGCCAAGGGCCTGCAGACGGTCTGTCTGACCAAGGTCTTCCCGACCCGTTCGCACACCGTGGCCGCGCAGGGCGGTATCTCCGCCGCGCTGGGCAACATGGGCGAAGATGACTGGCGTTACCACTTCTACGACACCATCAAGGGCTCGGACTGGCTGGGCGACCAGGACGCCATCGAGTACATGTGCCGTGAGGCCATTCCGGCCATCATCGAGCTGGAACACTACGGCGTGCCGTTCAGCCGCACCGAAGAGGGCAAGATCTACCAGCGCCCGTTCGGTGGCATGACCACCAAGTACGGCGAAGGCCCGGCGGCGCAGCGTACCTGCGCGGCGGCCGACCGTACCGGTCACGCCATGCTGCACACGCTGTACCAGCAGTCGCTGAAGCACGACGCGCGCTTCATGATCGAGTACTTCGCGCTGGACCTGATCTTCGATGAAGACGGTGCCTGCCGCGGCGTGCTGGCACTGGACATGTCCGATGGTTCGCTGCACCTGTTCCGCGCCCAGGGCGTGGTGCTGGCCACCGGCGGTTACGGCCGTGCCTACTTCAGCGCCACGTCGGCGCACACCTGCACCGGCGACGGTGGCGGCCTGGCCATGCGTGCCGGCATCGCCATGCAGGACATGGAGTTCGTGCAGTTCCACCCGACCGGCATCTACGGTGCCGGCTGCCTGATCACCGAGGGTGTCCGCGGTGAAGGCGGCATTCTGCGCAACAGCAACGGCGAGCGCTTCATGGAGCGCTACGCACCGCACTACAAGGACCTGGCATCGCGCGACGTGGTCGCACGTTCCATGACCATCGAAATCCGCGAAGGCCGTGGCGTCGGCGAGCACAAGGATCACATCCTGCTCGACCTGACCCACCTCGGCCCGGGCGTGATCGACGAGAAGCTGCCGGGTATCGCTGAAAGCGCCCGCATCTTCGCCGGCGTCGACGTGCACAAGCAGCCGATCCCGGTCATTCCGACCGTGCACTACAACATGGGCGGCATTCCGACCAACTTCCACGGTGAAGTGGTGCGCAAGGTCGGCGATAACAACGACGCCGTGGTGCCGGGCCTGTACGCGATCGGCGAAGCCGCCTGCGTGTCGGTGCACGGTGCCAACCGCCTGGGTTCGAACTCGCTGCTCGACCTGGTGGTGTTCGGTCGTGCGGTGGCCAACCGTTGCGCCGAAACCATCAAGCCGGGTGCGGCGCACAAGCCGCTGGCCTCGGACGCCTGCGACAAGGCGCTGGGCCTGCTCGACAAGCTGCGTTACGCCAACGGCGACACCCCGACCTCGGTCATCCGCGACAACATGCAGCGCACCATGCAGGCGGACGCGGCCGTGTTCCGCACCAGCCAGACGCTGAAGGAAGGCTGCGAGAAGATGGCCACGGTGTTCGATTCGTTCCAGGACGTGAAGGTCAGCGACCGTTCGCTGGTCTGGAACTCCGACCTGATCGAAACCTACGAGCTGAACAACCTGCTGCTCAACGCGGTGGCGACGATCAACTCGGCCGAACAGCGCAAGGAAAGCCGCGGCGCGCATGCGCACGAGGACTTCCCGGACCGCGACGACGTCAACTGGCACAAGCACACGCTGGTGCACGTGGACGAGAAGGGCAAGTGCAGCTTCGACTACCGTCCGGTGCACATGTACACGCTGACCGACGAGGTTGCCGTGGTGCCGCCGAAGCCGCGCGTGTACTGATCGCGATCCCGACTACCGAGCATCCGCGCCTTCGGGCGCGGGCCGCCTGAGCCAACGAGAACAGCCATGGCCGAGTTTTCCCTGCCAAAGAATTCCAAGATCACGAAGGGCAAGCACTTCCCCGCCAAGACCGGCGGCAAGAACCTGCGCACCTTCAAGATCTACCGCTGGAGTCCCGACGACGACAGCAATCCGCGCACCGACACCTACGAGATCGATCTGGACGCCTGCGGCCCGATGGTTCTGGACGCGCTGATCAAGATCAAGAACGAGATCGACCCGACCCTGACCTTCCGTCGTTCGTGCCGCGAGGGCATCTGCGGTTCGTGCGCGATGAACATCGACGGCACCAACACGCTGGCCTGCACCCGCGCCATTGCCGACTGCGGCAAGGCCGAAGTGCCGATCTACCCGCTGCCGCACATGAGCGTGGTCAAGGACCTGGTGCCCGACCTGACCCATTTCTACGCGCAGTACGCCTCGATCAAGCCGTGGATCCGTACCCAGACGCCGGCTCCGCCGGACCGTGAGCGCCTGCAGTCGCCGGACGACCGCAAGAAGCTGGACGGCCTGTACGAGTGCATCCTGTGCGCCTGCTGCTCGACCAGCTGCCCGAGCTACTGGTGGAATGGCGAGCGTTACCTGGGCCCGGCGATCCTGCTGCAGGCCTACCGCTGGATCATCGACTCGCGCGATGAAGACACCGGTGCGCGCCTGGACGACCTGGAAGACCCGTTCAAGCTGTACCGCTGCCACACCATCATGAACTGTGCCCGGACCTGCCCGAAGGGCCTGAACCCGGCACTGGCCATCGCCGAGATCAAGAAGCTGATGATGGCGCGCCGCGCCTGATCGAAACCGCGTAGCGGCACGCCATGTGTGTCCCACGTGACAATGAGAGAACCGTAAAGCCACGCCCTGCGTGGCTTTACGCCATCTGGACCCGGTGAAGAATGGACGAACAGACCCTCCTGAAGAAACTCCGTTGGCGCTGCCGCCGCGGCATGCGCGAACTGGACCAGCTGTTCGAGCGTTACCTCGACCGCGAATGGGGCACTGCGCCCACAGAAGAGCGCGAGGTTTTCCTGTTCCTGCTCGACTGCGAAGACGATAAGTTGTGGCGCTGGTTCATGGGATACGAACTGTGCCCGCATGCCCACGCCGTCCCGCTCATGGAAAAGATCCGCGCCCTGCCGGCTTGATTGGCGTCCGTCGCGCTGGCAGTGCGCCGCGCATGTGCTGTTGGCCCTGTTGATGCCGCTGGCCGTGCTGGGCAGCGGACTGCCCGATCCGTACCGCTGGCCGGCCGCGCTGCTGGCCACGCTGTGGGCCGCAGGGCAGGGCTGGCACTACGCCCGACGGCCCGCCTGCCACATCGTCATCTGCGCCGGCGATGCCCCGGTCACCGTCAACGGCGAGCCGGTGGACGCACTGTCCCTGCAGGACCGTGGCTGGCTGCTGCAACTGCGCTGGCGCGCTGATGGCCGCCGCCACGCCCGCCTGTTCTGGCCCGACACCCTGCCACCGGCCGCGCGACGTGAACTGCGACTGGCCGCGCGCGCCCACTGCATTTCCCGTTCACGCCCGGCGGTGGCACCATAGGGTGAATTGTCCGGCGTACCTGCATGTTCAAACCCATTCCTGTAGCCATCGGCCTGCGTTATCTGCGGGCCAAACGCCGCAACGGCTTCATCTCCTTCATCTCGATGGCCTCGATCCTGGGCATTGCCCTGGGCGTGACCGTGCTGATCACCACGCTGGCGGTGATGAGCGGTTTCCAGAAGGAAATCCGCGACCGCCTGCTGCAGATGACCGCGCATACCACCGTCACCACCGACGGTGCGCCGATGTCCGACTGGCAGCATGCGGTCGAGGTTGCGCGCAAAGACCCGCGCGTGGCCGGTGCTGCGCCCTACATTGAAATCCAGGCCATGCTCAGCGGCCCGCGCGTGCAGGGGGCCATCGTGCAGGGCATCGACCCGGCGCAGGAACCGGCCGTGTCGGTGATCAACCAGAAGGTCAAGAAAGGCAGTTACGACAGTTTGACCCCTGGCAGCTACAACCTGCTGGTCGGCAAGGAGCTGGCGCTGTGGCTGGGCGTCGATGTCGGCGACACCGTGCTGGTGACCCTGGCCGAAGTGCAGGGCACCCCGGTCGGGGCGATGCCACGACTGAAGCGCTTCACCGTCAGTGGCATCTTCGAGGCCGGCTACAACGAAATCGACCGTGGCGTCGCCTACGCCAACATGGACGACCTGGAGCGCGTGCTGCGCACCGACGGCGTCACCGGCGTGCGTCTGAAGCTGCACGACATGGACAAGGCGTTCGACGTCGGTTACGACCTGGCGCGCGGGCTGGGCGGTGCCTACCGGGTCAGCGACTGGACCCAGCAGAACGCCAACCTGTACCACTCGCTGCGCATGGAGAAGGTGGTGATGGGCATCCTGCTCTCGCTGATCATCGCCATGGGTGCATTCAACCTGGTGTCGTCGCAGGTGATGCTGGTGACCGACAAGCAGGCGGACATCGCCATTCTGCGCACGCTCGGCCTGACCCCGGGTGGGGTGATGCAGGTGTTCATGGTGCAGGGTTCGCTGATCGGCATCATCGGCACCGTGCTTGGCGTGGTCGGTGGCATCACCCTCACCCTGAATCTGGAGCGCATCCTGGAGCTGATCGAATCGGTGTTCCAGGTCAAGCTGCTGCCGGAAGACGTCTACTACATCACCGGCCTGCCTACTGACATGCAGACCCCGGACATCGTCATCATCACCGTGGTTGCGCTGGCCATGAGCTTCCTCGCCACCCTGTACCCCGCGTGGCGCGCTGCCCGCACCCAGCCGGCCGAGGCCCTGCGTTATGAATGAGCCGATCAACCGCGGCGACGAAGTGATCCGTGCCCAGGGCCTGGCCAAGACCTACGCCGAAGGGCGCATGCAGACCCCGGTGTTCAAGGGCCTGGACCTGACGGTGACCGCCGGCGAAACCGTGGCCATCATCGGTGCCTCCGGTGCCGGCAAGAGCACGCTGCTGCACCTGCTGGGTGGGCTGGATACCCCGACCGCCGGCGAAGTGTTCGTGACCGGGCAGCAGATGTCGGCGCTGTCGGACGGCCAGCGTGGCCGTCTGCGCAACGCCGCGCTCGGCTTCGTGTACCAGTTCCATCACCTGCTGCCGGAGTTCACCGCGCTGGAAAACGTGATGATGCCGGTGCTGTTGAATGGTCGCGAGGTCGCCGATGCCAAGGCCCGCGCCGAAGCGCTGCTGGAATCCGTGGGCCTGGGTCACCGCCTGACCCACAAGCCGGGCGAGCTGTCCGGCGGCGAGCGTCAGCGCGCTGCCGTGGCCCGTGCGCTGGTCAACCGCCCGGCCTGCGTGCTGGGTGACGAGCCCACGGGCAACCTGGACGACAAGACCGCCGGCACCGTGTTCGAGCTGATGCTGGAGCTCAATCGCGCCCACCACACCAGCCTGGTCCTGGTGACCCACGACCGCAGCCTGGCCCGGCGTCTGGACCGGGTGCTGGAGCTGCGCGAGGGCCGTCTGCACGCGCTGGCGCACAGCGAGGTCTGATCTGGAAGCTGAATGACCGGTTCATGACAGCCACGGAGGGCGGTTTTCCGGTGCATGATCCGTCCATTCATCACAAACGGAGGTGTGCCATGAAGTCGCTGATCGCAGTTGCTGCCCTGAGCCTGACCCTCGCCGCCTGTTCCAGCACCGGTCGCCTGAGCACCGCGGACAAGCTGGAGCTGTACCGGTCCCATGCCGGGGCTCCGCAGCCGGACCTGCAGTACTTCGGTTCACTCAACGGCTGGACCGAGCTGGGCGACAGCGCGCTGGCGGTATGGACCCGCCCCAGCGAGGCCTACCTGCTGGAGCTGCGTGGCCCCTGTGACGGCCTGAGCTACGCGCCGGCAATCGGCTTGACCAGCCAGATGGGTCGGGTGTCCTCGCGCTTCGACAAGGTGCTGGTGCGCGACACCACCGGCGGCCCGCGCGTGCCGTGCTTCATCAGCAGCATCCGCAAGCTCGACGTACCGGCATTGCGGGCCTCCGAGAAAGAGCGCCGCAAGGCCGACATCGCCGAGCGCGAAGCGACCACCTGACGGCGCTACCGGCGTAGGCGTTCGCCTACGCTTCCGGGGTAAACCCGGCCGGCTTCTCGGCACCGCCACCAAACAGGAACTTCTCCAGTTCCTTCTCCAGAAACGCGCGATGCTCCGGATTGCGCGGCGACAGCCGGTTCTCATTGATCAACATGGTCTGATGCGCCAGCCACGCGGCCCAGGCGCTTTTGCCGATGCCGTTGAAGATGCGCTGGCCCAGTTCGCCCGGGTAGGGCACGAAGTCCAGGCCTTCGGTGTCGCGTTGTTCTTTCTGGCAGAAAACGGTGCGGGACATGGCATTACTCAAGAGAAAGCAGAAGTTTGCGGATCGGGGCCGGCAGCCCCAGTGAACCCAGCGCGGCCGGGGCGACCCAGCGCAGGCGCTCATTGTCGCCCAGCCCGTCGCGCAGGGCGACCGGACCCAGCTGCAGCACCTGCAGGTGCAGCCGGTAGTGGCTGAAGGTGTGTTGCAGCACCGGCAGCGGCTCGGCCAGTTCCAGGGCACCCTCGACATGGGCGTCAAACCAGTCCTGCAGCGCCGGGCCGCTGTCGGCCTGCGGCAGCGTCCATAACTGCGCCCAGATGCCGGTATCCGGCCGCTTGCCGAGCAGGATCCGGCCGCGCGCATCGCGCAGCAGCAGCGCGGTGGCCTCGCGTTCGGGCAGGGTCTTGCCCGGCTTGGGCGTGGGCAGCTGTTCCACCCGGCCGTCGCGGCGTGCCACGCAGTCGTCGGTGAGCGGGCAGATCACGCAGGCCGGTTTGGCGCGGGTGCAGACCGTGGCCCCCAGGTCCATCTGCGCCTGGGTGTAGTCGGCCAACCGGCCCTCGGGAACATGGGCAACATGCTCGTTGACCCGTGCCCACAGCACTTTTTCCACCGCCGGAAGGCCGGGGAAGCCTTCAATGCCGTGGAAGCGGCTCATCACCCGTTTGACGTTGCCGTCCAGAATGGCGAAGCGATCATTCCAGGCCTGGCTGAGAATTGCGCCGGCGGTACTGCGTCCGATGCCGGGCAGCGCCAGCAGCGCGTCGACATCGCGCGGCAGATCACCGTCGTGCAGTTCAACGCAGCGCTGTGCGGCCGCATGCAGATTGCGCGCGCGGGCGTAGTAGCCCAGCCCCGCCCACTGCGCCATCACCGCATCGTTGCTGGCCGCAGCCAGGTCGCGCAGGGTAGGGAAGTGCTCGAGGAAGCGCAGGAAGTACGGAACAACCGTGGCCACCTGGGTCTGCTGCAGCATGATCTCCGACAGCCACACGCGATAAGGCGTGCGCGGATGCTGCCACGGCAGGTCATGCCGGCCGTGGCCATCAAACCACGGCAGCAACCGCGCAACAAATGCATCGCTCTGCGTGGAGCCACGCCCTGCGTGGCTGCGCGCGGCCATCAACCACTCAACGCTTCGGGTAGCAGCGCATCCACGAACGCCTCCGGATCAAACACGCGCAGATCCTCCGGACGCTCGCCAATCCCCGCAAACCGGATCGGAATTCCGAACTCGCGTGCCAGCGCGAATACCACGCCGCCCTTGGCGGTGCCGTCCAGCTTGGTCACCACCAGCCCGGTCACGGTGACCACGGCGTGGAACTGGCGCAGCTGCGAAAGCGCGTTCTGGCCGGTGGTGCCGTCGATCACCATCAGCACTTCATGCGGTGCGGCCGGGTCGATCTTGCCCAGCACACGGCGGATCTTGCCCAGTTCGTTCATCAGCCCGCCCTGGGTATGCAGACGTCCGGCGGTATCGGCAATCAGCACACTGGTGCCGCGCGCCTTGCCGGCCTGCAGCGCGTCGAACGCCACCGAGGCCGCATCGGCGTTCTGCCCTTGTGCGACCACGGCCACGCCGTTGCGCTCGCCCCAGGCCTGCAGCTGGGCCACCGCTGCCGCGCGGAAGGTATCGCCTGCGGCCAGCATCAGGCTGTGGCCCTCGTCCTTGAAGCGCTTGGCCAGCTTGCCGATGGTGGTGGTCTTGCCGACCCCGTTGACGCCGACGGTCAGCACCACGAACGGCTTGGCCGTGCGGTCGATGACCAGCGGCTGGGCCACCGGCTGCAGGATGGCGATCAGCTCGGCGCGCAGCGCGGCCTGCAGGGCGCGCGCGTCGGCGAACTCACGTGACTTCATGCGCTTGCGCAGGCCTTCCACCAGGGCGGTGGTGGCGGTGACGCCGACGTCGGCGGTGATCAGCGCGGTTTCGATCTCATCGAGCAGGTCGTCATCGAGCTTGGGATTGCGCGAGAACAGGCTGCCCACGCTGCGTGCGAACACGCTGTTGCGCAGGCGATCACGCCAGCCGGTCTTGCCGGGCGCGGCCGGGGCGACCTCGTCGGTGGCCTCCGGGGTGGCCAGCGGCTGGGGAGCTTCCTGGACGATTTCGGTGGCGACCACGACCGGGGCGGTGGTCTGCACTGCCGGGGAGGCTGCCGGGATGGAGGCCGCTTCGACCGGGGATCGTTGAGGGGTGGGATCCGCTTCGAACGGGGATCGTTCCGGGGTGGGATCTGCTTCGACCGGGAATCGTTCCGGGGTGGGATCCGTAGAGCCGGGCTCTGCCCGGCTGTGCGGCGATGCATCACCTTCCAGCCGGGCAGAGCCCGGCTCTACAACAGCACGCGGCGTTGCGTCTTCCGTCGGCGCGTCGGCATGCGGCGCTGCCTCTTCGGTCGGCGCGACATTAGCCGGCCGGGCCGCATCCGGCGCGACGGGAAACGCGGCCGCCAGCTCATCGGCCGAATAATGCTGGGTCTTGGGCGCGTCCTGCGGCGCGTCCTGGGGCTTCTTGCGGCGGAAAAAACTGAGCATGGGCAAAAGGTGCTGATATTCAGAGGGATATGCTACCACCCGGGCCTGTCGGGCCCGCGTGCATTCAAGTTCCGCGGCCGGGTGCCGTTAACAGCCATGGAGGACCGCGTCGTGCCGGTCCAGGGGGCACCGCATGAGCAACATCCTGGCCATCGCCGGCAGCGGCATGCGCGCCGCCCAGCAGGGCGTCCAGGTGGCTGCCCACAACGTGGCCAACCTGCCGACCCCCGATGCCCAGCGGCTGCAGCTGCAACGCAGCACCGCCGCCGAGGGTGGGGTGCAGACGACGGTGGGCACCACCGCCGAAGACCCCGCCGCGCCGCTGGCCGACCTGCTTGCCGCGCGCACCGAAGTGCTGGCGTTCAAGGCCAACGCAATGGTGCTGCGGCGTGCCGATGAGATGGTCGGCACGTTGTTCGACGACAAAGCCTGATACGGGTAGCGCCGGCCGTTGGCCGGCCGACGCACATCCGCCTTACGCAGACAACTCCAGCAGCAGCTTGTTCAGGCGCCGCACGTACGCCGCCGGGTCCTTCAACGAATCGCCCGCGGCCAGTGCAGCCTGGTCGAACAGCACCCGGCTGAGGTCATCAAAACGACCACTGTCGGTTTCCTGGTCGAGCTTGCCGATCAGCGGATGCCCTGGGTTGAACTCGAACACCGGCTTGCTGTCGGGCACCTTCTGCCCGCTGGCTTCCAGGATCTGGCGCATCTGCAGGCCAAGGTCCTGCTCGCCAATGGCGAGAATCGCCGGCGAATCGGTCAGGCGGTGCGACACACGCACATCGGCAACGTCGCTGCCCAGTGCGGTCTTCAACCGCTCGACCAGCGCCTGCTTGTCCTTGGCGGCTTCTTCCTGGGCCTGCTTGTCCTCGTCGGTTTCCAGCGCGCCCAGATCCAGGTCGCCACGGGCGACGTCAACGAACGACTTGCCCTCGAACTCGGTCAGGTAGCCCATCAGCCACTCGTCGATGCGGTCAGTGAGCAGCAGCACTTCGATGCCCTTCTTGCGGAACACTTCCAGGTGCGGGCTGTCCTTGACCTGGGTGTGGCTCTCGCCGGTGAGGAAGTAGATCTTGTCCTGGCCTTCGACCATGCGCCCGATGTAATCAGCCAGCGACACGCTCTGCTCGCCGCTGGCGTCATGGGTGGAGGCGAAACGCAGCAGGCCGGCGACCTTTTCGCGGTTGCCATAGTCTTCGGCGGGACCTTCCTTGAGCACCTGGCCGAACTGCTTCCAGAACCCGGCATAGATCTCGGGTTTGTCGCTGGCCAGCTTTTCCAGCATGTCCAGCGAGCGCTTGGTCAGCGCCGACTTCATCGAGTCAATGACCGGGCCGCTCTGCAGGATCTCGCGCGAGACATTCAGCGACAGGTCGTTGGAGTCGACCACGCCCTTGATGAAGCGCAGGTACAGCGGCAGGAACTGCTCGGCCTGGTCCATCACGAACACGCGCTGCACGTACAGCTTCAGGCCCTTGGGCGCGTCGCGGTGGTACAGGTCGAACGGGGCATGGCCAGGAACGTACAGCAGCGAGGTGTACTCGAGCTTGCCTTCCACCTTGTTATGGCTCCAGGCCAGCGGATCCTGGTGGTCGTGGGCGGCGTGCTTGTAGAACTCCTGGTACTCGGCGTCGCTGATCTCGGTGCGCGGACGGGTCCACAGCGCGCTGGCGCGGTTGACGGTCTCCCATTCCACGTCGGTGGGGGCGTCTTCGCCGTGGTGTTCCTTGACCATCTGGATCGGCAGGCCGATGTGGTCGGAGTACTTCTTGATGATGCCGCGCAGGCGCCAGCCGTCGGCGAAGTCCTGCTGGTCGTCCTTCAGGTGCAGGACGATGCGGGTGCCGCGTTCGGGCTTGTCGATGGTTTCGACTTCAAACTCGCCTTCGCCGCGGGAGGACCAGTGCACGCCTTCACTGGCGGGCAGGCCGGCGCGGCGCGAGTACACGTCAACCTGGTCGGCGACGATGAAGGCACTGTAGAAGCCCACGCCGAACTGGCCGATCAGCTGGGAGTCCTTCTTCTGGTCGCCGGAGAGCTGGCGCAGGAAGTCGCCGGTGCCGGACTTGGCGATGGTGCCGAGGTGGGCAATGGCGTCGTCGCGGCTCATGCCGATGCCGTTGTCGTCGATGGTGAGCGTGTGTGCGACGGGGTCGAAGCTGACCTGGATACGCAACTCGCCATCGCTTTCCAGCAGGGCCGGCTGGGTCAGCGCTTCAAAGCGCAGCTTGTCGGCGGCGTCGGCGGCATTGGAGATCAGCTCGCGAAGGAAGATTTCCTTGTTGGAGTACAGCGAGTGGATCATCAGCTGCAGCAGCTGCTTCACTTCGGTCTGGAAGCCCAGGGTCTGCTTGTGGCTTGGCTCGGTCATGGGGCGATGCTCCTTGAGGTCGATGGCGCGCAGTGCGCGGCGGCTGGCTCAAGGGGTAGGGGTGGATTGTCCCGTTTTCAAGCGGCTGCCTTTCGGGTGCTCCGGGCGGGAGGCCGACGGGCAGCCCCGCTCCGGGACACGCCGTGAACCCATCCATGGGGGCTACTCCACGGCATCCATGCCGTGGAGTGTCCCTCCGGGGGGGCTACCCGCCGGCCTCCCCGATGGTGCGTCGCGAAGAGCAGGAACCTGCTTTGGTAGCGTCGGTCGACAGACGACGGCCGTGATACGCACCACGCCCGGTAACGCATGAAAACCACCGGGTTGCCCCGTGCGGCCTGCGGTATCCTCCCCGCCATGAAACCACGCTCCTCCGCACCGCCTGCCATCGGCCAGGTCCGCATCATCGGCGGCAAATGGCGCAACACGAAACTTCCGGTCCCGATGTCCCCGGGCCTGCGCCCGAGCAGTGACCGGGTCCGCGAGACCCTGTTCAACTGGTTGATGCCCAAGCTGGGCGGGGCGCGGGTGCTGGATCTGTTTGCGGGGAGTGGCGCGCTGGGGCTGGAGGCGGTGTCACGCGGGGCGGCGCAGGCCACCCTGGTGGAACGCGACGGCGCGCTGTGCCGCCAGCTGCGTGAATCGGTGTCGAAGCTGGGCGCACAGCACGAGGTAACGGTGGCCCAGGCCGACGCGCTGCAGTGGCTGGCGCAGCCGCCGACGGGGCAGGCGGACATCGTGTTCGTGGACCCGCCGTTCGCCGATGGACTGTGGGAGGGGGTGCTGGCCGGGCTGGGGCCGCATCTGGCGGCCGATGCGTGGCTGTACCTGGAGTCGCCGGGCGACCGGGTGCCGCAGGTGCCGGCCCCGTGGCTGCTGCACCGCGAGGGCGGGACCCGGGAGGTCCGTTTTGCCCTGTACCGGCGCGCCGCTGCTACACTTTCACCAGATCACAACAGCGTAACCGCCGTATGACCGTGGCCAACCGCCGCATTGCCGTGTACCCGGGCACTTTCGATCCGATCACCAACGGTCACATCGACCTGGTGAACCGGGCCGCGCCGCTGTTCGAGAAGGTGGTGGTGGGGGTGGCGCAGAGCCCGTCGAAGGGGCCGACGCTGCCGCTGGAGCTGCGGGTGTCGCTGGCCCGCGACGCGCTGGCCCACCACAAGAACGTGGAAGTGCGTGGCTTCGATACGCTTCTTGCGCATTTCGTACGTTCCGTGCAGGGCGGCATCCTGCTGCGCGGTTTACGCGCGGTGTCCGACTTTGAATACGAATTCCAGATGGCCAGCATGAACCGCCATCTGATTCCGGAGGTGGAGACCCTGTTCCTCACCCCGGCCGAGCAGCACAGCTTCATTTCGTCGTCGCTGGTCCGCGAGATCGCCCGCCTGGGCGGCGACGTGTCCGGCTTCGTGCCAGCGTCGGTGCTGGAGGCACTGCGCAAGGTGCGCGAGGCGAAAGCGGGCGCGTCGTAACATCTGTCTCACCCTGTCATTCACATTCCAAGCATTACCAGAGGGAGGAAACCCATGAACAACACCATGCGTGCCATGCTGATCGCGTCGTTCGCGCTGGCCTTCACCGCCTGCAAGAAGGAAGAAGCCGCACCGGTCGCCGAAGCCCAGCAGGCGCTGGTCGCCCCGGCCAAGGACGACGATGCAGGCTGGAAGAAGTACCTGCAGGCCGTGGCCATCCAGAACATGGGCAACATCTCCAACAGCCCGTTCCTGTATTACCTCTCGCCGGAATCGGATCCGGAGTTCCAGGCCAAGTACGAGCGTCAGGTGGAAAGCGCCACCCAGGCGGTCGCCCGTGGCGTGCAGCCGGGCAACATGCTGGCCTTCGGTTCGTCGGCGTCCTCGAAGATGGCCGACATGATCCAGGCCGTGTTCAAGGACGTGGGCGCGGACTCGATGAAGGGTGTGCGCGTGGTGTTCATCGGCCAGGCCGCTGACAACGCCCGCGTGCAGTCGATCGTGCAGCCGACCGGTGCCGAGTACATTTTCGTCGAAGCCAAGTAAGCCGTGCCCTGGCGGCCACGCTTTCGGGCGTGGCCCGGGCGGTTTCCCTGCGGGAGCCGCCGATGACCGGCCAGCGCCACGGCGTTGGCCGGCTTTCCTTTGCCGGCACTGGCGTGGAGTAACGCCATGTCGCTGAAAATCAACGAGCTCTGCGTCAACTGTGACGTATGCGAGCCGGCCTGTCCCAACCAGGCCATTTCGATGGGTGAAACCATCTACGTGATCGACCCTGCACGCTGCACCGAATGCGTGGGGCACTTCGACGAGCCGCAGTGCGTGGTCGTCTGCCCGGTGGAATGCATCGATCCCGATCCGGACATTCCGGAAACCCAGGAACAACTGCTGGCCAAGCTGTTTGGGCTGCAGCGTGATCATCCCGAACTCTACGTGGAGTCTCCGTCCGAATGAAAACCCCGCCGCGTCGCTGGTTGTTGCTGGTCCTGCTGTGGACCCCGTTTGCCTGGGCGGCTCAGCCGGCCGCCCCTACGCTGGCCAAGCACCCTGACGGTGCCGCCATCGCCAGCGGCCACCATCTGGCCACGGAAGCGGGCATGGAGATCCTGGCCAAGGGCGGCAACGCATTCGACGCAGCGGTGGCGGTGTCCTCGACGTTGGCGGTGGTGGAGCCGATCAGCTCCGGGCTGGGCGGCGGTGGCTTCTTCCTGCTGCACGATGCGTCGACCGGCAAGGATGTGATGCTGGACGCGCGCGAGACCGCGCCGGCGGCGGCAACGCCGGCAGCCTTCCTGGACAAGAGCGGCAACCTGGACCGTGACCGTTCGGTCAATGGTGCGTGGTCGGCGGGCATTCCCGGCCTGCCGGCGGCGCTGGTGGAACTGTCGGCCAAGCACGGCAAGCTGCCGCTGCAGACCTCGCTGGCCCCGGCGATCCGCATTGCCCGCGACGGCTTCCCGGTGTACGCGCGCATGGCCAAGGGCTATGCCTCGCGCCGCGAGGTGATGGAACGCTACCCGGGAACGCGCGAGGTCTACCTGCGCAACGGCAAGCCCATTGCCGAAGGTGATGTGTTCAAGCAGCCGGAGCTGGCGCAGACGCTGGAGCGGCTGGCGGCCGGTGGTTTTGATGGTTTCTACAAGGGCCAGACCGGCAAGCTGCTGCTGGCCGGGGTGAAGCAGGCGGGCGGGCGCTGGACGGCCGATGAGCTGGCCGGCTACCGGGTCAAGCAGCGCGAGCCGATCGTGTTCAACTACCGCGACTGGAAGATCACCACGGCGTCGCCGCCGTCCTCCGGTGGCATCGCGCTGGCGTCGATGCTGCAGATCCTGGAAGGCTGGGACATCAAGCAGATGGATGCGGCGCACCGCACGCACCTGGTGGTGGAAGCGATGCGCCGTGCGTTCCGTGACCGTACCTTCTTCCTGGGCGATCCGGACTTCGTGCAGATTCCGCAGAAAGTGCTGACCAGCAAGGACTACGCGCAGGGACTGCGGGCGACCATCCATCCGGAAAAGGCGACCCCGAGTGATCTGCTGTCGGGCAACCCGACGCCGCTGGAAGACGATGAAACCACGCACTTCTCGATCATCGACGGGCAGGGCAACCGCGTGGGCGCGACCCAGACGGTGAATCTGCTGTACGGCTCGGGCCTGATTCCTTCGGGCACGGGCGTGCTGTTGAACAATGAAATGGACGACTTCGCGCTGAAGCCGGGCACGCCGAACGCGTTCGGGGTGATGGGCTATGAGGCGAATGCACCCAAACCGGGCAAGCGCATGCTGAGCTCGATGACGCCGACCTTCATGGAGTCGTCGGACAAGGTGGTGGTGCTGGGCACGCCGGGCGGCAGCCGGATCATCACGATGGTGCTGCTGGGGGTGCTGGGCTACGACGATGGCCTGGACGCACAGCAGGTGGCGGCGTTGCCGCGTTTCCACCACCAGTGGCTGCCGGACGTGATCGAGGCGGAGAGCAACACCTTCGACGAGGCGACGATCAGGCAGCTGCAGGCGATGGGCCACAAGATCGACCTGCCGGGCAACAGCGCGGCCGGCGGCCGCGGTTCCAGCCACGTCTGGGGCAACCTGCAGACGGTGGAGTGGAACCGCGCCAGCAACCAGCTCAGCGTCGGCAGCGACCCCCGCAACCCGGTCGGCTCCGGCGCGGTTTCCCGCTCCCCCTGATCGCCCGATTGCATGGACCACTCCATCCCGCCACGGCTATCGAATTATTAACGCGCGCCGCCGGATAATTTACCCATGAAACTATGGTCGATCCGCGGTAACTCACAGAAGCTCGATGGCGGCGCGATGTTCGGCAATGCGCCGCGCGCGGTGTGGGAAAAATGGGCGGTGCCGGACGATCTCAACCGGATCGAGCTGGCCTGCCGCGCGCTGCTGGCCAGCCCGCTGGCGGGCAAGACGGTGCTGTTTGAAACCGGGATCGGTGCGTTCTTCGAACCGAAACTGCGCGACCGTTACGGCGTGCAGGAATCGCGGCATGTGCTGATCGAATCGCTGCGCGAGGCCGGCTTCGAGCATGAAGACATCGACGTGGTGGTGCTGAGCCATCTGCACTTCGATCACGCGGGCGGGCTGCTGGCCCCGTGGAGCGAAGGGCGTGAGTTGGAGCTGTTGTTCCCGAATGCGACCTTCCTGGTGGGTGCGGAACACTGGGCGCGTGCGCTGCAGCCGCATCCGCGTGATCGCGCCAGTTTCATTCCGGAGCTGCCGCAGCTGCTGCGAGACAGTGGTCGGCTGGAGATTGTCGAAGGGCCTTACTCGAAAGCGCTGGGGCAGAGCGTGCGTTTCAGCTTCAGCGATGGGCACACGCCGGGCCTGATGCTGGCCGAGATCGTCGGGCCGGAGCAGGTCGATGGCCAGCCGCGCGGTGGGGTGGTGTTCTGTGCCGATCTCATTCCCGGGCGCTCATGGGTGCATGTGCCGATCACGATGGGCTACGACCGCAATGCGGAGCTGCTGATCGACGAGAAGCGCCGCTTCCTGGAAGACAAGCTGGCGCGCAACGTGCACCTGTTCTTTACCCACGACCCGCAGGTGGCGTTGGCGCAGGTGGTGCGCGATGACAAGGGGCGGTTTGCCACCGCGCACGAGCTGGGTGAGTTGAAGGCACGCGCGTTGGCGTGATGCAGCATCAAGCGGCCTTCAGGCAGCTGCTCATGAACGTCTTCCGCGCATCCCCCTTCAACTGCTTCGCGCCGGCATCCGCATTGCACTGCTTCATCCGGTCCTGCGGTGTGGTCGCCTTGCCACTCAGGCACGCTTTCTGCGCGGCCTTGTAGTCATCGCCTTTTTTGCCCTTGTTCTTCGCCGAACACTCGGCCATTCGCTGCTGCTGGGCGGTTTCGGCATGCGCGAATACGGGGGTGCCGATCAATGCAAGACAAACCAGTACGGTGACAGTCTTCATGGCAGGGCTCCACGCAGGAGGGATGTGCGGGGAGCTTCTTCCCGGGCCTGTTCATGTCGCGTGAATCAGGCTGCCGCGAGGACACGCATGGCGTGTCCCCGGGGATCCTTCATCCCACCACGCGCGTGCCGAAAATGCGGTCGCCCGCATCGCCCAGGCCCGGCAGGATGTAGCCCTTGTCATTGAGCTGCGCATCAATGGCGGCGGTGTAGATCTCCACGTCCGGGTGCGCGGCCTGCACGGCCGCAATGCCCTCGGGCGCGGCGACCAGGAAGATGCCCTTGATCCGGCGCGCACCGGCACGCTTGAGCATGTCGATGGTGGCGATCAGGGTGCCGCCGGTGGCCAGCATGGGGTCCAGGATCAGCGCGTCGCGCTCTTCCAGGCGGCCGGTCAGGCGCTCGAAATAGGGCACCGGCTGCAGGGTTTCTTCATCGCGCTGCAGGCCGACCACGCTGACGCGGGCCGCGGGGATCAGCGACAGCACGCCGCCCAGCATGCCCAACCCGGCGCGCAGGATCGGCACCAGGGTGATCTTGGCCCCGGCAATGCGCTGCACGGTCACCGGACCGGCCCAGCCGGCCATCGTGTGGGCTTCGGTTTCCAGGTCGGCGGTGGCCTCGTAGGCCAGCAGTTCGCCCAGTTCGTTGGCCAGTTCGCGGAAATCCTTGGTGCTCAGGGACGCGTCGCGCATCAGGCCGATCTTGTGCTGCACCAGCGGGTGGCGGACTTCGACGATTTTCATGACAGGGGGCACCAGGGGCAGGGAGAGTGCCATTTTAGCGAACCGGCGTCGCAATCCTCCAAACCTTGCGCATGAATGTCACGTTCATGAAACCTGCCGGACATACCGTGCTGACCCAATCTTTACACCGTTGGGACTTCCCGTGCAGAACAAATCGCCGTTGGGGCTGGCCATCAGCCTGTCGTTGCTGGTCATGTCCCCCCCCCCCGCGCTGGCTGCCGGCGACGTTGCCGCCACGGGCAACGCCACCGACCTGGACCGCATCGAGGTCCGTCCGCAGCTGGAGTCGCAGACCCGCGCGGTGGACCTCAAGCGCGGCAGCGACGCGATTGAAGACGCGGTGTCGTCCGACGCGCTGGGCGTGTACCCGGACAAGAACGTGGCCGAGTCGCTGCAGCGCCTGCCGGGCGTCAGCGTCACCCGTGACCAGGGCGAAGGCCGCTTCGTCGTGGTGCGTGGCCTGGACGCCAACCTCAACAGCGTCAGCGTCGACGGCATCGCCATCGGCACCCCGGAGGATTCCAGCCGTGCCGCGCCGCTGGACGTGATTCCGTCCGATTCGACCGAGCGCCTGCGCGTGGTCAAGTCGCCGACCCCGGACATGCCGGGCGACGCCATCGGCGGTGCCATCCTGGTCGAGTCCGCCTCGGCGTTCGACCGTGACGGTCGAAGCCTGCGCGGCAAGATCGAAGGCAGCCACCAGCAGCTGTCCGGCCACACCAGCCCGAAGGCGGCGTTCAACTACAGCGACGTGTTCGCCGACACCTTCGGGGTGGCGCTGGGCGTGAACTACCAGAACCGCAGGTTCGAGTCGGACAACACCGAAGTCGAGTACGACGAAGTGGACGGCCTGGACGAGGGTGAACTGTTCCCCATCAGCGTGCAGCACCGCAAGTACGAGATCGAACGCAAGCGTGTCGGTGCCAACCTCAACTTCGACTGGCGTCCCAGCGAAGGCAACAGCTATTACCTGCGTACCCTGTACAGCCAGTTCGACGACGCGGAAACCCGCCAGCGCACCATTTTCAACTTCGGCGACGGGGAGGTCACGGCGCTGGGCGGCAACCAGTACCGCGTGGATGAGCTGCCGGCCGACGCCATCCAGAAGCGCATGCGCTACCGCACCAAGAAGGAAAACACCTTCGCCGCCAGCCTGGGCGGTGAGAACCGCCTGACCAACGCGGTGGTCGATTACAAGGTCGGTTACACCCGTACCGAAGAGCGCGTCAACGACGAAATGGAAGCGCGCTTCGAGTACAACGGCGATGACCTCGGGGCCACGGTTGACCAGAACTCCGGCATTCCGCGCTACACGCTGACCGATGCCAGCTGGATGGACAACGGCAACTACGATTTCGATCGCGTGGTGCTGTCGCCCAAGCAGGTCAACGACGAAGAACGCAGCGCGCAGATCAACGTGCGCTTCGATGCTGACCATTCGAGCTACAAGTTCGGCCTGCTTGGCCGCTGGCGCGACCGCGATGTGAACATCGACGAGAACGAACTGCGCGTCGGCCCCGACATCGCGCTGTCCGACTGGACCACCACCACGCCGGAACACCGTGGCGGCAGCCTGGGGCAGGGCATGAGCTCGGCCGCGATGCGCCGCTACTGGTCGCAGTTCGGCAGCCAGTACAGCGCCCGTCCGCAGGACGTCGGTGGCAACGCGATGACCTCGCTGGAAGAAGACTACACCGCCAGCGAAGACATCTTCGCCAGCTACGCCATGGGCACGTGGGACATCGGCTCGCTGCGCGTGATCGGCGGCGTGCGCGTGGAGAACACCCAGGTCAAGGCCACCGGCAACAGCATCGACGTGGCCAGCAACGGCCGCAGCTACACGGTCACCCCGGTCAGCTCGGACAAGAGCTACACCAACGTGCTACCGGGCCTGCACCTGCGTTACGACGCGGGCAGTGACTGGGTGCTGCGCGCGGCCGCCAACAAGACGGTGTCGCGTCCCTCGTTCGGTGACGCTGCACCGCGCATCGGCTACAACCGCGGTGACGAGGAAGTCCGCCTGGGCAACCCGGACCTGGATCCGTACGAATCGAAGAACATCGACCTGTCGATGGAGCGCTACATCGGCAGCACCGGCATCGTCTCGCTGGGCCTGTTCCACAAGTCGATCGACGGTTATATCGTCAACACGGTCAGCAACGACGATCCTGCCTACCCGGACTTCGAGGTTACCCGCGTGATCAACGGCGACAAGGCCAAGGTGTTCGGCGCCGAATTCAACTGGCAGCAGCAGCTGAGCTTCCTGCCGGCTGGCTGGGACGGCCTGCTGGTCGGTGCCAGCGGCACCTGGCTGGACACCGATTTCAATCCGGGCCTGGAGGATCGTGAAGGCGACGATTTCACCCTGCCGCGTGCCTCCAAGCACGTGTACAGCGCGCATGTCGGCTATGAAAAGGCCGGTTTCAGTACCCGTCTTGCGGCGGTGTACCGCAGCGAGTATCTCGATACGCTCGGCGACAGCCGCGCCTTCGACATCTACGTGGCCCCCAACACCCAGCTCGACTTCAGCCTGGACTACAAGCTCACCGCCCATGTGAGCGTGTACTTCGAAGCCCAGAACCTGCTGGACAAGCCGCTGGAACTGTACCAGGGCGTGCGCTCGCGCACCCTGCAGAACGAAGAGTACGGTCGAACCTACGCACTCGGCTTCAAGGTGCAGCTGTGATGCGCTCGCTTCCCGTTCTGAGCCTGCTGTCGTTGGCCCTGCTGGCCGGCTGCACGCCGGCCGCTGCACCCACCCCCGGCACCCCGGCGGTGGATGCGGCCGCCGCGACCACCGGCCGCAGCGTGGCCACCGTGGCCGAGGCCTTCCAGACCCCGATGACGCCGGACGACAACATCGACTCGCCGGCCAGCTGGACCACGCCCGAAAGGCAGGTGTGGCTGATCGCCACCGCCAAAGCCACCGACAAGCTGGTGGTCTATGACGGGCAGACCGGCGCGCACCTGCGTGATGTCGGCAGCCTGGGCACCGCCCCGGGCCAGTTTGATCGCCCCAACGGCATTGCCGTGGTCGATGACCTGGTGCTGATCGTGGAGCGTGACAACCACCGCGTGCAGGTGCTGCAGCTGCCGGATTTCAAGCCGCTGGGCACGTTTGCCGCCGAAGACCTGCGCAAGCCGTACGGGCTGTGGGTCAACAAGCAGGCCGATGGCTTTGACGTGTACGTGACCGACTCCTATGACGCCGGTGAGGACGCACAGGGCAACGACATCCTGCCGCCGCTGGCCGAGCTGGACAAGCGCGTGCGCAGGTATACGCTGAAGGTGGTCGATGGCAAGGCAGAGGCCCGCCTGGTTGCCAGCATCGGCGACACCTCCGAGGCCGGTGCCCTGCGCGTGGTCGAGTCGATCTGGGGTGACCCCGCCAATGACCGCCTGCTGATCGCTGAAGAAGACGAGACCTACGCCAGCGAGTTCAAGGTGTACACGCTGGAAGGCAGATTCACCGGTACCACCTTTGGCCGTGACGCCTTCAAGGCCCAGGCCGAAGGCGTGATGCTGCGCACCTGCGGCAAGGACGGCTGGTGGATCACCACCGAGCAGGGCAAGCAGCGCAGCGTGTTCCACCTGTTCGACCGCCACACGCTCAAGCATGTGGGCGCGTTCCAGGGCAACACCGTCGCCAACACCGATGGTATCTGGATGGACCAGAGCGCTTCGCCACGTTTCCCACACGGCGCGCTGTATGCCGTGCATGACGACCAGGGCGTGGTCGCGTTCGATTGGACCAGCGTGGCCAAGCAGCTGTCGCTGCCGTTGGAGTGTGCGAAGTGATGTGTGTGCGTGCGTGTTTGAAGGCGCTGACCCTGGCGCTGCTGTTGTGCAGCGGGGCGGTCAGCGCGAAGACCGCCACCCAGGTGGAACCCAATACCCAGGTGCCGGCCGGCAACCGGCATTACGCGGCAACCGGCTTCCCGGACCGTATCGTCGCCTCGCCCGCGCAGGACGCCGCGCATGGTTTCGGCGTGGCCTGGCGTACGGATGCAACGGTCAGCACCCCGTTGCTGGAGTGGGTGGTGGCCGGTGACTCGCCGGATGTCGGCAAGGTCACCCGGGTGACGGCGACGACGGCGGCGCTGCAGACCGAAAATGGCAATTCGCATCACCACCGTGCCGACGTCACCGGGCTGGCCCCGGACACGCTGTACCTGTGGCGCGTGCAGGGCAGGGACACCTGGAGTGCCTGGAACCAGCTGCGCACCGCCGGCAGCGCCGAGCAGCCGCTGACCGTGCTGTACTTCGGCGACACCCAGAACAAGAACCTCAGCCACGTCTCGCGCGTGCTGCGTGCCGGCCTCAAGGCCGCGCCGGAAGCGCGCCTGAGCCTGTTCGCCGGTGACCTGGTCAGCGGCGGTGACGGTGAGGACGACAGCGAGTGGGGCGAGTGGTTCGCCGCTGCCGGCTGGCTGCCGCAGGAAACCGCGGTGGCCCCGGCGATCGGCAACCATGAGTACTTCGAGGAGTTCGAGGACACCCCGCAGGAGCGACGTGTGCTCGGCAGGCACTGGCCGGTGACCTTCGCGCTGCCGCGCAATGGCAGTGCCGCCGCGGCTACCAGCACGTACTGGTTTGACTACCAGGGGGCGCGTTTCGTGGTGCTGGATGGGACCTCCGCGCTGGACCTGGACACCGCCCGGGCACAGGCGACATGGCTGGACGGCGTGCTGGCCGGGAATACCCGGCGTTGGACCATCGTGCTGCTGCACCAGCCGTTCTACTCGCCGCGCGAAGGCCGCGAGAACACCGCGCTGCGCGAGCACATCCTGCCGGTGGTGTTGAAGCACAAGGTGGATCTGGTGCTGCAGGGGCACGACCACACCTATGGTCGTCGGGGCGAAGGCCAGCAGGCCACTCCGCAGTACGTGGTCACCGTGGCGGGGCCGAAGCAGTACCGGCTGTCTGACGAGGCGAGGGCGACCATGGCTCCGGTCGGCGAAGACACCCAGTTGTTCCAGGTGCTCACGATCGATCCACAGCACCTGCGGTACGAAGCACGTACCGTCACCGGCCGGCTGTACGACGGCTTCAGCCTGGACCGCCAGGCCGATGGCAGCAAGCGCAAGACCGAACTCACTGAAGGCCGCATCGCCCCCCGCGACTGCGCGCGCGACCAGACCCTGAAGGGCCGCGCCGACCGTTGCTGGGAGTAACGCCTGCCGGGATGACGTTTGCCGGGCATGGCCCGGCACTACATCCGCCGCCGGGTTGCATCCGGCCCCATGATCCGCTGCCGGGTTGCATCCGGCCCCATGATCCGCCGCCGGGTTGCATCCGGCCTCATGACGTAGAGCCGGGCTTGCCCGGCTGCCTTCCGGAGCCAAGCATGCCCAACCGCCACCTCCCGCTCGCCGCCATCGCCACCGCGCTGTTGCTCCTCACCGGTGCCAGCTTCGCCGCTCCATCCGTCCTGCATCCGTTCCTCGCCGCACAACCGAAGAACGCCCCGGAATCGGCCAACCTTGCAGTCGAAATCCCCGCCGGCAGCTTCACCAAGTACGAAATCAAGGAAGACGGCCTGGTCCACGTTGACCGCTTCCAGTCCATGCCGGTGGCCTACCCGGCCAACTACGGCTCGATGCCGCGCACCCTGGCCGGCGACAACGACCCGCTGGATGCGCTGGTGCTGACCCGCGAGCCGCTGCACCCCGGCGTGATCATCACCTTCCGCCCGATCGGGTACCTGAAGATGATCGACAAGGGCGAGCACGACGAAAAGGTCATCGGCGTGCCCACCGACAAGGTGGATCCCACCTATGCTGGCATTCGTGATCTGAGCGACCTGCCGGAGATCGAACGGCAGCGCATCGAGGCTTTCTTCCGGGTGTACAAGGACCTGCCGGAAGGGCGTAATCCGGTGCAGCTCAATGGCTGGGGTGATGCGGCCGAAGCGAAGGCGTTGATCACCCAGGCCATGAAGCGGTTCGAGGCATCGCCGCGTTGATCGTTTCGCGTGACGCGCATGTCGCGTCACTACCCGCATCCGTGCCAATCCGTTATGTTCCCTCCATACCCGTCCCGCCATGTGTGGTCACTGGTAGGGTCGCACGACAGTCGACCGCCGATAGCGGTGCAACGCCTGGGAAGGCATGACCTTTGATCGAAGCAGTACCTTCGGCCAGATCCATGCGCCACCGCGCCGATACGGGTCATCGGCCGTCGTCTATCGACCGACGCTACCAACACGACACCGACGCACGCCTCACGCCACTGACCCGTATCATCACGGCTCTTTCCGCTGTGGTCTTCGCCCGTGTCGTCAGCCCTGGTCTGGTTCCGTCGTGATCTGCGCCTGCAGGACAATCCCGCCCTGCAGGCGGCGCTTGAAGCCGGGCACACGCCCGTTCCGGTCTACATCCACGCCCCGCACGAAGAAGGCAGCTGGGCTCCGGGCGAAGCATCCAACACCTGGCTGCACCGCTCGCTGGCCGCGCTGGATGCCGACCTGCGGGCGCGTGGCTCGGCCCTGGTGCTGCGCCAGGGCGACAGCCAGGCCGAACTGCAGGCGCTGATCGAAGAAACCGGCGCCGAAGCGGTGTACTGGAACCGCAAGTACGAACCAGCGACCCAGCCACGGGATGCCACGATCAAACGCGAGCTGCGCGAGCAGGGCATCGATGCACAAAGCTGCAACGGCAGCCTGATGTTCGAACCCTGGGACCTGGCCACCCAGCAGGGCGGGCCGTACAAGGTTTTCACCCCCTATTGGCGCAACGCCCTGACCCGGCTGCACATTCCCGCGCCGCTCATGCTGCCGGACACGCTTCCCGCACACCCGACCCGCGGCCTGCCGCTTGCAGACCTCAAGCTCACGCCAACGCTCAACTGGGACCAGCAGTTCTGGGAGCACTGGCAACCCGGCGAGGCCGGCGCGCAGGAAGCGCTCACCGTGTTCGTCGACGGTGCCCTCAACGGCTACCGCCAGCAGCGCGATCTGCCCGACCGCGTCGGCACCTCGCTGCTGTCCCCGCACCTGCACTTCGGTGAAATCTCGCCCTGGCAGATCGTGCGCCGGCTGCAGGCCGAGCGCAGCGCCGGACGCGATGCCGACATCGACGGCTACATCCGCGAACTGGGTTGGCGTGAGTTCTCCTACCACCTGCTGCACCACTTCCCGAAAACGCCGGAGCACAACCTCAACCCGCGCTTCGACAGCTTCCAGTGGGCCCGGGACAATCCCACCCAGCTGGCGGCCTGGCAGCAGGGCCGCACCGGTATTCCCATCGTCGACGCCGGCCTGCGCGAACTGTGGGCCACCGGCTACATGCACAACCGCGTGCGCATGCTGGTCGCCAGCTTCCTGTGCAAGCACATGCGCCAGCACTGGCTGCACGGCGCGCGCTGGTTCTGGGACACCCTGGTCGACGCCGACCTGGCCAACAACACCATGGGCTGGCAGTGGGTGGCCGGCACCGGGGCCGACGCCGCGCCGTACTTCCGCATCTTCAACCCGGTCACCCAGGCACAGAAGTTCGATCCCAACGCCCGCTACATCACCCGCTGGGTCCCCGAACTCGCGCCGTTACCGGTGAAGGCACGGTTCGCGCCCTGGCAGACCCCGGACCTGTTGGCCCAGCATGCGCCCTCTTATCCAGCACTGCCGATCGTCGACCTCGCGGCTGGGCGGGACGCCGCGTTGACGGCCTACCGGCGTACCGGCAGCGAGTAAAGCATGGGCCTGCGCGGCCATACAGAAACCTGAACAAAACACCCCCTCGTGCCCGATTCATCATCCCGGCATCGCGCGTGCGTGTTTATGCTTCAGGCCGTTCGCACGCCGCCGAAGCGGCCTTGAGGAGAAACCCATGAAGCTTTCCGCACCCCGCAATGTGGCCCTGGCCCTGATGACTGCCGCTGCCCTGACGGCCTGCGCCACGGGCGGCTCCTATGTGCAGAGTGACCAGTACGGCAACCCGACCGAGCAGCAGAGCCGCACCGGCCGCAATGCCCTGATCGGCACCGCCATCGGCGTGGCCGCGGGCCTGCTGACCGGCGACAGTGCGACCGAACGCCGCCAGCACGCCATGGTGGGCGCGGGTATTGGCGCACTCGCCGGTGCCGGCGTTGGTGCGTATCAGAACAAGCAGGAGCGCGCGCTGCGCGAGCGTACCGCCAACACCGGCATCGACGTGCAGCGCCAGGGTGACAACATCGTGCTGAACCTGCCGGACGGCATCACGTTCGACTTCGGCAAGTCCGCACTGAAGCCGCAGTTCTACGGGGCCCTCAATGGCGTGGCCACCACTTTGAACGAGTACAACCAGACCATGATTGAAGTGGTCGGTCACACCGACAGCATCGGCAGCGATGCGGTCAACAACAAGCTGTCCAAGGAACGCGCCGATTCGGTGGCTGCCTACCTGACCGGGCAGGGCGTGCAGGGTGTGCGTATCGAAACGCTGGGTGCCGGCAAGGCCTATCCGATTGCGGACAACAGCACCGATGCCGGTCGTGCCAAGAACCGTCGTGTTGAGATCCGTGTGATTCCGTTGCAGCAATAACGGCGCAGCCGTTATTGCGGCGATGCGCACGCATCGCAAAAAAGCCGCCTGAAAAGGCGGCTTTTTCGTATATTGCAAAAAGCCGCCTGGAAGGGCGGCTTTTTCGTAGAGCCGGGCTTGCCCGGCTGGCTTTCCGCGATGACCCAACAGCAGCCGGGCAAGCCCGGCTCTACCGTGCGTGGACCACGCAGATCACCCAGCCGTCACCGTCTCCAGAATCCGCTTCCCGGTCTCCTGCAGCTCCGCTTCCACCTGCTTCTGCTGCTGCTTGGCCAGCTTCGCCGCCGGGCACTGCGCAAGCATGTAGTTGGCGTCGAAATTGAGCTTTTCCACCAGGAAATCGACGAACACGCGCACCTTCGGCGACACCAGGCGACCGCCCGCGAACACCGCGTTGAAGTCCACTTCCGGGCCCGTCCAGCCGGCCAGCACGCGGCGCACCATGCCCGATTCGATGAACGGCTTGGCCATCACGTCGCCAGTGAGCAGCAGCCCTTCGCCGCAGACCAGTGCCCCGTTCAACGCCGATGGATCATTGGCCACCAGCAGCGGATTCACCGGGAAATCGCGCAGATCTCCACCGTTCTCGCCCAGCTGCCAGAAGAACCGGTTGTTGTTGAGATTGCGCGCCTTGCGCATGGCCAGAATGCGGTGGAACTGCAATTCGTCCGGGTGCAGCGGCTCGCCATAGCGCTCGATGTAGGCCGGGCTCGCGAACACCTGGGTGCGCAGGCTGCCCAGCTTGCGCGCCACCAGATTCGAATCCGGCAACGCACCCACCCGCAGCGCCAGGTCCGCTTCGCCGGCAATCAGGTCCAGCTTCTCGTTGCCCAGGTGCATGTCCAGCTGGATTTCCGGGTACTGCGCATGGAACTGCCCCAGCAGCGGTGCGATCCAGGTGATGCCGATCGAGTAGGGCACCGTGAACCGCAGCCAGCCACGCGGACCCGACTGCAACTGGCTCACCGCACCTTCGGCTTCTTCCAGTTCGCGCGCGATGCGCTGGCAGTGTTCGTGGTACACCGAACCGGCCTCGGTCAGGCCCAGCCGTCGCGTGGTCCGGTGCAGCAGGCGTGCGCCCAGCCGCGTTTCCAGTTCCTGCACCTTGCGGCTGACCGTGGTCTTGGGCAGACCGAGCGCGTTGGCAGCTGCAATGAAGCTGCCTTGCTCGACCACTTTGACAAAGATCAGCGTGTCGTTGAGATCGTGGGCCATGACGGAGTCCAGGTCAGAGGATGGAGATAGAGTGCCCGAAAGATTGTGCCGGGTACGGGACGATTATTCCCCTTAATCCGGACTAATCAAGGGGGAGTTTGGGGTCTAATCTGCCCCCATTCCCGAACAGAAGGACCCCGGCCATGCGCCTGCGGAACATTCTCGGCCACATCTTCGGTGGCCACAACACCTCACTGGACCTGGCCATGACCGTTGAAAAGCGCCCGGGCCCGTTCTCCGACAAGGCTTTCCGCGAATTCACCCCGGCTCCCCGGGCACAGCGCGGCGGCACCGTCCGTCTCGCCCCGCGCCAACCCGGCAGACTGGCCGGAATTGGGATTATCCCGGTTGCGGGAGTGAAAGTCCCATGAGCGGGACGCTGGCCCCCGAAGTACTGGTGCTGGGCGGCACCGGCAATGTGGGGCAGGGTATCGTCGCCGCATTGCTGGAAGCCGGCAGCCCGGTGCTGGTGGTCGGCCGCGACCCCGGCCGGCTGGCGGCGCTGCGCGAGCAGTTCGCCGACGAGCCCGGCCTGGAAACCATGCTGGGCTCGCTCGGCGATGACGGTTCCGCGCGCAGCGTGGCCGAACGCGTCGCGCAACGCCGCCGCCGGTTGGCGGCGGTGGTCGACGCGATGGGCGGCCCGTACAACCGCGGTCGGGTCACCGACCGCAGCGGCGATGCCCTGCTGCAGGCGCTGCAGGCCGACGTGATGCCGCACGTGCATGCGGGTCGCCATCTGCTGCCGCTGCTGCAGGGAGGGCCGCACGCGCGCCGCTACGTGGTGATCGGCGGCCCGGCCGGTTACAAGGCGTGGGCCGGCCATGGCGAAACCTCGATCACCCTGTCGGCAACACGCATGTATGCACAGGTGCTTCACCAGGAAGCGCAGGCACTGGGCGTGCGCGCGCAGATGCTGGAAGTGAACAACCCGGTATGCACGCCCACCAACGCCGCCAACGCCTGCATCGAATGGCCGAGCGCGCTGCTGGTCGGGCGCCGGCTGGTGTCGCTGCTCGACAACTGCACCGACAACCGTCCCATCGTCCGCTGTGACACCCGGGATGCCGAACTTCCCCGGGGCCTGCTCAACCAGGAATGGCCGCCGGACCTCTCACGCAACATCGCCGGCACCGCTTGACCTCGACCAAGGTTGAGGTCTCACGCTACGTCGCCTCGTTGCACCGCCCTTCTGATTTCGCCTCACCCACTTTGCCGTAAGGATGCTCTCATGACCTCCCACACCCCCACGTCCACCCGCATCACCCGACGCCTGGCCATGGCCGGGGTGTCCCTTCTCGCCGCTGCGGTGCTGGCCGCCTGCAGTGGCGGCCATGCCGAAGAAGCCGGTGCGCCGCCGCCGCCGCAGGTCACCGCCGCGCCGGTCCTGATCAAGCCGGTCAGCCAGTGGGACGACTTCAGCGGCCGCGTTGAAGCCGTGCAGAGCGTCGAGCTGCGTCCGCGCGTGAGCGGCTACATCGACAAGGTCAACTACACCGAAGGCGAAGAGGTGAAGAAGGGTGACGTGCTGTTCACCATCGACGCCCGCAGCTACCAGGCCGAGTACGACCGCGCCCGTGCCGAACTGACCCGCGCCCGTACCCAGGCCAGCCTGGCCCGCAGCGAATCGGACCGCGCCAAGAAGCTGTCCGACCAGCAGGCGATCTCCACCGAAACCTGGGAACAGCGCCGCGCCGCCGCCGACCAGTCCGGTGCCGCCGTGCAGGCCGCGCAGGCGGCATTGGACGCCGCTGCACTGAACCTGGAATTCACCAAGGTGCGTGCGCCGATCAATGGCCGTGCCGGTCGCGCGATGGTCACCGCCGGCAACCTGGTCACTGCCGGCGACAGCGCCAGCGTGCTGACCACGCTGGTCTCGCTGGACACCGTGCACGTGTACTTCGATGCCGACGAAGGCACCTTCCTGCGCTATTCGCAGATGGCCCGCAAAGGCGAACGCCCGAGCGAGCGTGACAGCGACCTGCCGGTGAAGGTCGGCCTGTCCGGTGAAGAGGGCTACCCGCACACCGGCAAGGTCGACTTCCTCGACAACCAGGTTACCCGCAGCACCGGCACCATTCGGGTGCGCGCGCTGCTGGACAATGCCGACCGCGCCTTCACCCCGGGCCTGTTCGCCCGCGTGCAGCTGCTCGGCAGTGGCCAGTTCGAAGCCATGCTGATTGATGAGAAGGCCGTGCTCACCGACCAGGACCGCAAGTACGTGTACGTGGTGGACGACAAGAACACCGCGCAACGTCGTGACATCGTGCTCGGTCGTGGTGCCGAAGGCCTGCGCATCGTGCAGCAGGGTCTGAAGGCCGGCGACCGCGTGATCATCGACGGCGTGCAGAAGGTGTTCATGCCGGGCATGCCGGTGCAGGCCAAGGCGGTAGCGATGCAGGCCGAAGGCAAGCCGGCACCCGCGGTTGCATTGAAATAACGTGCAGCCGGGCAGCGCCCGGCTCTACATCTGTCGCGCCCCATGCAGGGGAGCTCGTTTCCAGGGTCGCCAGCGACCGTGGCGGGGGCCTGCATGCCGGCGTTGGCGAAAACCCCAGGAATCCCCTCATGGACTTTTCCCGTTTCTTCATCGACAGGCCGATTTTCGCGGCGGTGTTGTCGATCGTGATCTTCGCCGCTGGCTTGATCTCCATACCGATCCTGCCGATCGGCGAGTACCCCGAAGTGGTGCCGCCGTCGGTGGTGGTGCGCACCGTGTACCCGGGTGCCAACCCCAAGGTGATTGCTGAAACCGTGGCCACGCCACTGGAAGAAGCGATCAACGGCGTGGAAGGCATGATGTACATCAAGTCCGTCGCCGGTTCGGACGGCGTGCTGCAGATGACCGTCACCTTCCGCCCGGGCACCGACCCGGACGATGCGGCGGTGAAGGTGCAGAACCGTGTCGCCCAGGCGCAGGCACGCCTGCCCGAAGACGTGCGCCGCCAAGGTGTGACCACCCAGAAGCAGTCGCCGACCTTCCTGATGGTGGTGCACCTGACCTCGCCGAACGGCAAGTACGACACCCTGTACCTGCGCAACTACGCCCGCCTGCACGTCAAGGACGCGCTGGCCCGTATTCCGGGTGTGGGTGATGCGCAGATCTTCGGCGGTGGCGACTACGCCATGCGCGCCTGGCTCGACCCGGACAAGGTCGCTGCACGCGGCCTGACCGCCAGCGACGTGGTCCGCGCCATGCGCGAGCAGAACGTGCAGGTGTCCGCCGGCCAGCTCGGTGCCGAGCCGATGCCCAACAGCCAGTTCCTGACCCTGATCAACGCCCAGGGCCGCCTGCGCAGCGAACAGGAGTTCGGCGACATCGTGCTCAAGGCCGGTGAAGACGGCGAAGTGGTGCGTCTGTCCGACGTCGCCCGGGTCGAACTGGGCGCGGGCGATTACACGCTGCGTTCGCAGCTGGACGGCAAGAACGCCGTGGGTATCGGCATCTTCCAGGCCCCGGGGGCCAATGCGCTGGAGATCCGCGATGCGGTGATCGGCACCATGGACGAGATGCAGAAGACCTTCCCGGCCGACGTCAAGTACGAAGCCGTGTACGACACCACCATCTTCGTGCGTGACTCGATCAAGGCCGTGGTCTCCACCCTGCTCGAAGCCATCGCCCTGGTGGTGCTGGTGGTGATCCTGTTCCTGCAGACCTGGCGCGCCTCGATCATTCCGTTGATCGCCGTGCCGGTGTCGGTGGTGGGTACGTTTGCCGCGCTGTACGTGCTGGGCTTCTCGATCAATACGCTGAGCCTGTTCGGGCTGGTGCTGGCAATCGGCATCGTGGTCGATGACGCCATCGTGGTGGTCGAGAACGTCGAGCGCAATATCGAAGAAGGGCTGTCGCCCACCGCGGCCGCGCACCAGGCCATGAAGGAAGTGTCCGGGCCGATCATCGCGATCGCGCTGGTGCTGTGCGCCGTGTTCGTGCCGATGGCGTTCCTGTCGGGCGTGACCGGCCAGTTCTACAAGCAGTTCGCAGTCACCATCGCCATCTCCACGGTGATCTCGGCGATCAACTCGCTGACCCTGTCGCCGGCACTGGCCGCGCGTCTGCTCAAGCCGCACGGTGCGCCCAAGGATGCGCCGAGCCGCCTGATCGACCGTCTGTTCGGCTGGGTGTTCCGCCCGTTCAACCGCTTCTTCAAGTCCAGCTCGGAGAAGTACGAGCGCGGCGTGGCAAAGATCCTCGGCCGTCGCGGTGCGGTGTTCGTGGTGTACGCGGTGCTGCTGGTCGGTACCGGCTTCATCTTCAAGATCGTGCCGCCGGGCTTCATTCCGACCCAGGACAAGCTGTACCTGATCGCCGGTGTGAAGCTGCCGGAAGGGTCGTCCATTGCCCGCACCGATGAAATGCTGCGCAAGGTGGCCAAGATCGCCCAGGAAACCGACGGCGTGGCTCACACCATTTCGTTCCCGGGTCTGAACGCGCTGCAGTTCACCAACACGCCGAACACGGGTGTGGCCTTCATTCCGCTCAAGCCGTTCAACGAGCGTAACGGTCGTACCGCCGCCGAGATCAATGCCGAGATCAACCAGAAGATCGCCGGGCTGGGCGAGGGCTTCGCGTTCGCGATGATGCCGCCGCCGATCCTCGGCCTGGGTAACGGCAACGGCTACCAGATGTTCATCGAGGACCGTGGCAACCTGGGTTACGGCGCGCTGCAGAATGCCGTGCAGGCGATGCAGGGTACCGTTGCGCAGACCCCGGGCATGGCCTTCCCGATCACCAGCTACCAGGCCAACGTGCCGCAGCTGGACGCGGAAGTGGACCGGGTCAAGGCCAAGGCCCAGGGCGTGGAACTGACCGAACTGTTCGACACCCTGCAGACCTACCTGGGTTCGTCGTACGTGAACGACTTCAACCAGTTCGGTCGTACCTGGCAGGTGATCGCCCAGGCCGACGGCCAGTTCCGTGACAAGGTGGAGGACATCGGCAAGCTGCGCACCCGCAACAACCGTGGCGAGATGGTGCCGATCGGCTCGATGGTGACCGTGAAGGAAACCTACGGCCCCGACCCGGTGCTGCGCTTCAACGGCTACCCGGCCGCCGACCTGGCCGGCGAAGCCGACCCGCGCCTGCTGTCCTCGGCCGAAGCCATGAACAAGCTGACCGAAATCGCCGGGCAGGTGCTGCCGGCCGGCATGACCACCGAATGGACCGACCTGAGCTACCAGCAGGCCACCCAGGGCAATGCCGCGTTCATCGTGTTCCCGGTGGCCATCCTGCTGGCCTTCCTGGTGCTGGCCGCGCTGTACGAAAGCTGGTCGCTGCCGCTGGCGGTGATCCTGATCGTCCCGATGACGCTGCTTTCGGCCCTGTTCGGCGTATGGTTGACCGGCGGTGACAACAATGTGTTCGTGCAGGTGGGCCTGGTAGTGCTGATGGGCCTGGCGTGCAAGAACGCGATCCTGATCGTCGAGTTCGCCCGCGAACTGGAAATGGGCGGCAAGGGCATTGTCGAAGCCGCGCTGGAAGCCTGCCGTCTGCGTCTGCGTCCGATCGTGATGACCTCCATTGCCTTCATCGCCGGCACCGTGCCGCTGGTGCTGTCGCATGGTGCCGGTGCCGAGGTGCGCTCGGTCACGGGTATCACGGTGTTTGCCGGCATGCTGGGCGTCACCCTGTTCGGCCTGTTCCTGACCCCGGTGTTCTACGTGGCGCTGCGCAAGCTGGTCACCCGCAACGGCGGCGGCCAGCTGGTCAGCCACGGCGCACCCACCGTCCACCACCCCTGATTCCTTTCCCCACGAGGTTATAGAAATGACGACTGAAACCCAGAAGATCGCCCTCGTTACCGGTGCCACCCGCGGCATCGGCCTGGAAACCGTGCGCCAGCTGGCCGAGGCCGGCGTGCACACGCTGCTGGCCGGCCGCAACCGCGACACCGCCGTGGCTGCCGCACTGAAACTGCAGGCCGACGGGCTGCCGGTGGAAGCCATCCAGCTGGACGTCAACGACAGCGCCAGCATCGAGGCGGCAGTGAAGACCGTGGCCGAACGCCACGGCCGACTGGACATCCTGGTCAACAACGCCGGCATCCTGGTCGATGACACCGCGTTGGCCCCGTCGCAGCAGAGCCTGGACACCTGGCGCACCACGTTTGAAACCAACGTGTTCGCGGTGGTGGCGGTGACCAACGCGTTCCTGCCGCTGGTCAAGGCCTCGCCGGCCGGGCGCATCGTCAATGTGTCCAGCATCCTCGGCTCGCTCACCCTGCACAGCCAGCCGGGCTCGCCGATCTACGGCTTCGCGGTGCCGGCCTACAACGCCTCCAAGAGCGCGGTGAATGCCTGGACCGTGCAGCTGGCCTACGAACTGCGCGACAGCACCACCAAGGTCAACACCGTGCACCCCGGTTACGTGAAAACCGACATGAACGGTGGTGAAGGCGAAATCGAAATCAGCGAAGGCGCGCGCTCCAGCGTGGGCATGGCGCTGATCGGTGCCGACGGTCCGAACGGCAGCTTCACTTACCTGGGTGAGGTGCTGCCATGGTGATCCGAGTGTTGACCGCGGCCGTGACCAGCGCGTTGCTGGCCGGCTGCGTCAGCGTCGGCCCCAACTACCAGGCACCGCCGGCACAGCCGGTGGTCCTGCAGGGGGCTGCCGCAGAGGTGTTCACCAGCGCATCGCCGGTGGCGAGCTGGTGGGCCCAGTTCGATGACCCGGTGCTGGAACAGCTGGTGCACGACGCACTGGGTGCCAACCTCGACCTGCGCATCGCCATGGCACGCGTGCGCGAAGCACGCGCGGTGTTTGTCGAGCAACGCCTGGACCAGCTGCCGCACGTCACCGCCGGTGGCAGCTATGACCGCCGCAAGCAGCCGGACGTGACTGCCGGTGGCGAGCGCGTGTTCGGCGAAACCTACCAGCTCGGCTTCGACGCCGGCTGGGAGCTGGACCTGTTCGGCCGCCAGCGTCGTGCCGCCGAAGCGGCACGTGCCGACCTCGGTGCGGAGCAGGACAACCTGGCCGACGCGCAGGTCACCGTCGCCGCGGAAGTGGCGCGCAACTACTTCGAACTGCGTGGCAGCCAGAAGCGGATCGACGTGGCCCAGCGCACTCTGGTCAACCTGCGCGAAACCCAGCGCCTGACCGAAGCACGCTGGGAACTGGGTGCCGGCAGCGAACTGGACGTGCAGAGCAGCCGCGCGCGTCTGAAGGCGATTGAAGCCGACATTCCGCTGTTGGAAGTTGCCGAAGTGCAGTCGCGGCATCGCCTGGCCGTGCTGCTGGGGCAGCGTCCGGATGCACTGGATGCGCGTCTGCAGCCGCAGGACGTGCCGGCCTATGCCAAGGCGCTGCCCCTGGGTGACACCACCGATCTGCTGCGCCAGCGTGCCGATGTGCGCAGCGCCGAACGTCGCCTGGCCGCGGCCACCGCGCGCGTCGGCGTCGCCACGGCGGACCTGTTCCCGCGCATCAGCCTGAGCGGTTTCGTCGGCTTCCTGTCCGGCGATGCCAGTGGCCTGGTCAACGGCAACAACAAGGCCTGGTCGGTCACGCCGTCGATCAGCTGGGCTGCATTCGACTTCGGCACGGTCAAAGCCCGCCTGCGTGCCAGCAAGGCGCAGGCCGACGGTGCGGCGGCCGAGTACGAAAAGGCGGTGCTGCTGGCATTGGAGGACACCGAAAATGCACTCACGCGTTACGCCAAGCAGCAGGCGCGCCTGGGCATCGTCGTGGAACAGGCGCAGGCCGCCCGGCGTGCCGAGCAGCTGGCGCAGATCCGCTACCGCGAAGGGTCGGAAGATTTCCTGACCCTGCTCGATGCGCAGCGTACGCAGCTGGCGGCCGATGACGCACTGGCGGCTGCCGAATCGACGGTGAACGTCAGCGTGGTCGGCGTGTACAAGGCATTGGGTGGCTGGGGTCAGCAGCGTGATGCAACGCCGCCGGCCATTGCCGGAACGATGCGTTGAGGTGACAGGGAAGGGCGGCGCAGGCCGCCCTTCCGCTTTGTGTAGGCGTTCCCCGCGACCGCGTGCAAGGGGACTCCGCATTGACGGCATTGCCTCTGACGCGTTGCGCAATCACAAGGCTAAATAGGCACCCCATCACAGGAAGTGTGCCGATGCATCAGCCCTACCAGCAAGACCATCGCATGGGTGCGGCCAGTCTTTCAGCGGGTGTCGTCCTGCTGTTGATCCTGGCCGTGCTGGCGGTCACGTTGGGCTTTGCCCGCTTGCCTGACGCGTTGCTGGAACTGGGGGTTGTGGCCATCGGCCTGTTCCTGGCGGTGAGCGCACGCATCTACCAGGCACGCGAACAGCACCTGGCGCTGTGCCGCGCGCTGGAGCGGCTGCGCAGTCCGCCGCGATCGCCGTAATCCCTGGTCGTGGCCTGCCGCGATGCCCTTGACTGTGGTTCTGGCCCGCCACGATGCTCTTGACTGTGGCTTTGGCCTGCCGCGATGCCCGTAGAGCCGGGCTTGCCCGGCTGCTTTTGCATCGGCCGTGGCCAGCCGGGCAAGCCCGGCTCTACGCATCTGCGATCACCGCCCAGCCGGCAGCAGCACCTCCGCCATCACCGGGAAATGGTCCGAAGGCAACACTCCACCGGGCGTGTCATCCAGCGTCACAAACCGCAGCACCTTCACCCCGCGCACCAGAATCCAGTCCAGTTCGGTCGTAGGCGTGCCACTGAAGTTGTGGAACGTCAGCCGCGGCCCCTCCACCTTCGCCGCCACCTTGCGCGCATCCTCCAGCGCCGCAGTGAACGTCGCATACGTCTCGCTGCCCGGTTCACTGTTGAAATCCCCGGTCAGCAGCACCGGTACCCCGGCATGCAGCTGCTGCAGCCGCGCCACGATGGCCTTGGCACCCTTCACCCGGCGCGGCTCATCTTCATCCCGGTAGGGCAGGTGGGTATTGAGCAGGTAGAAACGCTGCCCATCGGCCACGCGCTCGAACAGGCCCCACGTCACCATGCGCGGAAACAGATTGCCCCAGCTGATGCTGCCGGCCACTTCCGGCGTATCGGACAGCCAGAAGTCGCCGGACTCCAGCACCTTCAGCTGGGCGCTGTCGTAGAACACGCCCATGTGCTCGTCGCCGCTGCCGCCGCGCCGATCCTGGCCGAACCAGCGGTACCCGGGCAGGTGCGCGGCCAGGTACTCCGCCTGCTTCTGCACCAGTTCCTGGGTGCCGAACACCGCGGGTTTCTGTTCCTTCAACAGGCTGACCATCGCATCGCGGCGGTCATCCCAGCGCCGCCCCGGTTCGGTATCCACCGGGGTGCGCACGTTGAACGACATCACCCGCAGCGGGTCGGCTGCGGGTGCGGGTGAACGGGCCTGCACACTGCCCAGGGGCAGTGACAGGGCAAACGCAAGCCACAGGGCGTGGCGCTTTCGAAACGACTTCATGGGAATCCCTCCATTCCGTGAAAACGATTCCAAGGGTCGCACGGTTGCGCGCCGTGGACTATGCGCGGGTTGGCGGAATATCAATCTTCCCGGTCATTTCACGTAGTCGACCAGGTAACGGACCGAGAACTCCGCCTTCGTGCCCAGCGTCTGCAGCGCCTGCTTCACCGTCGGCAGCAGCACGCCGCCGCAGGTGGAGCAGGTGTTGAGGAAACTCACCAGTTTCACCTTGAGGATGTCGTCGGGCAGAAGGCGTACCGCAGGGTCCTTCGCCTCCAGCAGTGACAGCAGGTAACGGAAGATCCAGTTCTCCGAATCGCCGCCACGATCGAACACGATCGTGCGTGCATCGTCTGGGGTGCGCAGTACCGGCAGCGTGACAAATGCCGGGTTTTCCGCAATGCCCGTGCCACGGGCATCGACGTAGCGCGTGTCGGACGTCGGCTCCGGCACCTTCAGGTTGAGCTTGCGTGCGCGTTCGCCGCCGGAAAGCGAACTGATCACAAGCGTGCCCTTGGTGGTCTCGATTTCGGCGTACGCAAAATTTACCCCGGTGACATGCTTGATCAGGTCCTGCGCGGTTTCCGGCAACGCCAGGCTGTCGGCCGTCAGCGGCACCCAGCCGGCTTCCTTGCCCGCGACCGGCAACAGGGTGTTGAGCATGTCGGCGACGTGCTGGCGTTCCTCCTGCGAGCAGGTCTGCAGCACCTGCCAGTCAGGGATGAACTGGCGGCTCAGATTGACGAAGTCCTTCTGCTCGGGGCCGCCGGAGAACACGTTGCGGGCAAACTGCGCAACTTCGTCCGGTTTCCCGCTCTTCTGGCAATAGGCCTCATACTCCGCGTAGGTGCCATACAGCGCCAGCTCTTCCGGCTCGAACCCGGGGCGCAGGTAGTTGAAGGTCATCTCCGCGATGTTGCGCTGCACCTGCGCCGAGTGTGGATTCTCGCGCAGCAGCCGCTGCCGCTCGGATTGCCGCAGGTAGCGGGCGATGTCGTCGCGGTTCGTCATCGGCACGAACGTCAGCGTGTCGCTGCTGAGCTGCGGCACCGGCGCGGTGTAGTAGATGCCACGATCCGGTTCGATGCAGATGACGGGGGTGCCATCGACCGTCATGTACATACCGCGCAGCTCGCGGCCGTCGTCGACACCGTGCGCGATCGCGCCCACACTGATCACCGGCAGCAGCCCGTTCACCTGCATGCGGACGTCGCTGTGGGTGCCTTCGTCCAGGCCCAGGGTGGAATCCGGTTTCAAGCGTCCTTCCAGCTGGGGCAGGTACTGCACCTGCCCGGGCACGCCCAGCGCCTGTGACTCCTCCGGCGTCAGCGGGCTCAGCCTCGCCGGCATTTCACGTCCCTGCCGCGACCGGGGGATGTGCCACTTCTGCAGCTTGCCGTCATGAACCATCACCGGCACGTCAGTCCCGCCGCCGGGCGCGGTGAGCCCCTCCATCGGCGTCACCTCGGACGGGCTGTAGCTGCGGTAGCCGAACGCATGCGGCACCAGCTGGTCCGGGCTGGGCGAGTCCGGCAGCGGCACCAGTCGGTCCGGCACGAAGCGCAGCTGGGTCGGTCGGCTGCAGCCTGCGGGTTGCTCCACGCCCTCCACGCCGCGCGGCACCCGGCAGCCGCTGGCATCCAGCTCCTGCAGCTCGCCGATCTCGCCGCCATGCACCTCGCGCAGGCGCAGCGCGCCGTCGCTGGGATCCAGCAGATAGGGCGCGTCGCCTATCCAGACTTCCCACTGGTGGTCGCCACGCTCAACGAAGCGTGCATCGGTGGCGTCGCCCAGTTGCAGGCGTACGCCGTCCTCCACGAGTTGACCGGGAATGAACTCCGGCAGCGGCGTGACCAGGCTCACCTGCTGCAGTGGCGGTCCGTAGGCGGCACCGGCGATGGGATCGAAACGGTACCAGCCGTCTGGTCCGCTGGTCATCAGCGTCATCGGCCCGGCATTGACCTGGCCCACCGCCAGCGTGGCGTCCTCAAGCTCGAAATCAATCTCGAGTGAGGTCAGCAGTTCCTGCGTGGCCGCGCCGACCGCGACGTCGGCCTCCACGCTGTGCGCCGCCGCGCCCAGTGCGCGTTCGCCGCGCAGCACACCGTGCAGCCAACCGGCACCGCGCAGCGCCTGCGTCCACGCCTGGCCGCCCAACCGCAGCGCACCTTTGCCCAGGTCATGGATCAGCCCGGCACCGCTGTTGCGCAACAGCTCGCCGGCCAGTTTTCCGAGCGCCTCGCCGGTATGCGTGGCCAGCGAAACCACGGTATGCGTGCCAGCCTCGGCCACGATGCGCACCATGCTGCCGGCGAACGTTGCGCCGGGAATCAGATTGCTCAGGACGTCGACGCCACAATCCAGTGCGGCCTTGCCCTTTTCGCCACTCATCAGGTCCTCGCCGCAGGCGAAGAAGGGGATCGTGAACTCGGCGGCTTTTTTCAGGAACGCTTCTTCCTTGTCCAGCACCTGCTCCAATGGCGTGTGGTGACTGAGTTCCAGCTTCCTGACCGCATCCAGGCGTGCGTCCCACAGCAGCTTGGCAGCGGCCGCCGCCAGCAACTGCATGGCGTCTGAGTCACACAAGCGCATCGCGCCTGCCAACGGGGTCAGTTGCAGGTCACTCACCGCGGCCAGCCGGTCCGCCCGATGGATGGCAATGCTGCCGTCGATCAGGCCCTGTGCGTCCACGCACGGACCCAGGTGCGGGTCCATCACCGCACGCCGGATCAGCCCGGCGCGCGGCAGGATCTCGAAGTACACCGGTTCCGCGCTACCGTCCGGCTGGCAGCGCAGCAGCAGGCCCTGGGTGGCGTCCTGGCCGAACGCGTGAACCTGCAGAGGCGTGCATGGGCCGGTGCGCAGCACGGTCTGGTCGTCGGGGGGAAGCGACGACAGCAGGTCGTCAATCAGTCCGGCCAGACCCTGTTCCACTGCGGTGCGGTACATCGCGAATGCCGCGTCGAATCGCTGCAGGGTGGTCGACTGCCTCGCGCAAAGATAGGCATCAGCGGCGATCAGGTCGAGCAGGGAGTCGCTCACGCTCAGCAGCGCCTTCACCGAGCCCTCCAGCGTGCTGCTCCCCTCCGGAATCACCAGCGACAGCACGTCTTCCTGCCGCTTCAAGGTGGTACCGGCGGTGATGCCGTGCGCGCCCAGTACAAGGGTTCCGATCTTGTCGACCGGCAACGACCACAGCGCCGGGTCCAGCCCGGTCTGCTTGAGCTTCTGTTCGGCGATCTGCCGGCGCGTCGGGGGGGGCTGGGCAATCAATGCCAGATGCGCCGCGTACGCGTCCTGTGCCTTCTTGAGGTAGTCGAGCGCCCGGCTGGCCTGTTCCGGCGTCACCTGGTCCAGCCGGATCACTCCCGGCAGCTGCCCATGTGCGACGGCGTACAGCAGCGCTGGATGCAGCATGGCGCGCGCCCAGCTGGCATGCAGGGCATCGTGTGCACTGGATTGCGGCGACGGGGCCGACAGGGCGGCGGCCAGCCCGGCCACCTGCACGTAGCTCACGCGCCCGCTGGCACCGGGCTGCAGTGCCTCCAACAGCGCAACGCTGTGCAGGAAGGCGCTGCCTGCCAGCGAGGTGGGGCTGAGTCCTTCCGGTATGTTTCGCACCAGCAGTGCCGGTTGCTGGACTTCGCTCAGCAGCAGCCATTGCAGCAGGTCGCGAGCCGCCGCCGGTACGTGCGGATGGCGTTTGGCCAGCACGGCGGCCACGTGCGCCTGCCATTGGACGAAGGTACGGTGCACAGTTGCCGGGTTGTTCACGTCGGCGCGCAGTGCGTCGATCTGCGCGTGGCCGACGTAGTGTTCAAGCAGCGCCTGCGCGACGATGATCTGTGCACCCTGCGGCGACGCCGGGTTGTTTTCCTGCGCGCCGGCCCAGTCGGTCTGATCCAGCAGTTGCTGACCCAGTTGCGCGAACCCCTGTGTGCGTGACATCAGGTCCCACAGCTCAGCCGGTGGCAGGGCCCTGTCTGGATCCGGGTCATGCAGCACATCCAGCCCCCAGCGCTGCAGCAGTGTGTGCAGGTCGGGCAGGGCGGAGGTGTCCAGCGGAAAGATCAGCGGCAGCGGAGCAGGTTGATGGAACCAGCGTTCCAGCAGCAGGCCGGTGCCATTGGTAGCCGCTGCTTCAGATGAGTGCAGCGGCCACAGCGGGAAGCCCAGCGCCATGCGTTGCGCACTCGCAGGGGCTTCCATGGGCAGCAGCGCCAATGCCAGCAACAACGCCTGCCCGGGGTCGCGCAGCAGCAGCGGGTCGGCTTCGCCCAGCGCCTGTGCCAGGGTCAGTACCGGTGCCGCGCCGCCGGCGAACAGGGTCGGTACCTCCAACAGTGCCACGATCTTCTGCTGCAGACCGGGCGGCAGCTGGGACAGCACGGCCTTGCGCAGCAACGCCGCGTGCACCTGCCAGTCGGCGTGCTCTTTCTTGTCCACCGCGCCGCTGCGCACCGCGCTGTCCCTCATCGCGTCCACCCAGCGGGCAACAGCGGTGTGGCCTGCCGCGCTGTCCAGCCACCGCTGCAACAGGTGCGGCCCCTGCATGATCAGCGCCCAGGCATCCAACTTGCCGCGGCCGGCACCGTTGCTGGAGATGAGGGCGTGCTGGATCGCGTTGGCCAGGCCGTCGCGCAGGCTGAGCGCGCCGGCCGGACAGATCGCCTGCGCCAGTGCATGCCCGGTGTGTGCGTCGAGCCAGTGCTGCAGCGGCAGTGGCGGTGCCGCGTCGCTCGATTCACTCGCGGGTTGATCGGGCGCGGACAGTTGCTGACCCACCCGTTGATAGAAGGCATGGAAGTGCTCCAGGCTGTCCTCATACCAGGGGTCGGCGTCCTGCAACGGCAGCTCCAGCTGGCTGTACAGCTGCTGCAGCGGTTCGATCAGGCGTCGCAGGTGCACGCCCAGATCCAGCTCGTCCGGGCTGAGGGGGTGGTCCTGCTGTCGTCGCCGCCATTCGCTCAACATGCCGGCGGCACCGTGGAAGTACACGCCCACCGCGCTTTCCCAGGTGGGGGTCATCGTACGACGCCCCACCATGCGGTCGGCCAGTACCCGCCAATCGTTCATCGTGGGCATCACCTCGCGCCAGTGCGCCGGCGGATTGCCATGCAGTGAGCGGCTGTAGACTTCCGCAATCTGCGCCAGGCAGCGGCCGGCGTCGCTCAGCGCCTCGAATCCATCCTCGCCCAGCAGCGGGTCAGCAGGCTCCACCCACCATTGGCGCAGCTCCGGCGTTCCGACCGGCGGGCAGAACATGGGCCGGGCAATCCCCATCCGCTCCGCGTGCTGCTCGATCATCGTGGCGTTGATCGGCGTGGGCCGATGCAGCGCCGGCGGTCGGGTTTTTTCCACCACGCGCTGGAAGAACGTGCGGCCAGCATCCGGCACCTTGTCGTCGTACTCCATCAGCAGCGCGCCGGCGGCCAGGCCGATGCGCGCCAGCGCGTAATGGGCGTCGTGCTCGGCCTGTGAGTGCACCGGGTCACGCGTGCTTTCCGTCCGCGCGTGCACCGCGCGCATCAGCTGCTTGAGCATGCGCATGAACACATAGATCTGCGCCTCCACGCCGCCGCGTTCGATCTCATACTCCTGCCAGGTCGACAACTCCGGCAGCTGGCTGATGGCATCGAACAGAGCGATGCCCTGCGTGGTGCCGAAGAAGCGCTCCAGCGCGTCGGCATCCGGCGGTCTTCCGTACAGGTGCTCGCCCCCCTGCGCGAACAGGTCGTTGATGGACAGCAGCAGCCCCTGCGCGGAACGCGCGGTATACCCCGGGATCGCGTGCCACCATGAGCGGGCAGGAATGTGGTCGATCAATCCCTGCATCAGCAGCAGCGGCACGGGGCCAGCCATCTGCGCGAAGAACTGCGCGCCGGCTCCGGGCAAAAGCGTCGGGGTTGTCAGGCCAAGGGGAGCGGCCTGGCCTTCATCGGTCAACGCACCGGCCCGTGCCCGTGGGTGTAGCCACGCGGTGGCAAGCCGCGTCGGGTTCGGATTTGCGGCCATCTCCACCGTTGAGGTTGTTGCTGCGGTGTCGACGACGGCCCTGCCGAACAGGTGGGCGAATGCGTCCAGTGCCTGCTTTGCGCTCACAGCCTGCGGTTGCTGCCGGCGCACGAAGTCCACGATCTGCGCCGCCTGCTCCCCGTGCAGGCCGGCCACAAAGTGCGTCTGGGAAGCGCAGGGAATCAGCGCGGTGCTGTCGGGTGCGGGTAGAGCGGGGGTGTGACGGATCAGGCCGCCGACTGCCTCGCGCCAGACCGTCACCGCCTCGGCATGGGTGTGCGCCGGCACATCACCCGGGGCGGGCATGCAGGTGTCCACGGTGACGCGTCGGCCCCAGGCGGCCATCGCCTGGCCGACGTGCATCAGGTTCAACGGGAAGTACAGCGCCGAGGTCAGCGCATGCACGGCGGTGTCGAAGCGGCCTACCGGCGTCACCGCCGGCTCGTGGGCCCAGGTCGCTGAGCGGGCCGTCTGAACCATCAAGGTACCCAGCGCGCAGGTCGCGGGCAGCGCATCAGCGTTGACCAGCGGCGCAGTGCCGGCCGCCGCCGCCAACGGCGAGTTGGGTTCAATCGAGCTGAGGGACGCGGCGTTGCCTTCAACCAGGTGTTGCAGGCCCACGCGCGCATCCAGCAGGCCCTGCTCCTGCTGTTCGCGTTGGCGCATGGCGCGAAGCGCGGTCTGCACAGCGGCGTTGTCGGCCTGAGGGGCCAGGGCCCGCAACTGCGAGGCTGCCCAATCACAGCGCGCCTGCATGTTGCTGTGGGGCAGTTCCTGCTTCTGGTGTTCCAGCGCCAGTGCGTGACTGTCTTTGAAAGGTTCGGCGGCCAGCAGCGCCTGCCATGCATGCCGTTCCATGCGCTGCGGCCGATACAGCGCATCACGCAGTGTGGTGAGCAGCGGGTGTGTCTGCGCCTGCGCATGGCTCAAGCGGCGGCGCAGGTCCAGCATGGCCACTTCCCACTGCAATGCAGGCAGCCGCAGCGCATGCAGCAGCACGTCGCGCCACGCCTGTTGCTCGGCCGCCGGCATCGTTGCCGGCAGCTCGCAGCGTGCAGCCAGGTGATCGCCCAGCAGGCAGGACAGCGGTGTGCCGGCGACCTCGGCGGCCAGCATCGTCTGCAGCAGATCCAGGGTGACCGGTCCTGTGACCAGCAGGTGCGACAGCAGCTCGAACTGCGTCGCGGGTGCGCCAATCAATCCTTGCATCGAAGGGAAAGTGGGGGAGGGGATCACGACGGGCGGCACCATGCCCTCCCGGTTATGCAGGTGATGCAGCCGGGAAGGACCGGGTACCGCCGGCGGTAACTCCTGCAGCGGATCCGGGCGCGATAACGACGCCGCAGAGCGTGGGGCCGAGGTGGCAGGGGAGGCGGGGGAGGTGTGATTCATCGTACGAATGCCGCGCGGAGGGGGCGCGTACGATCACCGCAGCAGGGCGCACGCTTAATAGGAATAATCAGAAAAGTTCGCGAAGGGCTTGAAATGCCTGTGCCAAAAAGGTTTACAGGACCAATGGCAGGGGCAGGCACCGCGCCAAGCCCGTAGGGTCAGCGGCATTCCGGTCCAGGAGCGTCGCCATGCTGCGTCTGTCGTGCCTGCTGTTGACTGCTGTATCTGCCCTCGGCGCACACGCTGCGCCGGCCCCGCCTTCGGAGGCATTGACCGCCGTACTCGCGCGCTGGGACCAGACCGAGCATCCCGACCTGCGCGCGGTGGTCGTGATGCAGCAGGGGCAGGTGGTGGCCGAGCGCTACTACAACGGGGCCAAGCGCGATGAGCTGCACGACGTGCGCTCGGCCGGCAAAAGCGTCACCGCGTTGCTGGTCGGTATCGCCCGCGATCAAGGCCGGCTGCAGATCGACCAGCCGGTCCAGCGCTACTGGAAGCAGGCGGCGGGAAGCGCGATTGGCCCGGTGGCATTGCGCGACGTGCTGAGCATGCGTTCGGGGCTGGCGGCCGACGACGAGGACGCGACGTCGCCCGGCAACGAAGACCGCATGGATGAGGCCGGCGACCCGAAAGCGTTCGTGCTGAAGGTGCCGCGCGCTGCGCCGCCGGGCACGATGTACCGCTACAACTCGCTGACCAGCTATGTGGCCGGCGTGGTGGTGACCGAAGCGACCGGCAAGCCGATGGACGCGTTCGCGCGCCAGTACCTGTTCGCGCCGCTCGGCATCCAGCGTTGGCAGTGGGCGCGTGACGCTTCCGGCATCACCAAAGGGCAGGGTAACCTGTCACTGCGCGCGCGCGACTTCGCCGTCCTTGGCGAAATGGTGCGAAACGACGGGATGCACCACGGCAGGCGCATTGTCAGCGCGGCGTGGCTGCACGATGCGCTGACCCCACATGTGGCCATTGGCGACAGCGATCCGTATGCGGACGGGTACGGCTACTACTGGTACGCCAAGTCCCACGACATCAACGGCACCCAGGTGCCAGTGCGCTTTGCCTCCGGCAACGGCGGCAACAAGATTTACGTGATACCCAGCCGGCAGATGGTGGTGGCCATCACCTCCAGCGCCTACGGAAAGGGGTACGGCCAGCGGCGTTCAGAGGCGATCCTGAAGGCCCTGCTGGCCGCCACCCCGTAACGCCGGGTTACGCGCTGTTATTGTCGCTTGCGTTGCCGACCGTCACGGTGACCTGCACCGTGGTCGGTTCCTTGTCCAGCTCGATGTAGGCGTGTACCAGCTTCTTCAGCGCGTTCGACGGGTGGGTTTTGGAACGGCGCGCGGCTTCGCGGAACTGGCAGCGCTGCTCATGCGGCAGGTGTACGCGCATCACGACGTCTTTGCTCATGGGGTGTGCCTCCTGCTGGGGGTTTCGAACGTGCCTGCGAACTGCATCTGCATCGTGATTCTCCTTCCGGTAGTTCCCCTTGCCGGATGGCAAGGGGTCGGGAGGTTCGAAACCGTACAGGTACAGTAGAAAACGGCGGGCGTATTCCCCCATTGAGGGTGTTGTATTAGCCACCCTCCCGACTCGGGACACACATACCGTACCTGTTGGGGTTTCGACGCCCCGTCCGGAAAGCGTGTGCGATGTCGTTGCGAGATGGAAATAGGCTGCGTCTATCGGGTGTCGACGCGGTTGTGTGCTGCAACACGAAACATGTCGGGAATGGCCTGTGACACCGGATGTCCTGGTGCGTTCTGCGCGATTTGCGACGTTGTTCGTACATTGAAGTGCGTGGGAAAAAATGTTCTGCGCGACGCTCGAAGATCGACGCAATCAACCCAAGCGACGCAGCGCAACGTGTTGGGATGTGTTGGGATGTTCTGGGATGTGTTGCGACGTGTTGCGACGCGCTGGGAAACTGGTAGGGTCGCTCGACAGACGACCGCCGATGACGCTGATCGCTGCTATAGGGCATGACCCTGGAACGCAGACGCGCTTCTACGACGCAGATCATGCGTCACCCTGC
>DGLB01000047.1:28261-60352 GCA_002387845.1 Stenotrophomonas maltophilia | reverse complement strand
GCCAATGCGTTCACCACCCGCAGTCCCGACGCCTACGAACGGCAGAGCCCGGCCGAGTTTCTGGCAGTCAATGCGGAACACTATCTGCTGGACCCCGATTACGGTTGTCGCCGCCCGGCGCTGGCGGCCTGGTTTGCCGGGCACATCGGGCCGCGCGACACGCCCATGACCGGCTGCGACGCACGTCTGCCGCTGGTCCAGGCCGGCGACGTCAGTGGCCAGGCGTCGCTGCTGGAACTGGATCCTTCGCGCGTTTACGCGGTGGAGTACCTGCTGGCTGAAGGCAATGACGCGCTGATGAGCCGTTGGGGCCACAGCATGCTGCGATTGGTGGTCTGTGCGCCCGGGCGGCCGCGTGGGCCCGCCTGCCGCATGGATCTGGCGCATCACCGGGTGCTGTCGTTCCGTGCCTTCGTCGGCGACGTGCAGATTTCCAGCTGGGCCGGGTTGACTGGCGCGTATCCCTCGCGGCTGTTCGTGCTGCCGCTGAACCAGGTGATCAACGAGTACACCCAGGTCGAGCTGCGCGGGCTGTCGTCGATTCCGCTGCAGTTGACGGACGACGAGATCGCCGCGCTGCTGGAACGGGTGGCGCAGGTGCATTGGAGCTACGACGGGCGCTACCGCTTCATCAGCAACAACTGCGCGGTGGAAACCGGCAAGCTGCTGCAGGAAGGGGTGCCGCGGCTGGGCGGGAAAGGACTGAACCGGATCACCCCGCGCGGCCTGCTGTCCCGGTTGCAGCGGCAGGGTATCGCGGACACGGCGGTGCTGGCGGATCGCGCTGAGGCCACGCGGCAGGGCTATTACTTCGCCTCCGCGCAGGCGCATTACCAGCAGTTGTTCGAGGTGGTGCAGGCCGAGCTGGCGGTGCCGTCAGCAGACGTCAGCGCGTGGCTGCAGTTGCCTGCCGCGAAGCGCGCGATATGGGTGGAGCAGGGCGGCCTGCGCGCGACCTCGGCGATGCTGCTGCTGGAGCAGGCCGCGCGCAATCGTGAAGAGCTGCGTGCACGCTCCGGGTTGAAGCGCGCGTTGACGGATCCGCGCGGCGGGGTGGATGCCGCCCATGCGGCGTTGTTGGCCTTGCTGGACGATGCCGGGCAGCTGGTCAGCCCGGCGGGGTTGTTGCCGGCGGGCGGGTATGGGGTGCCGGTTGGCGATGAACGCGCGGCGGCGGAAGTTGCGACGGCGCGGCTGAGTGCGTGGGGCGTCAGTGGGTGGGCGGCCTTGCAGGAGGAGTTGCGCGAGCGGTTGCCGGTGGCCCAGCAGCACGAGTTGGCGACCATCGAGAGAAGTCTTGAGCGCCTGGGCGAGCGCATGCGGCGCTTGGCGCGCGATGAGGCCGCGTCGTGATTTGGGCACCCCAAGGACACGCAGGGCGTGCCCCCACAGGGTGCTAATCCACGCTTCACAGGCTCCGCACTAGGATGACCGGCTGACGTAACCGATCGGCAAGGAGTTGAACATGCGCATTTCCCCCTGGATTCTCAGCGCCGCGATCACCGCAAGCCTGGCCGCCTGCCAGCCCGCCGCGCAGGACGCCAACACCGGTCCCGCCGAAGTCGCGCCGCCGGCCGGCACCGCCACCAGCGATGAACGCACCTATGCCTTCCAGTGCGGTGACCTCGCCGTGCAGGCCACCTATCGCGGCCAGGATTCGGCCACCGTGGTGGTCGGCGGGCGCACCTTCGTGATGTCTTCTGAAACCGCGGCTTCCGGCGCGAAGTACGGCGATGGCCAGGGCAACGTGTTCTGGACCAAGGGCACCACCGAAGGCACCCTGACGCTGGCCGGCGAGCCCGACCGCAGCTGCACCGGCTCCGGCACCGAAGGCGAGGCGGCACCGGCGGCGACCACGCCGACCGCATCCACGGCGGCCTTCCGCGCCACCGGCAACGAGCCGGGCTGGCTGGCACAGGTCAGCGACGGAGAAGCACCGCGCCTGCATGTCGAGACCGACTATGGCGAAAAGAAGTATGAGATCGCGGCACCCACGCAGGGCCAGGACGGGTGGTCGGGCAAGGCCGAAGACGGCACCGAGATCAAGCTGACGTTCCAGCGCACCGTGTGCGAGGACACCATGAGCGGAAAGGCGTTTGGTGCGACGGTGATGCTGACCGTGGGTGCCAAGCAGTATCACGGCTGTGGTGATTTCGCCGGTGCTCCGGCGGTGGCGGCGAAGCCGTAAACGGAAACGCCGTGGCCGTTGGCGATAACGCAGAAAGCAGCCGGGCAAGCCCGGCTCTACGGGATGGCGAACGATCGCCGATTCGGGTGGCCGACCGTCCGCGTCACAGGTGGCGAACGATCGGCGTTTGCTGCAGGCGGTCAGATCAGTCCGCGCGGCCGGCGAATTCGCCGGTGGTGGTGTTGACCAGCACGCGCTCGCCGTTGGCGATGTACTCCGGCACCATGATTTCAATGCCGGTGTTGAGCTTGGCCGGCTTCGGGCGCTTGGTCGCGGTACCGCCCTTCAGTTCCGGCGGCGTCTCGATCACTTCCAGCACCACGCTGGACGGCAGCTGCACCGCCACCGGCTGGTCGTCGATCACCTGCACGTAGATGCCGGTCAGGCCGTCGGTGATGTAGCCGGCGTCATCGCCGATCACGTCCGCGTCCAGCGTGTACGGGGTGTAGTCCTCGTCGTCCAGGAACACGAACGCGTCGCCGTCCTTGTACGAGTAGGTGCTCTGGCGGCGCAGCAGCTCCACTTCCGGCAGGTTGTCGTCGGCGTCGAAGCTGGCATCCAGCTTGTTGCCGCCCGGCACGCTGTACATGATGAAGCGGAAGCGGACGTTGCCGCCGCGGCCCTGCGGCGAGCTGCGCTCGATGTCGCGGATCTGGTAGACGCCGTTGTTGTACTCGACGACGTTGCCTTTCTTGATGTCACTGGCTTTCATGGGAATGAAGGTCGGTTGTGTGGGAGGTAAAGGATTACTTGGCGGCCAGACGCACCGCGCCGTCCAGGCGGATGGTCTCACCGTTGAGATAGGTGTTGCCGAGGATGTGGGCCACCAGGCCGGCAAAGTCCTCCGGCTTGCCCAGGCGCGGCGGGAACGGAATCGATGCGGCCAGCGACTCCTGCACCGCCGGCGGCATGCCGTCCACCATCGGCGTCCAGAAGATGCCCGGGGCGATGGTCATCACCCGGATGCCAAAGCGCGACAGCTCGCGTGCCATCGGCAGGGTCATCGCCACCACGCCGCCCTTGGAGGCCGAATACGCCGCCTGGCCGATCTGGCCCTCGTACGCGGCCACGCTGGCGGTGTTGATGATCACCCCGCGCTCGCCGTCGTCGCCGGCTTCGTTGTGCTGCATGCGGTTGGCCGCGGCCTTGGCCACGTTGAAGCTGCCCACCAGGTTCACCATCACCGTGCCCTGGAAGTTGGCCAGCGGCATCGGCGCTTCCTTGCCCAGCACGCGGCCCGCGCCGAGGATGCCGGCGCAGCTGATCACCGCGTTCAGGCCGCCCAGGAACGCGGCGGCGGCGTCGATCTGCGCGGCCACGGCCGCTTCATCGCTGACGTTGGTGTTGAAGTAGCACGCGTTGTCCGCGCCCAGCTCGGCCACGGCGGCCGCGCCCTTTTCGTCATTCAGGTCCCACAGGGCGACCTTGCCGCCGTGGGCGACCAGGTGGCGGGCCACGGACAGGCCCAGGCCGGAAACGCCACCGGTGACGACGGCACGCACAGAAGACAGCTGCATCAGGTGATTCCGCAGGTTCAAGAACCGCCGATTCTAGCCGAAGCCGGGCCGCACACCGTTGTGCACTGCCACCTGCGGCTCAGTTGCGCCGCGCCAGGCGGCGGGCGAAATCGTCCGGGGCCAGCCCCGGTGCGAACAGGAAGCCCTGGCCCACGGAAATGCCCATGCCGTGCAGGGCGTGGCGCTGCTCCTCTGACTCAATGCCCTCGGCCACCAGTCCCAGTCCCAGGCTGCGGGCAATGCCGCACACCGCTTCGCACACTGCCACGTCCGAGCGGTTGCCCGGCACGCCCTCGACGAACATCTGGCTCAGCTTCAGCCCGTGGATCGGCAGCCGGCGCAGGTAGTTCAGCGCACTGTAGCCCTCGCCGAAGTCGTCGATGGTGAGTAGTACGCCCATTTCGCGCAGGCGGCCGAAGGTCTGCAGGGTGTCCGGTGCGTCCTCGATCAGCACCCGCTCGGTGAACTCCAGCTCCAGCGCGGTACCCGGCAGGTCGAACTCCTCCAGCACCTGGCGCACGTTGCGGGCCAGGTCCTCGCCGACGAACTGGCGGTAGGACACGTTCACCGCCACCCGCACGATCCCCAGCCCGGCGTCCTGCCACAGCCGCACCTGCCGGCAGGCCTCGCGCAGCACCCACTGGCCGATCCGCACGATGTCACCGGTGCTTTCGGCGTGGCCGATGAACACATCCGGGCGCAGTTCGCCCAGCTGTGAGTTGCGCCAGCGGATCAGCGCCTCGGCCGCGATCAGCTGGCCGCTTTTCAGGTCCACCTGTGGCTGGTAGACCAGATGGAACTCCTCGTCGTCCAGCGCGCGGTGCAGGCGGCTTTCGATCTGCAGGCGGTCGTGCTGGCGCTGCGCCAGTTCCGGCGAAAACACCTGCCAGCCGTTGCGGGTGCGACGCTTGACGTCGTACATGGCGATGTCGGCATTCTGGATCAGCACCTGTGGGCGCAACCCATCCTGCGGTGCGCGGGCGATGCCGATGCTGGTGGTGACCGCGAACTCATCGCTGCCGAAGCGGAAGGGTGGAATGAAGGCGCGGCTGATCGCTTCGGCCAGGCGCTCGGGCTGGTCGGCCTGGTCGCGGGTGTCGCACACCACCAGGAATTCGTCGCCGCCGAAGCGGGCCACCAGGCCTTCGGTCCCGATGGCGGTGGAGATGCGCCGGGTGGCGTCGATCAGCAGCTCGTCGCCGGCATTGTGGCCGAGCATGTCGTTGACCGTCTTGAACCGGTCCAGGTCGATGTACAGCACCGCCACCTTGCTGTGGGTGGGGCTGGCCATGCGTGTGGCCAGGTCGCCCAGCACCGCGTCGCGGTTCATGATCCCGGTCAGCGGATCGGTCCGTGCCTGGATGCGCAGGGTTTCCTCGGCGTGCTTGCGTGCGGTGATGTCCTGCACCGTGCCGGCGATGCGCGCGGCGTCCACGTCGCCGGCTTCGGCTTCACCGATCATCCGCACCCAGAACGAATGGCCGTCGCTGCGCTGGCCCTGCAGTTCCAGTTCGAACGGCACCTGGCGGTCGATCACCTCCAGCAGGGCCTGCTGCAGCTGCAGCCGGTCGTCGGTGCGCAGGCATTCCATCAGATGCGCCATGTCCTGCATCGGCAGGTCCTGGCCGAGGATGCGCGCGGCCTCGTCGGTCAGGTACAGCCGCTGCAGGCCGCGGTCCCACTCCCAGCCACCGATGTGGGCCAGCGACTGGGCACGGTCGAACAGGGTGTTGTTGCGCTTGAGCTCGGTGATGTCGCTGAACAGCCCGAACACGTGGTCCGGGGTGTCGCGACCGTTGCTGTACACCGGCACGTTGGTGGTGGAGATCCAGATCATGCGCCCGCGCGGGCGGTGGTACAGCCCGACGATGGTGCTGCGGATGATCCGTCCGCGCTGCAGCGACTCGGCCGCCGGCCACTGTTCACGGGTGAGCGGATGGCCGTGCTCGTCCACGCTGATCCAGTCTTCCGGAGCCAGCAGGTGCTGCAGGCTGCCACCGCTGCCACTGGTGCCCAGAATGCGGTGCGCGGCGGGGTTGGCCGAGACCACATGCAGGTTGCGGTCGAACAGGATCACGCCCTTGTCGATGGATTCCATCAGCAGGCGGTAGCGCGATTCTGCCTGCCAGCGGCTGCTCAGGTCGCGCGCGACCGCCACGATGCAGTGCTCGCCCTGGTGCTCGAAGCCGGCCGAATGCACTTCCACCGGAAAGCGGCTGCCGTCGCCGCGCATGTTGGTGACTTCGATGACATAGGTTTCGCCCCGGCGCAGCGCTTCCCAGACCGGGTCGAGGTGGTCGCTGGGCAGGTCAGGGTTCAGGATTTCAATCGGCTGCCCGACGATGTCCTCGCGCGGGCGGCCATAGGCGCGCACGCCGGCCTTGTTGAGGTCCAGCACCACGCCGCTTTCGCTGAGGATGCTGACCGGGTCGGGTACCGCGTCGAACAGCGCGGCGTAGCGGCGCAGCGCCAGCTGGCGCTCGTCCATGGCTTCCTGCAGCGCCTGCTGCACGTCGCGCAGCACGGCCTGCAGGTCTTCGCCCGCAGGCTGGGCGAGCGCACGTTCCAGGGCGGCCAGCGCGTGCAGGTGGCCGGTGAGGTGGTCACCGACCGCTGCATCCCTGCGCGGACCGCCCCGGCTCATGAGGCGGCCAGTGCTTTGCCGGCCTTGCTGCCGGTTTCGCGGCCGAGCCGCGCCGCCAGCCAGCGGCCGGTGGCGGCCAGCGCCGGCAGGTCGATGCCGGTGCGCATGCCGATGCCGTGCAGCAGGTACACCACGTCCTCGCTGGCCACGTTGCCGCTGGCTCCCTTGGCGTAGGGGCAGCCGCCCGCACCGGAAACGGCCGAATCCACCACCCGCACGCCTTCCTCCAGGCAGGCGTCGATGTTGGCCAGCGCCTGTCCGTAGGTGTCGTGGAAATGCACGGCCAGCGCCGGCATCGGGATTTCACTGGCCACCGCCTTCAACATGGCCCGTGCCTTGCGCGGCGTGCCGACGCCGATGGTGTCGCCCAGCGAGATTTCGTAACAGCCCATGTCATGCAGGGCGCGCGCCACCCGCACCACCTCGCTGACCGCTACCTTGCCCTGGTAGGGACAGCCCAGCACGGTGGAGACGTAGCCGCGCACCTTCACCCCGTCGGCGCGGGCGCGCTGCAGGATGGGTTCGAAGCGTGCCAGCGATTCGTCGATGCCGGCATTGGTGTTGGTGCGGTTGAAGGTCTCCGACGCGGCGGTGAATACCGCCACTTCCTCCACGCCCACCGCACGGGCGCGGTCGTAGCCCTGTTCGTTGGGCACCAGCACCGGGTAGTCGATGCCGGGCCGACGCTCGATGCCCGCATACACCTCGGCGGCATCGGCCAGCTGCGGCACCCAGCGCGGGCTGACGAAGCTGGTCGCTTCGATGCTGCGCAGGCCGGTCAGCGACAGCTGCCGGATCAGCTCGATCTTGTCGGCGGTGGCCACGGGTTGGGCCTCGTTCTGCAGCCCGTCACGCGGGCCGACCTCGACAATGCGCACGAAGTCATCCATGGCAGTGCGCCTCCTGGCGGGAAAGACACCGATCACACAGCGGGCAGCGAACAGATTCGATCACGAAATTTCCTGGCAACGTATTGGAGACCGCAGTTCCCTGGCGGGCCACGACAGGGTGTTACGCGGGATGGGCGATAAAGCGGCCATCGGCCGGTGCATCGGGCAGCGCCGGGCGGGTCAGTCCTGGGTGACCCAATGCGGCGCGCGCTTGTCCAGGAATGCACCGAGGCCTTCCTGACCCTCGGCCGAGACCCGCAGCCGCGCGATCAGGGTCGCATTGTCGTGGTCCAGTGCATCGCGGTCCGGCCCCTGTGCAACCCGGCGCACCAGCTGCTTGGCGCTGGCGGCGGCAATCGGCCCGGCCTTGTCCAGCAGCCCCAGCTGGCGCTGGACGGCTTCATCAATGCGCTCGGGCTCCACCAGCTGGTGGACCAGGCCGATACGAAGGGCGGTTTCGGCGTCGAAATGTTCACCGGTGGCAAACCAGCGCCGGGCCTGGCGCGGACCGATCGCCTCGATGACGTAAGGGGAGATCACCGCCGGTAGCAGCCCCAGTCGGCTTTCGGTCAGGCCGAAACGGGCACCGGTGCTGGCGATGGCGATGTCGCAGCAGGCCACCAGGCCGACCCCGCCGCCGAACGCCGCGCCATGCACGCGGGCCAGGGTCGGCTTGGGCAGCTCGTCCAGAGTGCGCATCAACCGGGCCAGGGCCAGCGCGTCCTGGCGGTTTTCCTCCTCGCCGGCGGCGGCCATGCCGCGCATCCACTGCATGTCGGCCCCGGCCGAGAAGGACGGCCCTTCGCCGGCCAGCACCACCGCCCGGATCTGCGGGTCATTGCCGGCCGCATCCAGGGCCAGGGTCAGCTGCGCGATCAGGCCGGCATCGAAGGCGTTGTGCAGGCCGGGGCGGTTCAGGGTCAGGGTCAGTACCGCGCCGTGGCGTTCACGCTTGAGGGCATCACTCATGGGGGACCTGCACTTGCTCCATATACATGTACGGATCATAGCGGTGCAGGGGCACGCAGCCATGACGCGGCGCGGCGATGCTAATATTGATAACCATTCTTATCGACCCGAAGGCGACCTGTGACGTTGTCCGATCTGCCGCTGAACGGCTCCGCTCTGGTGGATTCCGTACAGGAACTTCATGCAAACGACGCCATTGCCCGTCGACTCCAGGAACTGGGGTTTGTCGCGGGTGAGAATGTGCGTCTGGTAGCCCGTGGCCCGATCGGCGGTGAACCGCTGCTGGTGCAGGTAGGCTTCACCCGTTTCGCCCTGCGCATTGCCGAGGCAAAGCGCATCCAGGTGCGTGCGCTGGTTGATGGAGGCCACGCATGAGCGCGACCGCTGCATTGCGCGTAGCGCTGGTGGGCAATCCCAACAGCGGCAAGACCGCGCTGTTCAACCAGCTGACCGGCAGCCGCCAGAAGGTGGCCAATTACACCGGTGTCACCGTCGAACGCAAGGAAGGTCGCCTGCGTGCGCCCTCCGGCCGCGAGTTCGCCGTGCTCGACCTGCCCGGTGCCTACAGCCTGCAGCCGGCCAGCCTGGACGAGGCGATCACCCGTGATTTCTGCCGGGGCTTCTATCCGGGCGAGGCCGCACCGGATGTGCTGCTGTGTGTGATCGACGCCACCAACCTGCGCCTGCACCTGCGCTTCGCGCTGGAGCTGCGTGAGTTGGGCAAGCCGATGATCGTGGCGCTGAACATGGTCGACGCCGCGCAACGCCGTGGCATCCAGATCGACGTGCCGGCGCTGGAAAAGGCGCTGGGCGTGCCGGTGGTGGAAACCGTGGCCGTGCGCCGGCACGGGGCCAAGGCCCTGGTTGAGCGCCTGGACGCGATGGTGCCGCACCTGCAGGCCCCCGTGCAGGTGCCTGAGAAGGCCGCCGACTACCACGCCGAGGTGCGCGACATCCTGGCCGCGGCGGTCAGCATGCCCAGCCGCACCGCGAAGATCGACGACACCCTCGACCGCTGGCTGCTGCACCCGGTGTTCGGGCTGCTCACCCTGGTGGTGGTGATGTTCCTGATCTTCCAGGCGGTATTCGCCTGGGCGACGCCGATGATGGACGGCATCGAAGCGGCGTTCGGCTGGCTGGGCGAGCAGACCGCTGCCCACCTGCCGGAAGGTCCGCTCACCAGTCTGCTGACCGACGGCATCATCGCCGGCGTCGGCGGGGTGGTGGTGTTCCTGCCGCAGATCCTGATCCTGTTCGCCTTCATCCTGGCGCTGGAAGAGTCCGGCTACCTGCCGCGCGCGGCGTTCCTGCTCGACCGCATGATGGCCTCGGCCGGCCTGTCCGGCCGTTCGTTCATCCCGCTGCTGTCCAGCTTCGCCTGCGCGGTGCCCGGCATCATGGCCACCCGCAGCATCCAGGACCCGCGCGACCGCCTGGCCACCATCCTGGTGGCCCCGCTGATGACCTGTTCGGCGCGCCTGCCGGTGTATGCGCTGCTGATTGGTGCGTTCATTCCGCAGAAAACCCTGTGGGGCTTCGTCAGCCAGCAGGGCCTGGTGCTGTTCGGGCTTTATGTGGCCGGCATTCTCAGCGCGCTGCTGATGTCGTGGGTGATGAAGAAGTGGCGTCGCGACAAGAGCGAGCATCCGCTGATGCTGGAGCTGCCGTCGTACCGCATTCCGCACCCGCGCGACCTGGCCGTGGGCCTGTACGAGCGCGGCATGATCTTCCTCAAGCGCGTGGGCGGCATCATCCTGGCGCTGACCATCCTGCTGTGGGTGCTGCTGAGCTTCCCGGGTGCGCCCGAGAACGCGACCATGCCGGCGATCGACTACAGCTTCGCGGGCCAGATCGGCCATGCGATGGCGGTGTTCTTCGCGCCGCTGGGCTTCAACTGGCAGATCTGCATCGCGCTGATTCCGGGCATGGGCGCGCGCGAAGTGGCGGTGTCCTCGCTGGCCACGATCTACGCGCTGCAGGCCGCCGATGACGATGCCGCCATCCAGGCGCTCACCCCCGTGGTGGCCGATGGCTGGTCGCTGGCCACCGGGCTGTCGCTGCTGGTGTGGTTCATCTACGCGCCGATGTGCATTTCCACCCTGGCCACGATCAAGCGCGAAACCAACTCCTGGAAGCAGGTCGGCTTTGCCACCTTCTACCTGTTCGCCGCGGCCTACGTGGCGGCACTGATCACCTACCAGGTGACCAAGGCGCTGGGAGGCGGCTGATGGAAATGGGCCTGCTGCTGCAGTACCTGGTGATCGCGCTGGCCGCCCTGGTCAGTGCGTGGGTGGTGCTGAAGAAGCAGTTTCCCGGTGCCGCGCGGAAGCTGCGCGGCGGGGTGGCGCTGTGGCTGTTGAAGCCGCAGCGCGGGCCGCGCCTGCAGGCGCTGGGGCGGAAGATCGCGCCGCCGGCCACTGCCGGCGGTGCTGCGTGTGGTGGTTGCGACAGCTGTGGCCCGAGTACGCCGAAGCAGCATTGAGGTAGAGCCGGGCTTGCCCGGCTGTGGGACGGCGCGACAGGTAGAGCCGGGCTTGCCCGGCTGTGGGTGGGACCGCGCTAGCCGGGCAAGCCCGGCTCTACCTATCGCCGATCCTTTCCGCTAGCCTTCCTGCATGAACAACTCCCCCCTTCGTCTGCTCATTCACGGAGCCTCCGGGCGCATGGGCCAGGCCCTGCTGCGACTGGCCGCCGAGCGTGACGACCTGCAGGTCGTCGCCGCCATTACCCGCCGTTCGCCGGCCCAGCGTGTGGTCGAGGGCGTGCCGCACTTCGCCGCCAGTGAACTGCCCGGCGCGCCGGCCTTCGACGTGGCCATCGACTTCAGCCTGCCGGAAGGCTTCGACGCGGTCCTGGCGCTGTGCCTGGAGCGCAAGGCCGGGCTGGTGTCCGGTACCACCGGCAACAGCGAAACCCAGCGCCAGGCGCTGATCCAGGCGGCCGCCAGCATTCCGCTGGTCTGGGCCTCCAACTTCAGCCTCGGCGTGGCGGTGCTGGACGAGCTGGTCGAGCGCGCCGCCACCGCGCTGGCCGGCTGGGACTGCGACATCGTCGAATCCCATCACATTCACAAACAGGACGCGCCGTCGGGCACCGCGCTCACGCTGGGCGCGGCCGCACAGAAGGGTGGGGCACAGCCGCACTACGCCAGCCTGCGGGCCGGGGACATCGTCGGCGAGCATCTGGTCCAGTTCACCGGCATGGGCGAGCGCATCGAGCTGACCCATCGCGCCACCAACCGCGACATCTTCGCGCGCGGGGCGCTGTTTGCCGCCGTTCAGCTGAATGGGCGGGCTCCGGGCAGTTACCGGGTGCGGGATCTGCTGGACGCGAAGGCAACCTGAACGAGGCGAGGTTGCCGCGGACATACGCCGTACGTCAGCGAATGCATGCAAACGCTGGCGTCGGCGTGACCTTCCTATTACAATTCCCGCTCGCCGAATCACGACAGCCGGACCGGATAAAAACCGCCGTCCGCGCTTTTTTGCAACCGCTTTTCAGTGGATCGCGCGGCGTGACTTCGGTGACCCCTCGGTAGCCAAAGTGAGATTTCCGTGACCCAAGCCGCAATCCTCGTCCTCGAAGACGGCACCGTATTCGAGGGCGAATCCGTAGGCGCGCCCGGCCTGTCCGTCGGTGAAGTGGTGTTCAACACCGCCATGACCGGTTACCAGGAAGTGCTGACTGATCCTTCCTACGCCCGGCAGATGGTCACGCTGACCTACCCGCATATCGGCAACACCGGCATGACCGACCAGGACGACGAAGCCCGCAAGGTGTGGTCGGCCGGCCTGATCGTGCGCGACGTACCGCGCCGTCCGAGCAACTGGCGCAGCCAGGTGTCGCTGCAGGACTGGCTGAACCAGCGTGGCGTGGTGGCCATTTCCGGCATCGATACCCGCAAGCTGACCCGCATCCTGCGCGAGAAGGGCGCACAGAATGGCGCGCTGATGGCGGGTGACGACATCAATGTCGACGTCGCGCTGGAAGCGGCACGCAAGTTCCCGGGCCTGAAGGGCATGGACCTGGCCAAGGTGGTGAGCACGGATGCGACCTACAGCTGGAACGAGGGCCAGCTGGACTTGGATCGCAACGCGTTCGTCAACGCGGCCCCGCAGTACAAGGTCGTCGCCTACGACTTCGGTGCCAAGCTGAACATCCTGCGCATGCTCGCCGAGCGCGGCTGCGACATCACCGTGGTGCCGGCGCAGACCCCGGCCGCCGAAGTGCTGGCGCTGAATCCGGACGGCGTGTTCCTGTCCAACGGCCCGGGCGACCCGGAACCGTGCGACTACGCCATCGACGCCATCAAGGTGTTCCTGGACAAGAAGCTGCCGACCTTCGGCATCTGCCTGGGCCACCAGCTGCTGGCGCTGGCCTCCGGTGCGAAGACCGTCAAGATGGGTCACGGCCACCACGGTGCCAACCACCCGGTGCAGGACCTGGACAGCGGCCGGGTGATGATCACCTCGCAGAACCACGGTTTCGCCGTGGATGAAGCCACGCTGCCGGCCACCCTGCGCGTGACCCACCGCTCGCTGTTCGACGGCACCAACCAGGGCATCGCCCGCACCGACGTGCCGGCGTTCTCGTTCCAGGGCCACCCGGAAGCCTCGCCGGGCCCGCACGACGTCAGCCCGCTGTTCGACCAGTTCGTGGCGCTGATGGCGCAGGCCAAGGCCTGATGCGACGCGCCGCTGCCCTTGGCGCGGCGCGGTTCCACCCCCAGTTTCCTGATCGACAGCGTGCGATCACCCCACACACGCTGTACTGACTTAGAGAAGAAAATGCCCAAGCGCACTGACCTCAAGACCATCCTCATCATCGGTGCCGGCCCGATCGTCATCGGCCAGGCCTGCGAGTTCGACTACTCCGGCGCGCAGGCCTGCAAGGCGCTGCGTGACGAGGGTTACCGCGTGGTGCTGGTGAACAGCAATCCGGCCACCATCATGACCGACCCGGAGATGGCCGACGCCGTCTACATCGAGCCGATCAACTGGCAGACGGTCGAGAAGATCATCGCCAAGGAAAAGCCCGACGCGCTGCTGCCGACCATGGGTGGCCAGACCGCGCTGAACTGCGCGCTGGACCTGGCCGACAACGGCGTGCTTGAGAAGTACAACGTCGAGCTGATCGGTGCCAAGCGCGACGCGATCCGCATGGCCGAAGACCGCGAGCTGTTCCGCGTCGCCATGGGGGAGATCGGCCTGGAATGCCCGACCGCGGCGGTCGCCCACACGCTGGACGAAGCGATCGAGATCCAGGCCCGCGTGGGTTACCCGACCATCATCCGCCCCAGCTTCACCCTGGGCGGCAGCGGTGGCGGCATCGCCTACAACCGCGAAGAGCTGGTCGATATCGTGACCCGCGGCCTGGAACTGTCGCCAACCACCGAAGTGCTGGTGGAAGAGTCGGTGCTGGGTTGGAAGGAATTCGAAATGGAGGTGGTGCGCGACACCGCCGACAACTGCATCATCGTCTGCTCGATCGAGAACCTCGACCCGATGGGCGTGCACACCGGTGACTCGATCACCGTGGCTCCGGCGCAGACCCTGACCGACAAGGAGTACCAGCGCCTGCGCGATGCCTCCATCGCCGTGCTGCGCAAGATCGGCGTGGACACCGGCGGCTCGAACGTGCAGTTCGGCATCAGCCCGACCACCGGCCGCGTGGTGGTGATTGAAATGAACCCGCGTGTGTCGCGTTCCTCGGCGCTGGCCTCGAAGGCCACCGGCTTCCCGATCGCCAAGGTCGCGGCCAAGCTGGCCGTGGGTTACACCCTGGACGAGCTGAAGAACGAAATCACCGGCGGCCTGACCCCGGCCTCGTTCGAGCCGTCGATCGACTACGTGGTCACCAAGATCCCGCGCTTCGCCTTCGAGAAGTTCCCGGCTGCCGATGCCCGCCTGACCACCCAGATGAAGTCGGTGGGCGAGGTGATGGCGATGGGCCGCACTTTCCAGGAGTCGCTGCAGAAGGCCCTGCGTGGCCTGGAAACCGGCAAGATCGGCCTCGACCCGACCGGCCTGGACCTGACCAATGAAGACGACATCACCACCCTGAAGCGCGAGCTGAAGGCCCCGGGCCCGGAGCGCCTGTTCTTCGTGGGCGATGCCTTCCGCGCCGGTTTCAGCGTGGACGACGTGTTCGCGCTGTCGCACATCGACCCGTGGTTCCTGGACCAGATCGAAGAGATCATCCAGGCTGAAACCCAGCTGGCCGCAGACGGCCTGGACGCGCTGGACGCTGCGCGCCTGCGCAAGCTCAAGCGTGCCGGCTTCTCCGACGCCCGTCTGGCGCAGCTGACCGGCACCAATGAAGCGGGCGTGCGCGCGCTGCGCCGTGCGCTCAAGGTGCGTCCGGTGTACAAGCGCGTTGACTCCTGTGCGGCCGAGTTCGCCACCAGCACCGCGTACCTGTATTCGACCTACGAGGACGAGTGCGAAGCCGCGCCGAGCAACCGCGACAAGATCATGATCCTGGGCGGTGGCCCGAACCGCATCGGCCAGGGCATCGAGTTCGACTACTGCTGCGTGCACGCGGCACTGGCGCTGCGCGAGGATGGTTATGAAACCATCATGGTCAACTGCAACCCGGAAACCGTCTCGACCGACTACGACACCTCCGACCGCCTGTACTTCGAGCCGCTGACGCTGGAAGACGTGCTGGAGATCGTCGAACTGGAACAGCCGAAGGGCGTGATCGTGCAGTACGGCGGCCAGACCCCGCTGAAGCTGGCGCGCGCGCTGGAAGCCAACGGCGTGCCGGTGATCGGCACCAGCCCGGACTCCATCGACCTGGCCGAAGACCGCGAGCGCTTCCAGCAGCTGGTGGACAAGCTGGGCCTGAAGCAGCCGCCGAACCGCATTGCCCGCAACGACCAGGAAGCCCTGCTGCTGGCGCGTGAGATCGGCTACCCGCTGGTGGTGCGTCCGAGCTACGTGCTGGGTGGCCGCGCGATGGAAATCGTCTACGGCGAATCCGACCTGGCCCGCTATGTGCGCGATGCGGTGAAGGTCTCCAACGACTCGCCGGTGCTGCTGGACCGCTNNTGGAGCACATCGAAGAAGCCGGTGTGCACTCGGGTGACTCCTCGTGCTCGCTGCCGCCGTACTCGCTGTCGGCTGAGACCCAGGCCGAGCTGCGCCGCCAGGTGGTGGAACTGGCCAAGGCCCTGAACGTGGTCGGCCTGATGAACACCCAGTTCGCGATCCAGGCGGGCGAAGACGGCAACGACATCGTCTACCTGCTGGAAGTGAACCCGCGTGCCTCGCGCACCGTGCCGTTCGTGTCCAAGGCCACCGGCATGGCGCTGGCCAAGATCGCCGCGCGCTGCATGGCCGGCAAGACCCTGGCCGAGCAGGGCGCAACCAAGGAAATCGTGCCGGACTACTACTCGGTGAAGGAAGCGATCTTCCCGTTCGCCAAGTTCCAGGGCGTGGACCCGATCCTCGGGCCGGAAATGCGCTCCACCGGCGAGGTGATGGGCGTGGGCCGCAGCTTCAGCGCCGCGTTTGCGCGCGCGCAGGAAGCCGGCGGCATCAAGGCACCGCCGCAGGGCAAGGCCTTCGTTTCGGTCCGTGACCCGGACAAGAAGCGCGTGCTGCCGGTGGCCCAGGCACTGCTGGAACGCGGCTACACCCTGGTTGCCACTCGCGGCACCGCGGCATGGCTGCAGCAGCACGGCATGGACTGCGAAATCGTCAACAAGGTGGTCGAAGGCCGTCCGCACATCGTCGACTCGATCAAGAACGGTGAAATCGTCTATATCGTCAACACGACCGAAGGCCGTGCCGCGATCAACGACTCGTTCTCGATCCGTCGTGAGGCGCTGCAGCACCGCGTCACCTACTCGACCACCATTGCCGGTGCCAAGGCACTGGTGCAATCACTGGAATTCCGCGGGACCGGCCCGGTCTGGTCGCTGCAGGAGCTGCACAAGGAGTTGAATGCATGAGAGCACCGATCACCCTGAAGGGCGCGCAGAAGCTGCGCGACGAACTGGATCACCTGAAGACGGTCAAGCGCCCGAAGGTCATTGCCGCCATCGCCGAAGCGCGTGAGCACGGTGACCTGAAGGAAAACGCCGAGTACCACGCCGCGCGCGAAGAGCAGGGCTTCATTGAAGGCCGCATCAAGCAGCTGGAAGGCGAGCTGTCGCATGCCGAGATCATCGACATCAGCAAGCTCAACGCCGGCAGCAAGGTGGTGTTCGGGGCCAGTGTGACCCTGGCCGACGTGGATACCGACGAAGAGAAGCAGTACCAGATCGTGGGTGACCTGGAAGCGGACATCAAGCAGGGGCTGATCGCCATCTCCTCGCCGGTGGCCCGTGCGCTGATCGGCAAGAACGAAGGTGACAGCATCACCATCGATGCGCCGGCCGGCCAGCGCGAGTACGAAATCGTCAGCGTGCAGTACCTGGCCTGACCCGTGGCCAGCGCGACCCTGCTGCTGCCGGCGCGCAGCCGGTTCCCGGCTGCGCCCTTGCCCGATGACGTGGCCAGGGCGCTGGGCCGTGCCGAGCGCAGCACGGTGGAGGCAGGCGAGCGTGCCCAGCTGCAGCGGCATTTCCAGCTGCAGCCGGCGCACTGGCCAGTGGCTGCACTGACCCGGCAGCTGGACGTCGGCGATGCCGTTGACGGCGTCTGGCTGCGTGCCGACCCGGCCAACGTCGCCCCGGACATGCAGGGTGCGCGGATGATGGGGCATGGCGACACGCTGCGCCCGGATGCCGAGGACGTCGCCGCGCTGCTGCCTGCGCTGCAGCCGCTGTTTGCCGGCTACGGCTTCACCCTGGATGCGCCGGTGCCGAGCCGGTGGTACCTGCGCCTGCCCGAAGAGATCCAGCTGCCCGCGTTTGCGGCACCGGATGAGGTGCTGGGTGATGATCTGTTCGACCATCTTCCGCCCGGCGACGCCGGTCGGTTATGGCGGGCGCTATTGACCGAGGCGCAGGTGGTGCTGCACCAGCATGACTGGAATGCCCGCCGCATTGCCGCTGGCAAGCGCGCGATCAATTCATTGTGGTTCTGGGGCGGTGGTGAACTGCCGCAGAGCGTCAGCACCGCCTATGCGCAGGTGCGCAGCCGTGAATCGCTGCTGCAGGCGCTGGCCAAGGCAGCCGGGGTCGAGGTCGGCGGTGAGCAGCCGGTGGATGCGCTGGTGGATCTGCGCCAGCTGCGTTCGCTGGAGCAGCTGGGGAATGAGGCGATTCGTCCCTTGCTGGCGGCGTTGCAGCGTGGCGAACTGCGCCGGCTGGTGCTGGATTTCGAGGACGGCCTGCGCTTCGAGCTGGACAAAGGCCAGCGCTGGAAGCTGTGGAAGAAGCCGTTGCAGTTGCAGGACGCGTGATCGCATCCTGGGGCCGCGCAGACACGCATGGCGTGTCACTACGACAAACATGAGATGCCGCTTTGACCGCCTCCCACACCGCCCGCATCCAACGTCGCCCTTCGGTTGAATGTGCGGCCTGGCCCGCCGAGGTGCTGCCGCTGCTGCAGCGTCTGTACGCCGCACGCGGTGTTACTGATCCGGCCCAGGCGCAACCGAAACTGGCGCAACTGCATGCCCCCGAACTGATGGGTGGCATGCAGGCCGCGGTTGACCTGCTGGCGAACGCCATCGCCCACAACGAACGGATCCTGGTGGTCGGCGACTTCGACTGTGACGGTGCCACCGCGTGTGCGGTCGGCGTGCGCGGTCTGCGCCTGCTCGGTGCACGCGACGTGGTGCACGCGGTGCCCAACCGGATGCTGCACGGCTACGGCCTGTCGCCCTCGCTGGTGGCTGAGCTTGCGGCGCTGCAGCCGGGCTTGCTGGTCACCGTGGACCACGGCATTGCCTGCCATGCCGGCGTGGCGGCAGCCAAGGCGCTCGGCTGGAAGGTGCTGGTCACCGACCACCATCTGCCCGGCGAACACCTGCCGCCGGCGGACGCACTGGTCGACCCCAATCTGCAGGGCGATGCCTTCCCGAGCAAGGCACTGGCCGGCGTGGGGGTGATCTTCTATGTGCTGATGGCGCTGCGCCGTCATCTGCGTGAGCAGGGCGCGTTCGCCAGCACGCCCGAACCGGATCTGCTGACCCTGCTGGACCTGGTCGCGGTCGGCACCGTGGCCGATCTGGTCGCACTGGATGCCAACAACCGCGCACTGGTGTCGACCGGCTTGCGCCGCCTGCGGGCCGGGCAGGGGTGTGTGGGCCTGCAGGCGCTGATCGAAGCCAGCGGCCGCGATGCCAGGCGACTGAGTGCCAGCGACATCGGCTTTGCCCTCGGCCCGCGCCTCAATGCGGCCGGGCGTCTGGAAGACATGGCGCTGGGCATTGAGCTGCTGCTCACCGAAGACCGCGCCCATGCCCGTGAGATTGCCCAGGCCTTGGAGCAGATCAATGCCGAGCGTCGCGCCGTCCAGCAGCTGATGACCGACGACGCCGAACTGGCGGTGTCACGCGCGGTGCTCACGGCCGAGGGTGAGCGCCCGATTGCGGCGTGCCTGTTCGATGCCGAATGGCATCCGGGCGTGGTCGGGTTGGTGGCCTCGAAAATGAAGGATCGCCTGCACCGGCCGGTGATTGCATTCGCGCCGTCGGAGCCGGGCAGCGATTCCCTGCGCGGATCGGCACGTTCGATTGCCGGCTTCCATATTCGTGATGCGCTGGCGCTGGTGAATGCCGCGCATCCGGGCCTGATCGACAAGTTTGGCGGGCACGCGATGGCGGCAGGCCTGAGTCTGGCGCAGTCGAACCTTGCCGCGTTTGAACAGGCGTTCCTGGCGGTGGTACAGGCGCAGATGGATCCGGCTTCGTTGCAGCAGCTGCTGTTGAGCGATGGTGAGCTGGGCGCGGATGAAATGGACTTCCGTCATGCCGAGGCGTTGCGCCTGGCGGGGCCGTGGGGGCAGGGCTTCCCGGAGCCCTTGTTCGATGGGCACTTCCAGGTGGCGCGCTGGCAGGTGCTGAAGGAGAAACACCTGAAGTTGAGTCTGCGCGTGCCGGGCCGGGCGGAGCCGCTCAATGCGATTCACTTCAGTGGCTGGACCGGCAATGCGCCGGCCAACCATGTGCATATCGCCTACCGGCTGGTGAGTGATGATTACCGGGGGGGTGGCGCGATCCAGCTGATCATCGAGCATTGCGCCGACGCGTGAGGGAGTGGAACGGTGGAGTCGGTCGACAGACGACTGCCGATAGCGGTGATCGGTGCGGCGAACGCATGACCCGTTGCCGAGCAAGCGCGCCACTTCGCTGGAGGTCATGCGTTAAAGAGGTGGGCAGCGCTATCGGCGGTCGTCTGTCGACCGACCCTACCTGATCTTCCATCTTCTAACGGAGATCAGGGTTCCTTGACCTCGCTCACCAGTGACGGCATCTGCCAGGCCCCGCCGGCGGCAACCAGGCGGCACAGACCGGTGTTGGCGTCGTCGGTCTGGATGTACTCGCTGCCGTTCCACGCCCAGGCCGCCGTGCTCCAGCAGTCCCCCAGGCCGCGGCTCTTGTGCGCGGCGGTGATGGTGCGGGTGTCGTCGTCCACGCCCAGATTGGTGATGTAGCGGGGCTGGTAGGGCGCACGGTCGTTGACCACCCAGTAGCCGGAGCCGATGTTGTAGGCCCCGCTCCAGCACACCGTCGAGACCAGCAGGCGGCGGCTGTCCAGGCGCTTGACGGTGATTGGTTGCGGCTCCCGGTCGAACTGGGTGTCCGGGTCAGGATGCAGGGCATCGCAGTCGTCGGCGGAGGTGGCCGCGGCCAATGCGGCGCGCAGGGCCGGCACATGACCCAGTGCTTCGTCGGCCGCGGTGGTCGGCACGGATCTGCCCAGCGTGACCACCGGCACCGGCAACGCCGGCAGCACGCTGGCTTCGGCGCGGCTGCCCTTGCGCATGATCGCGCCGGGCGTGCCCAGCCGCCCCTGGAACTCGTCCATCTTCAGCAGCACGGCGGAAGCGCCGCGATCGGACAGCGCCCAGCGACGACCATTGTTGCCGATCAGTTCGATCCGGCTGTCCTTCACCAGTGCCTTGAGCAGGGCGCTGACCTGCGCTGCGGAAAAGTCGGTGCTGTCCTTCACTGCACCCAGTGAAGTGCCATTGATCTGCAGGCTGACCGCGCTGGGCAGGTCGCTCTCCTCATACTCGCCGAGCATCAGCTGGCCAGTGATCGGCTGCTCGGGTCCCCCCTTGCGGGTCAGCAGCACCGAGACCGGGTCATCGCCGGCGTCCTCGTTCTGGTAACCGGCGGCCCGGCAGGTGCGGGTGTTGTCGCAGGCCAGGGTCCAGTCGTTGTGGGTGAACTCAACCCCCTTCAGCGGGGCGGCGTGGGCAGCGGGTAACAGCGCGGCAAGCAGCAGGCAGGCCAGAGGCAGGCGCATGCGATCTTCCTTGTGGGGTACGGTCCGTGGGGCTGTCAGCGTGGCGCAAGGCGGCCCCGCTGTCCATGTGCGATGGCGTCAACCCCGTTTGCCACGCTGGTGCGTTGAAGGTTCCGTCATCGTCATCAGGAGCGTCACATGGACAGCGTGCTGCGCAGGTTGGGGTGGGGAATTGCGGTGTGGGTCGGCGTTGCCTTGGGTCAGCCGGCGGCCGCGCAATCTGCCGGGCAGGGGCTGCTGAAGGTGGCGGGTGCCGAGCGTGAGGTGCAGCTGGAACACGCGCAGCTGCACAGCCGGGTCGCCGCCGGGCTGGGCGAAACCCGGATCGAGCTGGTGTTCCGCAATCCCAACAACCGGGTGCTGGAAGGCAACCTGGAGTTTCCGCTGGCCGATGGCCAGCAAGTGACCGCATTCGCGCTGGATATTGACGGGGCACTGCGTGATGCGGTGCCGGTGCCCAAGGACAAGGGTCGGCAGGTGTTCGAGGCCATCGAGCGACGTGGCGTGGACCCCGGGCTGCTGGAACAGACCGCGGGCAACCAGTTCCGCCTGCGCATCTACCCGATACCTGCGCACGGTACGCGCCGGGTTGCCCTGACCGTGCGTGAGGCGTTGCCGCTGGACGCCAAGGGGCTGCGCTGGAACCTGCCGATGCAGTTCGCACACGGCGCGCAGCAGGTGCAGGTGCAGCTGGACGCCGTCGGCACCGGCGTTCCGGTCAAGCGCGGCACCTCGCCGCTGGAACTGACCCTGGCCGGTGCTACCTGGCAGGCGCGCTGGCAGGGACGCGGTGACCAGCTGCCCGCGCAGCTGGGCTGGACCCTGCCGTCGCCGCGTGGCATCGCCGGTGTGCAGGGGCTGTTCAACGGCGAACGCTACTTCATGCTCCAAGTGCCGGTGGCGGGCCAGCCGCGGGCGCGTGCGCTGCCGCGCCGCATCGGCCTGTTCTGGGATGCCTCTGGTTCGGGCCGCCAGCGCGACACCGCGGCCGAACTGGCGGTGCTGGACCGGTACTTCCAGGCGGTGGGCCAGGCCCAGGTGCAGTTGACCGTACTGCGTGATCGCGCCGAGCCGACGCGTCGTTTCAGCGTTCAGGGCGGCGACTGGAGCGGGTTGCGTCGCGAGCTGGCAGCCCTGGTGTATGACGGCGGCAGCGCACTCAACGACTGGGCGGCCAGCCCTGATGTGGATGAAACCCTGCTGGTGAGCGATGGCATCGGCAACTTCGGTGCCCGCACACGGCCGCAATTGCAGCCGGGACAGCCGCTGTACGCGCTGAGTGCTGCCGGCGCACGGACGGATGCGGCGCACCTTCGCAGCTGGGCGGAAGGCAGTGGCGGCCAGGTGCTGGTACTCAACAGCGCCGATGACGTGGCCGCGGTCGCCGAACGCCTGCTGCGGGAAACGCCCGCCCGGGTCGAACCGCAGGGTGACGGCGTTGCCGATCTGCTGCTGGATGACGCGCAGGCGGGGCAGGGCTGGGTGCGGGTGATGGGGCGCATCACCGCCCAGTCGGCATCGCTGCGACTGCGCCTGCCCGACGCGGACGGTGCCCTCACCGAACAGACGATCGCCATGAAGGCATTGCCCGACGCCGACGGTGGGATGGCCGCGCACGCCTGGGCGTCGCATCAACTGCAACGCCTGCAGAGCGACCGCACCGTGCCGATGTCGACGACCCAGGCCTTCGCGCTGACGTTTGGCCTGGTCAGCGCCGACACCTCGCTGCTGGTGCTGGAAACCCTGGAGGACTACCTGCGTTACGGGATCCGCCCGCCGGCTCCGCTGCAGGCCGAATACGACTCCCGGCATGCCTTGCAGATCCGCGACGAAGCCGAGCAGCGTCGCCAGCGCCTGGATGCCATCGCGCGCCAGTTTGCCGAGCGCGAGCAGTGGTGGAACCGCAGCTGGCCGAAAGGGCCGCGTCCGCAGGAACCGGCAGCGGCTCGCAAGCAGTTGGCACCGGGGCGGGCTGACGCCGCCCGCGAGGCACGCGCCGCGCCGCCGCCGGCACCCGCGATGATGCTGAGTGCTTCGGATGCCAACGGCAACCCGGCACTGGATGCCATCCAGGTGACCAGCAGCCGCATCCAGGAGCACGCCTACGCGCCTGAGGCCGCGGATGCGCCGGCCAATGGTGGCGAGCTGCGGATCACCCTGGGGGCCTGGCAGCCCGATTCACGCTATGCGCGCCAGCTGCGCGCCGCCGCACCCGCGCAGGTCTACGCCCTGTACCTGAAGGAGCGCGATGATCACGCCAACAGCAGCGCGTTCTATCTGGACGTGGCCGACATCCTGCTGGAGCGGGGTCAGCGCGAGCTGGCCCTGCGGGTGCTGTCCAACCTGGCTGAAATGCAGCTGGAGAACCGCCATGTGCTGCGCGTGCTCGGGTACCGGCTGATGCAGGCCAAGGCCCCGGAACTGGCCGTGCCGGTGTTCCGTCAGGTGCTGGCGATGGGCGAGGAGGAGCCGCAGAGCTTCCGTGACCTGGGGTTGGCGCTGGAGGCGGCCGGACAGGCGCAGGCGGCCGTGGATGCGCTCAACGAAGTGGTGGTCCGCCCGTGGGACTCCCGCTTCGACGGCATATCGCTGATCGCGCTGGATGAGCTGAACACGCTGGCCAGCCGCAGCAAGGTGGATCTGAGCAAGGTCGACCCCCGACTGCGCCGGGCCATGCCGCTGGACCTGCGGGTGGTGCTGGGCTGGGACAGCGACAACAGCGACATGGACCTGTGGGTGACCGATCCGAATGGCGAACGCGCCTACTACGGCAACCGGCTCACGTACCAGGGCGGGCAGATGTCGCGCGACTTCACCGGGGGCTATGGACCCGAGCAATTCTCGCTGCGCCAGGCTAAACCGGGGGTGTACAAGGTGGAGGCCAACTACTTCGGCAGCCGCGAGCAGCTGGTGACCGGGGCGACCACGCTGATGCTGCGCCTGACCACGAAGTGGGGCAGCAAGGGGCAGCAGGACCAGCATGTGACGCTGCGCTTGAAGGACAGCCGTGACACCGTGCTGGTGGGGGAGTTCGAGGTGAAGTGACGGCCAACATGAACGGGGCCGCTGGCGCTATAATCGGCGGTCTTGTCCAAGCCTTCATGACTGCCGATATGATCGAGCTCAATCCCGTGCGCCAGCGAATCACCGATCTGACCGATCGCGTGGTCTCGCTCAGGGGGTATCTTTGACTACGACGCCAAGAAAGAGCGTCTGGAAGAAGTAACCCGGGAACTGGAAAACCCCGACATCTGGAACAACCCGGAGTATGCCCAGAACCTGGGCAAGGAACGCTCGCTGCTGGACAAGACGGTGGGCGGCATCGCCACCATCCTGGACGGGTTGAGCGAAAGCACCGACCTGCTGGAACTGGCTGAAAGCGAGCAGGACGAAGACACCGCACTGGCCGTGGTCGCCGACCTGGACAAGTACCAGAAGCACGTGGAACAGCTGGAATTCCAGCGCATGTTCTCCGGCGAGATGGACAGCGCGGCCGCCTTCGTCGACATCCAGGCCGGTGCCGGCGGCACTGAAGCACAGGACTGGGCCGAAATCCTGCTGCGCATGTACCTGCGCTGGTGCGAATCGCGCGGCTGGAAGACCGAGCTGATGGAAGTCTCCGGCGGTGACGTCGCGGGCATCAAGTCGGCCACGCTGCGCGTGGAAGGCGACTATGCCTATGGCTGGCTGAAGACCGAAACCGGCGTGCACCGCCTGGTGCGCAAGTCGCCGTTCGACTCCGACAACCGCCGCCACACCAGCTTCACCTCGGTGTTCGTGTCGCCGGAAATCGACGACAACATCGACATCACCATCAACCCGGCCGACCTGCGCACCGACGTGTACCGCTCCTCCGGTGCCGGTGGTCAGCACGTCAACAAGACCGAATCGGCGGTGCGTATCACCCACGTGCCCAGCGGCATCGTGGTGGCCTGCCAGACCGGCCGCAGCCAGCACCAGAACCGCGACAACGCGATGAAGATGCTGGCCGCCAAGCTGTACGAGCTGGAGATCCAGAAGCGCAACGCCGAGAAGGACGCGGTGGAAGCCACCAAGTCCGACATCGGCTGGGGCAGCCAGATCCGCAACTACGTGCTTGACCAGAGCCGTATCAAGGACCTGCGCACCGGCATCGAGCGTTCCGATACGCAGAAGGTGCTGGATGGCGACCTCGACGAGTTCGTCGAAGCCAGCCTGAAGTCCGGCCTGGAAGTCGGCTCCAAGCGCATCGACGCGTAACACCTCCTCCCTTTTTGTTTCCCCCGCACAAGACCAGCGACCACGCCATGAACGATCAGACCCCCGCGCCGCAGACTCCCGTCGACGAGAACAGCCTCATCGCCGAGCGCCGCGCGAAACTGACCGCGCTGCGCGGGCAGGGCATTGCCTACCCGAACGACTTCCGCCGTGAAGACTTCGCCGGCAGCCTGCAGGCCGAGTACGCCGATGCCGAACAGTGGACCGCCGAAACCCTGGAGGCCAACGGCCGCCAGGTGAAGATGGCGGGCCGCCTGATGGCCAAGCGGGTGATGGGCAAGGCCAGCTTCGCCCAGATCCAGGACGAATCCGGCCGCATCCAGCTGTTCCTGCAGGGCAATGCCCTGGGCGATGTGTACACCGCGTTCAAGGGCTGGGACGTGGGCGACATCATCGCCGTGGAAGGCGGGCTGACCCGGACCAAGACCGGCGAACTGTCGGTCAAGGCCACCAGCATCCGCCTGCTGACCAAGTCGCTGCGTCCGCTGCCGGACAAGTGGCACGGGCTGGCCGACGTCGAGCAGCGCTACCGCCAGCGTTACGTGGACCTGATTGTCACCCCGGAATCGCGCGAGGTGTTCATCAAGCGCTCGCGCATCATCCGTGCGATGCGTGCGTGGCTGGACAACCGCGACTTCCTCGAAGTCGAAACGCCGATGATGCATTACATCCCCGGCGGTGCCACGGCCAAGCCGTTCACCACCCACCACAACGCGCTGGATCTGGACCTGTACCTGCGCGTGGCCCCGGAGCTGTACCTCAAGCGCCTCACCGTGGGCGGCCTGGAGCGGGTGTACGAGATCAACCGCAACTTCCGCAACGAAGGCGTCAGCACCCGCCACAACCCGGAATTCACCATGATGGAGCTGTACGAGGCCTATGCCACGTACAACGAAATCATGGACCTGACCGAAAACGTCATCCGTGACGTGGCCCAGTCCGTGCTCGGCACCACCGAGGTGGAGTGGGACGGTGCCAAGATCGACCTGGGCCCGGCGTTCCGCCGCTGGCGCATGGACGAGGCCGTCCGCCACCACAACCCGGAAATCAGCGCGGCCGACTGCACCGACCGTGACGCGCTGCTGCGCCACTGCGAACGCCTGAAGATCCGGGTCAAGCCGTCCTACGGCTGGGGCAAGCTGCTGCTGGAGATCTTCGAGGCCACGGTGGAGCACACCCTGATCCAGCCGACCTTCATCACCGATCACCCGGTCGAGGTCTCGCCGCTGGCCCGCGCCAACGACAACGACCCGGGTTACACCGACCGCTTCGAGCTGTTCATCAACGGCAAGGAGCTGGCCAACGGCTTCTCCGAGCTGAATGACCCCGAAGACCAGGCCGCGCGCTTCCAGGCCCAGGTGGCGGCCAAGGAGGGCGGCGACGACGAAGCCATGCACTACGACGCCGATTACATCCGTGCGCTGGAGTACGGCATGGCCCCGACCGGCGGCTTGGGCATCGGCATCGACCGCCTGGTGATGCTGCTGACCGGCAGCAGTTCGATCCGTGACGTGCTGCTGTTCCCCTACATGCGCCCGGAAAACTGAGACGCAGTTCTCGGATGACCCGGAAAGGGCCGTCCCACGGGGCTTTCGCCAAGCTGGCCGCGCGAGTATGGTTTCTCCGTGGCCTCATGGACACCCAGGCACTCTGGCCACGGATCATGGACGGGTTGCGGGCACCTGACGCCCGCTTCACACTGTGACCACGATCATGAACTGGGGCGATCATGACCGGAGGTGACGCATGCAAGGTGCCGGTGTGCAGAGCGGCGGAGTATCCTTTTCGCAGCCCGTTCCACTGTGGTCCAGGCAGACGACGGAAACAGCCTTGAATATTGTCATCGTTGACGATCAGACGTCCGCGCGCACGATGCTGCGCCATGTCATCGAAGACATCGCGCCGGAACTGAGCGTGCACGATTTCGGCGATCCGCTCACTGCGCTTGCGTGGTGCGAATCCAACGCCGTGGATCTGCTGCTGCTGGATTACCGCATGCCGGAGATGGACGGGCTGGAGTTTGCCCGCCGTTTCCGCCGCCTGCCCAAGCACCGCGATATTCCGGTGATCCTGATCACCGTGGTCGGCGACGAGCCCATTCGCCAGGCGGCGCTGGAAGCCGGGGTGATCGACTTCCTGGTCAAGCCGATCCGCCCGCGCGAACTGCGCGCGCGCTGCTACAACCTGCTGCAGTTGCGCCAGCAGTCCGAGAACGTGAAGCAGCGCGCACTGTCACTGGAACAGCGGCTGCTGGCCAGCATGCACGAAGTGGAAGAGCGTGAGCGCGAAACGCTGTCGCGGCTGGCGCGTGCCATCGAGTTCCGTGATGCCGGCACCAGCGCCTACCTGGAGCGCATGGCCCATGTGGCCGGGTTGATCGCCGAACAACTGGGGCTGCCCGAAGAAGAAGTCCGCCTGATCGAGATGGCGGCGCCCCTGCACGACATGGGCAAGATCGCCATTCCCGACGCGGTGCTGCTCAAGCAGGGTAAACTCAACGACGAAGAGCTGGCGATCATGCGCCGGCACCCGCGGATCGGTTACGAGCTGCTCAGTGGCAGCCAGAACCGGTTCATCCAGGTGGGCGCGCTGATCGCGCTGCGCCACCACGAACGGTATGACGGCAGCGGGTATCCCGACGGCCTGGTTGGCGAGGCGATCCCGCTGGAAGCGCGGATCGTGGCGGTGGCCGACGTCTTCGACGCCCTGATCTCGCCGCGACCTTACAAGGAAGCTTGGAGCATGGAAGCCACTTTGGCCTATCTGTACGCGCAACGCGGTCGCCTGTTCGACCCGCGCTGCGTCGATGCGTTGCTGCGCGGTCGCGTGCAGCTGGACGAGATCTGCGCGCAGCATTCCGTTGCGTCGTCCCGACCGGGGATGTGACATGGGTGGTGTGTTCCAGAAGGTGAGGCAGCGACTCGGTGCGAGCGGTGCCCTGGCGTTGCTGCGCGCGCGGCTGAGTGGCCGCCCGGACAGCGAGCACGGGCAGGCCATCGTGCGCATGGTGCTGATCGTGCTGATCCTCGCCTACGTGCTGATGCCCAATGTGCGCAACGACCTGCCGCATCACCAGTACCAGGTGGTGCTGGGCATCGTGCTGACCGGGCTGACCTTGTCGGTGCTGCTGTTCGGCTGGCTGCTGGCACGGCCGGGGCGTTCGGACCCACGCCGGGTGGCCGGCATGCTGGCCGACTACGGCCTGATCGCGGCCGGCATGGTGCAGATGGGCGAACCGCTGGCCTGGGTCTACATCGTGGTGATGTGGGTCACGGTGGGCAACGGCATGCGCTTCGGCAACCGGTACCTGTATGCCGCCGTCGGCATGGCGCTGGTCAGCTTCGGGGTGACCATGCTGACCACCGATTACTGGCGCGACAACGCGCGCCTGGGTTTTGGCCTGTGGCTGGGGCTGGCCGCGGTGCCGCTGTACTTTGCCACCCTGCTGCGCCAGCTGACCCGTGCGATGGACGAGGCGCGCCGCGCCAGTGAAGCCAAGAGCCGGTTCCTGGCCAACATGAGCCATGAGTTCCGCACCCCGCTCAATGGCCTGTCCGGCATGACCGAGGTGCTGGCCACCACCCAGCTGGATGAAGAGCAGCGCGAGTGCGTGAACACCATCCAGGCCTCATCGCGCAGCCTGCTGACGCTGGTGGAGGAGGTGCTGGACATCTCGGCCATCGAGGCTGGCAAGCTGCGCGTGGTCGAGGAGGACTTCGCGCTGGCCGATGTGATCCAGTCCATTGGACTGATCCTGATGCCGCAGGCACGGGTCAAGCGCCTGGACTACGTGGTGAAGGTGGACGAGGCGGTGCCGCTGCTGCTGCGTGGCGACCTGGGGCACCTGCGCCAGATCCTGCTCAACCTCGCCGGCAATGCGGTGAAGTTCACCGAGCTTGGCAAGGTGGAAATCCGCGTCGGTCTGCTGCGCGAAGAGGGCGATGGCCGGGTGCGGCTGCGCTTTGACATCTTCGATACCGGCATCGGCGTCAATCCGGACATGGCACCGCGCCTGTTCCGGGCATTCGAACAGGCCGACGTCAGCCTGGGGCGTCGCCATGAGGGCTCCGGCCTGGGGACGTCCATCGCACGGGGGTTGGTCGAGGCCATGGGGGGCGAGATCGGCTTTGCCGATAATCCGCCGCAGGGCAGCCAGTTCTGGTTCGAGCTGCCGTTCGCGCTGCCGCCCGTGCAGCAGGGCCGCTTCACTCCGGCGGTCGCCGGTGAAGCGACGCCGGGCGCAGCGGGCAATGTGATCGCCTTTGCCGACCCGTTCCTGCGCCATCGTGCGCGCGTGCGCAGCATGAAGGTGCTGGTGGCCGACGACCACCAGGCCAACCGGCTGGTGCTGCAGCGCCTGCTGCAGAAGGCCGGGCACAAGGTGGTGTGCGTCAACGGCGGCGAGGCCGTGCTCGATGCCATGGCCGAGAGCGACTACGACGTGGCCATCGTCGACCTGCACATGCCCGGCATGAGCGGGCTGGACATGCTGAAGGAACTGCGGGTGATGCAGTCCGGTGGCGGTGCGCGTACGCCCGTACTGGTGCTCAGCGCCGACGTCACCCCCGAGTCGATCCAGCAGTGCACCCAGGCCGGTGCGCATACTTTCTTCGGCAAGCCGGTGGTACCGGTGCGACTGCTCGATACCCTGGCCGAGATTGCCAGCAACGATGCGCGCAAGCCGCGGGTCAACGTGGTGCCGGCTCCGGCCGCCGGGGTGGGGGTGCTCGACACCGGCGTGCTGGACGAACTGGCTTCGCTGGGCATGGGCGAGAGCTTCGAACAGGAATTCATCCGACAGTGCCTGGTGGATGCCAAGCAGTGCCTGGTGACCGCCAATGAGGCCGGTGAGCGTGGCGACTGGGTCCTGTTGCGCGAGCAGGCGCACGCCATCAAGGGCGTTGCCAGCAACCTGGGCCTGGTACGGGTGGCATTCCGCTCCGGCGAAGTGATGCACATGGCCGACTGGCAGCTGAAAAGCGAGTGGAAAGAGCGGATGAAGCAGATCCGCGCTGCCGTGAAGGAAGGGCGGCAGGCATTGGCTGCACGCATGCATCCCAGCGCGGTGACCGGCGACAGCGACATCGACATCGGTTGATTCCCCGGCGGACGCGCATGTCATGCGCGTCACGCGACACCTGGGACGACCCTGAACACCGTTCACATAGGAACGGTTGCCACTCTGCCAGATGTTTGCATTCCAGCGAACGTGCCCGGTGTAGGATCGCGGCGTGTGGACCCGTCAGGCCTGCCGCCCACCGTCCTCCCTCCAGGCCAACTCGCCGAGGAAATTGCCATGCAAACCATCGAAAAGCTCCCCACCACCCCCCGCGGCTACGCCACCATTCGCACTGAAACCACGCACGACAACGCTGCCCACTGGTTGTTCATGCACGCTGACGCCGCCACCGGCATTCGTCCCTGCTGCCGCAAGGACATGCTGGATGAAATGTGGACGGTGATGAGCGAGATCACCGCCAGCCCGGCCGAGCGCGCCAGTGGCAGGTTGCGTCACTTCGTGCTGGCATCGGACGCCACCGCCTACAACCTGGGCGGCGACCTGGAACTGTTCGCCCGCCTCATCCGTGAAGGCAACCGCGACCGCCTGCTGGCCTATGCACATCGCTGCGTGGAAGGCGTGCACCACCTGCACACCGGCTTCGGCGGCGATGTGCGTTCCATTGCGCTGATCCAGGGCGATGCCTTGGGCGGCGGCCTGGAAATGGCGCTGGCCTGCCACACCATCGTGGCCGAGGCGGGCAGTGGCATGGGTCTGCCGGAAGTGCTGTTCGGCCTGTTCCCGGGCATGGGCGCGTACTCCTTCCTGTGCCGCCGCGTCGCCCCGCAGGTGGCCGAGAAGATCATCCTGGAAGGGCGCGTCTACAGTGCCGAGGAAATGTACGCGATGGGCGTGGTCGACGTGCTGGTCCCGAAGGGGCAGGGCATGAAGGCCGTGGAAGACCTGATTCGCCAGCACCAGCGCACCCCGCGCACGTACCTAGCCATGAACGCTGCGCGCAATCTGGCTCAGGCGGTGAGCTATGACGAGCTGCTGGAAATCACCAAGATCTGGGTGGAATCCGCGCTGGCTCTGGAAGACAAGTCGCTGCGTACCATGGACCGGCTGATCAAGGCGCAGACGCGCCGTGCCCAGTCCGATGCGGCGTAACGCCGGAATCAGGGGGAACTGAAGGCCCGGCAGCTGCCGGGCCTTCTTTGTTTCCGGGCTTACTCCGCCGGTGCGTCGCGCAGTTCGCGGCGCAGGATCTTGCCGACGTTGGTCTTCGGCAGTTCCTTGCGGAACTCCACGATCTTCGGATGCTTGTAGCCGGTCAGGTTCGCGCGCGCATGCTCCTTGACCTGTTCGGCAGTGAGGTTGGGGTCCTTCTTGACGATGACCACCTTCACCACTTCGCCGGACTTGTCATCCGGAACGCCCACCGCGGCCACTTCCAGCACGCCCGGCATCATCGCGATCACGTCTTCCACTTCATTCGGGTAGACGTTGAAGCCGGACACCAGAATCATGTCCTTCTTGCGGTCGACGATGTAGAAGAAGCCGTGCTCGTCCATGCGCGCCATGTCGCCGGTGTGCAGCCAGCCGTCGGCATCGATGGCCTTGGCGGATTCTTCCGGACGCTGCCAGTAGCCCTTCATCACCTGCGGGCCGCGGATGCACAGTTCGCCCACGTCACCCGGGGTCAGCGTCTGGCCGTCGTCGTTCTTCACGCAGGCGTCGGTGGACGGAATCGGCAGGCCGATGGCTCCGTTGTACTCGGCCAGGTTGAGCGGGTTGATGCACGCGGCCGGCGAGGTTTCGGTCAGGCCGTAGGCTTCCACCAGGGTGACCCCGGTGACCTTCTTCCAGCGCTCGGCCACGGCGCGCTGCACCGCCATGCCGCCGCCCAGGGTGACCTTCAGCGACGAGAAGTCGATCTGGTCGAAACCGGGGGTGTTGAGCAGCCCGTTGAACAGCGTGTTGACGCCGGTGATGGCGGTGAAGCGGGTGGACTTGAGCTCCTTGACGAAGCCCTTCATGTCGCGCGGATTGGTGATCAGGTGGTTGCAGCCACCGAACTTCATGAAGACCAGGCCGTTCGCGGTGAGTGCGAAGATGTGATACAGCGGCAGGGCGGTGATGATCCACTCCTTGCCCATCTCGATGCCGGACGCGGAAATCCACGCCGAGGCCTGCTGCATGTTGGCGACCAGGTTGCGGTTGGTCAGCATGGCACCCTTGGCCACGCCGGTGGTGC
>DGLB01000047.1:26175-28233 GCA_002387845.1 Stenotrophomonas maltophilia | reverse complement strand
TGGTGCCGCCGGTGTACTGCAGGAAGGCCACGTCGTCGTGGTCCATTTCCACCTTGGGCAGCGTGTGCTGGCTGCCCAGCTTCAGTGCCTGGTTGAAACGGATCGCGCCGCGGATGCTGTAGTTCGGCACCATCTTCTTGACGTACTTCAGTACGAAGTTCACCAGCAGGCCCTTGGCCCCGAGCATGTCGCCCAGGCCGGTGGTGATGACCTGCTTGACCTGCGTTTCAGCGATGACCTGCTGCACGGTGTCGCCGAAGTTGTCCACCACCACCAGCACCGCAGCACCCGAATCGACCAGCTGGTGCTTCAGTTCGCGCGCGGTGTACAGCGGGTTGACGTTGACCACGGTCAGGCCGGCGCGCAGCACGCCGAAGGTGGCCACCGGGTACTGCAGGCAGTTGGGCATCATCAGGGCGACGCGGTCACCCTTCTTGAGCTTCAGCTCGCCCAGCAGATACGCGGCGAACTGTTCGACCAGGGCGTCGGTTTCACCGTAGGTGAGCACCTTGCCGAAGCTGGAGTAGGCAGGGCGGTCGCGGAACTTCGCAACCGAGGTATCGAATACGGCCGAGACCGAAGCGAATTCGTTGACGTCGATCTCGGCGGGCACGCCGGCGGGATAGCTGTTCAGCCAGGGACGTTCCAGACTCATATTCCCCCTCCAGGAAACGTTGATGGTGTGCGGTGACGGTGAGTATCCGTCGTTTCGGCAACCGGCAGCATACCGGGCCGAATGGAAAACGCGAAGGTTTTGTGAAGCAGGTGTGCACAAGGCCTGTTCAGACAGGGAATCTGGCGTGTGTCATGGCTCATGCAGCGGTGTCATCGGCCCGTTTTTCGCTGCACTGCAGCGCAGCTTCCATCAGCGGTACCGCCCATTCCGGGGTGTGGCGCAGCTGTTCAATGTCGTCGGGTTCTGGCCAGACCAGCTGGCCGGCGTCCATCTGCAGTACCAGCTGCGGGTCCGGCACCGCTTCCCCGGGTGCGGCGTCCGCGCTGTTGTCGTAGACCTGCAGTTGCGCCAGGCGCGGCATCAACGTGGCCAGGTTGGCCAGCGCCAGCGGATAGCGGCGGCGGATGTCGGCCTCGTTGATGGGGTGCCCACCGGCGCGCACCCGCGCCTGCACCCGGGCCAGGTGATGTTCGGGCGAGGGCAGCCCGCAATACCACATCAGCACATCGTGGGTTGCCGTCGCCTCAGCCAGCAGGGCCGCAATGGAACGGCCGCCCAAGGTGGTTTCGAACGCGTGGTTGCGGCGCTCGGCCAGCGCACGTTTGATCCGGTCCACGCCTTCGGTCCAGGCCTGGGCGTTGGCCTGGGCCTGATCCATGCCCATTTCGGTGCGCAGCTGGCGGGCCCAGCTGTCCGGATTGAACCAGTCCAGGCCCGCCTGGCGCAGCAGATGCCCGCCGACGGAACTCTTGCCGGCCCCGTTGACCCCGGCCAGCACGAACAGGAACGGACGCGGCATCAGTAGCCGGTACCGGCCGCGACCTTGCCCTTCAGGCGTGCCGGCTTGCGCAGCAGCGCGCGGGCCTTGCTGCCGGCCCCGGCGCTGTCCAGGCTGGACAGGCGCGCATCAAAGCTGTCGCGCAGCTGCTGCAGCACCGGGCTCTGCTCGCGCAGGGAAGCCAGGTCGCGCTGCAGGCCCACGACCTGCGCCTGCAGGGCCTGGTACTGCTCGGCCGAGATGATCACCGCCTGCGGTTCGTTGTGGTTGGTCACCAGCACCGCCTGCTGGTCACGCACGTCCTGCATGACCTTGCGCCAGTGCTCCTTCACCGACGAGGCGGTGGTGCGGGTCAGCTCGGTGATCGGGTCGAACTTCAGGGCGTGCAACATGGCGGAGATTCCGGCATCAGCGATGGCCCGAGCATAGCGCGGATGGGATGAAATGGGAATTTCATGAAAAATATGAAAAACAGACGGTTCAGGCTCGTGAGGGAGATTGTTGGCCGCGTATGGATCGCTGAACCGTCGGGCCGGGGCCGGTAGGGGCCGGTCCGGGCTTGTCGAAAACATGGATGTTTTCGACAAGCCCCCATGGATGGGTT
>DGLB01000047.1:0-26145 GCA_002387845.1 Stenotrophomonas maltophilia | reverse complement strand
GGGTTCACGGCGTGTCCCGGCCCGGCCCCTACCGGCCCCGGCCGCCCGTACCAATCGAAGCGCTAGCGCTTCGCAGCCAACTGCCGCAGCACGTACTGCAGCAGGCCGCCGTGCTTGAAGTACTCCACTTCCTTCGGCGTCAGCAGCATCACGTGGGCCTTGAAGGTCACCACGGTGCCATCGGCCTTGGTCGCGGTGACGGTGGCGGTCTTGCTGGCCCCGTCCTGCAGGCCGGTGATGTCAACCACCTCCGAGCCGTCCAGGCCCAGGCTCTGGGCGTTTTCGCCGGCCTGGAACTGCAGCGGCAGCACGCCCATGCCGACCAGGTTGGAGCGGTGGATGCGCTCGAAGCTTTCCGCCATCACCGCCTTGACGCCAAGCAGGTTGGTGCCCTTGGCCGCCCAGTCGCGCGACGAGCCCGTGCCGTATTCCTTGCCCGCGAACACTACCAGCGGTACGCCGTCGGCCTTGTACTTCATCGCCGCATCGTAGATCGCCAGCTTTTCCGGCTCGCCGCCGGCCTTCGGGAAGTACAGCGTATTGCCACCTTCCTCGCCGCCGAACATCAGGTTCTTGATGCGGATGTTGGCGAAGGTGCCACGCACCATCACATCGTCGTTGCCGCGACGGCTGCCGTAGCTGTTGAAGTCGGCCGGCTGCACGCCGCGTTCCTGCAGGAAGCGACCCGCCGGCGAATCCTTCTTGATGTTGCCGGCCGGCGAGATGTGGTCGGTGGTGATCGAGTCGCCGAACAGGCCCATGACCCGCGCACCGTGCACATCGTCGACATGGCCGACCTGCATGGTCATGCCGTCGAAGTAGGGCGGGTTCTTGATGTAGGTCGAGGCACCGTCCCACTCGTACAGATTGCCTTCCGGCGACTGGATCGTGTTCCAGCGCGAGTCGCCCTTGAACACGTCCGCATAGTTCTGCTTGAACATCTCCGGGCCGATGGTGGCCGCGATCACGTCGCCGATTTCCTTGTTGCTCGGCCAGATGTCACGCAGGTAGACCGGCTGGCCATCGCTGCCGGTGCCCAGCGGTTCGGTGGTCAGGTCGATGTCGGTGGTGCCGGCAATCGCATAGGCCACCACCAGCGGCGGACTGGCCAGGTAGTTCATTTTCACTTCGGGGTGCACGCGGCCTTCGAAGTTGCGGTTGCCCGACAGCACCGAAGTGACCACCAGGTCACCGGCGGCAATACCGGCGCTCACTTCCGTCGGCAGCGGGCCGGAATTGCCGATGCAGGTGGTGCAGCCGTAGCCGACCACGTAGAAGCCAACCTTCTCCAGTTCGGTCAGCACACCGGCCTTTTCCAGGTAATCGGTGACCACGCGCGAGCCTGGGCCGAGCGAGGTCTTTACCCACGGCTTGCGGTCCAGGCCCTTGGCGGCTGCGTTGCGGGCCAGCAGGCCGGCCCCGATCATCACCGCCGGATTGGAGGTGTTGGTGCACGAGGTGATCGCCGCAATGACCACCGCGCCGTCCTTCAGGCGGAAGCGCTGGCCGTCCAGCTCCACATCCGAATAGCCCTTGGCCAGCTGCTCGTTGCCGACCGCCGCGCCACCGCCTTCGTTCACGAATTTCGAGACGTCCTCGTTGCGCTTGTCGCGATTGGTGGTGAGGCCACCGAGGTTGTCACGGTAGTTCTGCTTCACGTCCTGCAGCAGCACGCGGTCCTGCGGACGCTTCGGGCCAGCCAGCGACGGCTTCACGTCGCCCATGTCCAGTTCCAGCGTGGCGCTGTAGCTGGCGTGCGGGCTGTTGGCGTCGTGCCACAGGCCCTGGGCCTTGGCATAGGCCTCGACCAGGGCGATCTGGTCTTCGCTGCGGCCGGACAGGCGCAGGTAGTTCAGCGACTCCTGGTCGATCGGGAAAATGCCGCAGGTGGCACCGTATTCCGGGGCCATGTTGCCGATGGTGGCGCGATCGGCCAGCGGCAGGTGCTGCAACCCTTCACCGAAGAACTCGACGAACTTGCCGACCACGCCGTGCTTGCGCAGCATCTGGGTGACGGTCAGCACCAGGTCGGTGGCGGTAGCCCCTTCCGGCAGCTTGCCGGTCAGCTTGAAGCCGACCACCTGCGGAATCAGCATGGAAGAAGGCTGGCCGAGCATGGCCGCTTCGGCTTCGATGCCGCCCACGCCCCAGCCCAGCACGCCGATGCCGTTGATCATGGTGGTGTGGCTGTCGGTACCGAACACGGTGTCCGGGTAGGCCACGGCCTTGCCGTCCTTGTCCGCGGTCATCACCACACGGGCCAGGTTTTCCAGGTTCACCTGGTGGACGATGCCGGTGTTGGGCGGTACCACCTTGAAGTTGTCGAACGCCTTCTGGCCCCAGCGCAGGAAGCCATAGCGTTCCTGGTTGCGCTGGAATTCAATCTTGCCGTTGAGGTCCAGCGCCTCGGGCTTGCCGAACACGTCCACCTGCACCGAATGGTCGATGACCAGTTCGGAAGGAATCTGCGGGTTGATCTGCTCCGGCCGACCGCCCAGCTTGACCACCGCATCGCGCATCGCCGCCAGGTCGACCACGCAGGGCACGCCGGTGAAGTCCTGCAGCACCACGCGGGCCGGCATGAAGGCGATCTCCACGTCCGGTTCGGCCTTGGGGTCCCACTTGGCGACGGCCTCGATGTGCTCACGGCCGACGGTGGCCCCGCCGTCCTCGTGCCGGAGCAGGTTCTCCAGCAGGATCTTCATCGAGTAGGGCAGGTGGGAGATGTCGAACTGCTTGCCCAGCTTGGGCAGGCTGAAGTAGTCGTAGGCCGCGCCGCCGACATCCAGCTGGCTGCGGGTGGAGAACGAATCGCTCATGCGGGGTAACTCCTCTTGCGGATGGCTTGCAATGGCCCGCGCGCGGGCCTGCTTGCGGTGGCCGGCGGGTCGGGCCGGCCGGGCAGGGCCCCAGTATGGCCGATGCCGGCAGGCCCGCAGCACCACGGGCTCAGAACGCAAGGTTATACATTCGTATGTAGCCTTCGTGTCACGGCTTGCCGCGCCACTGGCTCATCAGCATCTGCAGGAAGCGCTCGGCGCTGGGCGAGAGCAGGGCCCCGCGGCGGCGCACGATGCCGATGGTGCGCGAGACCACCGGGTTGCCGATCGGGCGGGTGACCAGGATGGGATGGTCGCCGTCCGGGGTGGCCATTTTCGGCAGCACGGACACGCCGATGCCGGCTTCGACCATGCCCAGCGACGTGGACAGATGGGTCACCTCGTAATGCCAGCTGAGCTTGAGGTTTTCACGCGCCAGCGCGCCGTCCAGCAGGGTGCGGTTGCCGCTGGTGCGGTGCACGGTGATGAGCTGGTGCTTGGCAAGGTCCGACCATTCCACCTTGCGTTTGCGCGCCAGCGGATGGTCGCGGCGGCAGGCGAGCACGAACGGGTCTTCGGCGAGCACGTCGAAGTCCAGGTTGGGATCGTTCGCGCCCATGAAGTTGATGCCGAATTCCACTTCGCCACGTTCCACCGCCTGCAGGCCTTCGGTCGCCGGAATGTCGAGAATGCGGAAGCGCACATTCGGATGCGCGTCGTGGAAGCGCGCCATCACGCTGGGCAGGAAGTAGAACGCCGCGGTGGGCAGGCAGGCGATGGTGACCGTCGCGCCGCGCGTGTCGTCGCGGCCGCGCAGCGAGAACAGCGAGCCATCGAACTCTTCGATCATGCGGCGCACCAGCGGCAGCAGGTTCTCGCCGACTGCGGTGGTGGTGACGCTGCGCGTGGTGCGCTCGAGCAGCGGTGAGCCCACCGCCTGCTCCAACTTCTGGATGCGCCGGCTCAGCGCCGGCTGTGAGACGTGAAGCGCTTCAGCGGCGCGATGGAAGCTGCGCGTTTCGGCGACGAGGAGGAATGCACGCAGATCGAGGATTTCGCAATTGATGCTCATGGCGTATCAATAATCCAAAAAAGAACAATTCACAGATCAATCGGGGTCATGCCAGTATCGAATCACAGGGTGATATTCATCCGCTATAAGCATCAATCTACCACACGTATGTCCAACGATCTTCCCAGCATTCCCTGCGTGCTCATGCGCGGCGGCACCTCCAAGGGCCCGTTCTTCCTGGCCTCGGACCTGCCCCGTGACATCGCCGCCCGCGACCGCCTGCTGGTGGAAGTGATGGGCTCCGGCCACCCTCTGCAGATCGACGGTATCGGCGGCGGCAATGCCCTCACCAGCAAGGTGGCGATCATCGACAAGGCCAGCCGCGCGGATGCCGACGTGGACTACCTGTTCGCGCAGGTGAAGGTGGAGCAGCGGTTGGTGGATACCTCGCCGAACTGCGGCAACATGCTGGCCGCCGTAGGCCCGTACGCCATCGAACGGGGCCTGGTGCAGGGTCATCATCCGCGCACCGAAGTGCGCATCCACAACGTCAACACCGGCAAGGTGATCGTGGCTACGGTGGAAACGCCGCATGGTCAGGTGGTGTATCGCGGTGACACGCAGATCGCCGGCGCACCCGGCGGTGCCGCGCCGGTGCAGCTCGCATTTCTCGATGCAGCAGGTGCCCGCACCGGCAAGCTGTTGCCCAGCGGGCATGCGATGGAACAGATCGACGGTGCCGATGTCAGCCTGATTGATTGTGCGATGCCGATGGTGCTCATCCGCGCCAGCGACCTGGGTGTGCAGGGCGGTGAAACACCGGCCGAACTCAACGCGAATCGCGATCTGATGACGCGGATGGAAGCCATTCGCATCCAGGCGGGCGAACGCATGGGTATCGCCGATGCCGGCAGCAAGGTGATTCCTAAACCCGTTTTGCTTTCCGCACCGCAACATGGCGGCACCCTGCAGGTGCGCTATTTCATGCCACATCAATGCCATACGGCGCTGGCGATCACCGGCGGCGTAGGCATTGCAACGGCGGTTGCGACCCCGGGCACGTTGGCTAACACGTTTGTCGGGTGTGACGCAGTGCCCACTTTGATTACTCTCGAACATCCGAGCGGTGCCCTGGACGTGGGCTTGAGTCGCAGCTCGGAACACGCGCCGGTTGTGGCCAGCGTGGTACGCACGGCCCGCCGCCTGTTCGAAGGCCGGGTGTTCGCCACCACGCCGATTGCCACCGAAACCACGCAATGGACTTCAGCGGCATGACCTGACCCTGGACGGCAGGCCGCGCCCCTGGCACGACCTTCCGCCCTCCACCGAAACACCGTTACACGTAGCAGCACATCCTGGGAGGGATAGATGTACAAGCGATTTCTGATGACCGCGCTGGTCGCGGCAAGCCTGGCTGTTGCCGGCTGTGGCAAATCCGGCGGCGAAGGTGCCGCTGCCAGCGGCGGCGACAGCGCCCCGGTCCGGATCAGCGTGGGGTCGTACAACCTCAACAACCTGCCGTTCTTCATTGCCGATTCCAAGGGCTACTTCAAGGAAGTGGGCCTTGAGGTGAAGACCGAGAACTTCGCCCAGGGCGGTTCCAAGGTGCTGCAGGCGCTGGTCGCCAACTCCACCGACGTGGCGGTGGGCTTCTATGACCACACCATCCAGATGCAGGCCAAGCAGAAGGACGTTGTCGCCTTCGTGCTGCTGTCGCGCAACTCCGGCCTGGTGATGGCCGGCCGCGACAATGCGACCTTCGACCCGGCGCGTCCGGAAACGATCAAGGGCCAGAAAGTGGGTATCACCGCACCGGGGTCATCGTCGGACTTCTTCGTGCGCCACTTCCTGGCCCAGCATGACATCCCGGTGGACAGCATCTCGCTGATCGGCGTCGGTTCGGGCGCAGCCGCCGTGGCCGCGCTGGAGCAGGGCAAGATCGACCTGCTGGTGAACTACGATCCGGCGGCGACGCTGATCACCGAACGCAAGGTCGGCAAGATCATCATCGACGCGCGCAGCGACGAAGGTGCCCGTCAGGTCTACGGCGGCCTGTACCCGACCTCGGTGATGTACGCCAACCAGAGCTTCCTGGACCAGCGCCCGGACGCGGCCGAGAAGATCGCGCGTGCCGAGCAGAAGGCGCTGAAGTTCATTGCCGAGAACAGCGCCGAAGACATCGTCGCCGCACTGCCGGACAGCTATGTCTCCGGCGACCGCGCGACCTATGCCCGTGCGGTGGAGAACGCCCGCGCCATCTTCACCACCGACGGCCACTTCACCCCGGCCGATCTGGAAACGCCGCTGAAGGTGCTGCGCGAGTTCAACACGGACGTGGCCAACCACGATATCGACCTGTCCAAGACCTACACCAATGCCTTCGTCGAACGCGCCAGCGCTTCGACCCCGGCTGCCCAGAACTAAGCGGAGGTAACCCATGGCCACCAATGCCACCGTGCGCAAGCTCAACGGCGCACCGCAGCTGGAGCCTGCACAGACCATGGTTGCGATCAACCAGGTCACCATGTCCTTCGGCGACTTCACTGCCGTTCGTGAGGTCGACATCCAGGTGGGCAATGGCGAGTTCCTCGCCATTGTCGGCCCCACCGGGTGCGGCAAGAGCACCATCCTCAATTCCGTGGCCGGGCTGCTCAAGCCCAGCGCCGGTGACGTCAGCATCGACGGCCGCGTGGTCAACGGGGTGCAGGAGTCGGTGGGCTATCTGTTCCAGCAGGATGCGCTGCTGCCCTGGAAGACCGCGTACCAGAATGTCGAACTGGGGCTGAAGTTCCGCGGCGTGAGCGAAGCCGAGCGCAAGCAGAAGGTCACCACCTGGCTGGCCAAGGTGGGTCTGACCGGCTTCGAGCACCGCTACCCGCACCAGCTTTCCGGCGGCCAGCGCAAGCGCGTGCAGATGGCGCAGGCGCTGATCGTGGAGCCGAAGGTGATCCTGATGGACGAGCCGTTCTCGGCGCTGGACATCCACACCCGCCACCTGATGCAGAACGAACTGCTGCGCCTGTGGCAGGAAGATCGCCGCTCGGTGATTCTGATCACCCATGACCTGGAAGAAGCCATCGCGCTGGGCGACCGCGTGGTGGTGCTGTCCTCGGGCCCGTCCAGCCGCGTCGTGCGCAGCTTCGACGTCGACCTGGAACGCCCCCGCAACGTTGCCGAGATCAAGCTCGACGAACGTTTTACCGACCTGTACCGCGACATCTGGGCCTGCCTGCGCGGCGAAGTGGAGAAGAGCTATGCACGCCAGGACTGACAAATTCATCCAGATTGCGCTGGTCCTCGCGGTATTCGGCGGCTGGGAGGGCGGTATCGCCCTGGGCTGGATCGACCCGTTCTTCTTCCCGGCCCCCATGGCCATCGCCAAGCAGGCATGGACCTGGCTGTCGGACACCTCGTTCTACCAGCATGTGTACATCACCCTGACCGAAACCGCGCTGGGCTACCTGATCGGTACCGCGCTGGGTGTGGCCGGTGGCGTGTGGCTGGGCCTGAGCCGTCGCTCGGCGCGCATCCTGGATCCCTTCATCAAGGGCTTCAACGCGATTCCGCGCGTGGTGCTGGCTCCGATCTTCGTGCTGTGGCTGGGCCTGGGTCTGTGGTCGAAGGTGGCGCTGGCGGTGACGCTGGTGTTCTTCACCACCTTCTTCAACGCCATGCAGGGCGTGCGCGAAGTGAACCCGGTGGTGCTGGCCAATGCGCGCATCCTCGGCGCGGGCCGCAGCGACCTGCTGCGCCACGTGTACTTCCCGGCGGCGGCCAGCTGGATCCTGTCCTCGCTGCGCACTTCGGTGGGCTTCGCGGTGGTGGGTGCCATCATCGGTGAGTACCTGGGCGCTTCGGCGGGCCTCGGCTACCTGATCGCGCAGGCCGAAGGCAACTTCAATGCGGTGGGCGTGTTCGCCGGCATCATCATCCTGGCCGCCTTCGTGCTGGTGATCGACTGGATGCTGGACATCGTCGAGAACCGCGTCATCACCTGGCGTCCGAACGCACAGCAGGGCGCGACCAGCTGATCGCGTGACGTGACGCCGGGAACCCCCGGCGTCACGTGCCTGGAAACATTCCCCCCGCATCATTGCAATTCGCCCGCCAGGTCCCGCGCCGGCGGGTTGGAGAGAGAACCCATGAAGACGCATCCCGTGCTGCCCCGCGCAGCGCTGACGGTGGCGCTTGGCCTGCTGCTGGCCAGCGGCCACGCCGCCGCGCAGTCCACCCCGCCGGCTCCGCTGACCCAGGCCGAGCTCACCGCACTGGTGCAGCAGCAGGCCCAGCAGATCCAGCAGTTGCAGTCGCGCCTTGATGCGCTGGAAGGCAACAGCGCCGCGACCGCGACCGCCGTGCCTGCAGCCAGTGCAGCGCCCGAACTGGAGACCCGCGTAGCGAAGCTGGAAACGCAGCAATCCAAGGCCCCGAAGGTGTCGTGGTCGAAAGGCGCACCGGAGTTCACCAGCGCCGATGGCAACGTGAGCTTCCGTCCGCGTGGTCGCCTGTTCGTCGACGGTTCCAGCACCGACGGCTCCGATGCCAGTGCGCGCAACGTGTCCGGTACCGAGATCCGCTCGGTGCGTCTGGGCGCGGAAGGTCGCTACGGCATTCTGGGTTGGGCGGTGGAGGGTGACTTCGCCGACAACGACGTGGCGTGGAAATCCGTCTACGCCACATTCGACCACAAGCTGTTCGGCCAGGCGGCCGATCTTACCGTGGGTAACCGCCTCAACGATCGCGGCATCGACGGTTCCAGCAGCACCTCCAACACCCCGTTCCCGGACCGTAACGTGGTGGGCACGCTGATGCTGCCGCAGCGCGGCCTGTTCGGGGTGGGCCTGACCGAGCGCGTGTACGGCAAGGGTTGGCACGCCAGCCTGTCGGTCGCCGGCAACGACCTCAACAACGCCGGTGACAACAACGACAGCCAGACCTGGGCCACCCGCGTGCACTTCAATCCGATCGCCAGCAAGGCGGCGACGGTGCACCTCGGCGCGTGGGCCTTCCATGAGGAGATCGCGGCCGGTTCCACCGGTGTGCTGCGCAGCTCGGCGATTGCCGGGCACTTCAACGACCTGGTCAAGATCACCCCGGGCACCCTGATCGGTACCGACCGCAGCACCGCCTGGGGCCTGGAAGCGGCCGGCTTCTTCAGGCAGGGCTGGGCCACGGGCGAGTGGGGCACGCGCAACCTGCGCGGGGCGGACGCCAGCGGTCGCTACGACCTCGATCACGAGGCATGGGCGGTGTCGGCGGGCTGGTTCCTCGGCGGTGCGGCACCTTCGTACTCGGCCAAGGCCGGCACCTGGGGCAAGGTGAAGGTGGAAGATCCGGTCACCAGCGGTGGCCGCGGTGCCTGGGAGCTGCGCGGGCGCTACGAGGACGTGGACTACGCGGAGCTGCCGACCGGCGGCACCGGTCACGCCTGGACCGTGGGCGCGAACTGGTACCTCAACGACTACAGCCGTGTGATGTTCGACGTGATCCGCTGGCAGACCGACAACCCGACCGGCGCGGTGCAGGGCAAGGACGAAGGCACCACGTTCAACACGCGGTTGCAGGTGGCGTTCTAAGCGCGATCAGAAAGGGCCGGGTTCTCTCCCGGCCCTGTAGCGCCGGCCGTTGGCCGGCCTTGGCGTCACGTGCCGGTCAGCTGCAGCGTTGCGTATCCATGAACGCCATTGGGGGCCTCTGCAACCACCCGGACGTTGCCCGGACGAGCCTCGTGTGTGATCAGAACCGTGTTGTCGACCACACTCACGCCGGGTGGCGTGTCCAGCAGCCGGGTCTTCCACGGTATCGACGGCGGCAGGGCGGTGCCTTCCAGGTCGTACATGCGGACGCCGAGCCAGCAGGTGGCCGTCCAGCCCGGTGTCGCGCCCAGTGGGATGGAGTGCGGCTTCAGGCTGGCCGTGATCCTTTCCACCAGCGCGTTGCGGGGGTCGAGTAGTCGGAGTGCTGCGGTGTCGATGATGATGTCGCCGCGCCATTCCCTGATCTCGATCAGCGCGGGCCAGGGTCCGGTGTAGCCCGCCCCAAATTGCGCGTCGACGATGATGAAACTGACGTCATGCCTGGTTTCCAGTGAGATCCCGGTTACGTCGCCGGGGACACCGTTGAGGGTGAAATCGAGCGTGCTCCCGGGCTGTTTCGCTTTGATCATCACGCCGCTGCCATGCGGGGTCGAGGTCGGAACGTACAGTGCGTCCGGTTCGCAGTAAAGGCTGCCAGACTGTATGCCGGGTGCGGCGATCAAGGTGATGGTGACCGTTTCCTCGAAGCCTTGCGACGAAACCCTCACCGCGATTGGGCCGTGCGGTGCATGGGCCCGGACCATGAGCTGGTTCTGGCCGTAGGGTTCCACACCTTCGGGTGGATCGACGACATGCAGTGACCAGCCGGTGGGATCCACGGGGAAGGGAATGCCATCTGCGTCGAAGAGGGTGACCACGAAATCAGTGAATGCAAGGTAGGGCGCGGGTTTGATCTGCAGGGTGTTCGACACGTCCACCCGCATGCGTGCCGGCGTTGCTTGACGCAGATCCAGCAGCTCGAGAACGCCGCTGCTCACCGCCACGCCGTTCTGCAGGTAACGTACCTCCAGAAGTGCGGGCCAAGGCGTCTTGTAGTTCTGCCGGAACCAGGTATCCACCTTCACGATGCCGAAGGGGCCCGCTGTATCCAGGGCGATGCCCGGCACCGCACCCGGCTTGCCATTGAGCAGATAGTCGAAATCGCCCCGCTGAAGGTCTCTCAGTGGCGTTGTCATGATGGCAAAGGTGCTGCCGGGTTATCGGGCGGGTAGAGCGAAGCAGGTGTGAAGCCGATTTCGATCTGCGTGCTGTGGTTTGTGTGCTTGGCCATCTCTGGTTTACTCCAGAACATGAAGCGTTGACCCCCGTCATCGCGGCATCTGACCTCGGTTCCTCATGGCAGCGTGATGCCTGTCAATCGCAGTGCGAGTTCGCTGCTGACGTTTTCGTTCGCGCGCAGTTCCAGCCGGAACACGCCCTGCATGGCGTTCGGATGAATCACGAGGGTGGTGTCGACCAGGCTCACGCCCTGCATGGGATCGATCATCACGAGCTGTGGCGCGATCTCCTCGCTGGGGATGATGCGATCGGCGTCGTCGTGGAACGTGCCCACGACCGTGGCCAGCGCGGTGCCGGACCCCGGGATCGGGAGCGTGTCGCTGGGGGTGATCTTCGCGGTCATGCGGGCGCACACGACGCTGCGGGTGTCATGCAGGAGCAGGGTCTGCGTTGCGATGGGCTGGTTCACGGTGTGTCCGATGACCTGGACCCGGGCCGGCCACGGACCCTGGTACTGCGAGAGGAATGCCTGGTCGACCCAAAGGCTGGCGTTGCCGCTGACATCGCGCGTCAGCGTGATGCCGGGGTAGGCACCCGGTGCCTGTCCGTTGACGGTGAAGCTGTACGGGTCGATCTCGCCCGGCACCAGACCATGGTGGATGGACACCTTGGCAACCGTGCCTTTCATGGGGGGGGTAGAGGTCGTACTGGCTGAGATGCAAGTCGACGTCGCGTTGCGGCTCGATCATCAACCGGCTCGGTTGCCGGATACCCCCGACGACCTGCAGTTCCACGTCGACCGGGCCCGGGCGCGCGTCTTCGGTGACGAAAACGCGTTGCCCCTCCGCGACCACGCCAACGGTCTCTGGCGCGACCTGCAGACTCCAGGGGATGTCCGCTTCCGGCAGGAGCACGCCCTGGTCATCGCGGAACGTCACGTTCGCGCGTACCGGCACCCTCAGTCCCTGCACCACGTGAACAGGGTTGGGCGAAAAGCCTACTTCGGCGCTGGCGGGGCGCATGGCGCGCGTGTCGTGCAGGCGCAGCACGGCCGTATCGACGATGGTGTTGGCCTGCCACGCGCGCAGTTCAAGCACGGCGGGCCACGGTCCGCTGTAGTGCTGGATGAACGTTGCTTCGAACAGCAGGAAGCCGGAGCGTGACCCGGCGAACACGCGGAGGCCGGGTATCGGCCCGGGGTGACCATTGAGGGTGAAGTCGAAGTCGGCGTACGACGGTGAGGCCAGCGACGTGTGGAAGGCGACGAAATCGCCATCCGGATTGGAGAGGGGCGGGTACAGGTCCGCGCGGTCCAGGGTCAATCCAAGGCGTCTGGCCGCAGACACGGCCGATGCAGTGACGAGGGTCATTTCTGATGCCTCCAGGCAGTGAAACGTTGACCCCCGTCATCGTTCGACCTGCGGGCATCATCAGTGCGGGTTCGTTAGCGTCCTGAGAAAAGTGTCGGCCACACGCAATAACGGGTAGCCATGCCGCGCCGTTGACGTGCCCAAAAGGAAACGGGGCCATTCGGCCCCGTCGAGTGTGATGCGATGCGGCGAGGATCAGCCGCCCAGGAACGGGTTGCCGGTCTTGGCCGGGGCTGCGCCACGGGACTTCTTCTTCAGCACGCCGTCCTTGCCGAATTCGAACACGGTGGATTCCTGCTTGTTCTTGAAGTGGCCGATCTTGGCGTAGTCGTAATACCAGACCTGCTCGTCACCCAGCTGTTCACGGCGGGTCGGGGCACCGAAGGCGTCCTGGATCTGGTCCTTGGTGGCCTTGCCGACTTCGATCGCTTCGAGGGTCTTGTCGGTGATCTCCACGCCGGACTTCACCCCGCCGAACGGATTGGCGTGCGCGGGGGCTGCGGTGAAGGCGAGGGGGGCGGCCAGGATCGCGGCCAGGGCAAGAGCAGAAATACGCATCGTTGGGATGTCCTTCTCAAATTCGATGGGTGGCGTGAGCCGGGTGGTCGGGCAGGTCCCAGCGGGGCGTCCTGCTCCGGCAGCGAGGCTGCGGTCCCATAGTACTGATGCGCCAGTGAAATACTGCCAATTGCGTCAATTTATCGGCTCAATGGGTGACACAGGTCGCTGAACGGTAAGAAACAAGGGTCACCCTGGCCCGGGCCATGCGCTCCCCGCGGTAGCGGTATGGTCGCGGAAGTATGTATAATTCGTGCATACCGAAGAGGGCGTACCCATGGAAGCCACTGTCGCTGAACGCGGTCAGATCACGCTGCCCAAGGCCGTGCGCGACGCGCTGGGCCTGACCAAGGGCACCCAGCTGAAGGTCGAGCTGGACGGCAGCCGCATCATCCTGCGCAAGAGCGTTGACGACGCCATATCGCGCGCGCGTGGAAAATTCGCCCTGGACGGCTTCGACTCGGCCCAGGCCGCCGTGCGCGCGGTGCGCGACGAGGACTGATCCGTGATGATCGCCGTCGATTCACCGGTGCTGGTCGAACTGCTGAGCAATGGCCCGCAGGCCGACGCCGTGGAAGCCTGCCTGCGCCAGAGCCTGGTCAGCGGCAAGGTGGTGGTCTGCGGTGCCACCCTGGCCGAGGTCTGCGCCAGCCTGCGCGGCGGGGCCGAGGTGCTGGAAGCGCTGGAAGAAATGGGTGTCCATTTCAATGCGCTGGAAGCCAAGTCCGCCCTGCGCGCCGGTGAGATGCACCGCCGCCACCGCCAGCGCGGCAGCACCCGCCGCAGCCTGGACGACTTCATGGTGGGGGCCCATGCACTGCTGCAGTGCGACGGCCTGATCACCTGGAACGACACGTTTTACCGCGACTACTTCAAGGGCCTGAAGCTGATCGTGCCGAACGCCTGAGCCCGCTGCATTCCTTTCACTGTTTCATTCAACGCATTACCCGGGAGTTGTCATGTTGGAAGCCTATCGCCACCACGTAGCCGAGCGCGCCGCGCTTGGCATCCCGCCGCTGCCGCTGACCGCCCAGCAGACGGCTGACGTCATTGAACTGCTGAAGAACCCGCCGGCGGGCGAGGCCGAGTTCCTGCTCGACCTGCTGACCCACCGCGTGCCGGCCGGCGTCGATGACGCCGCCAAGGTCAAGGCCTCGTACCTGGCCGCGATCGCGCTGGGCAGCGAGCAGAACCCGCTGATCAGCCGTGAGCGCGCCACCGAACTGCTGGGCACCATGCTGGGCGGCTACAACGTGGCCCCGCTGGTCCAGCTGCTGGACGATGCGGCCGTGGGCACCATCGCCGCTGACGGCCTGAAGAACACCCTGCTGGTGTTCGACGCGTTCCACGACGTGCAGGACAAGGCCAAGGCCGGCAACGCCAACGCCCAGGCCGTGCTGCAGAGCTGGGCCGATGCCGAATGGTTCACCAGCAAGCCGGAAGTGCCGCAGAGCCTGACCATCACCGTGTTCAAGGTGCCGGGTGAAACCAATACCGACGACCTGTCGCCGGCCCCGGACGCAACCACCCGTCCCGACATTCCGATGCACGCCCTGGCGATGCTGAAGAACAAGCGCGACGATGCACCGTTCACCCCGGAAGAAGACGGCAAGCGCGGTCCGATCCAGCAGATCCTGTCGCTGAAGGACAAGGGCCACCTGGTCGCCTATGTGGGTGACGTGGTCGGCACCGGTTCCTCGCGCAAGTCGGCGACCAACAGCGTGCTGTGGTGGACCGGCGATGACATTCCGTACATCCCGAACAAGCGCGCCGGTGGCGTCTGCCTGGGCGGCAAGATCGCCCCGATCTTCTACAACACCATGGAAGACGCCGGCGCACTGCCGATCGAACTGGACGTTTCGCAGATGAATCACGGCGACGTGGTGGAACTGCGTCCGTACGACGGCAAGGCACTGAAGAACGGCGAAGTGATCGCCGAGTTCGAAGTGAAGTCCGAAGTGCTGTTCGACGAAGTGCGCGCCGGTGGCCGCATTCCGCTGATCGTGGGCCGTGGCCTGACCGGCAAGGCGCGTGAAGCGCTGGGCCTGGCTCCGACCGACCTGTTCCGCCTGCCGGTGCAGCCGGTCGACACCGGCAAGGGCTTCTCGCTGGCACAGAAGATGGTCGGCCGCGCCTGCGGTCTGCCGGAAGGCCAGGGCATGCGCCCGGGCACCTACTGCGAACCGAAGATGACCTCGGTGGGCTCGCAGGACACCACCGGTCCGATGACCCGCGACGAGCTGAAGGACCTGGCCTGCCTGGGCTTCTCGGCCGACCTGGTGATGCAGTCGTTCTGCCACACCGCGGCCTACCCGAAGCCGGTGGACGTGAAGACCCACCACACCCTGCCGGAGTTCATCTCCACCCGTGGCGGCATCTCGCTGCGTCCGGGCGACGGCGTGATCCACAGCTGGCTCAACCGCATGCTGCTGCCCGACACCGTCGGCACCGGTGGCGACTCGCACACCCGTTTCCCGGTGGGCATTTCGTTCCCGGCCGGCTCGGGCCTGGTCGCATTCGCTGCGGCCACCGGCGTGATGCCGCTGGACATGCCGGAATCGGTGCTGGTCCGCTTCAAGGGCCAGATGCAGCCGGGCGTGACCCTGCGTGACCTGGTCAACGCGATTCCGCTGTACGCGATCAAGGCCGGTCTGCTGACCGTGGCCAAGGCGGGCAAGAAGAACATCTTCTCCGGTCGCATTCTGGAAATCGAAGGTCTGCCGGAACTGAAGGTCGAGCAGGCGTTCGAACTGTCCGACGCGTCGGCCGAGCGTTCGGCGGCCGGTTGCTCGGTGCGCCTGAACAAGGAACCGATCATCGAGTACCTGACCAGCAACATCACCCTGCTGAAGTGGATGATTGCCGAGGGTTACCAGGATCCGCGTTCGCTGCAGCGCCGTATCGAGAAGATGGAAGCGTGGCTGGCCAACCCGGAACTGCTGGAACCGGATGCCGATGCCGAATACGCCGCCGTCATCGACATCGACCTGGCCGACATCCACGAGCCGATCGTGGCCTGCCCGAACGATCCGGACGACGTGAAGACCCTGTCGGAAGTGGCCGGTGCCAAGATCGACGAAGTGTTCATCGGTTCGTGCATGACCAACATCGGTCACTTCCGCGCGGCTGCGAAGCTGCTGGAAGGCAAGCGCGACCTGCCGACCCGTCTGTGGGTGGCCCCGCCGACCAAGATGGACGCGTCGGAGCTGACCAAGGAAGGCGTGTACGGCACCTTCGGTGCGACCGGCGCGCGCATGGAAATGCCGGGCTGCTCGCTGTGCATGGGCAACCAGGCGCAGATCCGCGAGGGTTCCACCGCGATGTCGACCTCGACCCGCAACTTCCCGAACCGTCTGGGCCGCAACACCAACGTGTACCTGGGTTCGGCCGAGCTGGCCGCGATCTGCTCGCGTCTGGGTCGCATCCCGACCAAGGAAGAGTACATGGCCGACGTGGGCGTGATTGCTGCCAGCGGCAGCGAGATCTACCGCTACATGAACTTCGACCAGATCGAGGAATACCAGGACGTGGCCAAGACGGTCGCTGCCTGATCTTCTGATCGGTTGATGTGTTGAACGAGGGCCCCCGGATGATTCCGGGGGCCTTTTTCATGCGCCTCGATCCACACATCGCGTCGCACGTTGCACCTCGCACGTCGCGCGATGCGCGATGCGGGTAGGGTCGGTCGTCAGACGACTGCCGATAACATGGATCGGTGCATTGACGCATGGACCTGTGCCGGGGAGCCTGCTCCGTCACCCTTCATGCGTTACCGGACGTTGAACCATTCTCTGCAGTCGTCTGACGACCGACCCTACCATCCCATCCCACGGTGTCTCACCACGGACCCCATTCGGCGGTGCCTTCGATGCGCCGGCCGTTGTAGTGGAGTGTTCCGTGTTCGCCCACCACGTCCATCTCGAACCATGGAAGGCCGTCGCGTGCTTTAGGTCGCACGTATGCCCGCTTCTGCGGTCGATTGAATTCGACGTAGTAGTCGCGGCGGGGCATGAACACCTTGTAGTCGCTGGAGCTCGCCTGGACGTAGCCCGGGTCGGTGCTGCCCACCATTTCCAGCGAGAAATGGAAACCGTTCTGGGAGGCGCTGAAGCGGAACAGGTCCGTGGTTGCGACGGCGGGTGAGGGCAGGCCCGCGACCAGGGTGATCATGCCAAGCAGGGCGAAGGTGCGGGAAATGCGGTGAGGCCGACGTTCCATGTGGTCGCTCCGGAGGGTGATGCGAAGTGTGCGGACACAGCATACCCGCCTGGCCGAGTAGCTCGGCGAACGGACCCGGCATTTCGGCTGAAACTGCTGGTGGATTACCCCACGCGGTTACATTGGGGCCGACCTCGACAGCGGTCATGCGTCCCCGAACGTTGACGGTTTCACGGCAGTCGTCTGACGACCGACCCTACCGTTTAAATCAGCATCGTCGGGGCGCAGGCGATTGCAGCCGCCATGGCACTCCACCGCGTCCGCCGGCCGGTCGCACGCATCAACGTGTGAGGAATTGCCGCCGGGCAACACCCCGGCGAATGGCGCAATCGTCCTGCGCACGTATCAATTCGTAGTGACACGCCATGCGTGTCAACCGCGCGGAGCGCGGCGCGAGCGTCCGAAGCCGATGCAGATCCGTGTTCCAGATGTCACCGACATTCAGAGGTGAACGAAGTCACGCATCAGGGGTTCATGTTGCCGGAACGAAAGGCTGACGCGCATGGCGCGTCACTACGCGCGTGCCAGCGCCATCAGCCGTTCGGCAATCCGCTCCAAGGGCAGCTGCTCGTCTGCCGCACCCAGCTTGAACGCCGCGCCAGGCATGCCCCAGACCACGCTGGTGGCTTCGTCCTGCACCAGGGTCGGGGCACCGGCGTTCTTCAGCTCCAGCAACCCGCGCGCACCGTCGTCGCCCATGCCGGTCAGGATCGCACCGATGGCATTGGCACCGGCGCTCTCGGCCACGGAACGGAACAGCACGTCCACCGCCGGCTTGTGCCGGTTCACCGCTGGGCCGTCGTCGATCCGGCAGCGCCAGCGCGCACCGTCGCGGATGATGCGCAGGTGCTTGCCGCCCGGCGGCAGGTAGGCGTGGCCGGCCAGCACCGCTTCGCCGTCGGTGGCTTCGCGCACCGACATCGCCGAATGCTTGTCCAGGCGCTCGGCGAAGGCCGTGCTGAACGTCGCCGGCAGATGCTGGGTCAGCACCACGGCCGGGGCGTCGGCCGGCATGCCTTCCAGCACCACGCGGAGCGCTTCGGTTCCGCCGGCGGAGGCACCGATGGCAATCAGGCGGTCGGTGGTGCGGAACTGCATCGACCGCGGCTTCGGTGCGGTGGCCGGATCCAGCCGCACCTGCGGCACTGCCGGGCGCGACAACGTGCGCACGCGAGAGCGGGCGGCGGTTTTAACCTTGGTGATGATTTCTTCGGCGTAGTCCTGCAGGCCACGGGCGACGTCGAATTTCGGTTTGGACACGAAATCCACCGCACCCAGCGACAACGCCTGCAGGGTGGTGTCGGCACCGCGTTCGGTCAGCGAGGAAATCATCACCACCGGCAGCGGGTGCAGCCGCATCAGGTTTTCCAGGAACGCCAGCCCGTCCATGCGCGGCATTTCCACGTCCAGGGTGATGACGTCCGGGGCCAGGCGCTTGATCTTCTCGCGCGCCAGCAGCGGGTCGGCGGCGGTGCCGACGACCTCGATGCCCGGATCGCTGGCCAGGATTTCGCTGAGCATCTGCCGGACCACGGCGGAGTCGTCGACGATCAGTACACGGCACGGGGCTCCGGTGATCATTCGAACAGCTCCACGCCACCGGTGACCGGGGCTTTGGACAGGCGGGCGCGCACCGCCGATTCGGTCGCGGCCACTTCGGCTTCGTGGGCATGCGGCAGGCGCTGCACGACGACGCGGCCGCTGTCGGCGAAGAACCACACCTTGCGCGGATGGATGCCACATAAGTCCTCGGCCAGCACCGGAATGTGCTCGGCCTGCAGGTACTGGCGCACGAACTCGGCATTGCGGGTGCCGACCGGGTTGCTGGTGAACCCCTTCAGCACGTTGGCCCCGCCGAACACCTTGGCTTCCAGGCGTTTGCGGTGCGCGCCGCGCTTGAGCAGGTCGTTGATCAGCAGTTCCATGGCATAGCTGCCGTAACGTGCGGGCGCGCCGTCGCCGACATTGCCCTCCGGCAACAGGAAGTGGTTCATGCCGCCGATCTTGAGGACCGGGTCGCGCAGGCAGGCGGCCACGCACGAGCCCAGGGTGGTGGTCAGCGCGGTGTCGTCGTCCACGACCAGGTACTGGGTGGGCAGCAGCTTGGCGGCGGTCACCTTGAAGCGGCTGTCGAAGTAGCGCATCACCTCGTCGTTGCGTGCGGCCTGGTTCATGCCGGCGCTCCGGGGTTGCGCTTGTACAGGGTGCGGCCGCACGGCTGGATCAGATCGGCGGCGTGCAGATAGTTCTCCGAGTGGCCGGTGTAGAGCAGGCCGTCATCGCCCATGTGCTGGATCAGCCGCGACAGGATGCCGCGCTGGGTGGGCTTGTCGAAATAGATCATCACGTTGCGGCAGAACAGGGCGTCGTAGGGACCGCCGACGTCGTAGCGCGGTGCCAGCAGGTTGAGCGGGCGGAATTCAATCAGCTCGCGCAGGGCTGGAATGACCCGGCACTGGCCTTCATTGGGGCCGCTGCCGCGCTGGAAGTAGCGCTTCTTGAGGGCCAGGTCCAGACCGTTGACGCGATCAAGCGCGTACACGCCCCGGCTGGCCGTGGCCAGTACCTGGGTGTCGACATCGGTGGCCAGGATGCGCACCGGTGGCTTGAGGGTGCCAAATGCCTCGCAGGCCGTGATGGCCATGGAGTAGGGCTCCTCACCGGTGGAGGCCGCACACGACCACAGCTGCAGGGTGCCGTGGCCGGCGCGCGCGCGCAGTTCTTCGTTGAGCTTTTCGAAGTGATGTGGCTCGCGGAAGAAGGCGGTCAGATTGGTGGTGAGCGCATTGGTGAAGGCCTGCCATTCGTCGCCGCCGTGGGCTTCGAGCTGGTTGAGGTAGTCCTCGAAACTGCGCATGCCCAAGGCGCGCAGGCGGCGCGACAGACGGCCGTAGACCATGTCGCGCTTGGCCGGGGCCAGCGAAATGCCGACCCGCTGGTAGATCAGGTCGCAGATGCGGCGGAAGTCGCGGTCGCCAAACTCGAATTCACGGCTGTTGGCGGAAGCAGGAGCGGAAGGCGTGGTCACAGGCGACATCCATCGAAGGGAGGCAACGACAGCGGGAGTGGGGCGGTGGGTGGTAGCGCCGGGCTTGCCCGGCTTTTGGTCAGATCAGCCGGGCAAGCCCGGCTCTACTTCAGATCAGCCGGGCAAGTCCGGTGGTTCAGCCGGGCAAGCCCGGCTCTACGTCAGAACTCCTGCCAGTCGCCGTCGTCGGCACCGGTGGTGCGCGGCAGGGGCTTGGCGACCGCTTTCGGAACCGGCTTCAGGCGCGGTGCCGGGGCACTGACCGGGGCAACCCGGGCGGTGACGGCACTGACCGCGGCGGCCACCTGGTTGTCGAGGCGGAAGATCGCCACGGCATCGGCCAACTGGGTGGCCTGTTCTTCCATGGCACGGGCAGCTGCGGTGGCTTCCTCCACCAGCGCGGCGTTCTGCTGGGTGGTTTCGTCCATCTGCACCACGGTCTGGTTGACCTGTTCGATGCCGGCCGACTGCTCCTGCGAGGCGGCGGAGATCTCGGCCATGATGTCGGTGACGCGCTGCACCGAGGCGACGATCTCGCCCATGGTGCTGCCGGCCTTGTTCACCAGGGCCGAACCGTCGGCGACGCTGGCCACCGAGTCATCGATGAGTCCCTTGATTTCCTTGGCCGCTGCGGCGGAGCGCTGGGCCAGGGTGCGCACTTCCGAGGCCACCACGGCGAAGCCGCGGCCCTGTTCGCCGGCACGTGCCGCTTCCACCGCGGCGTTCAGCGCCAGGATGTTGGTCTGGAAGGCGATGCCGTCGATCACCGAAATGATCTCGGCAATGCGCTTGGAGCTCGATTCTATCGCGCTCATGGTGGTGACCACCTGGCCGACCACTTCACCGCCCTGCGAGGCAACCGTATGCGCACCGATCGCCAGCTGATTGGCCTGGCGGGCGTGTTCGGCGTTCTGGCGCACGGTGGAGGTCAGTTCCTCCATCGAAGCGGCGGTTTCTTCCAGATTGGCGGCCTGCTGTTCGGTACGGCGGGACAGGTCGCTGTTGCCGGTGGAAATCTCGCCGGCAGCCAGGTTGATGCTGCTGGCGGCGGCCTGGATCTGGCCGACGATCTGGGTCAGCTGGGCAACCGTGGCGTTGGCGTCGTCGCGCATGGTCGCGAACACACCCTGGTAGTCGCCGTGCATGCGCGCGGTGAGGTCGCCTTCGGCGATGGCCGAGAGCAGCTGTGACAGCTTGCCCAGGTTGTCGTCGCTGACCTGCATCATCGCGTTCAAGCTGGCGATCATCTGGCGGAAGTCGTGGTCGAAGCGCGCTTCGTCGCCACGCTGGCTGAAGTCGCCCGCAGCTGCGGAGCCGCCCAGGCGCTTGATTTCGGCATTGATGCTGGACAGGTTCTGCTTGACGGTATCGACGGTGCTGCTGATGGCGGCCTTGTCGCCCGGGTAGCGCGGTGCATCCACGCTGAGGTCACCCACGGCATAGCGCTGTACCACCGCCAGCACGTCCTGCATGGTCTGCACATGTGCGCCGACCAGGGCGTTGGTTTCGTGCACCATCAGGCCGTACTCACCCGGGAAGGCCGATTCGTCCATGCGGTAGCGGGTCTGGCCGGCATCGTGCTGGGTGGCCATCTCGCGCTGGGCGGTGATCACCGCGTGCAGCTGTTCCTGCATGCGACCCATGCTTTCCAGCAGGCGACCGGGTTCGTCCTGTGCCTGCGCGCCGATGCGGCTGTCGAGCTTGCCGCTGGCGATGCTTTCGGCAACGCCGGTGGCCTGGCGCAGCGGGCCGGTGATGCGGTTGCCGATGATCCAGCTGAGGGCGAGCACGATCAGCACCAGTGCGCCGCCGGTGGCGGTCATCACGGCAGTGAAGGCCAGTGCATCGTGCTGCACGTCATCCATGTAGACGCCGCTGGTCACCACCCACTGCCAGGGCTTGTACATGGAGGCGTAGGTGGCCTTCGGAATCAGGCCTTCCGCACCCGGCTTGGTGGTGGAGTAGTAGGTGTAGCCGCTGCCATGGTTGACGGCGTCGTCCACCTGCAGCTGGTACAGCGCCACGCCGTCGGCGGATTTGTAATCCTTCACCATCTGGCCCACGCGCTTGGGCTGGAACGGATGCACATGCAGCACGTAGTCGGTGGTGAGGATGTTGTAGTACGCACTGCCGCCGTCGGCGCGCATGGCGTCGACCGCCTTCATGGCGTTTTCCTTGGCCGCTTCTTCGGTCAGCTCACCTTTGTCAGCCAGGGCCTTGTAGTGGTCCATGATCCCGAAGGTGATTTCCACCTGGGTTTTCAGGCTTTCCTTGCGGGTTTCGTACAGATCAAGGTACTGCTTGCGCGCGGCGACGACGGCCAGCGCGATCACGCCGATCGCGATCAGCACGGTCAGCAGGTTGAGCTTGTTCCGGACGGAGAGGTTGGAGAAGAACTGGTTCCAGCGGCTGAGCAAGGTCATGGGAGAGGATCTTTACAGTCGGGGGCATGCTGCGATGCCTGGAGTGGTGGCGATGGCCATGAAGGCCGACGTCGACGAACGTGCCGAGGCAAAGGAGATATCGGCCACCACGCCTTTGAATTGAGAAGTGTTGCCTGAGCGTGTTCAGGTTTGAAAAGAAGAACGCCCCGATGCGGTGGCATCGGGGCGTTCCGTGGCGCGTATGACGTGGTTTACGGGTGGACGCGCATGGCGCGTCACCACATCAGAATTCCTGCCAGTCGCCTTCAGCCAGTTCGGCGGCGGCTACGGCACGCGCGGGTGCCTTGCGCGCGGGAGCCGGGGCCGGGGTGGCCACGGCGACCGGACGCACGGCGCGAACCGGCGCTGCGGCGACGACCACCTGGTCTTCCAGCTTGAAGATCGACACGGCGTCGCTGAGGTGGCCGGCCTGTTCTTCCATCGAGCGGGCTGCAGCGGTGGCTTCCTCCACCAGCGCGGCGTTCTGCTGGGTGGTTTCGTCCATCTGCACCACGGTCTGGTTGACCTGCTCGATACCGGCCGACTGTTCCTGCGAGGCGGCGGAAATCTCCGACATGATGTCGGTGACGCGCTGCACCGAGGCGACGATCTCGCCCATGGTCTGGCCGGCCTTGTGCACCAGCGCCGAACCGTCGTTGACCTTGCCGACCGAATCGTCGATCAGGCCCTTGATCTCCTTGGCGGCACCGGCCGAACGCTGGGCCAGGGTACGCACTTCGGAGGCGACCACGGCGAAGCCGCGGCCCTGTTCGCCGGCACGGGCCGCTTCGACTGCCGCGTTCAGTGCCAGGATGTTGGTCTGGAAGGCGATGCCGTCGATGACCGAGATGATTTCGGCGATCTTCTTGGAGCTGGTCTGGATCGCGCTCATGGTGGTCACCACCTGGCCAACCACTTCACCGCCCTGCGAGGCGACGGTGTGTGCGCCGATGGCGAGCTGGTTGGCCTGGCGGGCGTGCTCGGCGTTCTGGCGCACGGTGGAGGTGAGCTCCTCCATCGAGGCGGCGGTTTCTTCCAGGTTGGCGGCCTGCTGCTCGGTACGGCGCGACAGGTCGCTGTTGCCGGTGGCGATCTCGCTGGCGGCCTGGCTGATGGCCTGGCTGCTCTGCTTGATGCGGGTGACGATGCCGCTGAGCTGTTCGGCGGTGGCGTTGGCGTCGTCACGCATGGTGGCGAACACGCCGTGGAAGTCGCCGTGCATGCGTGCGGTCAGGTCGCCCTGCGACAGCGCGGTGAGCAGGCTGGAAATCTGTTCGATGCTGCTGGCGTTGGCGTCAAGCAGGCCATTGATCTGCTGGGCCAGCTGCAGGAAGAAGCCGTCCTTGCCTTCGGCGGCAATGCGGCCGCTGAGGTCGCCGGCGGCGGCCTGGGCGATGACGCGTGCCACTTCGGCTTCCACCAGGGCTTCCGGGGTGCGGTCACGCCATTCCACCACGTGGCCCACGGTGTGGCCTTCGTCGTTGCGGATGACCGAGACCACCTGGGCAAACTGCGCGTCACCGAACTGCATGGCGCGGCGAGCCACGCCGTTCTGCTTCAGGTTGGCAAGCAGGGCGGGGTCGGTTTCGCCGTTGTGTTCCAGCACGGTCAGCGGACGGCCGACCAGGCTCTGGCTGGCGTCGAACGCCGGCAGGTCCTTGCGCAGCTCGTCCTGGTACTGGGACAGGGTGTGTTCCAGGGCGCGGTTGGCGTAGACGATGTTGAGGGTGTCGTCGGTCAGGTAGACGCCGGTGGAGCTGTAGTCCAGCGCGGTGCGGATGCGCAGGTTCTCGCGGGCGACGGCCTGTTCGGTCTCGGTGCGCTCGCGCAGGTCGCGCTGCATGCGCTGCATAGCCTGCAGCAGGTCGCCGACTTCGTCCTTGCGGGTCACGTCGATATGGCCGTCGAGCTTGCCGCCGGCCACTTCGTTGGCGACCGAGACGGCACCGCGCACGCTGCCGACCAGCGAACGGGCAAACAGCCACACCAGCACCAGGCCGGCGGCGGCACCGCCTAGCAGGGCGATGACGGTCAGCGTAGCCGAGGCGGCGTAGGTGGAGGCCGCTTCTTCGCGCGAGGCGCGGGCGAGGCGGTTGTCTTCGGCGATCAGCGCTTCAAGTGCGGCCGAGGCCTTCAGGTGCTTGGCGCGGGTTTCGCCGACGAAGGTGTCGACGGCGTCGTCGGGCAGGTCCAGCTCCAGCATTTCGGTGACGGCATCGTACGAGGCCAGCGAGTCTTTCCACTCTTTGGCGAAGGCGTCGTAGAGCTTCTTCTGCTGGGGGCCGTCGATGAGTTCGGGATACTTCTTCATCGACGCATCAATCTTGGCGCGCAGATCAGCGGCGCGGGTCTTGGCTTCGGCCTTGACGTCGTCGCTGGCGCGGATCAGGCCCTGGTAGGCCGAATTGCGGTACTCACCGAGCATGCCACGCATTTCGCCGGCCATGCGGATGCTTTCCATCCGGTTGCCGGCCAGTTCGGTGGTGACATTGTTGAGCGAGTGCAGGCCGCGGTACGCGACGATGCCCTGAAGCAGCATCACCAGCAGCAGGACGCCGAACGTCAGCATCAGCTTCGGCATCAGTTTGAGATTGTTGATCCATTGCATGGTGGTGCACTCTCCAGTGGCAAACGCGTCCGGGCGTGTCCCGGTTGCAGCGACCACGCCGGCCAGTGCCGGCGTGGCAGGGCGTACGGGAATTACTTGATGTCGGCCAGCTTCAGGCCGGACGGACCGCTGACTTCGATTTCAGCGCGCGAGGCATCACGCTGGATGGTGCCGATGACGCAGACGGTCTTGCCTTCCAGCGATTCCAGCGGGAAATTGAACTTGCCGCGGTTGGTGCCGGCGATGCGGGCGGAGAAGGTGTGGCGCGGGAAGGCGCCGCCCATGTACAGGAAGGTGGGCTGGCCTTCGGAACCTTCGGCATAACGGGCCTTTTCGACCTTGCCGCAGACCATGCCGTCCTTGCCGACCGAGCGCGGTGCCAGTTCCGGCGGAATCATGGCCGACTGGGCGGAGACGGGGGCGGCGGAGGTGGCCAGGACGGCGACCGAGAACACGGCAAGCAGAGACTTCATCGGGAGATACTCCGGGGGATTTGGATGGTTGGCCTGGCCGTGGAATACCCACGGCACGAGGTCCTGACACGAGCTATCGGCCAAACGCGACACAACTGAAGTGAGAATGTGTGCTGTTCATCACAATTCTTTGCGATGGTGCGTCAAGCGGCCGCATCTTCCAGGTGCTGGGCCTGGCCCATGTCGGCGCTGTCGAGCAGGGTTTCGATGTCGAGCAGGATGAGCATGCGATCGTCCTGGGTGCCGATGCCGGAGATGAAGCGGGTATCGACGGCGGCACCGAACTCGGGGGTGGGGCGGATCTGGTCGGCGTTGAGCGGGATGACGTCGGAGACGCTGTCGACGACGATGCCGACAACGCGGTCTTCGACGTTGAGCACGATCATGACGGTGAAGGCGTCATACGTGGCCTTTTCCAGGCGCAGCTTGAGGCGCAGGTCGATGACCGGAACGATGGTGCCGCGCAGGTTGATGACACCCTTGATGTAATCGGGGGCATCGGGCACGCGGGTGACCGAGTCGTAGCCGCGGATTTCCTGGACCTTGAGAATATCCACGCCGTAGTGCTCGGCGCCGAGGGTGAAGCTGAGATACTCGCCACCGCTGCTGGCGGCGTTGGGGTTGCTGTCGTTCATGGAAGGAATCCTGGGTCGGGCGTGGCGGTAAGGAAAAACCGGGCGTCACGCTCAATATCGGCCTGGAGTGGGGCGACTTTAGAGGGGTGGTCGGTTGCCGCAGACAGCTATTCACTGCTGATGGCCGGCGAGCGGTGCCAGGCCCTGCCGGGACACGCCGTGACCCCCGCTCCGCGGTCCGGCCCA
>DGLB01000036.1 GCA_002387845.1 Stenotrophomonas maltophilia | reverse complement strand
GGGCTGGAGGGGGCGTGAGCCGCATGGATGCGGCGACCGAGCTTACATGGACGTACTTGCAGCGTCCCCCGGAACGCCCGTCCCGAGCCGCCAAGCCCGGGATACCGAGAGCCGAGGGCTGTTCGCCTGAATCCAACAGCAGCCGGGCAAGCCCGGCTCTACGTGGTGCGTGCAACCGCAGCCATGCCGTGGACGCGGCGTGCGACCGCGGCCATGCAGTGGACGCGGCGTGCAACCGCAGCCATGCCGTGGGCGCGGTGCGCCATCACTGCAGATCGCGCAGATTCAAGCGGCGCAGGGTGGGGTTCTTCCAGGCGGTGATGCCGGCCACGCTCAGGACCGCGAAGCCGCCCAGCACCACGGCCGGGACCAGGCCCAGCAGTTTGGCCATGGTGCCGGCGTAGAACGCGCCCAGTTCGTTCGAGGAACTGATGAAGATGCCGTTGATCGACGACACGCGCCCGCGCATTTCCTCTGGCGTGGCCAGCTGCAGGATGGTGGAACGCACCACCACCGAGACGCCATCGAACGCGCCGTAAAACAGCAGGATCGCCGCCGACAGCCAGAAGTGGTGCGACAGGCCGAAGCCGATCACGCACAGGCCGAAGCCCGCCACCGCGAACAGCAGTACCCGGCCCGCATGCTTCTGCAGCGGGTGCCGCGCCAGCCACAGGCCCACGCACACCGAGCCCAGTGCCGGAGCCGCACGCAGGATGCCCAGCCCTTCCGGGCCGTGGTGCAGGATTTCATGCAGGAACGCCGGCAGCATCGCCACCACGCCGCCCAGCAGCACCGAGAACATGTCCAGCGCCATCGCGCCCACCATGATCCGGTTGCCCAGGACGAAGCGGCCGCCCTCGGCGATGCTCTTGAAGATCGGTGCTGCCGGACCGGTGTGGACCGGCTCGGATACCCGCAGCGCTGCCAGGCAGCCCAGCGCGCCGAGCGCGAAGGTCGCGGCCACCGCATACGCCACGCCTTTGCCGCCCATGCCCACCAGCACCCCGCCCAGGGCGGGGCCGATCACCATGCCGGCCTGGAACACCACCGCACCCAGTCCCGCGCCGCGCGCGTACTGGTGCCGTTCCAGCACCCGTGCGAACAACGCGTTGTAGATCGGCGACAGGAACGCGCGGACCATGCCGGTCAGTGCAATCGCTGCGTAAATCGGCCACACCCCGTTGAACGGCAGCCAGCCCATCGCCACGCAGGTCAGTACCACCGCCGTCAGCACCAGCCCCGTGCACGCCACCATGCCCAGCCGGCGGCGTGGCAGGTGGTCGACCAGGTAGCCCGCAAACGGGGCCACGCAGAAGAACGGCAGCACTTCGGCCAACCCGACCAGGCCCAGCGAGAACGGATTGCGGGTGACTTCGTAGATGTGCCAGCCCACCGTCACCGCCACGATCTGGTACGACAGCATCGCCAGGATGCGGTACGCCAGCACCTGGGCAAAACCCGGGCGGGCCAGCAGGCCCAGTGCGCTTTCTTCGCCGGCCGGCGTGGGGGCGGCCGGGCTCACGATTGCGCTTGCGCGGTGTCGCGGATGAACGCCAGCATCGCGGCCACCCCGTTGCTGCGGGTCGGCGACAGGTGCTTGGCCAGGCCGATGTCGCGGATGTAGGTCGGCTCGGTGGCCAGGATCTCTTCCGCCGAACGGCCCGAGTACACCCGCAGGGCCAGGTAGATCAGCCCCGACACAATCGCCGAGTCACTGATCGCATGGAAGCGCAGATTCTGCGCGTTGCCCTCCGGCACGATCCACACCATCGACTGGCAGCCCAGCAGCCGGTGTTCTTCGGATTTCCATTCCTCGGGGAAGGTCGGCAGCTTGCGGCCCAGGTCGATCAGGTACTGGTAGCGCTCGGACCAGTCGCCGAAGAAGGCGAATTCCTCGGCAATGGCGGCCTGCGCTTCGGCAGCAGTGGGTTCAAGCGGGAACGGACTTTCCATCACAACACTCTCAATCAATTCGGTAGCACCCGGCTGTTGCACGGGCGATGCAGGGCCGGTGGGGGCGTCAGCCGCGCTTTCGCACCCAGCGAATGCCCTGCGCGGTGTCCTCCAGCACGATGCCTTCCGCCGCCAGCTGGTCGCGGATCGCATCGGCACGCGCAAAGTCGCGCGCAGCCTTGGCCGCGGTGCGTTCGTCAATCAGGCCCTGGATGCGCGCATCGTCGTCCGCATCGCCACCGGCCGTGCCGAACCATGCGGCCGGATCCTGCTGCAGCAGGCCCAGTGCCAGGCCCGCGCCCAGCAAGGCCGACTTGGCAGCGGCACGCTCAGCCGGTTCAGCGCGACGCGCCTCCGCGCCCAGTCGCGCAAGCTCGGCCAACGCCTGCGGCGTGTTCAGGTCGTCATCCAGCGTCGCCTCCACCTCGGCGGGAATCGCCGCGGTGGCCTCCACGTCGGCCAGATCACGCAACGTGCCGTACAGGCGGTCCAGGGTTCGCACAGATTGCTCGATCAACGCATCGGACCAGTCCAGCGGCTGCCGGTAATGCGCCGACAGCAGGGCCAGGCGCAGCGCTTCGGGCGCGTGCTGGCGGACCAGGTCGTGCACGCGCTCGATGTTGCCGATCGACTTGCTCATCTTGGCACCGCCGAAGTTCAGCATGCCGTTGTGCAGCCAGAACCGGGCGAAGGTCTTGCCGCCGTGCGCGCATTCGCTCTGCGCGATCTCGTTCTCATGGTGCGGGAACTGCAGGTCGACGCCGCCGGCGTGGATGTCGATGGTCTCGCCCAGGTGGGCGGCAGCCATCGCCGAGCACTCGATGTGCCAGCCCGGGCGGCCACGGCCCCAGGGCGATTCCCAGCCCGGCAGGTCGTCACTGGAGGGCTTCCACAGCACGAAGTCGCCCGGGTCGCGCTTGTACGGGGCCACCTCCACGCGCGCGCCGGCCAGCATTTCCTCCGGGTCGCGGCGCGAGAGCTTGCCGTAGTCGGCATACGAAGACACCGAAAACAGTACGTGGCCTTTAGCAGCATAGGCGTGCCCGGCCTCGATCAGCTGCTCGATCATGGTGATGATCTGCGGCATGTGCGCGGTGGCTTCCGGCTCGATGTCCGGCGGTACCACGCCCAGCGCGGCCATGTCTTCACGGTAGGCGGCGGCGAAACGGTCGGTGATCGCGGTGATGGGGACGTTCTGTTCGCGCGCGGCGGTGTTGATCTTGTCGTCCACGTCGGTGATGTTGCGCGCGTAGCGCAACCCGCCGAAACGCCGGCGCAGCAGGTCGGCCAGCACCCCGAACACCACCGGCCCGCGCGCGTTGCCGATATGCACGTAGTTGTAGACCGTGGGGCCGCACACATACAGGGTCGGACAGGCCGGATCGAGCGGGGTGAACGGTTCGAGCTGGCGTGTCAGGTTGTTGTGCAGGCGCAGGGTCATGAGGGGCGTTGGCCGAGGGGAGTGGGGCAAGCCCCCGATTTTAGAGCACAACGGTCGCCCGCGCCGGTCTGGCGGGGCCTGGAGTGGGCTGACCACGTCAAGTGGTGTCGGTTTCTGGCCGTCTGGCTATGGGCAATAGCGTCACGGACGGGTAATGTTCAGCCCCTTGCCCCTGGCACTGCCTACACTATCCACCTTGTCCTTGACCCGGTTGCCAATGAAATCCGCTTTGTTGCTGACGCTGGCTGGCTGCCTGACCGGAAGTGCCGCCTTCACGGCGTGCGCCCAGGAAGCCGACGTGCGCAACCGGGTGGTGATTGTCGAGAACGTGAAGTTCGACTACGCACAGGTGCTCAACGTGGAGCCGGTGTTCCAGACCCTGCGGGCCACCCGCACCGAGGAACACTGCGAGCCGGTGTCGACCCGGACCCTGGCCCCGGTGAACGTCACCGGCGAGGAGCCGCAGGAAGAAAAGGGCCGCTTCGGTCGCTTCATGGACTCGGTGCGCTCGATCTTCAAGCGCGAAGACACCCTGGTGAACGAAGACGGCAGCCCGGTGGTGGAAGCGACCCCGGTCGCCGGCAGTGGCCCGCTGCTGACCCGCGACTGCAAGATCGTGCCGGTGGGGCGTGAGTTCCGCCGGCCCATCGCCTACGACGTGGATTACGTCTACAAGGGCACCAAGTACCGCTCGCGCCTGCCGGAAGACCCCGGCAACCGGCTCAAGATCCGAGTCTCGATCACCCCGTGGGTCGGGCCCGAGCAGCAGGCCGGGCCGGCCAACCCGTGATGCAGGGCCGGGCGCTGCCCGGCTCTACTTGTGTTCCCCACCGCCGCATGCAAAGATGGCGGGCGATGAAACTCACCGACTTCCAGCACGACACCAGCGCCGCCCGTATGGCTACGGGCATGACGTCGCGTGCCCGCCGACCGGAACCCCACATTTTCGCTGGGTAACCGGAGCTTCGTGCTGTCTGTTCGGAAAACCCAGCCCCCGTGCTGGGTTTTTTCGTTTCTACGATTTGAAAAGTTGCATTTGTACCCTTTCTTCCATTGAAACCCGCCTCAAAGGATCGATCGATGTCCCTGAAGCACTTCCTGAACACCCAGGACTGGAGCCGTCCGGAACTGGACGCGCTGTTGACCCAGGCCAGCCTGTTCAAACAGAACAAGCTCGGCGACCACCTGAAGGGCAAATCCATTGCCCTGGTGTTCTTCAACCCGTCCATGCGCACCCGCACCAGCTTCGAGCTGGGTGCCTTCCAGCTGGGCGCGCATGCGGTGGTGCTGCAGCCGGGCAAAGATGCCTGGCCGATCGAGTTCAACCTGGGCACGGTGATGGACGGCGACACCGAAGAGCACATCGCCGAAGTGGCCAAGGTGCTGGGCCGCTACTGCGACATCATCGCGGTGCGCGCCTTCCCGAAGTTCGTCGACTGGGCCTATGACCGCCAGGACATCGTGCTCAACAGCTTCGCCAAGTACTCGCCGGTGCCGGTGATCAACATGGAAACCATCACCCACCCGTGCCAGGAACTGGCCCACGTGATGGCGCTGCAGGAACACTTCGGCACCCAGGACCTGCGCGGCAAGAAGTACGTGCTGACCTGGACCTACCACCCCAAGCCGCTGAACACCGCGGTGGCCAACTCGGCGCTGACCATCGCCACCCGCATGGGCATGGACGT
>DGLB01000040.1 GCA_002387845.1 Stenotrophomonas maltophilia | reverse complement strand
CAGGACGACGTGCTGGCCGCGCTGGCCGATCCGGACCAGCGCCAGGCCCTGCAGTCCCTGCAGGCCGCACGCTGGAGCCGTCAGGGCGGCGGTGTCGCCGCCGCCCGCCAGGCCCTGCGCCGGGCCTTCCATGACGGACCGCACTGGCGGCAGGTGGCACCGACCGACCAGACTGGGCTGGCACCCTTGTATCCCCCGGGCCGTTGAGGGGTGTCCGGCAGTCCGTGCCGGCTTTGCTAAGCTGTCCGATCACCACAGGAACACCGCTCGATGACTGAGGCCGCAACTCCCGGGCAGACGCCGCCCCGGCAGAAACTCCCCCTGCACTGGAAAATGTTCATCGGCTTCGGCCTGGGGCTGGTCCTGGGCCTGATCGTCCACGCCCTCGAAGGCAACATCGGGGGGCTGACCGAAGCCGCCCGCGCCGTGATGACCTACGTCACCACGCCGTTGTCGGGGCTGTTCCTCAACCTGATCTTCATGCTGATCGTGCCGCTGATCTTCTCCGCGCTGGTGATGGGCGTGTCGGAGATGGGCGACATCCGCGCACTCGGCCGGATCGGCTGGAAGACGCTGGCCTATACGGTGGTGTTGTCCAGCGTGGCGGTGGGTATCGGCCTGGTGCTGGTCAACGCGCTCAAGCCCGGCGTCGGCGTGGACCCGGCCATGGCGGCCCAGCTGCTGCACGAGAACGTCGAGCGCAGCCGCGAGATCGTCGCCAACATCGGCGAGCAGCCCAAGGGCATGGACATGCTGCTGTCGATCGTGCCGAGCAACGTGCTCGCGGCGGCCTCCAGCAACGGCGCGATTCTGTCGCTGATGTTCTTCGCGCTGATGTTCGGCATCGGCATGGTGCTGTCGCCCGACGACAAGACCGCCACGCTGCGCAAGGCGATTGAAGGCGTGTTTGAAGTCTCGATGACCCTGATCAACCTGGTCATCCGCCTGGCCCCCTATGCGGTGGCCTGTTTCATGTTCAACCTCGCTGCGATCTTCGGCTTCGACCTGTTGATCCGCCTCGGGGCGTACGTTGGCGTGGTGGTGCTGGCGCTGGGCCTGCACATGGTGGTCAGCTACGGCATCGCCGTGTGGCTGTCCGGACGCTCGCCACTGGCGTTTTTCCGCGACACCCAGGAGGCCACGGTGATGGCCTTCTCCACCGCCTCCAGCAACGCCACCCTGCCGACCGCGCTGCGCGTGGCCGACCAGATGGGCCTGCCGCAGCGCGTCTCGCGCTTCGTGCTGACCGTGGGCGCAACCGCGAACCAGAACGGCACCGCCTTGTTCGAAGGCGTCACCGTGATCTTCCTGGCCCAGTTCTTCGGCGTGGAGCTCAGCATCACCCAGCAGCTGATGGTGATGGTGGTCTGCATCCTGGGCGGCATTGGCACCGCAGGCGTGCCGTCCGGCTCCCTGCCGGTCGTGGCGATGATCTGCGCCATGGTCGGCGTCGACCCGATGGGCATCGGCCTGATCCTGGGCGTGAACCACTTCCTGGACATGTGCCGCACCGCACTCAACGTCACCGGTGATCTGGCCCTGACCACGCTGGTCGCCAAGGGTGAAAGTGACGATCATCACCCTCCGGAATCTGTCGCGTCCGGTAATTGATCAGGTCGCCCCGGCCATCGGGGCGTCCGACTTCACCAACCTGACCGAGGCGGCGGCGCAAGCGCGAAAGCGCTTGAGCTGCGACAATAGGCCGCCCGCAAGTTGCGGGAGCCTCCTACCCCGACAGAACCATGACGCAGCCTACCCGCCGCCAGTTGGCCAACGCCATCCGCTTCCTTGCCGCTGATGCGGTCGAAACCGCCAAGTCCGGGCATCCCGGCATGCCGATGGGCATGGCCGATATCGCCGAAGTGCTCTGGAACGACTACCTTCGTCACAACCCCAACAATCCGAAGTGGTTCAACCGCGACCGCTTCGTGCTGTCCAACGGCCACGGCTCGATGCTGCAGTACGCGCTGCTGCACCTGAGCGGCTATGACCTGCCGATCGAGCAGCTCAAGCAGTTCCGCCAGCTGGGCAGCAAGACCGCCGGCCACCCGGAACGCCACGAGACCCCCGGGGTGGAAACCACCACCGGTCCGCTCGGCCAGGGCCTGGCCAATGCGGTCGGTTTCGCGCTGGCGGAGAAACTGCTGGCGCAGCGTTACAACCGTCCCGAGCATGAAATCGTCGACCACCGCACCTGGGTGTTCCTGGGCGACGGCTGCCTGATGGAAGGCGTGTCCCATGAAGCGGCCTCGCTGGCCGGTACCTGGGGCCTGGGCAAGCTGGTCTGCTTCTGGGACGACAACCACATCTCCATCGACGGCAACACCGAAGGCTGGTTCACCGACAACACCCCCGAACGTTTCGAGGCTTATGGCTGGAACGTGGTGCGCGGCGTCGATGGCCACGATCCGGACAGCATCAAGGCGGCGATCGACGGCGCGCTGGCGCAGTTCGACAAGCCGACCCTGATCTGCTGCCGCACCACCATTGGTTTTGGTTCGCCGGGCAAGGCCGGCAAGGAATCCAGCCACGGCGCACCGCTGGGCAAGGACGAACTGGAAGCCACGCGCAAGGCACTGGGCTGGAACTACGGTCCGTTCGAGATTCCGGAAGAGATCTACGCCGGCTGGCGTGCCGGCGGCACCGGCACCCTGCGCCAGGCCGAGTGGGAACAGCAGTTCGACAGATACGCCGCGCAGTTCCCGGCCGAAGCCGAAGAACTGACCCGTCGTTCGCGTGGCGAGCTGCCGGAAGACTTCCTGGCCAAGGCCGACGCCTACATCGCCCAGGTGCAGGCCGAAGGCCCGACCATCGCGTCGCGCAAGGCCTCGCAGCTGGCGATTGAAGCGTTCGCGCCGCTGCTGCCGGAACTGGTGGGCGGCTCGGCCGACCTGGCGCATTCGAACCTGACCCTGTGGAAGGCCAGCAAGTCGGTGGCCACCGACGACCCGAACGCGAACTACGTGTATTACGGCGTGCGCGAGTTCGGCATGACCGCGATTGCAAATGGTCTGGCCCTGCATGGCGGCTTCATTCCGTTCGATGCCACCTTCCTGGTGTTCAGCGATTACGCGCGCAACGGCGTGCGCATGAGTGCGCTGATTCCGGCGCACGCCATTCACGTGTACACCCACGACTCGATCGGCCTGGGTGAAGACGGCCCGACCCACCAGCCGGTGGAGCACCTGGCGTCGCTGCGTTACATCCCGAACAACGACGTGTGGCGTCCGTGCGACGCGGTGGAATCGGCGGTGAGCTGGAAGTCGGCGATCACCCGCCAGGACGGCCCGAGCTGCCTGGTGTTCAGCCGCCAGAACCTGCCGCACCAGCCGCGCAACGCCGAGCAGGTGGCGCAGATTGCACGCGGTGGCTATGTGCTGGCCGACGCCGAAGGCGGCGTGCCGGACGTGATCCTGATCGGCACCGGTTCGGAAGTGAGCCTGGCGGTTGCAGCCAAGGCCGAACTGGACGCAGCCGGCATCAAGACCCGCGTGGTGTCGATGCCGTCCACGGACGTGTTCGAGCGCCAGGACGCCGGCTACCGCGAAGCGGTGCTGCCGAACGCTGTGCGCAACCGCGTCGCAGTGGAAGCCGGCGTGACCGGCTTCTGGCGCCAGTACGTGGGTCTGGACGGTGCGGTGGTCGGCATCGACACCTTCGGTGCCTCGGCCCCGGCGGATGCGCTGTACAAGCACTTCGGCATCACCACCGAACACGTGGTCGCCGCTGCCAAGGCACAGCTGGCCAACTGATCGTTGCCCGCTTGAAACGCAACGGCGCTCACCGGCAACGGTGAGCGCCGTTTCTGTTGGCATGCCGTTGGATGCATGCGCCCACAGGTGGCCTGGTAGCGTCGGTCGACAGACGACGGCCGTGGAATCCCCAACATCCGGTAACGCATGACCCCAGATCGACATTGCTGTTGATCTGGCCTTTGCCATGACAACCGGATTTCCGCCCGGATCCAACAGCAGCCGGGCAGAGCCCGGCTCTACAAAATCAAGCCGTCCGCGCCAATCCCAACCGCACCAGCCGCGCTTCGACCTTCTCGCCGAAGGTCTTCGGTGCATCCAGCCCCATGCGCTGCAGATAGACCACGTCGCCATCGCCGGCTGGCTGGCGCAGTGCCGCCAGCACCGTGCGCAGCTTGCCGCCGCGGGTGCGCGTGTTCTGCTTCAGCCAACCCAGCGCCTTCACCAGGTGCTGCTCCACCTCGGTGAAGTCGCTGCCCAAGGGGTAATCTGGCAGTTCGCCGGATTGACGGAACGGAGTCAATGCCGCGCTCACCGCTGCAGCGCTGTTCCGTTCGCGCCATCGCGCCGGTGCAGTGAACGACGTCGCCAGCTTCTTCGATGACGTCGCCGTCTGCAGCAACTCCTCCTGAAACGCCGCATCGGTGATCGCCGCCATGTTCACCACGCAATCCTCATCGGTCAGGTTGCGCAGATCCGCAATCCCGTATTCATTGATGTAGATATCGCGCAGGTGCCTGGGAATCGTCGTGTGCCCATAGTTCCAGCGCACATTCGACTGCAGTCCGCGCGCATCCTCGCGCGTGGCGCGGAACAGCAGCGCGCTGCGGGCTTCCGGCAATGCATGTGCCATCGCCACGAAGTTGTACTGGCCGCCCACGCCCGATACCACCCGGCCATCCTCCAGCGCATCCGAGGTGGCCGCACCCAGCGCGGTGGCCATCATGCAGGAGTTGAAGAACCGCGCATGCCGGCGCTGCAACCGCTCCAGTGTTTCATTGCCCCCATACAGCTGGTTGATCTCGCTGATCCGGCGCATGCCGATGGCGCGGCATTCGTCTTCCGGCAGATCGCGCAGCCACTGGTAGAAATCCGGCGAACCCAGGTAGAACGCGCCGTGCAGATACTCGCCTTCCGCATCCAGCGTGGCGTGGTCGATGCTCAGCGTGCTGCCGTTCTCGATCCGCTGCATCAGTGCCAGGTCGTCGTGCACCTTGCGCCGGATCACCCCGGTCTGCACCAGCCGGCGGAAGCCTTCGTTGAGCATCTCGCTGCAGCCGTACAGGCCGACCTCGAACGGGTCCAGGCCGCCGCACTCCAGCACCGTGGGGTGCTGCTCCAGCTCGGGGTCCAGCGCCCGCACCATCTGCCGGTAGCGCGCGTTGTCGGTGTGACGCAGCACCAGCGCGTGGCTGATCGCATCGGCCAGCGTGCCAATGCCGATCTGCAGGGTGCCGCCGTCGCGCACCAGCGTGCTTGCATACAGGCCGATGGCGTAGTCCGCGTCGCTGACCGGCTGGCGCGGCAGGCCGAACAGCGCCGGGTAGGGCGGCGGCGGGGTGATCACCAGGTCGAAGAAGGTGACATCCACGGTCGCCGAACCACCCAGGTAAGGCAACTGCGGATCGATCTCGGCGATCAGCAGCGGGCGCGGCAGGCCACGCGCGGCCATCGCGTCCAGGGTGTCCTGGGTGATGTCGTTGTTGCACGACAGCGACAGCCGCCGGTCGCCCGCGCGCATCGCCACCTTCTGCACGATGGCGTGGGGTGCGCGCTGTGCCACGGCATCGGCGGCATGTGTGTAGTTCAGGCTGGTGTAGCCCCGCTGCGCCTGGGATGACCCCAGCAGCGCGCCCGACTGCATGTAGAACTCCTCCACCTGCACATGCGCCGGCAGGCGGTCACGCGCCACCGCATCCGCGTAGGCCAGGCGCGGAAAGTCCTCGCCGAAATGACGGGCGGCGAACGGGGCCATGAACCGCGCTTCCAACCCGCCGGCGGCGGGGCGTGGCGGATTCAACGACAGGGCGGTGTACAGCTGCAGCGGTCGCGCCGGGTCGCTTTCGACGCGCCCATACAGTGCGTTGAGCAAACGATGCGGTTTGCCCAGCGCCAGGGGCGCGCCGATGCGCAGGGGGCCATCCACCCGTTGCAGCAGCCAGTCCACGGCGGCGTCCAAGTCGGTGAGGTGATCGGTCATCCAGTGCAGCCCTGCGCAAAACATGTGAGTACCGGGATCGTGGCAGCGCGCTCATGAATCCGGTGTTGATGCAGGGGGTTGACAAGGCCATCAATTACGCGCGTAATCGAATCATCAATTACGGATGTAAATGATGAGCCAGATCAGCGAAGCCGAAGCGGTAGTCATGGAAGTGCTCTGGATGCGGCACCCGCTGGGGGCCGACGAGGTGGTGGCGGCGCTGGCCGAGCGCGACTGGGCCGAGCCCACCATCAAGACCCTGCTCAACCGGTTGTTGACCAAGGGCGCGATCAGTGCCAGCCGCGACGGTCGCCGCTATCTGTACTCGCCGGTGCTGCAGCGCCAGGCCTGGGTTGCCGAGCAGAGCAGCGGGCTGCTGGACAAGCTGTTTGCGGGACGGGTGGCCCCACTGGTCGCGCATTTCAGCCAGCGCGGGGAGCTGACGGCACAGGACATCGCGGAACTGAAGAAGCTCATCCAGGAGCTGGATCATGAGTGATGTGCTGCAGCAACTGCTTGTCACTACCTTCTGGGCAACGGTTGCCCTGCTGCTGATCGTGGCCGTACGCCCCCTGCTGCGCCGGTTGGGGGGAGCGGCACTGGTGTACCGGAGCTGGTGGCTGCTGCCGCTGGTGATGCTTGCCCCTGCGCTGCCGACGCCGGTGCTTCCGGCGCTGGGTACCGAGCCGGTGTTGGCGCTGGGGGCCGCCCTGCATGCGCCGATTCCGGCCGCTGGCGGATCACGCTGGCCCCTGCTGCTGGCGGTGCTGTGGTTGAGCGGTGTGGCGGGCATGGCGGTGTGGCAGTGGCGCGCGCAGCGCCGCTTCGAGCGCGCGATGGGAGACCTCGCCCCACGACCTGATGGCAGCTGGCAGGCCAGTGGCGATCCCGGGCTGCCTGCGCTGGTCGGCGTGGTGGCACCGCGCATCGTGGTCGGGCCTGACTTCGATCTTCACTTCAGTGCGGCTGAACGTGACCTGGTCCTGCAGCACGAGCGCAGCCACCGCGCGCACGGCGACCACTGGGCCAATCTCGCCGTCGCCCTGCTGCGTTGCCTGTTCTGGTTCCATCCCCTGATGCCGTGGGCCACGCGCCGCTTCCTGTGCGACCAGGAACTGGCCTGTGACGCGCGCACGGTCCATCCCCATCCGGCATTGCGCCGGCTTTATGCCAGCACGCTGCTGAAAGCGCAGCTGGCTCACCCGGTTGCGCCGATGGCCTGCCATTGGCGCAGCCAGCCACTACTGAAGGAGCGAATTGCCATGTTGAAGCAGAACAAGCGGAAGGCGTTGCCGTGGGTCAGCGGACAGCTGTTGGTGATGGGGCTGTGCGCCGGATTGGGCACCGTGGCGTGGGCCAGCCAGGTAGGTGCCGGGACACCCTCGATCGGCTTTGAAGCCGAACCCGTTTCGCCGGGCAGCGCGAACACGGTGGGTGTCCAGGTGGTCAATACCACGGCACCGGAATACCCGGCCGCCGCGTTCGAGCAAGGCCTGTCGGGCAAGGTCGAGCTGCGCGTCGAGGTGGCCGCGGACGGCAAGGTGGCGGACGTGCGCGTGCTGAGCGCGACGCTGCCGGGCGTGTTCGACGATGCGGCGATGACCGCCGCGCGCGCATGGACGTTCAAGCCGGCACTGCGTGACGGAAAGCCGGTGGCGGCAGCAGTGAAGGTGCCGGTGACGTTTGCAATGAACGACGAAGCGCCCGCGCCATGAGGCTGGCCAGGCTGCTGCCCGTGCTGCTGCTGGCTGGCTGCGCCAGCCAGCCTTCCCTGACCACGGTGGATACCCGCAACGAGAACGTGGACCACCGTCGTCTCGCGGCACCGGCACCGGGCGAGGGAGGGGCCACACCCGCTGCATACGCATTGGGGGCGACGGAGGGCTATCGCATGCCGCAGCTGTACGCGGGCCCCCCGCCGGTGGTGGGCGAGCGGGATCCACGACGGGAACTGGCTCCCACGCAGGTCTGCCTGCAGGTCGTGGTGAACGCGGAAGGCGGCGTTGATCGCAGCGTGCTGCTCAACGACCGGCCCGAGTGCCAGGCCGGTGCTGCGCAGGAGAACACGGTGCTGGTGCAGGCCGCGCAGGAAGCGGTCGCGCAATGGAAGTACTCACCGGCTGCGGTCTGCCACTTCACCGCGGGCCAGGTGCCTGCGGACCGGGGCGACTGCCGCGATGCCGCGCGCGTCGAGCCGGTGGCGGTGAGCCTGCTGTACGCCTTCACCTTTGAAATCGTGAAGGGCCAGCAGATCGTCCGCCAGCACTGACGTAGAGCCGGGCTTGCCCGGCTGCTTTACGGCGAGGGTCAGCCGGGCAAGCCCGGCTCTACGCGCCGCCCTGGATGTTGGCCTTCACTGACGGATGCATCAGTTTCGGCTCATCGAGGGTGGCATCGCGCGCCTGCCGGGTCGCCACAAACTCCGCCTCGCTCACGCCATCGCGCAGATGGATGTTGTGCGCGCGCTGCGCGCCAATGGTGGTTTCATTGGCCACCGCGCGCCCACCCGGACCATAGTCGTGGCAGATGAACACGCGGGTGGCGTCGGGCAGTGCCAGCAGGCGCTGGATCGAGCGGTACAGCAGGGCGGCATCCCCCCCGGGAAAATCACAGCGTGCGGTGCCGCCATCCGGCATGAACAGCGAGTCGCCGGTGAACAGCGCGTCGCCGATCCGGTAGGCCACGCTGTCCGGGGTGTGGCCCGGTACGGCGATCACCTCGGCCTCAAGCGCTCCCAACGCGAACGTCTCGCCATCAGCGAACAGGTGGTCGAACGGGGCACCCAGGGCCGGCATCGCCACGCCATAGCGCGGAGCAAAGGTCCGCTGCACCTCGGTGATGCCCGCACCCATGGCCAGCATGGCCTGCGGCCACTGCTGCTTGAGACGGCGTCCGGCACTGACGTGGTCGGCATGCGCATGCGTCTCCAGCAGCCAGCGCACCTGCAGCCCGTGCGCGTCCACGTGCGCGCGCAGCGGCTGCAGCGGCGCTTCGCCAAGCGCGTCGGTATCCGGGTCGTAGTCCAGCACCGGGTCGATCACCGCCGCCTGCCGGGTGGCCGGGTCATGCACCACGTAGCTGAAAGTATGGCTGTCGGGGTGGAAGAAGGCGGCAACGTGCAGCGGCATGATCGGATCCTCAGCGTTTCCCCAGCGTGTCGTTGAGCAGCACGGCCAGGCGTTCGCCGGCCAGACGCAGTTCGCGTTCGGCGACCGGCAGGTAGGTCTCGGTGTATTGCGGTGCAAGCGTACGCTTGGGCGGGTAAACGCCCGGTGCAATGGCGATGCGGCAGCTGGCTTCGGCCCAGCGCACGGCATCGACGTCGATGTTGGCGCGCTTGCCGAAGCTGGGCTTGGGCAATTTGTTCAGGCGGGCGGCATAGGCGTCGTCATCCAGCTTGCGGGTGTTGAGCATGCCGCTGTCCCACAGCGAATGCAGGTTGGTACCGCGGCCGTTGTACTGCACCTGGAAGTCGTTGCCGCCCTTGTCGTGGCCGTAGCCGGCGTGCATCGGCTGGTGGATGTCGCCGACGAAATGCACAACGAACTTCAGCGCCTGCGCGCGCTCGGCGTCGGAGCGGCTGCGGTCGGCCAGGATCGCGGTCTGCGCCTTCAGCGCCTCGATCACGCAGTTGCCGTTGCTGCACTGGGTTGCGGGCAGGTACCGGCAATCGTCCTCGCCCATGTTGATGTAGTGCCAGCGTGCCGAGCGCCGACCGAGGCCCGGGTCCTTGCCGCGCAGTTCGTCGGCCCAGGGGGCGACGCCGGCCAAGGTGGGCACCGGTTCGTTGGCCAGCAGGCGGTCCACTTCGGCGCGGGCCGCCGGGGTCAGCCGCGTTTCGGCCACGCGCGCGACCAGGCGATGGCCTTGTGCGCCCCAGGCCAGGGCGTCGGTGGAAACAAGCGTGAGGGCCAGGGCGAGGGCGCTGGCGCGGAACAGGGAGGAGATTTTCATTGGCCCCATTCTAGCGGGCACGAACATCGCCTACCTTGACCGCATGTGGCCGTGCGTCCGCGCAGAAAAAAGACCCCGGCCGAAGCCGGGGCAAATGCTTTGCTGCGAGGGGTGTTGCCGGGTTCGGTTCTGATCGGCCGATCAGAACTTGAAGACGTAGGCCACGCCGTACACCAGCGGGTCGATGTTGACGGTGCCGATCTTTTCGCCGTTCAGCTTGACCTTGCTGTCGATGTCGATCCAGCGCACGTCAACGCGCAGCGAACCGTTCTCGGCAACCTTGAAGTCCAGGCCGGCGTGGGCGGCCAGGCCCCAGGAGTCTTCCAGCTTCAGGTCGTTGCCGGCCAGCGCACCGCTGGTTTCTTCACTGAAGAAGGTGGTGTAGTTGACGCCGGCACCGACGAACGGCGACACCTTGCCCTGGCTGTTGAAGTGGTACTGCAGGGTGACCACCGGCGGCAGGTGCTTGGTGCTGCCGACCCGGCCCAGGCCGTTGATGTTGATGTCGTGCTTGAAGGGCAGGGCCGCCAGCACTTCGATGCCGAGGTTGTCAGCGATGAAGTACTCGCCGGTGATGGTCGGCTTGATGTCGCTGTCGACGTCGACTTCCAGGCCGCCGGCCAGGGTGCCGTTGTCGGACTTGGGGGCAACCTGGTGCACGCCGGCACTGATCGTCCAGTCGCCCTTGGACTGGGCCATGGCCGGTGCAGCGGCCAACGACAGGGCGACGGCGAGGCTGGACAGCAGGAGGGTGGAGGTCTTGCGCATGAGGGTGTCTCGTTGCGGGGTGGAATGGGGCCAGTTTTCCCGTCCTGCCCCGGGGCCGCCTTGATCCGGATCAATCCGGCCCGGCCGCTCAGCCGGCGCTCAGCCTGCGGCGAGGCGGGGCCCCCGCCGGGCTGGCTTTGCTAGAATGGCGTCCCTTTCCATCGGCGCCGCACCGTCGCGGCTGCAGGAGCTTGTGAACATGGCAATCAAGGTTGGCATCAACGGTTTCGGTCGCATCGGGCGCAACGTGCTGCGTTCGGCGGTGCTGAACTTCGGCAATGACATCGAAATCGTGGCCATCAACGATCTGCTGGAGCCCGATTACCTGGCCTACATGCTGAAGTACGACTCCGTGCACGGCCGTTTCAAGGCCGATGTCAGCGTGTCCGGCAGCGACCTGCTGGTGAACGGCAAGAAGATCCGCCTGACCCAGGAACGCGACCCGGCCAACCTGAAGTGGGACGAAGTGGGCGTGGACGTGGTGATTGAATCCACCGGCCTGTTCCTGACCAAGGAAACCGCGCAGAAGCACCTGGATGCCGGCGCGAAGAAGGTGATCCTGTCGGCCCCGTCGAAGGACGACACGCCGATGTTCGTGTACGGCGTGAACGACAAGACCTACGCCGGCCAGGCGATCATTTCCAACGCGTCGTGCACGACCAACTGCCTGGCTCCGCTGGCCAAGGTGATCAACGACAAGTGGGGCATCAAGCGTGGCCTGATGACCACCGTGCATGCCGCCACCGCGACCCAGAAGACCGTTGACGGCCCGTCCAACAAGGACTGGCGCGGCGGCCGCGGCATCCTGGAAAACATCATTCCGTCCTCCACCGGTGCTGCCAAGGCCGTGGGCGTGGTGATTCCGGAACTGAACAAGAAGCTGACCGGTATGAGCTTCCGCGTGCCGACCTCGGACGTGTCGGTGGTCGACCTGACCGTGGAACTGGAAAAGGAAGCCACCTACGCTGAAATCTGTGCCGAAGTGAAGGCACAGAGCGAAGGCGCGCTGAAGGGCATCCTGGGCTACACCGAAGACAAGGTCGTGGCCACCGATTTCCGCGGCGAAACCCACACCTCGGTGTTCGACGCCGAAGCCGGCATCGCGCTGGACGGCACCTTCGTCAAGCTGGTGTCGTGGTACGACAACGAATGGGGCTACTCCAACAAGTGCCTGGAAATGGCCAAGGTTGTGGCTGCGAAGTAATCCACTTCGTCGGTAAGTCAAAAGCGGCGCGCTCCTGAAAGGGAGCGCGCCGTTTTACGTAGAGCCGGGCTTGCCCGGCTGCGGTTGGATCCATGCGAACAACCGTCGCTTCGCGACATCCCCGCCATCGACAGTCCATCGGTGGCCCTCGAAGATCAAAAGCAGGAGTCCAGGTAGCGTCGGTCGACAGACGACGGCCGTGAAATTCTCAACATCCGGTAACGCATGACCCCGAATCGACATCGCCCTTGATTCGGCATTTCCCATGGCCACCGGCCAACTGTCCCGGCACGCCCAAACACGGAAACCGATGACCGAGGGTTGTTCGCATGGATCCAACAGCAGCCGGGCAAGCCC
>DGLB01000056.1:308-23770 GCA_002387845.1 Stenotrophomonas maltophilia | reverse complement strand
CAAACCCACCCCGACCCGCCAAGCCAGGGAGCCCGTGAACCGAGGGTTGTTCGCAGGAAGCCAACAGCAGCCGGGCAAGCCCGGCTCTACGTGATGCGTGCAATCAGGCGATCAGGAAGGCCGTGCCGCGTTCAAGCATCCAAGCGGGGCCGGTAATGGCCGATGATGGTGTGCGCGAACAGCAGATTCTCTTCACGTGTGCCGCGTGCGATGTTGTGCAGGATCAGCGGTGTGCCGTCGGCCGCGCGGCGGTCGGAGACGATGCCCACGTGCAGCAGGCCGCTGCCGCTCAACTTCCACGCCACGATGTCGCCGGCGGCAAAATCATCTGCTTTGACCGAGGCCGGCTGCTCCCAGCCCTGGCGCTCGAACCAGCGCATCAGGTTCGGCACGCGGCGGTGGTCAATGTTGCGGTCCGGGCGGTTCAGGCCCCACAACGCCGGATAGCTGCTGAAATCCGTACGCATGTCTTCATGGATACGGGCCTGCAGGTCCAACCCCTGTTCGCGCAATGCGCGCACGATCACGTCCGTGCACACCCCGCGGTCTTCCGGCACGTCGCCGCCCGGGTAGCCCAGCACCACATAGGCCGGGTCGTACAGCACGGTGCGGCCGATCTGTGCGCGGGCTGCTGCCACCAGCGGCGGGGACGCCGGCGCTGGCGATGCCGTGATCGATGGCAGGGCATCTGTGGCCGATTCCGCCGCCTGCGGGGCCGCGCCGCGTTGGCAGCCCCCCACCAGCAACAGCCAGATGCCCAGTATCAGTGCAATGTCCCTATTGCTCATCTGAAACTCCTTTTCGCTCAGGCAGTCGTCGGTGGCGTGCCGCCGTCGTTGCCATTGGAATCACGCGGTGGACGCTGCCCCTGCTGCCCCCTGCGTGGCCCGCGCTGGCGCTGCCCGCGCGGACGGCCCTGCGGCTGCCCGTTAGCACCGCCGCCCTCGCGGCGCGGCTGCGGGGGGCGCGGCGGTGCTTCCGGCTTCGGCACGTCGCGGCCCGGTACCTGTACCACCCGCAGTTCGTCGGTATCCAGCTGCAGCGCGGTCAGCTTGCCGCCCCACACCGCGCCGGTATCAATGGCGTGCACACCCTGGGTGATGGTCAGGCCCAGCGCCGACCAGTGGCCGCACACGACCTTCAGGTCGCGCTCGACCCGGCCCGGCACTTCGAACCACGGGTATAACCCCTGTTCCTGGGTGCCCGGCGTGCCCTTGTCTTCAATGCCGATCCGCCCGCGTGGCGTGCAGTAGCGCATGCGCGTGAGGATGTTGATGATCGCCCGCGAACGGTCGTAACCGGTCAGCCCCGGCGACCAGATCGGCTTGTCGCCGTACATGTTGCGGAACAGCTTGCGGTAGCCGTTGCCGTGCAGCTGCGCTTCCACTTCGCGCGCGTGCTTCTCGGCCAACTGCGTGGTCCACTTCGGGGCCAACCCCGCGTGCACCATCATCCAGCCCAGCTCGCGGTCAACGTGCACCAGCTTCTGCAGGCGCAGCCAGTCCAGCAGCACGTCGCGGTCCTCGGCCTGCACCACCCGCAGCAGGTCCGGGTTGACCTTGCGCTGCTCTTCTTCCGTGCGCGCACCTACCGCCAGCAGCGACAGGTCATGGTTGCCCAGCACCACCACGCTGTGCTCGCGCAGCGAATGCACCAGCCGCAGTGTTTCCAGCGACTGCCCGCCACGGTTCACCAGGTCGCCGCAGAACCACAGCCTGTCCACCGCCGGGTCGAAGCGGATCTTTTCCAGCAACCGCTGGGTGACCTCATAGCAGCCCTGCAGGTCGCCGATGGCCCAGACACTCATGCGTGCGCCTCCGTCAGTGCAGTGTGCGTGGAATGGCCAGGACGAACGGGTCGATGGTGGCCGCGAACTCGGTGCCGTCATCGGCCACCATGTCGTAATGGCCCTGCATCGTGCCGTGCTCGGTTTCCAGCATGACACCGGAGGTGTAACGGAACTCTTCACCCGGGCGCAGGCGCGGCTGCTCGCCCACCACGCCTTCGCCGTCCACCTGCTCCACCCGGCCGTTGCCGTCGGTGATGCGCCAGTGGCGCGCGACCAGGCGCGCGGCTACCTGACCTTCGTTGTGGATGCGGATGCTGTAGGCAAACGCGTAGCGTCCGTCCTCGGGCGTGGACTGGTCATCGAGAAAGCGAGGGGCCACCTCCACCGAGATGGCGTGTTTTTTTGCTGCGTCAGTCATACGGGCAGTGTAGAGGGTGTTTCACGCTTCCGCGCGCGGTACGTTGGCCAGCGCGATGAACTGCGCCACTTCCAGCTGTTCGGCACGGGCATCGCTGCGCACGCCCGCCGCTTCGAACTGCTCGGGGGTGACCACGCCATTGAGCGCGTTGCGCAGCGTCTTGCGGCGCTGGCCGAAGGCGGATCTGACCACTTCGGCGAAGCGCTTGCGGTCTTTGATGTCGACCGTGGCCGGGTCGCGCGGCACCAGCCGCACCACCGCCGAGTCCACCTTCGGGGGCGGCCGGAACGCGCCTGGCGGCACCACGAACAGCGAACTGACCTTGCACCAGGCCTGCAGCATCACGCTCAGGCGGCCGTACACCTTGCTGCCCGGTTCGGCGGCCATGCGGTCCACCACTTCCTTCTGCAGCATGAAGTGCATGTCGCGGATCACCGCCGCATGCTCCATGGCATGGAACAGGATCGGCGAGGAGATGTTGTAGGGCAGGTTGCCGACCAGGCGGATCTGTCCACCGGCGGCCAGTTCAGTGAAGTCCACCTGCAGCACGTCGCGATGCACGATGGTCAGTTCGCCCAGCGGTGCAGCGGCGGCGGTCAACGGCGCGATCAGGTCGCGGTCGAACTCGATCACGGTCAGGCGCGGGTGACGGCGCAGCAGCGGCAGGGTGATTGCACCCTGGCCCGGGCCGATCTCGACCAGGCGGTCGTCGTCCTTCGGGTTGACCGCCAGCACGATCTTGTCGATGTAGCTGCGGTCGGCCAGGAAGTGCTGGCCGAGCTGCTTTTTGGCCGGGGCGGTGAAACCCGGGGCCGAGGGGGAATGCGAAGAAGTCATGTGCTCATTTTACGTTGAGCCGCCAGCCGGGCGCACAGCGCCGTGGCGGCCAGCAGGCTGGAGGGGTCGGCCACGCCGCGCCCGGCCAGATCCAGCGCGGTGCCGTGGTCCACCGCGACGCGCGGGTAGGGCAGGCCCAGGGTGATGTTCACGGCCTGCTCGAAGCCGCTGTACTTCAGCACCGGCAGGCCCTGGTCGTGATACATCGCCAGCACGGTGTCGAAACCGGCCAGTTTCTGCGGCAGGAAGGCGGTATCGGCCGGCAGCGGGCCGATCAGATCCATGCCCTCGGCGCGCAGGCGCTGCAGGAGCGGGATGATGATGTCCAGTTCTTCACGGCCCAGGTGGCCGTCTTCACCGGCATGCGGGTTCAGTCCCAGCACCGCGATGCGCGGTGCCGCCAGGCCGAAATCGCGGCGCAGCGCGGTGTGCACGGTGTGCAGGGTGGTGGCCAGTGCGTCGGCGCGGATGGCGTCGGCCACGTCCCGCAACGGCAGGTGGGTGGTGGCCAGCGCCACCCGCACGATGTCGTTGGCCAGCATCATCACCACCTTCACGCCGGCCTGGTCGGCCAGCAGCTCGGTGGTGCCGCTGTAGGCAATGCCGCCGTCATTGATGACCGCCTTGTGCACCGGGCCGGTGACCACCCCGTCCAAGCTGCCGTCCAAGCAGGCCTGGCCGGCCTGGTGCAGGGCACCGATCACCGCCGGGGCGTTGTTCGGGTCCGCCTGGCCGAAGCGCGAAACGGTGGCGTTGGGCACGGCCCGCAAACGCAGATCGCCCGGCTGGCGGGCGATGGCATGTTCAGGCAGCAGCTGCAGCGGCAGGTCCAGCGCGGCGGCCGCCGCGCGCAGGGTGTCCGGGTCAGCGAAGGCCAGCAGCTGGCAGTCGGTGCGCGGCTGTTGGATCAGCCGCAGGCAGAGTTCAGGACCGATGCCGGCGGGCTCGCCCGGTACCAGCGCGAGCTGCGGCAGCATCGGGAGCGCCTCAGGACTGCGGCGGGGTCGCCGCGGCAGCGGCGTCGCCCTGGCGCAGGTCAACGTAGGCTTCGCCACGCAGTTCCTGCAGGAAGCGGTTGTACTCCTCTTCCAGCTTGCGGCGACCGATGGTTTCGCGGATCTGGGCGCGCTTGTTGTCGGCGCTGGCATCGGTCTGGCGGGTTTCCACGCGCTGCACGATGTGCCAGCCGGCGTCGGTGCGGAACGGCTGGCTGACGCCGCCGTCGCTGACGCCGGTGATCTGCTTGCCGAAATCCGGGCCGAAGGCATCGGCCGGGAACCAGCCGAGATCGCCGCCCTGGCCCTTGCTGTTGGCGTCTTCGCTGGATTCCCGGGCCACGGCCTGGAAGTCCGCGCCACCCGCGATGCGGGCACGCAGGGTGTCGATCTTGGCCTTTGCGGCAGCGCTGTCCTGCTGGTCGGTGACCCGGATCAGGATGTGGCGGCCGTGGTACTCGGTGATGGTCTGGCCGCCGGCGCTGGCATTGGCGTCGCGCACTTCCACCAGCTTCAGCAGCTGGAAGCCGCTCGGTCCGCGCAGCGGGCCGACCACGTCACCGGCCTTCATCTGGGTCATCATCTGCGCGAACGCATTGGGAATTTCATCCAGCGTACGCCAGCCCAGGTCGCCGCCTTCCAGCGCGTTGGGGCTGTCGGAATAGCGCACCGCAGCGGCGTTGAAGTCCAGCTCGCCCTTGTCCAGCAGCGCCTTGACGCCGTCGGCCTTCTTCTGGCCGGTGGCAATCTGATCAGCGCTGGCGGCTTCGGGCAGGGCGATCAGGATATGCGCCAGGTGGTACTGGGTACCGGTGGTGGCTTCCTGCTTCAGCGCGGCATCCACTTCGCCTTCGCTGACGCTGATGCGGCTCTGCGCGAAGCTCTGGCGCAGGCGCTGCACGGTGATTTCGTCACGAACCGAGGCGCGGAAGTCATTGAAATCCACGCCGTCGCCGGCCAGACGCTGGCGCAGTGCGTCCACGCTGGTGCCGTTCTGCTGGGCAATGGCGCTGATGGCCTGGTTCAGTTCCTGGTCGCCGACCTTGATGCCGCTGCTTTCCGCGCGGGCCACCTGCAGCTTGACCAGCACCAGGCGCTCCAGCACCTGGCGGCGCAGGACATCGTCCGGCGGCAGCTGGTTCTCACGCCCGGCGTACTGGGACTTGATGTTGGCCACAGCGCGGTCCAGCTCGCTCTGCAACACCACGTCTTCGTCGACGATGGCGGCGATGCGGTCCAGCGCCTGGGTCTGCTGGGCCAGCACCTGCAACGGGGCGCTGACGGTGGTGACCGCCATCAGCGAGGCGAGAAGAACGGGAAGGGTCTTGGTCATGGGATCTGGTTCGGATCGTAGTCGTCGCGGGCAGCACCGGTGTTGCTGGGCGGCACGAGATAGAGGTCGTCGCGGTAGTAGCCGAGAATAGCACGGCGCAAGGTGCGGTCCGTGTTCTGGCCGATGGAGCTCAGGCCCTTGAGCACAAACTCGATCTGGAACGAGTTGTTCATCTCGCCCTCACGATTGCGCACATAGCGGCGGGCCAGGGCGCGCACGGCCAGGCAGCAGCTGTCCCACTGCACGCCGCCGATGATTTCCAGCGGTTCCTTGTCCTGGATGGAGTAGTAGTAACGGCCCACCAGGCTCCAGCGCTCGTTGATCGGGTACAGGAACGACAGATCGGCCTGTTCCAGCAGGGTGCGTTCGGCCTTGGAGGCGTTGGCCGAAGCGCCCGGGGCGACGCGGTAGCGGTAGGTCAGGTTGACGATGCCGTCGTTGGACATGAGATAGCGTGCGCGCACGCTGGCCAGATCCTCACGCTTCAGCTTGGGGTCCCACTGGTAGGTGGCACCCAGGTTCCAGCGGTCGTTGATGGCGTAGTTGGCGTCGGCGATCCAGGCGGACTTGCCCTGTTCGACCACGGCGGCCTGGTTTGGCAGGGTCACCCGCGAGTCGTCGAAGTACAGGATCTGGCCGATGCTGCCGGAGAAGCGCTCGCGGCCGGTGTTCTGGTCGATGAAACGGGTGCTCAGCGCCATGGTCAGCTGGTTGGCGTCGTTCTGACGGTCCGCGCCGGTGTAGCGCGAGTCGCGGAACAGCTGGCCCCAGCTGAACGTGAAATCACGGGTGTCGAAGATCGGCAGGTCGCTCTGGTCACGGTACGGCGTGCGCAGGTAGAACAGGCGCGGTTCCAGCGTGTGCAGGAACGACTTGCCGCCGATCTCGGTTTCGCGGTCGAAGAACATGCCGGCATCGAGGCTGACGATGGGCATGCTGCGATGGGGCGAGGTATCGCCCAGCAACTGTTCGGGCGTGGCGGTGGCCGGGTCGATGCCGGCATCGCGCAGCGCCTGCAGGCGGGTCTGCTGGGCCAGGCCGCGGTCCAGCTCGTAGCCGGTATAGCGGTAGGCCAGGGTCGGGGTGACATACCACGCCGCGCCGGCAAAGGGCATGGTCACGTACGGCTTCACGTCCAGGCGCGAACCATTGAAGTAAGGGACCACCACACCGTTGCGCTCGTAGTCGCCGGCTTCGTCGAACTTCAGGTCGACATCGTCATGGGTGAAGCGCACGGCTTCGGCATACACCCCGGTTTCCAGCCACGACAGCACCGGCTTGTCCCAGGTGAAGAACGCTCGCGGCTGGCGCGCGTAGGGCAGCGAGGCCTCGGTCAGGGTGTAGTCGGTCAGCTGCCAGCGGTCGGCCATCAGCCCGGCGGTCCAGGTTTCACCGGTGCCGTAGATGCCGATCTGGCTCTGCAGGGTGGAGGTGGTGACGCCGATCAGCTTGCTGGAGAAGTCCTCCATGTAGCGCTCGTCGCTCACCCACGCCAGGTTGGCGCGCGCCTGCCAGTGCGTGTTGATGTTGTGGTAGCCCTCGTACTGCACCTGCCCGCGGTCCTTGTCGCGCAGCTTGTCGTTGGGCAGGTAGGCGGTCTGCAGTTCGCCGCGTCCGCCGTCATAGAGATAGCGGAACTCGTTGTCGAGCATGAAGCCGCGCTTGCTCATGTAGCGCGGCGTCAGGGTGTCGTCGTAATTCGGGGCCAGGTTGAAGTAGATCGGCTGGGCGTAGTCGAAGCCGTTGCGCCCGGACAGGCCGATTTCCGGATACAGCAGACCGGTCTGGCGGCGGTCGTCGATCGGGAACTTGAAGTACGGCGCCCACAGCACCGGCACCTTGCCGATCCGCAGCACGGCGTTGCGCGCGGTGCCGAAGCCTTCGTCGTTGTCTACTTCGATCTGCGGCGCGGACAGTTTCCAGATCGGCTGCGAGGGGTCGCAGGTGGTATAGGTGGAGCGGTGCATCTGCCCCACCGCACCCTGCAGGTCGACCGATTCGGCACCGCCATGGCCGCGACGATCCACCAGCTGGTACTGGATGTCGCTGATCTTGTGGGTGTCCGATTCCTGGTTGCCCTCGGCGCGCTGGGCGACCATGCGGAACGAGGAGTCCTGGTAGCGGACATTGCCTTCGGCGATGTAGTTGCCGCTTTCCGTGTCGAAGCTCAGGTGGTCGGTCCCCAGGAACTGGTCGCCGCGCTTCAGGGTCACGTTGCCCTGGTACTGCGGCACGGTGGCGGTACCGAACAGCTGGTTGCCTTCGATGTCGGTAGGCTGCTGGTCGCGCGTGGCGGCCGCTTCCTTGTCAGGCTTGGGGGCCTCTTCAAAGACCGGCAGGACGTCGGCGACCGGGCACAGGCCCCAGTTCAATGGCTTCTCATCGGCCATGGCAGGCAGGCAGATGGCGATGCTCAGGGGGAGGGGCAGCAGGCGGAGGGCTCGGCGCACGCGGGCTTCGGATTCGGGGGAAAACGGAACGTAGCTTGCCCCATCCCTTGCATAGGGGCAATGAAGGGCGGTCGCGAAGCGGGGTTCAGGTTCATGCGCCGACCGCGCCGTGCATGGCCAGGATGGCGGCCGGCGGCCGGCGCTACAGCATCGCGCCGACGTGGGCGACGCTGCATTCGGCCAGTGCCTGCAGGTCGTATCCGCCCTCCAGCATCGACACCACCCGCCCGGCCGCGTGCCGCCGTGCCAGCGCATGCAGTTCGGTGGTGATCCAGGCGAAATCGTCGGTTTCCAGCATCAGGTCGGCCTGCGGGTCGCGCAGGTGGGCATCGAAGCCGGCCGAGATCAGCACCAGTTGTGGGCGGAAGTCGTCGATGGCCGGCAGCATCTCGTCGGCCCACGTGTTGCGGAAGCGGAAGCCGCCACTGCCCGGCGGCAGCAGGATGTTGAGCAGGTTGCCCGCGCCACGGTCGCGGCGCAGCCCCGAATTGGGGAACAGCCCGGCCTGGTGCGTGCTGTAGTAGGCCACGCGCGGATCGGCGATGAAGATGTCCTGGGTGCCGTTGCCGTGGTGGACGTCGAAGTCGACCACGGCGATGCGCTCCAGGCCATGGCGGTCGCGCGCATGGGCGGCGGCGATGGCGATGTTGTTGAACAGACAGAAGCCCATTGCAGTGCTGGCGGTGGCATGGTGGCCGGGTGGGCGCACCGCGCAGAACGCGAGCGGATCCTCGCCCAGCATGACCGCGTCGACCGCCGCCACGCCGGCACCGGCGGCGTGCACGGCCGCCGCTGCCGAGCCCGGCGAGGTCATCGTGTCCATGTCGATCAGGCGCAGCGGCTCGGTCTGCGGCTGCAGGATCAGGTCAATCAGGTCGCTGTCGTGCGCCCGGGCCAGGTCGCCGCGTTTGGCGGCGGGCGCTTCCCGCCAGTCGAGCCGATCCGGAAACGCCGCATGCAGGGCATCAAGCACCACCTGCAGGCGCTGGGGAGATTCGGGATGGCCGCGGCCGGGATCGTGTTGCAGACAGGCGGGGTGGGTAAAAACCAGCATGCGGCTCAGGTTCCGGTGCGGTGAACGGGCTCAGCCGTGGCGACGGCTGTGTTGCCAGAGTACTTCGCCGTGGCCCTCGGCGCGGGCCAGCACCCGCGCGAGCACGAACAACAGGTCCGACAAGCGGTTGAGGTATTGCAGCGGTTCGCTGCGAACCGGCTCGAGGCGGGCCAGGGTGACCGTCTCGCGCTCGGCGCGGCGCACGATGGTGCGGGCCAGGTGACAGCGTGCGGCGGCTTCGCCGCCCCCGGGCAGGATGAACTCCTTCAGCGCCGGCAGCGATGCGTTGTAGTGGTCCAGCTGCTGTTCCAGTGCGGAAATGTCACCGGCCTGGATCGCGGCGTGGCCGGGAATGCACAGCTCCCCGCCCAGGTCGAACAGCTGGTGCTGGACGCGGGTCAGCAGGGCCTGGATATCTGCCGGCAGGGGCACCGCCAGCAGCACGCCGAGCGCCGAGTTGGCTTCATCGACGGTGCCGAAGGCGTTGACCCGTGCCGCGTCCTTGGCCACGCGGCTGCCGTCGCCCAGCCCGGTGGTGCCATCGTCGCCGGTGCGGGTATAGATGCGCGAAAGCCGGTTGCCCACGGTCCGTACGGACTCAGCGCAGGACGTCGCGGCGGGCCTGCAGCAGCTTGCCGACCTGTTCGGTGGCCAGCTGCAGGGCGGCCGCCAGGCCGACGTAGGTCGCCGTGGTGCGCAGGTACGGCAGGAACCACTGGGCGTAGTTCTGTGCCCAGCCCGAAACGGTGGGTTCGGCGACCACGTCGCTGGTCCAGTAGAACCCGCCCTGGGCGAACAGGTGGCACACCGCCACCGCCGCCAGCAGCAGCACCGCGCCCTTGCCCAGCACGGCCCAGGTAGCACTAACGTAACCCTGGCGCAGCCATGCGCCGCCGGCCCACATCGCAAAGTAGGCGGGAACCAGCAGGGCGGTGCCCGGTGACACGCAGTAGTGCTGCCAGTAGCCGATGCCGCTGGCGCGGATCACCAGCACGTCGATCACCAGTGCCAGCACCATCAGGAGCGGGAACGCCCAGCGCGTCCACGCGCGCAGGTGGAATCCGGCGATGAAGAACACCGCCCAGGACGCATCCGGAATGGCCGCGAAGTGGTTCACGCGGGTAGCGATCATCAGCAAGGCCAGCACCGCGAGGATGAACGCGCGGGGGGCGATGGGCGACGTGGAGGCGGGCAGGGCGGTCATGGCATTCATTCTAGCGCCTGCCGCGCGCTGCGGGCTGGCTCTATCATGGTGGGTATGAGTGAACGTCTTGATGTAGTGATCGTCGGCGGCGGCCTGGTCGGGGCCAGCCTGGCCATTGCCCTGGACCGTGCCGGGCGCAGGGTCGGGCTGGTGGAGGCCACGCCTGCCGGCAGCCTGCCGCCGGTGTTCGACCAGCGCAATCTCAGCTTTGCCGCCGCCACCGTCAACGCGCTCACCGCGCTGGGGGTGATGCCACTGCTGGGCAGCGCGGTGGGGCCGATCACCCGCATCCATGTCAGCCGCGCCGGCGACTTCGGCCGCGTGCAGATGAACGCCGCCGACTACCAGCGGCCCTGGTTCGGCCAGGTGGTGGTGGCGCGCGACTTTGGCCAGGCGCTGGAAACCCGCCTCGGCCAGCTGCAGCACCTGACCCGCTACCGGCCGACGCGCTTCGTGCGGCTGGGCGAGGTGGCGGACGGCCATCGCGCGGTGGTGGTGGCCGATGACAGCGGCGAACGCACGCTCTGGGCGCGGCTGGTGGTCGGGGCCGACGGTACCCGCAGCGGCGTGCGCGAGGGGCTGGGCATTGGCGTGGACGAGCACGATTTCGGCCAGACCCTGTTCGTGGCGAGGCTGCGCGCGGCGCGCGCACCAGACGGCACGGCCTATGAGCGTTTCACCGACACCGGTCCGACCGCGTTGCTGCCGCGCGGCGACCGGCATTTCGGCGTGGTGCACGGGGTGGCACGCGACCAGGCCGAGGCGGTCATGGCGCTGGACGAAGCCGCCTGGCTGCAACGCCTGCAGGACGCCATTGGCTGGCGCGCCGGGCGGCTGCTGGAGAGCGGCCCGCGCAGCGCCTACCCGTTGGTGCAGGTGCTGGCCCGCGCGCTGGTCGGCGAACGCACCGTGCTGCTGGGCAATGCCGCGCAGACCATTCACCCGCTGGGTGCACAGGGCTTCAACCTGGGCCTGCGCGACGCGCTGACCCTGGCCGAATTGACCGCCGCCAACGGCGACCCGGGCAGCGATGCCCTGCTGCAGCAGTACGTGGCGCGGCGTGAGGAAGACCGCCGCCAGACCATCGCCTTCTCGGGCGGGCTGGCGCGCGTGACCAGCAACCCGGCCCCGCTGCTGCGCCCGTTGCGCAGCCTGGGCCTGTTGGCCGCGCAGGCCAGCGACGTGCAGTCGATGCTGGTCGGCGGGGCCATGGGCTTCCGCGGCGACGTGCCGGCGCTGTGCCGGGGAGCGACCCCATGAACCGGCGCGCACGCGATGTGATCGTGGTCGGCGGTGGCGTGGTGGGTGCGGCCTGCGCGCTGGCCCTGGCCGACGCCGGGTTGGAGGTGACCCTGGTGGAAGGCCGCGAGCCGGCCCATTGGCAGGCTGCACAGCCGGACCTGCGGGTGTACGCGTTCGCGCCTGACAACGCCCAGTTGCTGCAGGCGCTGGGGGTGTGGCCGGCGGTGCTGTCCGCGCGTGCCTGCGCCTACCGGCGCATGCGGGTGTGGGATGCCGCGGGCGGTGACGAGCTGTGCTTCGATGCTGACCGCCTGGGCCGCGAGCAGCTGGGCTGGATCATCGAGAACGACCTGCTGGTGGACCGTCTGTGGGCGGCCTTGCCCGCCGCCGGGGTGCAGCTGTGCTGCCCGGCCCGGGTGGACGCGCTGGAGCAGGATGAGGAGGGCGTGCGCCTGCGCCTCGACGATGGCCGCCGGCTGGAGGCGCGTCTGGCGGTGGCTGCCGATGGTGCCGAATCGACGCTGCGCCAGCTCGCCGGGCTGGAGGTCAGCCGCCAGGATTACGGCCAGCGTGGCGTGGTGGCGTACATCGACACCGAACACAGCAACGAAGCGACGGCCTGGCAACGATTCCTGACCACCGGGCCGCTGGCGGTGCTGCCGGCCGGCGCACAGCGCAGTTCCATTGTGTGGACGCTGCCCGACGCCGAGGCCGAGCGCGTGCTGGCGCTGGATGATGTTGCCTTCGGGCGCGAAGTGACCCGGGCCTTCGGGGCGCGGTTGGGGACGATGACCCCGGCAAGCCGGCGCGTGGCCTTCCCGCTGCGCCGGCAGCTGGCAACGGCCTATGTGGCCGGGCGTGTGCTGACCCTGGGCGACGCGGCCCATGTGGTGCACCCGCTCGCCGGGCAGGGCGTGAACCTGGGTCTGCGCGACGTGGCCGCCCTGCGCGAGTGCGTGTTGCAGGCCCAGCAGCGCCGCCAGGACTGGTCCAGCCCGCAGCGGCTGCAGCGCTGGGCGCGCGAGCGGCGCAGCGACAACACCGTGTCGGCCTACGGCTTCGATGCGATCAACACGATGTTCTCGAATGACGAAATGCACCTGACCCTGGCACGTGGGCGCGCGCTGGGCTGCGTGGGCAAGTGGCCACCGCTGGTGTCGGCGTTCTGGAAGCGGGCGGCGGGCCTCTGATATCCCGCCTGACGCGCGCGGCAATGATCGCAATCCGGTGCAGGGACACGCCATGCGTGTCCACGGCGAAATGATCGAAATCATGTAGAGCCGGGCGCTGCCCGGCTGCAGGATGGGACGCTGCGCTCTGCGCTTTCCTCCTCCGTGAGCCGATCATGACCATCGCAAGTATTCTGACCCGGGTATTCAGCCCAGCCACCTACATCGCCCAGAAGGCGGTAGCCCATGAGACGGTTTTCAACAGGGCCTTGGGCAAGCTGGTGGAGAACATCGAAAACATGCACGAGCTCACGCAGAAGACCAACGTGGGTCTGCGCAGCAACTACGCGCGCACCGCGCTGTTAGAACTCAAGAAGGACAGTGGCGCGGCCCTGGATATATCCACCGCAAAGCTTCAGTTGCACTACGTCAAAGTGCTCAAGAAGGACTTCGAGGCACAGCTCAAGGATGTGCTGAAGGCCAACGGTCAGCGTGACTGCTGGCAGGCTGACCACCTCAAGCCGCTGAACGCCCTGTACAGGGACGCATGCAGGATCCAGCACTTCAACCACCGGGACCACGGGCTGCAGGAAAGCCAGGTGCGGGTCATCGATGAGTGGATTTTGAAAGTGCCCCAGGCGGAAGGTGGGGAAAATCACCGGTTGACCTAACCAGAACGTACCTGCCATGGCCGCGCCGATTGCTCCCAGCCGTTTGACCTCGACCGTCTCCTCATCGTTACCGCCGCGGAAGGAGTTGCAGAACGGGCCAAAACCGACAGAGGTTGCCAACACGCAGAGACGCTTGAGCCAGCAGCAGCGACTTCTTGATGCCGCCTTTGGTGCCTTCTTGAGCAACGTCAAGAAATCTTCGGCGACCGAACCGTTGCCGCTGCAGCATGTCTGTTCAACGGACAACCGCGCGCGCTGACGGCATGACGTGTCCCGATGTCGCAATCGGCCCGATGTGATCGATTTCTGTAAGTGGCACGCCGTCAGGTGCCGCACACTGAGGTAAACCACTCGCGCAGGTGCAGGATGGCCACACCCGGAATCTCCAATGTACTGAATGTGTTCCGTTCACAGGACGTCCAGAAGGAGCCCAAGAAGGCCGCTGATACCGACACTCGCTGTCCGGTCGAGCTCTTGTCCGGGTTGCGTGGGATGCTGCAGGAGATCAAGAACGGCCAGCCCACGGGGGTAGGCCTCAGCGGCGGCAACGGGGTGGCGGCGTACACGCAACTCAATGCCCTCGTCGAACGTGCCCCCATCGGCGAAAGCGTTTCCCTCTCGCCCGAGAGTTTCGCTTCCATGCTTCTGCATGTATCCCAGCTGGAAGCGGATCTTGTTCGGCAGCTCAACAACACCCAGTCCGAGCCAGCGCGGCAGGCGCTGCGGCGGGCCATCGGTGCAGCGGCAAACGTGAAACATATTTCCCGGTAGCGACGCGCCACGCGCGTCGAAGGGTGGCGTCAGGGCACCAGCCAGCCCTGCAGTTGCGCGCGGTCGAGCCGCCCGCGCCGCGTGGTGTCCAGTGACGTGAACTCATCCGCCAGCGCCGGATTGGCCTGGGCCTCTTCGCGGCTGATGAAGCCGTCGCCGTCCACATCCAGCGCTTCAAACCGGAACCGGTACTGCCCGACCACGCTGTCCGGCTGCACCGAGCGTACGGTCACCGTGGATTCGCCGGCCACCGGCGGCAGGGTGACTGCATGGGTCACCGCGCCGCTGGCCAATGGCTGCGTACGTACCCCAGCGGGGACCTCACGCAGCGGCGCGGTGGTCGCCGGCACCTGCGCCACGGCCAGGCCGATAACCCCGGCGTAAAGACACGCCATGCATGTCATCGCCAGAACGATGCCCCGCTGACGACTCACCACGCCAGCACCGTGATCTCTTCACGGTCGTGATACAGCTGCTTGGCGCGCACATTAAGCGGTCGTCCGGCCTGCTGCTGGAACAGATCCAGGCACAGCCGGGTCTCGTCCCAGCGCTTCTTCATGGGCAGCTTCAGGTTGAAGATCGCGTGCCGGCACCAGCCCTCGCGGAACCAGGTGGCCATGCGTTCGGCCACGCGGCGCGGCTGTTCGACCATGTCGCAGACCATCCAGTCCAGCGGGGCTTCCGGCTGCCAGTGGAAACCGTCGGCGCGCAGGTGCTCGACCAGCCCGGTCTGCAGCACATGCTCGCGCAGCGGGCCGTTGTCCACGCTGATCACGTGCATGTGCTGACGAGTAAGTACCCAGGTCCAGCCGCCGGGGGCCGCGCCGAGGTCGGCCGCGCGCATGCCGGGCTTGACCAGCTTCTCGCGTTCGTCCGGGCTCATCAGGGTCAGCAGGGCTTCGTCCAGCTTCAGCGCGGAGCGCGAGGGCGCTTCCGGCAGCAGCTTCAGGCGCGGGATGCCCAGCGCCCACGGCGCGCTGTCGCGGGTATCGGCCACGCAGACGAAGGCGTGGCGACCATCGACGAACACCACGTGCAGACGCGGCAGACCGGAATGCGGCTTGTCGGTGAGCAGGCCCGCCTTGCGCAGTGCCGGGCGCAGCGCGTTGCCGAAGGCACGCGCCAGGCCGGCCAGCGGCTTGCCGGCATCCGAGTCCGGATGTTCCACCCACATGTCGCCGAATCGCTGCTGGCTTTCCAGCGCGGCCAGGATCGGTGTGATGCGGTCGGTTGGATCCAGCTGCGGCAGCTCGGCCAGTACCACCAGCTTCTGCCGGGCGAAAATCAGTTCGCGCCAGGGCAAGGCCTTGGACAGCGCCGCCCCTTCGTCGGTGGCAAACAGCACGTAGCCATCATTGCGCTGGGTGCGCGCATAGCCGGCAATGCCAGCGTACGCCGCGCGTTCGCTCAGCTCGCCTGCCAGCTCAGGCTCGAAGCCCTGGCGGCACAGACACAGCAGGCCGCTCACAGGCGCGCGCCTGCGACAGCGCGGTCAGTAATGCGCGCCATTGGCTTCCCCATAGGTGCGCAGCACCGCACGTGCGGCATCGCGGTTCAGCCCCTGCACGACCTCGATGCCGCGCTTGTTGAGCTCGCCCACCCAGTCGGCCGGCAGCGGGCCTTCGTCGAACGGGGTCAGTTCTTCCACGTCCTGCGCGCTGGCTCCGATCAACAGGCGGTCGATGCCGGCCCAGATCGTCGCACCAAAGCACTGGCAGCAGGGCTGCGACGAGGTGGCCAGGGTGATCGGGGTCAGTACGTCGTTCAGACGCGGGGTCTGCAGGCGCTGCTGGGCCAGCATGTAGGCCATGTTTTCCGCGTGCGCCAGCGAGGTGTTCTGCGGCACCACGCGGTTCACACCGGCGGCGATGACGGTGTGGTCGGGGCCGAACACCACCGCGCCAAACGGGCCGCCACTGGCGTGTTCGACATTCAGGCGCGACAGCTCGATGGCCAGCGCGACCTTGGCGTTATCACCGGGATAGGCACGGCCGAGATCGATCTGGTCGTGGATCCAGGCGGGCAGGGTCAGGTGGACTTGTGCGTACAGCATGGACGTTCTCTCAGGCCGACCAGGTGTCGCGCAGGGTCACGCTGCGGTTGAACACCGGGGCGGCGGCAGTGTGGTCGCGGCGATCAGCCACGAAGTAGCCGGTGCGCTCGAACTGGAACGACTGCTCCGGCGCGGCCTCGGCGGCAGCGGGTTCCACGTAGCCGGTGACGGTGCGACGCGATTCCGGATTGAGGTAGTCGCGGTAGGTCTTGCCTTCCGATTCGTCGTCCGGGTTCGGAACGGAGAACAGGCGGTCGTACAGGCGGATTTCCGCCGGCACGCCGTGCGCCGCGCTGACCCAGTGGATGGTGCCCTTGACCTTGCGGTTGGCCCCTTCCATGCCGGGACGCGATTCCGGGTCCAGCCAGCCGCGCAGTTCGGTGAGGGTGCCGTCGGCGTCCTTGATCACTTCATCGCAACGGATGATGCCGGCCCCACGCAGGCGCACTTCGCCACCCGGTACCAGGCGCTTCCAGCCCTTGGGCGGCACTTCGGCGAAGTCCTCGCGGTCGATCCACACCTCGCGGGCGAACGGTACCGAACGGCTGCCAAAGGCCTCGTCCTTGGGGTGGTTGCTGAAGGTGAGCTGTTCCTCAAAGCCTTCCGGCAGGTTGGTCAGCACCAGCTTGACCGGGTCGATCACCGCCATGCGGCGCGCGGCGGCGCTGTCCAGGTCTTCGCGCAGCGCGCCTTCGAGCACGCTGAAGTCGATCAGCGAGTTCTGCTTGCTGATGCCGACGCGCTCGGCGAACAGGCGCATTGCCGCCGGGGTGTAGCCGCGGCGACGCAGGCCCTGCAGGGTCGGCATGCGCGGGTCGTCCCAGCCGTCCACCAGCTGCTCGGTGACCAGCGCCATCAGCTTGCGCTTGCTCATCACGGTGTAGTTGATGTTCAGGCGCGAGAACTCGATCTGGCGCGGCTTGGCGGCTTCGCGCGGCAGGCCGCGGTCGACCAGCGGCTGGGTCAGGTCGGGGCTGTGGGCGAAATCGACGTTGTCCACGCACCAGTCGTACAGCGGGCGGTGGTCTTCGAATTCCAGCGTGCACAGCGAATGGGTGATGCCTTCGATGGAATCGCCCAGAGCGTGGGCGAAGTCGTACATCGGGTAGATCGGCCAGGCATTACCGGTGTTCTGGTGTTCCACATGCTTGATGCGGTAGATGGCCGGGTCGCGCAGGTTGATGTTGCCGCTGGCCATGTCGATCTTCGCGCGCACGGTGCGGGCACCGTCGGCGAACTCACCGGCGCGCATGCGCGCGAACAGGTCGAGGTTTTCTTCCACGCTGCGGTCGCGCCACGGCGACGGGCGGCCGGGTTCGGTCAGGGTGCCGCGGTAAGCGCGCACTTCCTCGGCCGACAGGTCGCAGACATAGGCCTTGCCGTCGCGGATCAGCTTCTGCGCGGCCAGATAGTAGGCATCGAAGTAATCCGAGGCGTGGCGCAGCTCGTTCCACTCAAAGCCCAGCCAGCGCACGTCGTCCTGGATGGCCGCGACGTATTCGGGGTCTTCCTTGGCCGGGTTGGTGTCGTCGAAGCGCAGGTTGCAGACGCCGCTGAACTCGCCAGCGATACCGAAGTTCAGGCAGATCGACTTGGCATGGCCGATGTGCAGGTAGCCGTTCGGCTCGGGCGGGAAGCGGGTCTTGATCGCCTGGTGCTTGCCGCTGGCCAGGTCCTCACGCACGATCTGGCGGATGAAATCACGCTTTTCGTGGGTTTCCGGAAGGGCATCGGTGGGGGCGGCAATAGGCTCGGACATGGTGCGCTGGAGGCTGACAGAAAGATCGATAGTCTACCGCAGGACCCGGTAGTGCCGGCCGTTGGCGGGCCCAGGGCGGATGTCCCGGCCCGCGTTCACATCCCCGGCGTATGCTGGGAGGATCCTGTCCTTGAGGCCCGCCCATGCACGTCATCTACAAGGCTGACAACCTGTTCGACGCCCATCTGGTCAAGCACGCGCTGGAAGACGCCGGCATTCCGGCCTTCGTGTTCGGCGAGCAGCTGCTGGGCGGGATGGGCGAGCTGCCGCTGTTCGGGGTGCTGCGGGTCTGCGTGCCCGACCTGGCAGCCCCGGAGGCGGCACAGATCGTTGCGGGGCTCGACTTGGCCGGCCCGTCGGACGACCCCATATGGGATGGAGACGAAAGCGCCGGTCTGCTGCCGGCCTAGGAGATCGCCATGTTGGGAGTGTCCAAACTGCTCGGAATCGGTGCTTTCAAGCAGCGCCTGCCGCGCCCGGAAGAGGCCCTGCCGGGCCGCGAGCACCCGCTGCCGCTGCACAACCAGCACTTCGTGAACAGTCATCCGCTGAAGGACAGCTTCGCCGGCAAGGAGCGGATCCGCTTTGCCATGGGCTGCTTCTGGGGCGCGGAGCGCAAGTTCTGGACCCTGCCCGGGGTGTACAGCACGTCGGTGGGCTACGCCGGCGGGGTGACCCCGAACCCGACCTATGAAGAGGTCTGTTCCGGCCTGACCGGCCACACCGAGATTGTCGAGGTGGTGTTCGACCCGTCGGTGGTCAGCCTGACCGAGCTGCTGCAGGTGTTCTGGGAAAACCACGACCCGACCCAGGGCATGCGCCAGGGCAACGACACCGGCACCCAGTACCGCTCGGCGATCCACGCCACCAGCCAAGCCCAGCTCGAGGCCGCCATCGCCAGCCGTGACGCCTACCAGCAGCGCCTGAGTGACGCCGGCTACGGCCCGATCACCACCGAAATCGAGTTCCCGGCCCCGGAGTACTACTACGCCGAGGACTACCACCAGCAGTACCTGGCCAAGAACCCGAACGGCTACTGCGGCATCGGCGGCACCGGAGTGAGCTGCCCGATCGGGGTGGGCGCGTAACTGCGCGGTTTGGCACGCTCTACGTAGAGCCGGGCTTTGCCCGGCTGCTTTTGGTTCTTGGCGAACAGCCGGTGGTCAACGGTTCCCGTGTTTGGGCGTGCCGGGGACCATCGAAGATCAAGAGCGCGTGGTCCCGGTAGCGTCGGTCGACAGACGACGGCCGTGAAATCCCCAGCATCCGGTAACGCATGAACCCAAATCGAAATGTGCCGTTGCCAACCGCATCACGATGAACCATCGGGGGAGGCCGGTGAGTGGCCCCTCGAGCGACCGTCAAAAACATGGATGTTTTTGACGAGCCCCCATGGGTGAAGGCGTACTGCTTGCGAGGCACTGCCTCGCGTGCGACTGAACGCCCAACCGCTGGCGGTTGGGCCGGGGCCCGGAGGGCGGTTCACGGCGTGTCGCGGAACGGGGCTGCTCATTGGCCTCCCCGCAAGGAACAATCGAAACGCCGCAGTTCGCAGGAAACTTACAACCGCTCGCGAATCGTCGTTCGCAGCGCTTCCAGATCCTTCGCGAACGCTTCGATGCCCGTCGCCAGCTTCTCGGTCGCCATCGGATCGGCGGCCAGGTCGGCGGCAAAGCGCGCGGCATCAATCGCGGTCACTGCAGCACCCTCCGCCGCAGACGGCGACAGCTTGCGCGGCAGCTCGCCGTGGTCGGCGTCCAGCTTTTCCAGCAGGTCCGGCGAAATGGTCAGGCGGTCGCAGCCGGCCAGTGCCTCGATCTGCGCGGTCGAACGGAACGAGGCTCCCATCACCACCGTCGGCGAACCGCGGCGCTTGAACTCGGCATACACGCCGCGCACGAACACCACGCCCGGGTCCTCGTCGATGCTGGCCGGGCTCTGGCCGTTGGCCACGTACCAGTCCAGGATCCGGCCCACGAACGGCGAGATCAGGAACGCACCGGCTTCGCTGCAGGCCAGCGCCTGGGTCGGGTTGAAGATCAGGGTCAGGTTGCAGTCGATACCCTCGGCCTGCAGCTGGCGCGCCGCTTCCACGCCTTCCCAGGTCGCCGCGATCTTGATCAGCACCTTGCTGCGCGGCACGCCGGCGGCCTCGTACATGGCAATGAACTGGCGTGCCTTGGCGACAGTCGCCTCCACGTTGTGGGCCTGGTCGGCGTCCACTTCGGTCGATACGCGGCCCGGCACCAGCGTGCTCAGCAGCGTGCCCACGCCCACCGTCAGGCGGTCGGCCACGGCATGCACGATGGCTTCGCGCTCGCCGCTCTGCTCGCGGCCCCAGGCCAGTTCGCGTTCAATCAGCTCCGCATACACCGGCAGGTCCAGCGCCTTCTTCACCAGGGTCGGGTTGGTCGTGCAGTCGACCGGCTTCAGCCGCTTGATGGCATCGTAGTCACCGGTGTCGGCAACCACCACGGACAGGTCACGCAGCTGGGCAAGTTTGGAAGGCGTTGCGGTGCTCATGGAAACTCCTGGTTCAAAGAGGTGGAACAGGGCGATGGGGGCGGCGCGATACGCGACAGGCGCTCCCCGCCGCGCACTCAGTTCGGGGTGTTCTGGACGGCGGTCACCCGCAGGCGCAGCTTGCGCCCACCCGGTGCATCCCAATCCATGGACTGGCCCACGGCCAGACCCAGCAAGGCGGTGCCGACCGGCGCAAGGATCGAGACCTTGCCTTCATCGACATTGGCTTCGCGCGGATAGACCAGCGTCAGCACATGCTTGTCGCCGTGCAGCTCATCTTCGCATTCCACGCGCGAATGCATCATCACGATGCCCGGCGGCATCTGGTCCGGCGCCACCACGGTCGCACGGTTGAGTTCCTCGGCCAGCGCCAGGCCGGCGGGTGACTGGCCAACAGCGGGCGGCTCGAGCATGGCGTCGAGGCGGTCCATGTCATGGCTGGACACGGTGATGGATGGCGGCAGGCCGCTGGCATTGGACATCTGAGGCTCCTGGGTGAAGTAAAAAGACACAAGCAAAAGGCGGTGCCTGCTGGCACCGCCCGGGTTCTATTGTGCGATGTAACGGGAACGGAAGCGACCGGGGGCCAGGGCCCGCCCATGGAGCCGGTTCAGTTGGCCGACGCGACGGCCTCGGCCACCAGAGCAGGGCGGTCGCTGTCGTCCAGGACCAGCAGTTCTTCCGGCAGCTGCTTGAACTGCCGGGCCAGCTGGGTCAGGAAATCGGTCATCGCCGAACTGCGCCGCCATACCATGCCGACGCGACGGCTGGGGCTGCCCGGCCCACGGAAGTCCAACAGATGGATGCTGTCTGAACGCGGCACCGGCGGCTTGATCGCCAGGGTGGGCAGCAGGGTGATGCCGACGTCGGCGGCCACCATCTGGCGCAGGGTTTCCAGGCTGGTCGCGCGGAACTCGGATTTCTCGTTGGCTCCGAACATGCGGCACACCGCCAGCGCCTGGTCGCGCAGGCAGTGGCCATCCTCCAGCAGCAGCAGGCGCTGGGTGGAAAGTTCCCGGGCATCCAGGTGGTCCTGGCCCGCCAGCGGGTGCTTGCTCGACACCGCCAGCAGGAACGGCTCTTCGAACAGGAACTCGGCATGCAGCGCATCGTCGTCCACTGGCAGCGCCAGCAGCGCCGCGTCCAGCCGGCCATCCCGGAGGCGGTTCAGCAGTTCGTCGCTTTTCTCTTCAACCAGCAGCAGCTCCAGGTGCGGATAGCGTTTGCGGATGCCGGGAATGACGTGGGGCAGCAGATACGGCCCCAGGGTCGGAAAAATGCCGAGCCGGATGCTGCCGGCTTCCGGGTCGCGGGCACGGCGGGCGGCTTCCTTCAGCTCTTCGATTTCCGCCACGATGATCCGGGCGCGCACGGCGGCCTCGGTTCCCGCTTGGGTCAGCATCACCTTGCGCGAGCCGCGCTCCACCAGCGGAACGCCGAGCTCATCCTCCAGCTTGCGCAGCTGGGTCGACAGCGTGGGCTGGCTGACGTGACAGACAGCGGCGGCCTTGCCGTAATGCTTGTGGTCGGCCAGCGCCACCAGATACTTCAGATCACGCAGGTTCATTTCCTTGTACCTCCAGACAATGGACCGGGCGAGGGCGTGGAGTACCCAGTAATGGCGAAAAAGGTTCCCGGCGGACCGGGAACCTGTCGTTTCAGGCAGCTTCGGCGACAGCGCCGCTGCTCTTGGGAACCGACGTACGGATCAGATGATCGAACGCGCTCAGTGCAGCCGTGGAGCCGGCACCCATCGCGATGATGATCTGCTTATAGGGTACGGTAGTGCAATCGCCTGCGGCGAACACGCCGGGCACATTGGTCTGGCCGCGGTCGTCGATGAGGATCTCGCCGCGCGGGGAAAGCGCCACGCTGTCCTTCAGCCACTCGGTGTTCGGCAGCAGGCCGATCTGCACGAAGATGCCCTCCAGCTCGACCCGGTGCGCGTCGCCTCCAACCCGGTCCTGGTAGACCAGGCCGGTCACCTTCTGCCCGTCACCCAGCACTTCCTGGGTGAGCGCGCTGGTGATGATGGTGACATTGCCCAGGCTGCGCAGCTTCTTCTGCAGCACCTCGTCGGCACGCAGCTTGTCATCGAACTCCAGCAGGGTGACATGGGCCACGATGCCGGCCAGGTCGATGGCCGCTTCAACGCCGGAATTGCCGCCGCCGATCACCGCCACGCGCTTGCCCTTGAACAGCGGGCCGTCGCAGTGCGGGCAGTAGGCCACGCCCTTGTTGCGGTACTGGTCTTCGCCGGGCACGTTCATCTGCCGCCAGCGCGCGCCGGTGGACAGGATCACCGAGCGCGACTTCAGCGAGGCCCCATTCTCCAGCTTGATTTCCACCAGGCCGTCATCGCCGGCCGGCACCAGTGCGGTCGCGCGCTGCAGGTTCATGATGTCGACCTCGTACTCGCGCACGTGCTGTTCCAGCGCGGTGGCCAGCTTCGGGCCTTCGGTCTCCTTCACCGAGATGAAGTTCTCGATGGCCATGGTATCGAGTACCTGGCCACCGAAGCGTTCGGCCGCCACACCGGTGCGGATGCCCTTGCGCGCGGCATAGATCGCCGCCGCCGCGCCGGCCGGGCCACCGCCCACCACCAGCACGTCGAACGGGGCCTTGGTTGCGATCTTCTCGGCATCGCGCTTGGCGGCACCGGTATCGAGCTTGGCCACGATCTGTTCCAGGGTCATGCGGCCCTGGTCGAACACTTCACCGTTGAGGTAGATGGTGGGCACCGACATGATCTGGCGCGCTTCCACCTCGGCCGGGAACAGGCCGCCGTCGATCGCCACATGCTGGATGCGCGGGTTCAGCACCGCTGCCAGGTTCAGCGCCTGGACCACGTCCGGGCAGTTCTGGCAGGACAGCGAGAAGTAGGTTTCAAAGCGGTAGTCGCCGTCCAGGTTGCGCACCTGCTCGATCAGCTCGGCGGTGGCCTTGGACGGGTGACCGCCCACCTGCAGCAGGGCCAGCACCAGCGAGGTGAACTCGTGGCCCATCGGCAGGCCGGCAAAGGCCAGATGGATGTCCTGGCCCGGGCTGCCGAGCGCGAACGACGGGGTCCGCTCGCCGCTGTCGCGACGCACCTCCAGGCTGATCTGCGAGGACAGCGTGGTCAGGGTTTCGAGCAGCTCGAGCATTTCCTGCGACTTGGCACTGTCGTCCGCGTGCGCCGTGATCTGGATCGG
>DGLB01000056.1:0-120 GCA_002387845.1 Stenotrophomonas maltophilia | reverse complement strand
CGTCACGGGCGATCTCGTTGGAATGGATTTCCAGGGTCTTGATCACGCCTTCCGGGTTGATGATGAAGGTGCCGCGCAGGGCCAGGCCTTCTTCTTCAATGTGCACGCCGAAGGCGCGGG
>DGLB01000073.1 GCA_002387845.1 Stenotrophomonas maltophilia | reverse complement strand
GCGCAGCAGCGGCGGGCAGCCAGGGCGCGCCCCAGCCGCAGCCTGGCGGCTATGTGCCGCAAAAGCCCGCGTTCCCGCAGGAAGGCCGGCGCAAGATCCAGAGCAACTGGTAAGGCAGCGGGCGGCGCTGCCCGCGCTGCCCCCGCTGCGTTTTCACCCGCCGTTGGCAGGGGCTTGACATTCACACCATGGCAATCTTTAAAGTGGCTGCCATGGATAGAAAGACAACCGCCATGACTGCCCCCACCATCTCCTCTGCTACCCCACTGCTGCAACTGCCGATCGAGGGCATGACCTGCGCCTCCTGCGTCGGCCGTGTCGAGCGTGCGCTCCAGGCCGTACCTGGCGTGCTGAGCGCCCATGTCAACCTGGCCACCGAGCAGGCCAGCCTGCAACTGGGCGACCAGGCCCCCGCCGCCCAACTGCTGGAACAGGCCGTGGCAGCGGTGCACAAAGCGGGCTACAAGGTGCCTGCGCATGCGCTGGAGCTGGAGATCGAGGGCATGACCTGCGCCTCTTGCGTAGGCCGGGTCGAGCGGGCGTTGAAGGCTGTGCCTGGCGTGCAGACCGCAGCTGTGAACCTGGCCACCGAGCGCGCGATGGTGCAGCTGACGGCGGGCGTGCAGGCCGAGCAACTGCTGGCCGCCGTGGCCAAGGCCGGCTATACCGCCCGCAGCCTGCCGCAGGTGGCAGACGCTGGCGCGGCAGCCGATGCCCATGATGCGCAAACCCAGCGCCAGCAGCAGGCACAGCAAGGCCTGTGGCGTGATCTGTGGATCGCAGCCCTGCTGGCTGCGCCGGTATTTGTGTTGGAAATGGGCGGCCATGTGCTGCCGGGCTTCCACCACTGGGTGAGCCAATGGCTGCCGCAGCAGAGCAACTGGCTGCTGCAATGGGTGCTGACCAGCCTGGTGCTGGCAGGGCCGGGCCGCCGCTTTTACCGCCTGGGGCTGCCCGCGCTCGTGCGTGCGGCGCCGGATATGAATTCGCTGGTGGCAGTGGGCACCTTGTCGGCCTATCTGTATTCGCTGGTGGCCACCTTTGCGCCTGGCGTCCTGCCTGCGGGCACTGTGCATGTCTATTTCGAGGCGGCAGCGGTGATCGTGGTGCTGATTCTGCTGGGCCGATGGATGGAGGCGCGCGCCAAAGGCAACACCTCGGCGGCGATCAAGCGCCTGGTGCAACTGCAAGCCAAGACGGCCTGGGTGCTGCGTGATGGCGATTGGCAGTCGCTGGCCATTGACGCGGTGCAGCCCGGGGACACGGTGCAGGTGCGCCCTGGCGAGCGCGTTCCGGTCGATGGCCGGGTGACCGGGGGCGAGAGCTATGTCGATGAATCGATGATCAGCGGCGAGCCCGTGCCGGTGCACAAGACCCATGGCGCCCAGGTGGTGGGCGGCACCATTAACCAAAAGGGCGCGTTGACGCTGGAGGCCACCGAGGTGGGGGGCAACACCGTGCTGGCGCAGATCATCCGCATGGTCGAGCAGGCCCAGGGCGGCAAGCTGCCGATCCGGGCGGTGGTGGACAAGGTGACCATGTGGTTTGTGCCCGCCGTGATGGCCGCCGCCTTGCTGACCTTTGTGCTCTGGCTGCTGCTGGGCCCGTCGCCGGCGCTGAGTCTGGCTCTCGTCAATGCGGTGGCCGTGCTGATCATTGCCTGCCCCTGTGCAATGGGCCTGGCCACGCCGACCTCGATCATGGTGGCCACCGGCCGCGCCGCCCAGCTGGGCGTGCTGTTCAGCAAGGGCGAAGCCTTGCAGCTGCTGAAAGACGCCCGGGTGGTGGCTGTCGACAAGACCGGCACCTTGACCGAAGGCCGGCCCGCGCTGACCGACCTGGTGCTGGCCCCCGGTTTTGAGCGCGCCGCCGTGCTGGCGGCGGTGGCAGCCGTCGAGAGCCAGTCCGAGCACCCGATTGCGCAGGCCATTGTGCAGGCCGCGCAGGCTGAAGGCCTGCAACTGCCACCGCTGTCCGGCTTTGAATCGGTGACCGGATTTGGCGTGCGTGCCCAAGTGGGTAGCGCGCGGGTGGAAGTCGGCGCAGACCGCATGATGCAGCAGCTGGGCGCCGGTGTGGCGGTGTTTGCCGGCGAGGCGGCCCGCCTGGGCGCCGAAGGCAAGACGCCGTTGTATGCGGCCATCGATGGCCAGTTGGCGGCCATGATTGCCGTGGCCGACCCGATCAAGCCGACGACACGGGCCGCCATTGAGGGCCTGCATGCGATGGGGCTGAAGGTGGCGATGATCACCGGCGACAACCGCCGCACCGGCGAGGCGATTGCCCAGCAGCTGGGCATTGACGAGGTGGTGGCCGAGGTGCTGCCCGATGGCAAGGTCGAGGCCGTCAAACGCCTGCGGACCGCACATGGTGCGCTGGCCTATGTGGGCGATGGCATCAACGATGCGCCCGCGCTGGCCGAGGCCGATGTGGGCATTGCCGTGGGCTCGGGCACCGATATCGCCATCGAGTCGGCCGATGTGGTGCTGATGGGCGGCGACCTGCGCGGCGTCGTGACCGCCATCGGGCTCTCGCGCGCCGCCATGCGCAATATCCACCAGAACCTGTTCTGGGCCTTTGCCTACAACGTGGCGCTGATCCCGGTGGCCGCGGGCCTGCTGTACCCGATCAATGGCACCCTGCTGTCGCCGGTGTTTGCGGCGGGGGCGATGGCGCTGTCGAGTGTGTTTGTGCTGGCCAATGCGTTGCGGCTGCGCCGTTTTAGCGTCTAGACAATGCGGCTGGACATGAAAAAGCCCTGCAGGCTCCCAGCCTGCAGGGCTTTTGTTCAAGCGGAAGGGCTTAAACCTGGTCGGCCGACAGGCCTGCCGTCTGGCTGAAGCCTCCGTCCACATAGGTGATCTCGGCAGTCACGCCCGAAGCCAGATCACTCAGCAGGAAGGCGGCGACATTGCCCACGTCTTCGATGGTCACGTTGCGGCGCAGCGGAGCGGCGTCGGCCACTCGGCCCAGCAGCTTGCCGAAGTCCTTGATGCCCGAAGCGGCCAGGGTCTTGATCGGGCCGGCGGAGATGCCGTTGGCGCGGATCGCGCGGCCGTCTTCGGTGCGGCCCACGGCTTCGGCCAGGTAGCGCACGGAGGCTTCGAGCGACGCCTTGGCCAGGCCCATGGTGTTGTAGTTCGGGATGGAGCGCAGGGCACCCAGGTAGGACAGGGTCAGCAGCGACGACTTGTCGTTCAGGTAGGGCAGGGCGGCCTTGGCCAGCGCCGGGAAGCTGTAGGCGCTGATGTCATGCGCAATGCGGAAGCCTTCGCGCGACAGGCCATCGAGGAAGTTGCCGGCAATCGCTTCGCGCGGTGCAAAGCCGATCGAGTGCACAAAGCCGTCGAACTTGCCCCAGGTGCCCGCCAGGTCGGCAAACATCTTTTCGATCTGGGCGTCATCGGCCACATCGCAATCGAACACCAGCGTGGAGTCGAACTCGGCAGCGAATTCGCTGATACGGTCCTTGAAGCGTTCACCCACGTAGCTGAAAGCCAGCTCGGCGCCTTGCTGGTGGCAGGCCTTGGCGATGCCGTAAGCGATGGAGCGGTTGGACAGCACGCCCGTGATCAGCAGTTTCTTGCCGGTCAGAAATCCCATTGTTCTTCTCCTGATGAGTTCCAGGCCATGAGGCATGGCCAAAAAAGACCTGGCACCGGGGCAGAGCGTTTCTCGGGGGTAAACGCTTGCACAGGTGGCCAGCTAGGGCAGAATTGTCGCATGCGATTCTGCCTTCCGCTGATTTTGTGGGCTGCTGCGGCAGCACCTGCCTGGGCCAACCATGCCTACGCCCTCTGGGGCGAGCCGCGCTACGGGGCGGATTTCAAGCATTTTGCCTATGCCAATCCTGATGCGCCCAAGGGCGGAGAGTTGCGGCTGGTCAGCGCGTTGCGCTACTCCACGTTTGACAAGTACAACCCTTTCACGATCAAAGGCTCGCCCCCGGCCTATCTGACCGAGATGCTGTTTGACAGCCTGCTGATCGCCAGCCTGGACGAGACGACGACCGGCTACGGGCTGCTGGCCGAGGACATCGATGTGGCAGCCGATGGCATGTCCGCCACGTTCAAGATGCGCAAGGCGGCGCGCTTTCACGATGGCAAATCGGTGCTGGCGCAGGACGTGAAGCACAGCTACGAGGCACTGATCAGCCAGTACGCTGCGCCCGGCTACAAGACCTTGCTAGCCGATGTGGAAGGCTGCGATGTCATCGATGACCGCACGGTGCGCTTTCGCTTCAAGAAGCCCAACCGCGATCTGCCGCTGACCGTGGGCAGCCTGCCGGTCTTCAGCCGCGACTGGGGCCTGGGCGCCGATGGCAAGCCCAAGCGCTTTGACCAGATCGTGACCGATATGCCGATCGGCAGCGGCCCCTACAAGATCGGCCCGGTGGTGTTTGGCCGGGACATCACCTATGTGCGCGACCCCGGCTACTGGGCCAAGGACCTGCCGGTGCGCGTGGGCAGCGCCAATTTTGACCGGATCACGATCAAGATCTACAAGGACAACACCGCCAAGCTGGAGGCGCTCAAGGCCGGTGAATTCGATGTGATGCGTTTTTTCAGTGCCGGTGACTGGGCGCGGCGCCTGTATGGCAAGCGCTTTGACCGGGGTGAGCTGCGCAAGGGGGAATTTGCCAACAAGCTGCCGTCCGGTTTTCAGAGCTATTTTCTGAACCTGCGCCGCCCGGTGCTTCAAGACGTGCGGGTGCGCGAGGCGCTGGGCCTGGCCTTTGACTACGAGTGGATGCAACGCCAGCTGTTCTACGGTGCCTACGAGCGCGTGCATGGCCTGTTTGGCAATACCGTGTGTGAGACCCACGGCAGCCCGAGCGACGCCGAGCTGGCGCTGCTCAAGCCTTTTGAGAAGGACCTGCCCGCCGGCACCTTGGGCCCGATACAAAGCCCACCACGTACCGACCAGGGCAGCAGCCTGCGCGACAACCTGCGCAAGGCGCAGGCGCTGTTGGCCGAAGCTGGCTGGAAGGTAGACGCCAACGGCGTGCTGCGCAATGCCAACGGCGAGGCGCTGGAGCTGGAGTTTCTGGACAGCAACGAAGGCGGCTTGCGCACCGTCTCGACCTGGATGCGCAACCTGGAAAAGCTCGGCATCAAGCTGCGGCTGCGGGTAGCCGATTATGCGCTCTACCAGCAGCGGGTCGACAAGTTCGACTATGACCTGATATCGGTCAACATCCCGGGCACCAATATCCCCGGGCAGGAATATGCCGAACTGTTTGGCAGCGCGGCGGCGGACCAGGAAAGCTCGGGCAACTTCATTGGCCTTCAAAGCCCGGCCGTCGACGCGATGATTGCCAAGATGGCCAGCGCCAAGAGCGAGCAGGAGCTGCTGCCTGCCTGCCATGCGCTGGAGCGCATCATCGTGGCGGGCCACTACCTCATCCCGCAGTGGTATGCGGCGAGCCACCGGGTGGTGTATGACGCCTGGCGCCTGGTGGAGCCGCCGCAGGTGCCCGCCTATGTGCCGGGCGAGACCTGGGTGATGTACTACTGGTGGGCGCGCATGCCGCCGTTCACCGCTGACACGGCCAAGCCATGACCCGGTCTGACGCAGGGCCCAGCCGTTATATGATCCCTCTCACCGCCCCGGCGCGCCTGCCGCGCTGCCCAGGCCTTTTCTGCCACAGTGCCACGGCGCTTGCCCGCCCGTGCTGACATTGGAGCCCGCACCGCATGTTTGCTTACATCCTCAAACGTCTGCTGCTGATGATTCCCACGTTGTTCGGGGTCCTGCTGCTGACCTTTGTGGTGATCCAGTTCGTGCCGGGCGGCCCGGTCGAGCAGTACCTGGCGGAGGCCAAGGCCGGTAACCGGGGGGCTGAAGGCGCAAGCATGGGCTACCGGGGCGCGCAGGGCATTGACCCCAAACGGCTCGAAGAGATCAAGGCCTTGTACGGCTTTGACAAGCCGCCCGTCGAGCGCTTTGTGCAGATGCTGGGCCAGTTCGCGCGCTTTGATCTGGGCAACAGCTTTTTCCAGAACAAGAGCGTCTGGCAGCTGATCAAGGACAAGCTGCCGGTCTCCATCAGCCTGGGGCTGTGGACCTTTTTCATCAGCTACCTGATTGCGGTGCCGCTGGGCATTGCCAAGGCGGTGCGCGCGGGCAGCCGTTTCGACATGGTCACCACGCTGATCGTGCTGGTGGGCTATGCGATACCCGGCTTTGTGCTGGGCGTGGCGCTGCTGGTGATCTTTGGCGGGCAACTGCAGTGGTTTCCGCTGCGAGGCCTCACCTCATCGGGCTGGGAAGAGATGGGCTGGGCCGCCAGGCTGGTGGACTATCTCTGGCACATCACCTTGCCGGTGACCGCCATGGTGGCTGGCAGCTTTGCGGTGACGGCCATGCTCACGAAGAACGCCTTTCTTGAAGAAATCCGCAAGCAGTACGTGGTCACCGCCAAGGCCAAGGGCCTGAGCGAGCGCCAGGTGCTGTGGCGCCATGTGTTCCGCAATGCCTTGCTGCCCATTGTCACGGGCTTTCCGGCGGCCTTCATCGGGGCTTTCTTCACCGGTTCACTGTTGATCGAAACCTTGTTCTCGCTCGATGGTCTGGGCCTGCTCAGCTACGAGAGCGTGCTGCGGCGCGACTACCCCGTCGTGCTGGGCACCCTGTACCTGTTTACCTTGATCGGTCTGCTCACCAAGCTGGTGAGCGACCTGTGCTATGTCTGGGTGGATCCGCGTGTCAAGTTTGACTGAGGCGCGCATGCCCGCATTGGCCCACCCGACAGCAGCGGGATACTGTGGTGCCTCAGTGCTTGCGCCGCAGGTACAGGCGCCGCAGCAGCACGGCCACCACCACGATGTTGAGCAGCAGCACCACCGCCCCTTGCCAGTGGCGGTGCGCCAGCAGGTGCTGTATTTCCAAGGGAATGTACAGCCCCGAGGACAGCGCGCCCAGCCATTCGCCCCAGGCCTTGTCATGCCACAGGCCCCAGGCCTCCAGCCAGCGCAGCGCGATATAGGCCGCGCCCAGCAGTACCAGCGTATGGATGGAGGTGGCATTGACCTTGTCCACCCAGCCGATCAGTACGGCCGGGTAGCGGGCGTTGGGCGAGAGGCCGAAGTGCCCGATCAGCTCCAGCGCCAGGCGGTGCAGATCGTGGTGCAGCAGGCTCAGCAGCCCCAACAGGCCCAGCAGCGCGGCGAGGCCTTTGAGCGCTTCAAAAATGGCAATGCTTTTGAGCGCGGTGCGCAAGGCTGGGGGGCTGGTGCTGGCTGGCATGGCGCAGAGCATGGCCGATGGCGCGCCGTTTGGCTGTCGGCCAACAGCGACAACGCGGCTGCCAGTGCCATCGCCGCCACAGTCGCTACCGTCGCCCCCCAAGGCCCCAGGCCCCCCTATTCAGTGACAGGAGGGGGACGGTGCCCACACCGCCTCTGCAGACCATGACGATGACCGAGCCTGTTTCCCCACTCCTGCCGGGCCGCTCGCCCGCTGCCCGCGCCTGGCGCCGTTTCAAGTCCAACAAGCTGGGCTTTTACAGCCTGCTGCTGTTTGTGGTGCTGGTGGTGCTCAGCCTGTTTGCCGAGCTGATCAGCAACGACAAGCCGCTCGTCGTGCGCTACGAGGGGCAGACCTATTTTCCGCTGGCCAAGGACTACCCCGAGACCACGTTTGGCGGCGATTTCCACACCGCCACCGACTACCTGGACCCCTTCATCCAGCAGCAACTGGGCAAGGATGGCAACTGGGCGCTCTTTCCGCTCAACCATTACGGCCCCAACACCATCAACTACTTTGCCAAGTCACCCACGCCGTCGGCACCATCGGCCGACAACTGGCTGGGCACCGATGACCGGGGGCGTGACCTGCTGGCCCAGCTGATCTACGGCTTTCGGGTCAGCGTGCTGTTTGGTCTGGCACTGACGGCAGTGGGCACGGTGATCGGCGTGCTGACAGGTGCCATACAGGGCTTTTTCGGCGGCAAGGTGGACCTGATGTTCCAGCGCTTTACCGAGATATGGGGCGCCATGCCGGTGCTCTACCTGCTGATCATCTTCAGTGCCGTGCTGGCGCCCAGCGCTGCGCTGCTGCTGGTGCTGCTGGCCTTGTTCGGCTGGATGGCGCTGTCCGACTATGTGCGGGTGGAGTTTCTGCGCAACCGCCAGATGGACTATGTGAAATCGGCGCGGGCGCTGGGCGTTCCCAGCTGGAAGATCATGTGGCGTCACATTCTGCCCAACAGCATGACGCCGGTGGTCACGTTCTTGCCGTTCCAGATGAGCGCCTCGATTCTGACCTTGACCTCGCTGGATTTCCTGGGCCTGGGTGTGCCGCCCGGCACCCCCAGCCTGGGCGAGTTGCTGAGCCAGGGCAAGAACAGCATCGACGCCTGGTGGATATCGCTGGCCACCTTTGCCGTGCTGGTGGGCACCTTGCTGCTGCTGACCTTTATGGGCGATGCGCTGCGGGATGCGCTGGACCCGCGCAAGCAGCTCAATGCGCCCCGTGCGGGCGCAGCGCCGGTGGCAGTGCCGGCCCAGCCAGCCGCACCAGCCGGCGCAGATGCCAAGGAGGCCCGCCATGCTTGAGCCAACACAAGCCCCGGTGGCGGTGCCCGCGCCGCTATTGCAGGTCAACCACCTCCATGTGGGCTTTGGCGGCCAGGATGTGGTCAAGGACCTGAGTTTTTGCATCCAGGCTGGCGAGAAGCTGGCGCTGGTCGGAGAGTCCGGCTCGGGCAAGACGATCACAGCGCTGTCGCTGCTGCGCCTGGTGGGTGAGGCCCAGCTGCGCGGCGAAGCGCTGATGGGCGGGCGCAATCTGCTGCAGATCTCCGAGCGCGAGATTCAAGCGGTGCGGGGCGACGAGATTGCGGTGATCTTTCAGGAACCGATGACGGCGCTGAACCCGCTGATGACCATGGGCGCGCAGATTGCCGAGGTGCTGCAGCTCAAGCAGGGCCTGGGCGACAAGGCGGCCTGGGAGCAGGCGGTGCAGCTGCTGGCCACTACCGGCATTGCCGAGCCGCAGCGCCGCGCCGGCAGCTATCCGCACCAGCTCAGCGGTGGCCAGCGCCAGCGCGCGATGATTGCGATGGCGCTGGCCTGCCGGCCCAAGCTGCTGATCGCCGATGAACCCACCACCGCGCTCGATGTGAGCCTGCGCGGCCAGATCCTGGAGCTGCTGAGTGACTTGCAACGCCAGACCGGCATGGCCGTGCTGATGATTACCCATGACCTGCCGCTGGTGCGCCATTTTGCCGACCGGGTGGCCGTGATGGAGAAGGGCCGGTTGGTCGAACAGGGCGCCGTGGCCGAGGTGTTTGCCGCGCCCCAGCATGCCTATACCCAAAAGCTGCTGGCCAGCACGCCCCAGCGCCAGGTCGTGGCCCGCCAGCCCGACGCGCCAGCGGTGCTGCAGGCACGTGACCTGCATGTGGCCTATGCGACGCCGCTGCCGGGTTTTGCCGGTTGGTTCCGCAAGGGCCGGTTTGAGGCGGTGCGCGGCGCCAGTCTTCGCCTGCCCCGGGGCCAGACCCTGGGCGTGATTGGCGAATCGGGCTCGGGCAAATCCACCCTGGCCCAGGCGATCCTGGGTCTGCTGCCCAGCGAGGGTGAGCTGCGCATTGGCGAACAGGCCTGGCAGTTGCCGGCGCAGCGCAACAGTGCCGCCAACCAGCAACTGCGCCGCCAGGTGCAGGTGGTGTTCCAGGACCCGTTCTCGTCGTTGTCGCCACGCATGACGGTGCAGGAGATTGTTGGCGAAGGCCTGCAACTGGCGCAGCCCCACCTGGCCGCTGCCGAGCTGCAGCAGCAGGTGCGGGCGCTGCTGCAGGAGGTGGGCATGACCGAGGCCCAATTCCCGGGCCTGCTCGACCGCTATCCGCATGAGTTCTCGGGTGGCCAGCGCCAGCGCCTGGCCATTGCCCGCGCGCTGATCGTAGACCCTGACATTCTGGTGCTGGACGAGCCTACCAGCGCGCTCGATGTCACCATCCAGCAGCAGGTGCTGGCCTTGCTGCAGCGCCTGCAGCGTGAACGCGGCCTGAGCTACGTGCTGATCACGCACGATGTGGCGGTGATCCGCGCCATGGCGCATGAGGTGCTGGTGATGAAGGATGGCGAAGTGGTCGAGAGCGGCGACGTCATGCAGGTGCTGGACGCACCCCGCCAGCCCTACACACAGCGGCTGATGGCGGCGAGCCTGGAGCTGGGCTGAACCGGCCCGAACGACACAGATTGACGTATCTGCAGGCGGCTCAGAGCGCCTGTGGTATTCCTTGGAAATCCATGACAGAACTACTGCAAGTGACCGGTTTGGGCAAGCGCTTTGGCGGCGTGCAGGCCGTGGCGGACGTGGGCTTTACGCTGCGCCGCGGCGAGGTGCTGGCGCTGATAGGCCCCAATGGCGCGGGCAAGACGACCACCTTCAACATGCTGGGCGGGCAGCTGGTGCCTGATGCCGGCAGCATACTGCTCAATGGCACCGCCTTGGGCGGCAAGCGGCCCCGTGAGATATGGCGCCTCGGAGTAGGGCGCACCTTCCAGATTGCCGAGACCTTCGCCTCACTGACGGTGGCCGAGAATGTGCAGATGGCCTTGCTGTCTGCTGCGGGCCGCACTTTTGGCCTGTGGCAGAAGGCTGCCGGCTTTCAGCGTGACGAGGCACTGGCGTTGCTGGCGCTGGTGGGCATGCAGGACCAGGCCGACCGCGCCTGCAATGCGCTGGCCTATGGCGATGTGAAGCGGGTGGAACTGGCGCTGGCGATGGCCCACAAGCCGGTGCTGCTGCTGATGGACGAGCCCACGGCCGGCATGGCGCAGGCCGAACGCCTGCAGCTGATGGCGCTGACCCGGCAACTGGCCCGCGAGCGCGACATGGCCGTGCTGTTTACCGAGCACAGCATGGATGTCGTCTTTGCCTATGCCGACCGCATCATTGTGCTGGCGCGGGGCCGGCTGATTGCCGAGGGACAACCTGAGGACGTGCGGCGCAACCCCGAGGTGCAAGCGGTGTACCTGGGCAAGGGCAGCACTTACGACAGTGACGGCATGCGCCAGGAGCCCGCCTTATGAACACGCAGACCCCCGATGCAACGGCTGAATTGCTGCTGCAGGTGAGCCAGCTCAACGCCTGGTACGGCGAGGCGCATATCCTGTTTGATGTGGGCCTGGAGGTGCGGCGTGGCGAGGTCGTGGCCCTGATGGGCCGCAATGGTGCGGGCAAGTCCACCACGCTCAAGGCCATCATGGGCCTGGTGGAGCGGCGCAAGGGCAGCGTACAGTTCATGGGCCAGAACATTGCGCAGGCCGACTCTTGGCGTATAGCGCGCCTCGGGCTAGGCTATGTGCCCGAAGAGCGCCGCATCTTCAGCGGTCTGACGGTGCTGGAAAACCTGGAGGTGGGCCGCCAGCCTGCCCGCCGCTGGGCCGATGGCAGCCAGGCCAGTGCGTGGACGGTCGACGAGTTGCTGGCGTTCTTTCCCAATCTGGCGGCCATGCCGCAGCGGCCAGGAGGGCAGATGAGTGGCGGCGAGCAGCAGATGCTCACCGTTGCCCGTACGCTCATGGGCAATCCCTACATGGTGCTGCTCGACGAGCCCTCCGAGGGCGTGGCGCCTGTCATCGTCGAGCAGATGGCACAGATGATCCTGCAGCTCAAGCAGCGCGGCGTGAGCATTCTGCTGTGTGAGCAAAACCTGCACTTTGCACGTCTGGTGAGCGACCGCGCCTATGTGCTGGAGAAGGGGACCATCCAGTTTGCCGGCAGCATGCAGGCGCTGATCGATGAGGAGCGTGCTGGCGCCAAGCGGATCGGCGTCTGAAACGCCATCCGGCAAAGCAAAGCCTGCACGCGGCACGTGCAGGCTTGGGGGCCGCTGCAGCGATTGAAGGGGGCTGCGGCCTGGAGCCGTTAACACAACCCAGCAAACCGAAGGTCTGCGACTGAAGCGGGGCGCCCCCGACAAGGCCTCAAGCCGCAGACAGTACAGCAGTACGACCAGGCTTGGCGCGGCCGGCGAGGCAACGACGTATCAAGGCTTGTGTTGGCGGCGCTTACCAGTGGCCCGTGGGATTGACGCCGTCCTGCATCACCCAATGGATGCGTGAGGTCTCCACGCCCATCAGTGCGGCCTGGTGCACCAGCATGTCGGTTGTCTTGCCGTCGAGCACGGGCTTGCGCGAGAGCAGCTTGAAGGAGTCGGTGGTGTCGCCCATCAGCATGGCCCAGCGGTACTCGGGATCGATCGCGACCACATGGTAGCCCTCGTGGAAGGGGCCCATGAACGAGGCTTTCATCGCGCCAAAGTGGGGCGCGCCGACAAAGCGGGCAATGCCATGGCCTTCCACCCAGCGGTGGGTGCCTGCATGAAAGCCCCGGGTGGTGATGCCCAGGCTGCCGTCGCTCAGCAGTTCGTATTCGACGCGTGAACGTGTCAGCGGCTTGCCCAGACCGCGTTCGATGCGGGCGATCTCATACCAGTCGCCGACAAAGCGCTCAACATCAAAGTCAGCCACCGGCTCAATCAGGTCGACCGGCACGACTTTGCGGGAGCGCTTGCTGGTCCACCAGTAAACGGCCAACGCTGCAACACCCGCTGCTACGGGGAGCCAGAGGGAGCGCTGCTGCGGTCGTTGTTGATGATCGAGCTCGTGCATAAGCAAATATTCCTTGTTTTGTTTTATGAATCCTAACCAGATGGCCGTAATTTACAAGCTGGTAGAGCGGGCCAAATGTAAGCAAAGCGCCTGATTTGCGGGCTCCGCTTGCGGCGTGCATGCCTAATTTCGCACCCAGCCATCGGAATTAGCAGGTATTTTTATCTGCTCGCCCGGCATCTGTGGCCTAATGTCGGTTTTGTTTATCGCGAGGTCCCAGGATGGGCAACAAAATCGTTACGGAAGCTGACCGCAAGTTCACCCCCCAACCGGCCCTGCCTAACGGCAAGAGCCTGCCTACCGCTGGCCGCGGCCAACAGGTCAGCCGTGCCCGTGGCACCGCTACCCGTTCCAAGAAGAACCCAGGCAAGCGTACGCACAAGGGCGGTTGATACCGCATACCGGTTTTGCCCCGTCCGCATGCCGCGCTTGCCACGATCAGGCGCGGCATGCGGATGGTGCCTTTTCGGTAAGAAAGAGCCCGCTTTGGCGGGCTTTTTTGCGTCTGTGCAAAGGGACTTCAGCGCTGCAGGCGGCGGCGCAGCTCCAGCACCTCTTCCATCAGGTCGACAGTCAATGCGGCCAATTGCGGGTCGGCGTCATAGGTGTGCTCCAGCATCGCAACGCGGCGCGCGCGAACGATGCAGGTGGCGGCAAAGCGCCAGCTGGTGACCGCATCGGGGTTGCGCGTGCCCGTGCTGGGCGTCAGCACGCCATCGACGACACGGGCCTGCACCCAGTCCAGATTGCGTTGGCAGGCCTGCGCCAGGCTGGCGGCATCCAGGCTGTCGTCGTCGATGATCTGCACGGTGGTGGTGTGTACGGTGGTGGTGTGGGGCATGGTTACGCTCCGTGGCGAGGCTGGAACTGGGGAAAGGCCTGGGCAAAGGCGGTATAGGCGGCGCGTTCCTCCTCGGTGGTTGCTGGCGGGATGTGCAGCTGCAGCTCCAGGTACAGGTCGCCAGGTGTGGCAGCGGGCAGGCCCTTGCCCTTGATGCGCAGCTTGCGCCCGGCCGACCAGCCCGCCGGAATGCGCACCTCCAGCGTGCCTGCGGGGGTGTGAACCTCGGCGCTACCGCCCAATGCCGCTTCCCAGGGGCTGACGGCCATCGGCATATAGACATCCTTGCCTTCGGCGCGCCAGCGCTTGTCAGCGCGAAAGTGCACTTCCAGCAGCAGATCGCCCGCCGGACCACCCTGGTACCCGGGTCCGCCCTGACCGGCCAGACGAATCATCTGCCCTTCGCGCACGCCGGCGGGGATCTTGACCTGCAGCTGGCGTTCCTGGCTGCGCACCTCGCCCTCGCCGGTGATCTCCTGGCCGTGCAGGGTCAGCATGCGCTCGCTGCCGCGGTAGCTGTCCGTCAGGTCCAGCTCGATGCTGGCGTGCTGGTCTTCGCCCCGCATGGCGGCACGCGGCCCGCCCGCAGCGCCGCCGCGTTGCCCCCGTGCAGCGTCGCCAAACATCTGGCGAAAGAAATCGCTGTAATCCGCATCCCCGCCCATGCTTTGGCGGCGAAACTGGAAATCACCGCTGTCAAAGCCCTCGGCACCCCGGAAGGGGTTGCCCGCGCCGGACGCAAAACCGCGCGGAGCGTCGAGCATCGCGTCGTACTCAGCGCGTTTTTCCGCATCCGACAGCACGGCATTGGCCTCGTTGACTGCGGCCATGCGCTGCTGGGCGTCTTTTTCCTTGCTCAGGTCCGGGTGGTATTTGCGCGCCAGCTTGCGAAATGCCTTTTTGATCTCGTCTGCGCTGGCCTTTTTATCCACGCCCAGAACCTCGTAGTAGTTTTTGGAATCCATGCCTGCTCCCGAAGATGTGGCAGTTTGCCGTTGTACCGGCAACTGCCCATTGGTCAATCACTTTCTAGAACTTAGTTGCTTTTGACGCTGATGCAAGTCAGAGAAGCGCGTATTCACAAAGACGTTGGGCCCGTCGGATACCGCAATGGTGGTAAAAATACGCCTTTGTTTGCGGGATGGGCTTGGTATGACCGACGCTGCGAATGCGCGCTGGCTGGTGGTGTGTTTATGCGCGCAGTGGTGTGGTACCTGCAGCCAGTACCAGCCGGTGTTCGATGCGCTGGCCAAGGCGTGGCCCGGCATGGACTTTGTCTGGCTCGATGTGGAGGATGAGGAAGAGGCCTTGGGCGAGTTGGACATCACCACGTTTCCCACCGTCCTGCTGGGGCGCGGCTCCGACGCGCTGTTTCTGGGCCCGGTCCTGCCCCAGGCCGGTGTGCTCCAGCGCATGCTCGAGCGCTTTTCGCAGGGCGATGCGCCCGCATTGCCCGGCGGCGATGAGGCCCACGCGCTGCTGCACCGAACCCTGGCCATCGTGCAGGCCCGCAGCGCGCAGGCTTGATCGCCACTGCGCCTAAAAGCCACCCTGCCTCATTGCATCGATACTGGTTTGCCCCTATAATTGATGTCTACACGACCAACTGGGCGGTGCCAACCGCCCATTTTTTTTGGTCGCATGTTTTTCAGCTCGATGCTGCGGAATGTGTAACATTCCGTGGTTCTCGGGTTTTTTGTATTTGCGGGATAAATAGCACACGTGAGCTTGCAAGAAACCACCCTACAAACGGTGAGCGGCCTGGGCTACGACTTGGTGGAGATCGAACGCTCTGCCAGCGGCCTTTTGCGCATTACCATCGACCTGCCTTGGAGTGCGGATGACGTCCGCCCGGAAGGCGTGCCAGAACAGTTTGTCACGGTGGAGGATTGCGAGAAAGTCACCCGCCAGCTGCAGTTTGCGCTGGAAGTCGATGGCGTGGAGTACAAGCGCCTCGAAGTGTCCTCGCCCGGTATCGACCGCCCATTGCGCCATGAGCAGGATTTCATCCGCTTCACCGGCGCGGTGGTGGACCTGACGCTGAAGGAGTCCATCGGTGCCGCTGCCGAAGGCACGACCATCAGCGCCAATCGCAAGAAGTTTCGCGGCACGCTCGAGCGTACCGAGGCCGGTGGCTGGCAGATCGTCTGGAGCGATGCGCCACCTGTCAAGCCTGGTGCCCGCGTGAGCAAGAAGCGCCCGCCCGCACCGCTGCAAAGCCTGGGCTTTACGCTTGATGAATTGCGTGAAGCGCGTCTGGCCCCCATCGTGAGCTTCAAGGGCAGGGCGGCGGCAGAGGCCGCCGACGATACCCAGGCCTGATTGGCCCCGCACATGGTGGCGCTGCTGATGCTGCCTTCTGGTTAAAGATTGAAATAGGAGAGTCGTCGCATGAATCGCGAATTGTTGATGCTGGTGGATGCCATCGCGCGCGAAAAGAACGTAGAGCGCGATGTGGTGTTTGGCGCCGTGGAATCTGCCCTGGCCCAGGCCACGAAAAAGCTGTATCCCGGCGAAGTGGATGTGCGTGTGGCTATCGATCTCGATACCGGCGATTACGACACTTTCCGCCGCTGGCTGGTGGTGCCCGATGATGCGGGCCTGCAAAACCCAGATGCCGAAGAAATGCTGATGGACGCGGTCGACCGCAAGGAGGATGTGCAGGTCGGCGATTACATTGAAGAGCAGATCGAATCCGTGCCTATCGGCCGTATCGGTGCGATGGCGGCCAAGCAGGTCATTTTGCAAAAGATCCGTGATGCCGAGCGCGAAATGCTGCTCAACGACTTCATGGCGCGCGGCGACAAGATCTTCAACGGCACCGTCAAGCGCATGGACAAGGGCGACATCATCGTCGAGTCCGGCCGCGTCGAAGGCCGCCTGAAGCGCGGTGAAATGATTCCGAAGGAAAATCTGCGCAATGGTGACCGTGTCCGCGCCATGATCATGGACGTGGACCTGACCCTGCGCGGCGCGCCGATCCTGCTGTCGCGCTCTGCGCCCGAGTTCATGGTCGAGCTGTTCCGCAACGAAGTGCCCGAAATCGAGCAAGGCCTGCTGGAGATCAAGAGCTGCGCCCGTGACCCAGGCAGCCGCGCCAAGATTGCCGTGCTGAGCCACGACAAGCGCATTGACCCGATCGGCACCTGCGTGGGTGTACGCGGCAGCCGCGTGAACGTGGTGACCAATGAGCTCGCCGGCGAGCGCGTGGACATCGTGCTGTGGTCCGAGGATCCCGCCCAGTTCGTCATCGGTGCACTGGCTCCGGCCAATGTGTCCTCGATCGTCGTGGACGAAGAAAAGCACGCCATGGATGTGGTGGTGGACGAGGAAAACCTCGCGATCGCCATCGGCCGTGGCGGTCAGAATGTGCGTCTTGCCTCCGATCTGACGGGGTGGAAGATCAACATCATGGACGCGGCCGAGTCGGCCCAGAAGCAGGAAGAGGAAACCAGCACTTCCCGCAAGCTGTTCATGGAAAAGCTGGATGTGGATGAGGAAATCGCTGACATCCTGATCGAAGAAGGTTTCTCCAGCCTGGAAGAAGTGGCCTATGTGCCACTGCAGGAAATGCTGGAAATCGAGAGCTTCGATGAAGAGACCGTCAATGAGCTGCGCACCCGTGCCAAGGATGCGCTGCTGACGATGGAAATTGTCCACGAAGAGAGTGTTGCCCGTGTTTCCCAAGAGTTGCGTGATCTGGAAGGGATGACGCCTGAGTTGGTAGCCCAGCTGGAAGCTGGTGGAATCCACACGCGTGACGACCTGGCCGATTTGGCCATTGATGAATTGACCGAGCTGACCGGACAGTCTGCCGATGACGCAAAAGCCTTGATCATGAAGGCCCGCGAACATTGGTTTGATGGACAGGAATAAGGTCAGGAGGCACGGAACAAGATATGTCGAGTAATACTGTCGCCGAGTTCGCTGTTGAACTCAAGAAATCACCGGATACATTGCTGGAACAACTGCAAGCTGCAGGTGTGTCCAAGCAAAATGCATCCGATGCACTGACCGAATCGGACAAACAAGCGCTGTTGTCCCATCTGCAGGCCGCCCACGGCGCTGCCGACCGCAAGAAGATCACATTGACCAAGAAATCTACCAGCGAGATCAAACAAGCCGACGCCACCGGCAGGGCACGCACCATCCAGGTGGAAGTGCGAAAGAAGCGTACCTTCGTCAAACGTGACGAAGTTGCCGAGCCCGATGCCGAAGAAGCGCTCAAGCACGCCGAAGCCAAGCAAAAGGAAGCCGAACACAAGGCTGAGCTGGTCAAGCGCGAAGAGGAAGCCCGCCGCGAAGCTGAGCTGATCAGCAAGCAGGAAGCGGACCTGGTGCAGCAGCGTGCCGATCGCACCGAACGCGAAGACCGCGAGCGCAAGGAGCGCGAGGCCGAGGAGCGCGCCGCTGCCTATGTGGCCAAGACGCAGGAGCGCAAGGCCCAGGAAGCTGCCGAGCAGGAAGAAGCGGCCCGCCGCCATGCCCAGGAGCTGGCTGCCCGCAACGAAGCGCAGGCTGAAGCCAAGAAAAAGGCTGAAGACGAATCCAAGGCCCGTGAGGCGGAGGAAACCGCGCGCGCTGTCGATCTGGACGAGCGCCGCCGCAAGGCCCTGGCCGAAGCGGAAGCCATTCGCGCGATGATGAACGCGCCCAAGAAGGTGCTGGTGGCCAAGAAGCCTTCGGAAGAGAAGAAGGATGTCAAGGCCGCTGATGCCAAGAAGGGCACCTTGCACAAGCCTGCCACCACCGGGACTGGCGCTGCCAAGCCTGCCGCTGGCGCAGCGCCTGGCAACAAGGAAGTCAAGTCGGCCAAGCTGTCGTCGAGCTGGAGCAACCAGAACGACAGCAATGGCAAGAAGAAAGAGCTCAAGACCCGTGGAGATTCCTCGGGTGGCGTGGCTGGCCGTGGCAACAACTGGCGCTCCGGCCCCCGTGGCCGCCGTGGCAACGATCGCAACGACAACCGTGGCGCGCAATCGGCTGCGCCGGTGGAAGCGCGCGTGCTCGACGTCTATGTGCCCGAGACCATCACCGTGTCCGAGCTGGCCCACAAGATGGCCATCAAGGCCTCCGAGGTGATCAAGTCGTTGATGAAGATGGGCCAGATGGTCACCATCAACCAGCCGCTGGACCAGGACACCGCGATGATCGTCGTGGAAGAGATGGGCCACAAGGCGCACATTGCTGCGCTGGATGATCCGGAAGCGTTCACCGCCGAAGAAGAATCCCAGGCCGAATCCGAAGCGCTGCCACGCGCTCCGGTGGTGACCGTGATGGGTCACGTCGACCACGGCAAGACCTCGCTGCTGGATTACATCCGCCGCACCAAGGTGGCCGGTGGCGAAGCCGGTGGCATTACCCAGCACATCGGTGCGTACCACGTGGAAACGCCGAAGGGCGTGATCAGCTTCCTGGATACCCCGGGCCACGCCGCGTTCACCTCGATGCGTGCCCGCGGTGCCAAGCTGACCGACATCGTGGTGCTGGTCGTGGCCGCCGACGACGGCGTCATGCCGCAGACCAAGGAAGCCATCCAGCACGCGCGTTCGGCCGGTGTGCCGCTGATCGTGGCCATCAACAAGATCGACAAGTCCGGTGCCGACCCGATGCGGGTCAAGAACGAACTGCTCGGTGAGCAGGTCGTGGCCGAAGACTTCGGTGGCGACATCCAGATGGTGGAAATCTCCGCCAAGGCCGGTACCGGAATCGACAACCTGCTTGACGCGATTTCGATCCAGGCCGAACTGCTGGAACTGAAGGCCGTGTCTGAAGGCCGCGCCAGCGGCGTGGTCATCGAGTCCTCGCTTGACAAGGGCCGTGGCCCGATCGCCACCGTGCTGGTGCAGCAGGGTCAGCTCAAGAAGGGCGACTACCTGGTGTGTGGCATCCAGTACGGTCGTGTGCGTGCGCTGTTCGATGAAACCGGCAAGCAGCCTGACAGCGCCGGTCCGTCGATTCCGGTGCAGGTGCTGGGTCTGTCTGGTGTGCCGGATGCCGGCGATGACTTCGTGGTCGTCGACGACGAGCGTCTGGCCAAGGACGTCGCGCAGCAGCGCGATACCAAGCGCCGTGAATCGCGCATGGTCCAGTCCGCCGGCAGCCGCATGGAAGACATCATGGCGACCCTGGGCAAGGGCAATGGCCAGCAGGTGCTGAACCTGGTGATCAAGGCCGACGTGCAGGGTTCGGTGCAGGCATTGAGCCAGGCACTGGTCGCGCTGTCCAACGAAGACATCCGCATCAACGTGATCCACTCCGGCGTGGGCGGCATCACCGAGTCCGACGCCAACTCCGCCGTGGCCTCCAAGGCCACCGTGATCGGCTTCAACGTGCGTGCGGACGCCTCGGCACGTCGCATCATCGAAGCCAATGGCGTGGACCTGCGTTACTTCTCGATCATCTATGACGTGATCGATCAGGTGAAGCAGGTGGCGTCCGGTCTGCTCGGCGTGGAAATCCGCGAAGAGATCATCGGTATCGCCCAGGTCCGCGACGTGTTCCGCAGCTCGAAGTTCGGCGCGGTGGCCGGTTGCATGGTCATCGAAGGCGTGGTCAAGCGCAGCAAGCCGATCCGCGTCCTGCGCGACAGCGTGGTGGTGTTCGAAGGCGAACTGGAATCGCTGCGCCGCTTCAAGGAGAACGTCGACGAGGTTCGCAACGGTACCGAATGTGGTATCGGCGTGAAGGCCTACAACGACGTCAAGGCCGGCGACCAGATCGAATGCTTCGAGCGTATCGAAGTGCCGCGTACCCTGTAATGCCCCGGGGCCCGACGACAGTCGGGCCCCTTTCACCTGCTATCGAATCAAGAGATCCCCGTGCCCAAAACCTTCCATCGAACTGACCGTGTTTCCGCCCAGCTCCGTCGTGAACTGGGAACCCTCGTGCACAACGCGGTGCGCGAACACGGCCTGCCGTCGGTAAGTGTTTCGGACGTGGAAATCACCCGTGACATGGCGCATGCCAAGGTCTTCGTCACCGCGTTGATGCCGGAGCGTTCGGCCGAAGCGGTGAAGGGCTTGAAGGAGATCGCCTGGGACCTGCGCATGAACCTGGCGCGTGCGATGAAGCTGCGTCATGTGCCCGAGCTGTACTTCCACTACGACGATTCGGTGGATCGCGGCGAGCATATCGACAACCTGCTGCGCGACCTGCCGGATACCGTTGCGGCGGAAAAGAGCCGCAAGGCGGAAGACGAAGAAAACTGATACCACGCCGGGCACCGCCGCGCCATCAGACCGTTGGGCGCCAATATGATGAACGCATCGCCATGCGCGCGGACACCACCGCGTCTCACGGGACAGGCGCTTTCCGCCCAGCGATTTGATTACCTGACATGACCCGAATCACGTTCCGCCGTCTGGACGGCATTCTGCTGCTCGACAAGTCGACCGGCATGAGTTCCAACGCCGCGCTGCAGGTGGCCCGCCGCCTGTTCCGGGCCGAGAAGGGCGGCCATACCGGCAGCCTCGATCCGCTGGCGACCGGCTTGCTGCCGCTGTGCTTCGGCGAAGCCACCAAGATCGCTGGCCTGCTGCTGGGCTCGGCCAAGGCCTATGACGCAGACGTCGTACTGGGCCAGACCACTGATACCGACGACTCCGATGGCAGCGTGCTGCGTGAGCGCCCGGTGCCGGCGATCAGCCCCGAACAGCTGGAGGCGGCCCTGGTTCCCTTGAGGGGTCGTATACGACAGCGCGCACCGATCTATTCGGCGCTCAAGCAGGGGGGCGAGCCGCTCTATGTGAAGGCCCGCCGCGGGGATGCCATCGAGGCCCCTGAACGCGAGGTCGAGGTGCACGCGATCGAGGTACTGGATCAGCAGCCTGATCGCCTGCGGCTGCGCGTGACCTGCGGTTCAGGGACCTACATCCGCAGCATTGCCCGTGACCTGGGCGAAACCCTCGGCTGCGGCGCGCATATCGCCGGCCTGCGGCGGCTGTGGGTGGACCCGTTCCGCGACGCGCCCATGGTCACGCTCGACACCCTGCGGCAGCTGGTGGAGCAGGGCGACGAGGCCGCCATGGACGCGCTGCTGCTGCCGCTGGCCGAGGGCCTGGCGCATTACCCCCGTGTCGAACTGGATGCTGAACAGGCGCGGCGCTTCTGCATGGGGCAGCGCCTCCGCAATCCGGATTGGGCACAGGGCGGGGTGGCCGTGTACGGTCCGGACGGCCAGATCCAGGGGCTCGGGCAGGTGGATGAAGCCGGCCTTCTGGCTCCGCAGCGCCGCTTCAACCTGTGACCTGACGCCCCCGGCGCTTGTCCCCGGAGCCCCCGACCGTTACAATTTCGCGGCCTTTTCAAGGCAGCCTGCATCCGCAGGTTCATCTTTCCGTTCACGGCGAGTCACGCGGTACGTCACTGGGACGTTTCTGCGGGCCACGCATCCAAGAGAAAAAAGACATGTCGATCGACACCCAGAAGGTTATTGAAGACAACAAGCGCAGCGCCGCCGACACCGGTTCCCCGGAAGTCCAGGTCGCCCTGCTGACCGCCCGCATCGAACTGCTGACCGGCCACTTCAAGACCCACAAGAAGGATCACCACAGCCGTCGCGGCCTGCTGCAGATGGTCAACCGCCGCCGCAGCCTGCTCGACTACCTGAAGAAGAAGGACGTCGAGCGTTACAAGGCCCTGATCGAAAAGCTCGGCCTGCGTCGCTAAGCAAGAACCCCGACCGCGGCGCAGGAATGCGCCGCGGTTTTGTTTTGGTAGTACCGCATCACATTGCCTGGACCGGAACAGCCGGTCACCCGCAGGCGGCAAGGGTCGCCGGCGGTCCATTCGCAGACAGCATCATCCAAGGAAATCCCCCGTGGCAAAAATCACCAAAACCTTCCAGTACGGCAAGCACACCGTCACGCTTGAAACCGGCGAAATCGCCCGTCAGGCCAGTGGTGCCGTCATCGTCAAGATGGACGACACCGTGCTGCTGGTCACTGCCGTCGCCGCCAAGAGCGCGCGCGAAGGCCAGGACTTCTTCCCGCTGACCGTTGATTATCAGGAAAAGTTCTACGCCGGTGGCCGCATCCCGGGTGGCTTCTTCAAGCGCGAAGGTCGCGCCACCGAGAAGGAAACCCTGATCTCGCGTCTGATCGACCGTCCGATCCGTCCGCTGTTCCCGGAAGACTACCGCAACGAAGTGCAGATCATCGCCACGGTGATGTCGCTGAACCCGGACGTGGACGGCGACATCGCCGCCCTGATCGGTGCCTCGGCCGCCCTGTCGCTGGCCGGCACCCCGTTCATGGGCCCGATCGGCGCTGCCAAGGTCGGTTACAAGAACGGTGAGTACATCCTCAACCCGAGCGTGACCGAACTGAAGGATTCGGAACTGGAGCTGGTGGTTGCCGGTACCTCCAACGCCGTGCTGATGGTTGAATCCGAAGCCGCGCTGCTGTCCGAAGAAGTGATGCTGGGCGCCGTGACCTTCGGTCACCGCGAAATGCAGAAGGTCATCAACGCCATCAACGAGCTGACCGTGGAAGCCGGCACCAAGCCGTCGACCTGGGTTGCCCCGGTGAAGAACGACGTGCTGATCAGCGCCCTGAAGGAAGCCATCGGCCCGCGCCTGGGCGAAGCCTTCCAGGTCCGCGACAAGCTGCAGCGCCGCGACGCCATCGCCGCGATCAAGAAGGACGTCACCGAATCGCTGGCCGGCCGCGTTGCCGCTGAAGGCTGGAACGGTGCCGAACTGGCCAAGGAATTCGGCGAGCTGGAATACCGCACCATGCGTGACTCGGTGCTGGACACCAAGGTCCGCATCGACGGCCGTGCGCTGGACACCGTCCGCCCGATCACCGTGAAGACCGGCGTGCTGCCGCGTACCCACGGTTCCTCGCTGTTCACCCGTGGCGAAACCCAGGCCATCGTCGCCATCACCCTGGGCACCGCCCGTGACGGCCAGGTCATTGATGCCGTTGCCGGTGAGTACAAGGAAAACTTCCTGTTCCATTACAACTTCCCTCCGTTCTCGGTGGGCGAGTGCGGCCGCTTCGGCGCGCCGAAGCGTCGTGAAATCGGCCACGGCCGTCTGGCCAAGCGCGGCGTGCTGGCGGTGATGCCGTCGCTGGAAGCCTTCCCGTACACCATCCGCGTCGTCTCGGAAATCACCGAATCCAACGGCTCCTCGTCGATGGCCTCGGTCTGCGGCTCGTCGCTGGCTCTGATGGACGCCGGCGTGCCGGTGAAGTCGCCGGTCGCCGGTATCGCCATGGGTCTGGTCAAGGAAGGCGACCGCTTCGTCGTCCTGTCCGACATCCTGGGTGACGAAGATCACCTGGGTGACATGGACTTCAAGGTTGCCGGTACCGCTGAGGGCATCTCCGCCCTGCAGATGGACATCAAGATCGAAGGCATCACCGAAGAGATCATGAAGCAGGCCCTGCAGCAGGCCAAGGCTGGCCGTCTGCACATCCTGGGTGAAATGGCCCACGGCCTGACCGCCCCGCGTGCCGAGCTGTCGGACTACGCGCCGCGCCTGCTGACCATCAAGATCCACCCGGACAAGATCCGCGAAGTGATCGGCAAGGGTGGTTCCACCATCCAGGCCATCACCAAGGAAACCGGCACCCAGATCGACATCCAGGACGACGGCACCATCGTCATCGCTTCGGTCAATGCCATCGCTGCACAGGCTGCCAAGTCGCGCATCGAGCAGATCACCTCGGACGTCGAGCCGGGCCGCATCTACGAAGGCAAGGTCGCCAAGATCATGGACTTCGGTGCGTTCGTCACCATCCTGCCGGGCAAGGACGGTCTGGTCCACGTCTCGCAGATCTCCAGCGAGCGCGTCGAGAAGGTCGGCGACAAGCTGAAGGAAGGCGATGTGGTCAAGGTCAAGGTGCTGGAAGTGGACAAGCAGGGCCGCATCCGCCTGTCCATGAAGGCCGTGGAAGAAGGCGAAGGCGCTTCGGCCGAGTAATCGGCTGGCGTCATCGTTGCAATGAAAAAACGGGCTTCGGCCCGTTTTTTCTTTTTGGCCACGGCGCATCGCGACGACAGGGCGAATGGCGGGACGGCTGTCTGCACGGGCCATTGGACGGGGGCCGGACGGCTGTCGCACGGGCCATTGGACGGGCGGCCGGACGGCTGTTGCATGGGCCATTGGACGGGCGGCCGGGCGGCTGCCGCACGGGCCATTGGACGGGGGCCGGATGGCTGTCGCATGCGCCATTGGACGGGCGGCTGGGAACTGGTAGGGTCGGTCGTCAGACGACCGCCGATAACGGTGATCCGTGCTGTAACGCAGGGCCAGGGAGCGGAGTGATGCAGTTCCGTTCGAAGGTCATGCGCTACCGGGCGTTGAACATCCATCTGCGGTCGTCTGTCGACCGACCCTACCTCGCATTTGGTGACCGCGCATTTCGTCACCGCGCATTTCGTCACCTCGCATTCCGTGACCCCGCATTCCGTGGAGCTTCCCATGTTTCGTGCATCGATGCTGTCCGCTCTGGTCGTCCTCGCCCTCCCGCTGTCATCGGGCCCGCTGCATGCGGCCGATACGCCGTCGGCCAAGGTCATCGGTGCCTACTACCCCGGTGGCTCCGCCGAACGCTATCCCATCGCCAACATCCCGGCCGGGACGCTGACCCACCTGTTCTACGCCTTCGCCCGCATCGAAGACGGCCAATGCGTGGTGGACGCCAACGCGCCAGCGCGTTTCAAGGCGCTGGCGGCACTCAAGCGCGCGCACCCGCAGCTCAACAGCATGATCTCCATCGGTGGCTGGAACGCCGGCGGCTTCTCCGACGCCGCGTTGACCGGAGAAAGCCGCCAGCGCTTCGTCGCCTCCTGCGTTGACCTGTTCTTCAAGCAGCACGCCGGCAGTTTCGACGGCGTCGACATCGACTGGGAGTTCCCCGTCTACGGTGGCCCACTGGAGATCACTGACCGCCCCGAAGACCGTCGCAACATGACCTTGCTGGTGCGCGAGTTCCGTCGCCAGCTGGATGCACTTGGCGGTCCGCATCGCCAGCTCACCGCGGCCCTGCCGGCGGGCCGCGTGCAGACCGATGGCCCGTACGACCCGGCGCTGAGCTATGAATTGAAAGAACTGGGGCAGGCGCTCGATTTCATCAATCTGATGACCTATGACATGGGCACCGGCTTCTCCAAGGTATCCACCTTCAATGCGCCGCTGCGCGAGGTGCCGGAAGATCCGCTGGACCCCGCCCAACGGCGCTGGAACAGCGTGGAAGGGGCCGTACGCTATTACCGCGAGCACGGCGTGCCGGACCACAAGCTGGTGCTGGGCGTGCCGTTCTACGGGCGTGGCTTCAAGGTCAACGCCGATGCCAACAACGGCCTGTACCAGCCCTACAGCGCTCCGGCCGACGCCGGCGACTGGCGGCGCATCCGCGCCGACCTGCTGGGCAGGCCCGGCTGGCAGCGGCACTGGCACCCGGTGGCGCAGGCACCGTGGCTGTACAACCCGGTCGAGAAGGTGTTCATCAGTTACGAGGATGAATCCTCGATCGGCATCCGCGCCCGTTACGCCAGGCAGCAGAAGCTGCGCGGCGTGTTCACCTGGGAGCTGACCGGCGACGACGACGAAAGCAGCCTGCTCAAGGCGATGGCAGCCCCTTACCGCTGACCGATGCCGGGTGCCGTGTATCGCCGCACGATGCGGCGATGGGGTAGGGTCGGACGAAAGTCGACCGCCGATGTACGTTCAACGCCCGGGGACGCATGACCGATGATCGGACGCACTTGCCCGGCCGGGGCCATGCGTCAATGCGCCGATCACTGTTATCTGCAGTCGTCTATCGACCGACTCTTCCGGGCGCTGCACCCTGCGCGTCGAAGCCGCCTAGATTCCTTCCAGCGGCCGACGGGTGTATCAGCTGCGCGCCCACACGCTGTTCGGATCGCCATGCAGGGCACGTTTGCGTGTGGCCCGTGCCATCGCCGCAAACCCGATGGCCATCGCCAGGGCCACCCCATCCACCCAGAACAGCGGCCAGTACCCGTGCTGGGCGCTGGTCCACAGCCACAGCCCGCTCATGGCACCGTGCACCACCGGCACCAGTGCGGTGACCACGGCGGCCGCCCACAGCAGCTCCTCAGCCGCGCGTGAGGGCGCACGCAGTGTCGCCCACAGCGCGCAGCCGCCCCACACCACGAAGCAGGTCCAGCGCATGCCGGTCTCGGCGTGGGCCGGGGCCAGGTGCTCCAGCAGCTGCACGCTCACAAACGCCGCTGACACGGCCACGCACAGGCCGATGCACACGCCTACGGTGGCACGCGCCATGTTGATCTGCGCGCGGCCCTGCGCCTGCTGGCGGCGCTTGCGGCGCGACTCGATCCACAGCAGGTTGCCCGAATAGAACAGGAACGCGCCGCCCAGCCCCAGCGCAAAGTACAGCCACGGCACCCACCCGTTGCCGAATTCGCCGAAGTGCAGCGCATAGGCCGCGGCCAGGGTCGCATGGTTGGCATCGCGCTGGCCGGGTAGCTGGGTGTGCAGCACTTCGCCGGTGTTGGCGTCCATCGCCACCGCACCCAGCGGCCCCAGTGCCTTGCCGCCATCACCGGTGATCTCGATGGTGGCATTGGCATCGCCGGCGTTGGCCAGTTTCAGGTAGGCCGGTTCGAACTCGGCCTGGCCGAGCTCGTTGGCCACCGCGATCGAGCGTGCGTGCAGCATTGCCAGGCTGCCCGGGCGCACTGCCTGGTTGGCCGGGGCGCGGATCGGGGCGGTGTCCATCGCCGCCGGCAGCGCTTCCATCAGCTTGCCGTCATAGATCAACGGGTTCAGCGCCGCCAACTGCAGGAACACCAGGCAGAGCAGGGTGCCGGTCACCGCGAACAGCAGGTGGAACGGCAGGCTGAGCACGCCGATGACGTTGTGGGCGTCCTGCCACATCTGCTTGAAGTTGCGACCCGGGCGCAGCGCGAACAGGTCGCCAAGCAGTTTCGGCAGGTGAATCACCAGGCCCGACAGCAGCGCCAGCCCGTACAGCAGGCTCACAACGCCCATCAGGTAGATGCCGGCCACCGGTAGTCCCAGTGTGTAGTGCAGTTCATTGATGAGCTCGGCCAGCCCCGCCTGCGGCGGGGTGGGGCTGCCGTCCACATGGTCGGCCCAGGCGAACAGCCAGGTGCCCTGCGCGTTCTGCCAGTACGCCACTGATTGCGGCGTCTCTGCTCCCGGGAAGGTCATGCCGATGTGCTTGCGCGCATCGGGGTGCTTTTCCAGCACGCCGTCGAGCAGGCGCTGTGCGTCGTCCAGCGTCTGTGCCGGTTGCGACATGCCCTGCGGCGACTGCCACAACGGCAGGTCGTGGTGGAAGACCGTGATGGCCCCTGCATAGAACGCCACGAACAGGGCAAAACCGGCCACAAGGCCGACCCAGGTGTGCAGGGTGGTGAAGGTGCGCAGGGTGAGCGAGCTGAATTTCATCGGTCGGGCCTCACTGCACCCATTGGAGGCCGCGCAGCAGCCACAGGAACCCAAACCCCAGCGCGGCAGCGGCGCTGAGCCCCGCCCACGCGCGCAGCCCATTGCGGAAAGCAAACGCCCACAGCGCGGCCAGCATCCAGAACGGAATGAAGGCGATCATGCTGGCCACGATGGCGCTCTGCCAGGGGCCCGGCGGCAGCCAGGCCACAAGGCCGGCGGCCGCCGCGGCGACGAAGAAGCCGGCAAACAGGCCGGCCAGTGCACGTGCCCACATCAGCGCCGCGCCTCCGCCTCAGGGCGGGTCCAGGCCGCCAGATACGGCAGCACCAGCGCCGTCAGCATCCAGCCGCCCAAGGTCACGCACAGCCCGGTGGCCAGGCCCAGCTGGCCCATCCACAGCCACAGTGCGGTGGCAAAGGCGACCAGGCCGATCTGCCGCCCCAGCCGGCCGGCGCGGCGCAGGCGCGGCCAGCGGCAGTGCGGGGAAGCGGCATAGAAGGCCAGCGCGGAGAATGCGGACGCGCCGCCAGCCAGCACGCAGTACAGCGTGGCCAGGGTGTCGGCGCTCATCGGGGCTGGCTCATGTGGGAAAACTCATGGGGGAGGCCGGGCAGGGCATAAGCTGCGCATGGTAATCATTGCCGTTTTCATCTGCCACAGTCGCGTATTCATGGTCGGAGCAGCCTCGTTTGGTTTAAGATCACCCGATCCCATTCAAGGCAACAAGGTGGCCCGCGCCAACGCGCCGGCCCAGCGTGCGACATGAGCACTACCACCGCCCAGCGCTGAACGTCCCCGACGGCCCTTGCCCAGGCGCCTTCGTGGCGCTTTTTTCATGTCTTCCGGCCTGCCTGCCAGGCCCACCCTTACAGAACTCCAGTCATGATCGCGATCACGCTCCCCGACGGCAGCCGCCGTGAATTTGAACACCCCGTCAGCGTCATGGACGTGGCCCAGTCCATCGGTGCCGGCCTGGCCAAGGCCACCATCGCCGGTTCCGTCGATGGCGTGCTGGTGGACGCCAGCGACGTCATCGACCGCGATGCCAGCCTGCGCATCATCACCGCCAAGGACGAGGAGGGCGTGGAAATCATCCGCCACTCCTGCGCCCACCTGGTCGGCCACGCGGTCAAGCAGCTGTACCCGGATGTGAAGATGGTCATCGGCCCGGTCATTGCCGAAGGCTTCTATTACGACATCTACTCCGAGCGTCCGTTCACCCCGGACGACATGGCCGCCATCGAAAAGCGCATGGGCGAGCTGATCGCGCAGGACTATGACGTCATCAAGAAGATGACCCCGCGTGCGGAAGTCATCGAGATCTTCAAGGCGCGTGGCGAGGACTACAAGCTGCGCCTGATCGAGGACATGTCCGACGACATCCAGGCCATGGGCATGTACTACCACCAGGAGTACGTGGACATGTGCCGTGGCCCGCACGTGCCGAACACGCGCTTCCTGAAGGCCTTCAAGCTGACCCGCATTTCCGGTGCCTACTGGCGCGGCGACGCGCAGAACGAACAGCTGCAGCGCATCTACGGCACCGCCTGGGCCGACAAGAAGCAGCTCGAGGCCTACATCAAGCGCATCGAAGAAGCCGAAATGCGCGACCACCGCCGCATCGGCAAGCAGCAGGACCTGTTCCACCTGCAGGAAGAGGCCCCGGGCCTGGTGTTCTGGCACCCGAAGGGCTGGGCGCTGTGGCAGGTGGTCGAGCAGTACATGCGCAAGGTGTACCGCAACAGCGGCTACGGCGAAGTGCGCTGCCCGCAGATCCTGGACGTGTCGCTGTGGCAGAAATCCGGCCACTGGGACAACTACAAGGAGAACATGTTCTTCACCGAGTCGGAGAAGCGCACCTACGCGGTCAAGCCGATGAACTGCCCGGGCCATGTCCAGGTGTTCAACCAGGGCCTGCACAGCTACCGTGACCTGCCGATCCGCTACGGTGAATTCGGTTCCTGCCACCGCAACGAGCCGTCGGGCGCGCTGCACGGCATCCTGCGCGTGCGTGGCTTCACCCAGGACGACGGCCACGTGTTCTGCACCGAGTCGCAGATCGAATCGGAAGTGACCGCGTTCCACCAGCAGGCGCTGGCGGTGTACCAGCACTTCGGCTTCGACGAGATCCAGATCAAGATCGCGCTGCGCCCGGAATCGCGCCTGGGCGACGACGCCACCTGGGACAAGGCCGAAGGCGCGCTGCGCTCGGCGCTGGCCAGCTGTGGCGTGGAATGGCAGGAGCTGCCGGGCGAGGGGGCCTTCTATGGCCCGAAGATCGAGTACCACCTGAAGGACGCCATCGGCCGTACCTGGCAGCTGGGCACCATGCAGGTCGACTTCATGATGCCGGGCCGCCTGGGCGCGGAGTACGTGGACGAAAACAGCCAGAAAAAGCACCCGGTCATGCTGCATCGGGCCATCGTCGGTTCGATGGAGCGCTTCATCGGTATCCTGATCGAGCACCACGCCGGCCAGTTCCCGGCCTGGCTGGCCCCGACCCAGGTGGTGGTGGCCAATATCACCGATGCCCAGGCTGAATACGTAAGTGAGGTCCGCAAAACCCTTGCGGATCAAGGCTTCCGCGTGAACGCCGATTTGCGCAACGAGAAGATCGGCTATAAGATTCGCGAGCATACGCTGCAGCGGGTCCCGTACCTGCTGGTGGTGGGCGACCGGGAAAAGGAAAACGGCGCCGTGGCCGTGCGTACGCGCTCCGGCGAGGATCTGGGCAGCATGTCCGTCCAGGCCTTCATCGAGCGGTTGCAGGCAGAACAGTCTGTATAAACAAGTCCCGGCCCTATGGACGCCGAGTCCAGGGCCGGTTTGATTCCTCTGGGAGATTGCAATATCAGTACCCCTGACAACAAACAGAACCGCCGTAACCAGGAAATCCGAGTGCCGCGCGTCCGCGTGATCGGCAGCGACGGAGAGATGGTGGGCGTGTTGTCGCGCGACGAAGCGCTGTCCATGGCCGAAGAAGAAGGCCTGGACCTGGTCGAAATCCAGCCGCAGGCCGATCCGCCGGTCTGCAAGATCATGGACTTCGGCAAGTTCAAGTTCGAAGCGCAGAAGAAGGCCAACGAGGCCAAGAAGAAGACCAAGCAGGTCGAAATCAAGGAAGTGAAGTTCCGACCGGTCACCGACGAAGGCGACTACCAGATCAAGCTGCGCAAGATGCGCGGGTTCCTGGAAGAAGGTGACAAGATCAAGGTCAACATCCGCTTCCGTGGCCGTGAAATGAGCCATCAGGAACTGGGTCGCGAAATGGCCAACCGGATCGAAGCCGATCTGGGTGAGGACATCGTGATCGAGTCCCGTCCGCGCCTGGAAGGGCGTCAGATGGTCATGATGATCGCGCCGAAGAAGAAATAACGCGCTCCGGCGCGTGGGGCCGGGCGCTGCCCGGCTGCTTTACCCCACCCAAATCAACCATTTGCATCCCTTTCCAGGGTCGTGCATAATGGGCGGCCCCGTATTGCGGGGTGAAGGACCCGCCGGGTTCCCATCGGGGAATCTGGCTTAAAAGCAGGCAAGGGCACGGACGGAAAGCGTGGCACAGCCACCGCCCTGGTCAGTAAAAAAACATCATCAAGGACATAGCAATGCCCAAGATCAAGACCAACCGGGCGGCGGCCAAGCGTTTCCGCAAGACCGCCTCCGGCAAGTTCAAGGCTGGCCACGCCAACCGCAGCCACATCCTCACCAAGAAAGCGACCAAGCGGAAGCGTAACCTGCGTCAGACGAACCACGTCCGCGCAGAAGACGCAGGCCGTTTGACCCGTATGCTTCCCTACCTCTGAGGACTGAACCATGGCTCGAGTAAAGCGTGGTGTACAGGCACGTCGCCGCCACAAGAAAATCCTGACCCTTGCCAAGGGTTACTACAACGCACGCCGCAAGGTCTTCCGCGTTGCCAAGCAGGCCGTCATCAAGGCACAGCAGTACGCCTACATCGGCCGTAAGCAGAAGAAGCGCAACTTCCGTTCGCTGTGGATCACCCGTATCAATGCGGCTGCCCGCATCAACGGCCTGAGCTACAGCCGCTTCATGAACGGCCTGCTGAAGGCTGGCATCACCCTGGACCGTAAGGTTCTGGCTGACATCGCCGTGCACGACGCTGCCGGTTTTGCTGCACTGGCTGAAAAGGCCAAGGGCGCACTGGCGGCATAAGTCCATTCCCCTGCCGTTGCCGTTCACGCGCAACGGCTGTGGGTAAGGCAATGCATGGGGAAGGGCGCAAGTCCTTCCCCATTCTTTTTTGTGGCGACGGGAGTCGGCCCGGCGTCCATCGCGAAGATCGACCGACGCGAGGTCCCGTTTATCCATGAGTGACATCCAATCCCTCACCACCCAGGCGCTGGCCGACGTGGCCGCCGCGCAGAGTCCCGACGCGCTGGAAGGCCTGCGCGTGGCGCTGCTGGGCAAGAGTGGCAGCATCACTTCGCAGCTCAAGCAGCTCGGTGGCCTGCCGGCGGACCAGCGCAAAGCCGCTGGCGAAGCCATCAACCTGGCCCGCGACGCTGTCAGCGCCGCGCTGGGCGAACGCAAGGCCGTGCTGGACAACGCCGCGCTTGACGCGCGTCTGGCCGCTGAGGCGATCGACATCACCCTGCCGGGCCGTCGCGCCGATCGGGGTGGCCTGCACCCGGTCACCCGCACCCTGGAGCGCATCACCGAAATCTTCGGCCGCCTTGGTTATGAACTGAGCGAAGGCCCGGAAATCGAAGATGACTGGCATAACTTCGAAGCACTGAACTTCCCGCCGCACCACCCGGCGCGTGCCATGCACGACACCTTCTACTTCGGCGACGGCCGCCTGCTGCGCACGCACACCTCCGGTGTGCAGGTGCGCTACATGGGCGACCACGCGCCGCCGCTGCGCATGATCGCCGCCGGCAAGGTGTACCGCAGCGACAGCGACCAGACCCATTCGCCGATGTTCCACCAGGTGGAAGGCCTGCTGGTGGACGAACATTCCACCTTCGCCGACCTCAAGGGCACCCTGTCCGAGTTCGTGCGCGCCTTCTTCGAGCGCGATTTCGAGATGCGTTTCCGCCCCAGCTACTTCCCGTTCGTGGAGCCGGGTGCGGAAGTGGACATCGCCTGGCAGCAGCCTGATGGCAGCACCCGCTGGCTGGAAGTACTGGGCTGCGGCATGGTCCACCCGAACGTGCTGCGCAACGTCGGCATCGATCCGGAGCGCTACACCGGCTTCGCCTTCGGCCTGGGCGTGGAGCGTTTTGCCATGCTGCGCTACGGCGTGAACGACCTGCGCGCGTTCTTCGAGAACGACGTGCGTTTCCTGAAGCAATTTGCGTAAGCGGTGATCCATGAAATTCTCTGAAAACTGGCTGCGCAGCCACGTCCCCACCACGGTCTCGCGCGATGAACTGAGCGCGGTGCTGACCGCCATCGGCCTGGAGGTTGAAGAGGTCACCGACCTCGGTGCCCAGCTCGACCATGTGGTGGTGGCGCGCATCGTCTCCGCCGAACGCCATCCGGAAGCCGACCGCCTGCAGATCTGCCAGGTCGATGCCGGGCAGGGCGAGCACCTGCAGATCGTCTGCGGCGCACCCAATGCGCGCGTCGGTCTGGTCGCGCCGCTGGCGATGATCGGGGCGAAGTTCGGTGACTTCCTGATCAAGGCGGCCAAGCTGCGTGGCGTGGACTCCAACGGCATGCTGTGCTCGGCCAAGGAACTCGGCCTGGACAGCGACGCTTCGGGTCTGTTCGAGCTGCCTGAAGACGCGCCGGTCGGCCAGCCGCTGGTGGAATACCTGGGCCTGCCCGACGCCAGCATCGAGATCAAGCTCACCCCGAACCGCGCCGACTGCTTCAGCGTGCGCGGCATCGCCTTCGACGTGGCCGCCGCGTGCGCCAGCGAAGTGGTGCCGTTCAATGCCGCGCCGGTCGCGGCGGTGGGCAACCGCGAACTGCAGATCTCCCTGGATGCCGGCGCTGAAGCGCCGCGCTACCTGGGCCGCGTGATCGAGGGCGTCAATCCGCGCGCCGCCACCCCGCTGTGGATGGCCGAGCGCCTGCGTCGCAGCGGTGTGCGTCCGGTTTCTCTGCTGGTCGACATCACCCAGTACGTGATGCTGGAACTGGGCCAGCCCATGCATGCCTACGACCTGGGCACCCTGCAGGGCAGCATCGGCGTGCGTCGCTCGCGCGCCGGCGAGCAGCTCAAGCTTCTGGATGGTCGCGACGCCGCGCTGGATGACAGCTTCCTGGTCATTACCGACGCCGACCGCCCGGTCGGTCTGGCTGGCCTGATGGGCGGCTGGGACAGCCGCGTCACCGACGACACCACCGCCGTGTTCCTGGAGGCCGCACACTTCGCCCCGGCCGCCATCATGGGGCGCGGCCGCAAGCTCGGTCTGCACACCGACGCCGGGCACCGCTTCGAGCGTGGCGTGGACCCGGCGCTGCCGCGCACGGCCATCGAGTACGCCACCCGCCTGGTGCTGGACCTGGCCGGCGGCACCCCGGCCCCGGTCACCGAAGCCGTCAATGCCGCTGGCCTGCCGGTTGCCGCCGTCATCACCCTGCGCCGCGCGCGCATCCAGCGCGTGCTGGGTATCCAGATCGCCGATGCCGACGTCGAGCGCATCCTGCGCGCGCTGGGCATGGACGTGGTTACCGCCGGCGAAGGCTGGCAGGTCACCGCACCGAGCCGTCGCTTCGATATCGCCATCGAAGAAGACCTGATCGAAGAACTGGCCCGCATCCACGGCTACGAGCAGATTCCGACCACGCTGCCCGGCGGTGCCGCGCGCGTAGCCATGCCCAGCGAAACCCGCTTGGACGAGCTCAGCACGCGTCGCCAGCTGGTTGCCCGCGACCTGCAGGAAACCATCAACTACGCCTTCGTCGACGCCGCCCTGCTGGGCAGCTGGCAGCTGGACCAGAACGTGGTGGCCCTGGCCAACCCGCTCTCGGCCGAGCTGGCGGTGATGCGCCCGGCGCTGCTGCCGGGCCTGGTTGCCACCCTGGGCCGCAATGCCGCCCGCCAGCAGGGCCGCGTGCGCCTGTTCGAGCTGGGCCGGGTGTTCCACCCGCAGGCCGGCGATGGCCGTCCGGCTCCCCTCGAGACCACCCGCGTGGCGGTGGCCGTGTGTGGCGACGCCGATCCCCAGCAGTGGGGCCTGGCCACCCGCAAGGTCGACTTCCATGATCTCAAGGGTGACCTCGAGTCGCTGGCGGCCGCCTCGGGTGCCGCGCTGACCTTCGTGCCTTCGACCCGTCCGTACGGCCACCCGGCCCGCTCGGCCGAGGTGCTGCGCGACGGCCAGGCCATCGGCTGGATCGGCCAGATCCACCCGCGCCTGGCCCAGGCCATGGACATCGACGTGGACGTGGTCGCCTTCGAGCTCGACCTGGCTCCGCTGGCGGCCCGTGAACTGCCGCGTGCCAGCGAGCTGTCCCGGTTCCCCTCGGTGCGCCGCGACCTGGCCTTCCTGGTTCCGGAAGGGGCCGCCTGGGCTGACCTCGAAGCCACCCTGCGCCGGGCTGCCGGCCCGATGCTGCGCCAGGTGACCCTGTTTGACCGGTATGTGGGGCAGGGCGTCGAGCCCGGTTTCAAGAGTCTCGCTATGGGCTTGATTTTGCAGGACAAGTCGCGCACTCTGACGGACCGCGACGTGGACGCGGTGGTCACCGAGGCGGTGGCTGCCATGGAGCGTGAACACCACGCCCGGATCCGCGGATGAGCGGGAAGCATGGGGGGTAGCAGGCAATGGCATTGACCAAGGCGGAGATGGCCGAAAAGCTGTTCGACGAAGTCGGTCTGAACAAGCGCGAGGCCAAGGAATTTGTCGACGCGTTTTTCGATGTGCTGCGTGAAGCATTGGAACAGGGACGTCAGGTGAAGCTTTCCGGCTTCGGCAATTTCGACCTGCGGCGCAAGAACCAGCGCCCGGGTCGCAACCCGAAAACCGGTGAAGAGATTCCGATTTCCGCCCGTACGGTGGTCACCTTCCGTCCGGGCCAGAAGCTCAAGGAGCGGGTGGAGGCATATGCTGGATCCGGGCAGTAACCGCGAACTTCCGCCGATACCGGCCAAGCGCTACTTCACCATTGGTGAAGTCAGCGAGCTGTGCGACGTCAAGCCGCACGTGCTGCGCTACTGGGAAACCGAGTTTCCCAGCCTGGAGCCGGCCAAGCGTCGCGGCAACCGTCGCTACTACCAGCGCCATGACGTGCTGATGGTGCGGCAGATCCGTGGCCTGCTGTACGAGCAGGGCTACACCATCGGCGGTGCGCGCCTGCGTCTGGAAGGTGCCGGTGCCCGCGAAGAGTCGGCGCTGAGCAACCAGATCATCAAGCAGACCCGCATGGAACTGGAAGAAGTGCTGCAGCTGCTGCGGCGCTGATCCATTTTCTTCACAAAACGGGTATACTCGTCGGCCCGCTGCAAGGCGGGGACAACACCAGCATCATCGGGGCGTAGCGCAGCCTGGTAGCGCATCTGCCTGGGGGGCAGAGGGTCGTCGGTTCGAATCCGGCCGTCCCGACCAAAACTGGTTTTACATCAAGGGCTTGCGCCGTACGGCGCAGGCCTTTTTTGTATCTCACCCTATCCTCACCCTATTTCCACCCTATCGAGCAAGCTAGGCCGGGCACGTCTACGTTGCGGGGGACGACTGGCACCACGCCGTGGGGCTGATAAGATTAAGCGCCTGCCCGGATGCAGGCTCCATACAGGGAGCAAGGGAATGGAAAGGGTTATGCGCCTGGGGGCGCTCAATGTGGTGGCTCAGCCCCATAGTCAAGATATCTACTACAAGATCATCAAGCATCTGCGCAGAAGTCACAGGGCTGTCCGTATCCGCGGAGAGCGTTTCGGCATGATTGCATTACTGCAAGACCCAGCTGGTCCGAAATCGGATCGGTTCGTAGACGGCCTCATTGCCACTTTCACTCAGATTGACGTCAAGGCAGACTGGGTCAACATAAGCTCCGGGAAGAAAGCAGCGGATGAGGAACTCTCCACAATACAGATACCCAAGAATCTCCAGCCAAACGCCAAATTCCATCATTTTCGCTTTTACCTGAAAGACCATTTGCTTCTTTTCGAAGTTGGTAACTCCGGGCCAAAGCTGACTCCTGACAACGCCGGAAAGCTCTTTGACCGACTTCTCTCCGCGCCTGATGTGGAGAAGGAATTCGGCCAAGTGATCAGCACCGTTCTTCCAAACAGCGACACGATCGACAGGATCATCACGCACAAGCGGCTTCGGTATATCCACATCGTCTTGCATGCACCCAATCCCGATAAGGGAGACGGCGCGGAGCAGAAAGTTACCAAGCGACTCGAAAAAATGTTTGCTCGCCGAATGGAGCGTATCGTCGTCGCAAAAACCAAAGCGCATCTCGAACTGGATGCTGAGATAGTCGAAGAAGCAAAAATCGGCTCTAAAAACGGCAAGGTCGAGGCGAAAGTTGACGTTGGGAAGAAGGTGGAATTTATCTCAACCGCTGAGACTCCCTACGTGTATGGTCACAGCTACTTCTCTGGCGAGGGCACCATTGAAGGTGAGTTCGGGATAGCTTCCGAACGTGCGATTGGCGAATTGAGGGATTGATCTGTGGCCGAGGGAGCTCCAAGCTACTTCAAAGTCTACGGCGGCTGGAGGGCGATTTTTAGGTCGTACTTCTTCTATGCTGGTGTTTCGGCGGCAGTCTTAGGTTGGAGCTTCTTTTCCAAAGCGAATTGGTGGGACACTGTGATTTCGGTGGTTCCAGGCATGGTGGGATTCTCCATCGCGGCGGTTGCTATTTTCTTTAGCCTTAGTGGTTCTGAGTTGCGAAAAATTTTGGCGGGTGAGGATGCCGGTGAGAGCTCCGCTTTCATGGATTTTATGGCCATGTTCACTCATTTTATCGTTGTCCAAGTCATTGCGCTTTCGCTGGCTCTATTAAGCAAGTTCGCCTACGCGGTTCCTTCTCCACCGGCAAAGTGTTGCCAAGAAATCGTTGAGATCCTCAGGGCTCCATTTTGGCTGGCAGGAGGGATAGTCTTCTGCTACGGCATTGCATTGTGTTTTGCGGTTGCAGTGGAGGTCTATCGCATTGCAAGAATTGTGGATGCTTATCAAACCGCTTGTAACAAGCAGGCCGAGCAGGAACAGATCGATGATCGCGAACGCGCGACGGCTGAAGATGAGAAGCGGTCCCAGGATAGATCGCCTCGTTGCTTGCCGTGAGGTGGATAAGGCTGGCCCGGCAAAAACTGTTTGCAGATCAAGGGCGGATTCGTTAGGTCTGAACTCTTTTTCTTTTGTGCGCTATTCCGAAATTACTGGTGGAGCATGGGACTTGGGAACGGACGGCACCGGATGCCGCTCTATTAGACATTTGCGTGGACGAGCTAGGAGGGGCGCGCAATGGCTCAATGCTTTGGAGGGGTTTGCTTCTACTCGCTGAGCCCGGATGCAGCGAAGCTTTTTGGATTTTCCGAGTTGCTCGCTGGCCTGGCGCTTATGGTCTTGGCTTGGACCATCGCTGATGTGAGATATCGTTTCCGTGTCCGCACTGCACCTATACCGCTTCTGGGCCTTACCTTCGCAGTAGTTGCCTGCATCGCGCTGCTGACCCTTCTCACAGATCTCTGGCGTGCTGAGGGATGGCTTGTCCCTGCGGGGAACCTACTGACCCCTGCTTCGTGGCAGGCGCTTCTAGCAGGATCATTCTTATTCACGTTTTTCACTTGGACTTGGTTTGCGTTTATCAGTCCGCCAAAGTTCGGGCGGCGGAACGCTGAGCGCTACGCCCGCACCCTTTATCGATACATCGTGAAGGGTGCACCCGCTGAGTTGGCTGTGATTGCCGACGAAATTGCCAATTCGGCCAAGCCTCTGGTGCTTCATGCAACGGATCGGGGGCTACAAAAATACTATGGCTCAAACGCCGATGCGAAGAGCCGGCCAGAGAAATTGCTGAAAGTGGAGGCGTACGCTAACGATCTTCTCCTTCTCATAGGAGATAGGCGATTGTGCAGGGCGGTGGTTCAATCTTCGCCAGTGACTGCGTTGTTAATCTTCCAAGAGATGAGTGATGCGAAAAAGTACGGTATCTGTGTGGAAGCATTCGCCCGGAACGTGGTCAATGAAGCTCTCATCAATAGCGACTCTTTTCTCTATCACGAGACCCACGGTTATGACTCGGGTTTGATCGGATTTCATAGGCCTCTGAGTCAAGCTATATTTTCAAATCACGAGCTGGTTGAAAGCGTTGGGACCCTGCTTGATCCTGACATTGGCACTGAGCTCGGGTGGACCGCTGATAGGTGGGAGGCTTACTGTCGTGCCGTTCTATTAACCTTTCAGGATTATGTCGAAAAGGACAGGGTCAGCCACTCTTTTGTACTACACCGGGCAATGAGTCGCATCGAACATGCTGCTTCTGATCTGTACAAGCTTGATGGGCTCTCCAATACGTGGGATAGCGATGCTGTCCGGCGGCTAAGAGTCGTGATCGGATTCATTAAGGATTCCGTGGGCATTCTCGACAGCAAGGGTCAGCCCCAGTACGTCCGCCTGCGTGTGAGGAAAAGAGATTCTGTGGCGGATCGTGGATTCTATGATTGCCTTGCTCGAATGATTTTCGAAGCGATCCTTGACGCTTCTGCCGTCACCTCGCCTAGATGGGAGTGTTGGTCCATCCAGCACAACTATGTTTGGAGCGAGCTCTTCAGCTTTCATCATTTGGGTGGCGCAGCAGGCCGCATCGTAAAATTTAAGCTGCGAAGGCTTTTATACGACGAGATAACCTACTTGGGGACCTTTGCCAACTTTAAGGGTGCTCGCATTCTCGGGTACTGCTTAAATGTAATGGGGCTAAGGTTGCGACAGGGTGTCGACGAACGGGAAAGCCGCGCGTTGCACGTCGCCGTCCTTGCTTGGACTAGGAAAAACTATGCCTTGCTGCACGCATCTTATCCACGCGTCGCAGAGGCATGCCTTGTCGATGGCCTCAGCTACGAAGCTAAAAGACACCGCCTGGTTAAGACTTATCCAGTGGAGGGGTTGCGGCAAACCGAGGAGTTTGTCTATCTCGAAGTGAATCCCGCGCCAGGTCGTCCGATGAGCCCAAAACGCCTAAAAAGAGGGCGAAAGCGGAGGGGGGGGGAATAGGCTTTGTCGCGCTACCGGAGAAGAACATTACCAGGTTTTACTTCCTGCCAAGGGATGTCATGGCCTTCTAGGTAGTGCTCGGTCATGCTTGTTGAGGAGTGACCCATTAGCGTCTGAACTTGGTCGATCGGCCACCCGGATTCGCTCAGGATGGCTCCCCCGAGACTGCGTATTTCATGAAAGCTGGGAGGATTTTCAGTAGTGATGCCTGCAGCCTCTCGCGCATCTTGAAATGCTCTGGTGAGCTGTTCGGGCATCACTTGTGTATGGTGCTGGCGAGCGGAAGCCCGCATGTTTGATGGCCGCGCTTTCTCCGGCACCCGATGGACGATGTATGGCGAGAGGACACTATCGCGGGCTTGCGCCAGCAGGCCTGCCAGCTTATCCCCAATGCCTATCTTCAGCTTCACCAAGCTGCTTCCTTCGGTCTTCTGTGGGATGACCCACAGCGCACCATCACGCACGTCAGTGAACTTCAGCGACACTACGTCGTCGCGTCGGAGTAAGGTGACCAGCGAGATGTCCATCGCCAGGCGCAGCCAGGGATCAGCCTTCTCCCAGATGGCTGCGTACATTTCCTTGGTAAGCCGAGCGCGCTTGCGCTCGTGCTGAAACCTGCGGGTGGCCAGCACAGGGTTGGTGTCGATCCAGCCTTCCTGGACGGCACACGCCATTATCCAGCCAAGCACCAGCCGGAACTGCTGCCGTGCGCGATCAGACTGGGTAACGGCACGGATGAACTCTGCACAGTCTTTTACCGTGATTTCCTCTACCGGGCGACTCCCGAGACCCGTCTCAATCCGCCGGATTACACTCTCGTAGACCTCAGCCGTCTTCGGAGACCAGCCGCGCGCAGGAATGTCATCGCGACGGAACACGGTGATTGCGTCGGCGACGGTCTCGCGCGAACCGACTACCCGGTCGATCAGGTCGTTGCTCGGCATCAGCATTGCGTTGAGCTTCTTCGCCGCTGCGAATGCCTTAGTCTTATCCCGGCCCGTGAAAGTCTCTCGACGGGTAACGGGGTGCCGGTATTTGTACCCATCCCGGTTCGGGTAGAGGTTGTCCGGCCAGCCTTGGCGTCCAGGACTTCGCTTCCTTGGGGTCATCGCTCTATCCTGCCTTCAGTACTCGTTCGACTAGCTCGTCGCCATCGGCCAACCACGCATGAGCGTCGATGAACCACGCCCCGCCCACCTTCTTTCCCGGAATCTTTCCGGCCCTCAGCCATCTGTGCAGCTGCGGGATGCTCGGCTGGCTCGTCTGGTCGAAGTACGTCTCAAGCCAACGCTGCGGGGTCATCAGATGCACAGTTCACCTCCGCGTGGTTCGGATAGGTCCGTGGGGTAGCAGTCCATGTACGCGGCAATCATTTCTGCCGCGACTTGGGGGACGATTGCGTTACCGAAGCCCTTGAGCGCCCCTGCACGGCCATACCAGTGGGCTGCATGCGGATCTTGGGGATCGAGGCCGGGGCGCAGAGCAGCCACGCGGCCGGATAGCCCATGAGCCAGCAGGGGAATGCCGGATCCAATCCGACGCTCTTTGCCGTCGTGGCCTTGGAGCCATGCAGCGGAACCCCACTGGTCGGATGAGCCCTGGTTGGCAAGGATGATTCCGGAAGCCGGTCGTTCTGCAGCAGCCAGAAGACCTGCCGCGGCACCAAATCGAGCCGGCTCGCGCCATCCTTCCTGGGAGCCAAGGACATCCCTGCCGAGTCCTTGTGGTCCCGGGTTGTCGGTGTGGGCCAGAGTCCACAGACGATCCCTTCGATGGGGCGCATTGACGGCACAAGCTGGGACAACGAGCGCTCGGCTGGCGTATCCAATAGCTGCCAAGTCAGCGAGCACTCCGTCGACCCAGTTGCGGCCAACCGCTGCCGCAACCTGTTCTCCCAGGAAGCAAGGGGGCCTTCGGGCACGGATGAGCTTGAAGAGGTGGGGCCACAGGTGGCGCTCGTCTTCTTGGCCCTTGCCTTCGCCGGCAAGCGAGTAGGGTTGGCAGGGCGTACTTCCAGTCCAGATCTGTCGGCCGTCAGGCCAGCCAGCAAGCCTGGCTGCGAACGGCCACCCGCCGATTCCGGCGAAGAAGTGGCACTGGCGGTATCCGATGAGGTCGGAGGGCTTAACATCCGTAATGCTCCTGGTATCTACGTCGCCCGGCGGTATCAGGCCGGCATCAATGAGGTTCCGCAGCCATTGGGCAGGGAAGGGGGCCCATTCGTTGTAGTAGCTACGCATGAGGACCCATGCCCGCCGGGGAAGGGAGAAGGGGATTTGCATCAAGGCGGCCAAGGGCGTTCGATAGGTGCAATCGACCATGAGCAGGGGCGACGTGCGGGCCGCCCAGGAAACTGTTGCCTTCGGTTCGAAAGAACGTCGGGACGGCTCCTTTCGGCTCGGTGAGCGTCCGTGAGTGACGATGCCTTGGGGCAGTGGCAGTATCGAATGCAATAGCAGTCGAGTCCGTCCCATGCCGTCCAGAACAGAATTGAATACCTACGGGCTGGTGGCTACAGCCGTTCACCATGGCTGGTACTGGAAAGGAGTAGTCCATATTTTCCGAGCTGACAGCTCTCATGTGCGGACGATAGAGGCGGCCGCGCGATCCAGGAGCATGGTGGAGGCTGAAGGTGAAGCCGAGCGCCTTGGCGGGGATTACGTCAGCGCATTGATAGCCGTCCCTGCGGGCGGTTGAGCCTTCTCCACCTGACTTGCTTGCGGCCGAAAGAAGACCCTCTTGAGCAGTTTCGATTCCGGGAGCAGACTCGGCCTGTAAGCAGCGGCGGAGCGATGTATGGGTCTGCGAAGAGTCACGCTTTCTCTTGGTCGGTATTCCTACACGTGTGAGCTTGTACGAGAGAGCGACACGAGCTGGAAGCTTCAGAAGGTCGAGGTCCACAATGTTGGAGTCGCCGGACATATAGACTTCCATGCCGACTCTTGCCTTGCGGCCCTGCAACAGGGGGAGAATGTTGCCAACGACATCATTGCGGCCGCCGGGGCGAAGCCGCCCGATCCAAAGCTTAATCGTTAAGAATTGAGCGGTCCTGCAGCAATCCTGACACCGCTTCACCGCATTGACAGCATGCTGCGCCAGGAACACGATCCCGCCTATGCGCCACATGGGATTCGTGGGATGAGCGGTCGTTTCATACTGAAGGAATACATAGATTGCTCGTTGTTCGGCATCGCTTTCTCTGTGGAGGCGTGGCAGCCGAATGGAGGGCGTGCATTCGTGCACTCCGTAAGGATTGAGGGACGAGAGGCTTACGAAGAGCTGGACTTGCCGGATGCGTCCACCTTGCAGCAGGCGTTGGATATCGGTGTGGGTTTCGCGGTAGAGCAGATCGACAGCTAGCAAACACGGACGCGTCAATCCGCGAAAGGACGTTGCAGATGCTGTTGGCGAGGTGGCGGTTTTCCTAGCGGTGCGCAGTGGCAACCAGGCAACTGCACAACTGCTCTCTTTTAGCTGCGTGCTGAGCCGAGGATGCGCAAAATGCGCATGATGCATAGGGATGTTGAACTGCACCTGGTCGTTGATCCGGTGGCAAGCGGATTTTTCGCCACCGTGGTTCTGAAATGGCCAAATGGAACTGAACGCAAAACGCAAGTTAGAGAGTTCGGACCTTTCGAAAGCATCATCCAAGCGATTACTGAAGGCGCACGCGAAGCGCGCGCCTGGGCTGACACGCTGCTGGATTCTGGCATCGCGCCTTGACGCGGTCTTGCGGCCTTGCGGCCACAATGCGCTCATAGCAGAATCGAATTGAGTGCAGTCGGAGTGCGAAAGATGGCAATAGCTGTTGCTCCAGAATCGTTTCACAGCATTGACCTTTCCGTAGATGGGAGGGGTTACACGATTCACTTGTGGCGCGGCGGTGCTCACCAATGGCGCGTGCTGTCTGTGGATGTAGAGGGGATCGGAAGATCTGAGCGACCCACGCCCGATCAGCCTTCGTGCCAAGCCGCTTTGGAGTCGGCCGAGCAGATGGCGCGGGATTTGATCGAGAGCAGGGCTGCTCTGGCGGAAGTACGGCCCGGGCGCATGCTCCGCTTTCGCTGAAGTGCGCGAGCCCATCCATCCCACCCTGAACGCGTTAGGGAACGTGGCGGTGTTGATAGACAGCATTGACGCTGCCGCAAAGAGCGCTTCTATAGCTTCTTCCATACGTTTTTTGGAAGAAGTGGAATGGAAGATTGGGAAGGCTGTTTTCGACTGGTGACGTTTGTGGGCGAGTGCTTGGATCGCCCCGGGCGGTGGTACGCAGCAGCCGTGGTCCACGCTCAAGATGAGCGGCGCGCTCTCGAAACGATCCACTTGGAAGGTGATTTCGCCAGCCAGCAGGCTGCTCGATGTGCGGCCTTGGACGCCGCGAGAGAAATTGCCAGCCAACTGGACCCCGATGACTCCCTGGCAAGGCGGGCCATCGGCCGTTGAGGACGAACCCTGCACCTCCGGTGGCGTCATCCACACGAAACAACGTTGTGGAGATGCGACTTCCCGCTGAATGCATTCATCTGTAAAGTATGTCTGCCCATTCAGACAGCCATTTCGATGCCTGCGGATTCCTCGCGCAAAACTCTCCGTGGCCTCATCAATGGGCATACGTTCGTTGTTACTGTGACCGAAATCGGCGAGGGGCTCTTTGACTACGCCCTCCAGGTGGATGGGCATGCCGTTTCCACCCCAAAGGTGACCGTGATCACTAGCAAGGGTGATGGCTTTCAGCTCGGTGTGAGCGCAGCCGAACGACATATTGAGGGGCTTCCGCGTAAGCCCTGACGAAGTGCAGCGCGTCATGCCGCCTTCCTCGCCGTAGCGTCTGGTGTAACCCGCACGCGCACGCCGTTCCTATCCAGCCAACGGCGGATGGTGTGCAGTGACGCGTTCGAGACGGCGAAGTTGTGGCCGCCCACGGTCAGCGTTCTGCGACCGACCTTGGCAGTGAGACGGGCCGACGCTGCAACTTCCGCCGGTGAGCTGCTATACGGGCTCGCGTACAGCCCCGCCCACAACCAGCCTGCACAGATCATCAGGACCAGAGTGGTTCCGTGGGAACCGGTGGCGAATGTCTTCTCGATTGGCAGTACAGACGGATTCATGCCAAGCCTGCCTTACTCAGTCCTTGTGCGACCAACGCATCCGCCTCAGCTTCGCCTCGAGCCGTGAGGGTGGCTTTCCCTGGGCAATCGGGATCATCGAAATCAAGAAGCGCACGCTCGTAGAGCCAGTTCATCACCCTGCGGCTGAAGACGCGCGATGGTTGCTTTGTAGAGCAGAAGCCGCCGCGTGTGCGCTTCAAACTGCTGTCGGTAGATCCTCGCGCCACGATGAGGGCGGCGCGCTCCATGGGTTTTAGTGCTGCTGCCATCGCGTTCTCCAAATCAGGCGGCGTGCTGCGAAGGCATGCCGGCGAGGACGTTCGCGCGAGCCCGAGCAAGATGGGAAATGGAAATCAGTCGGTCCCGCAGACCTGGATCGGTCCAGCGCAGCTCGGCCATTGCCAGAGAGGTGCTGGGGACTGTCGCCAGCTGGCACTGGTGGCACTCGAAGTGGACTAACGGCGGACACGGAGCACCGAGCTGATGTCCCAGTGGCGCACCTGTGGTGGTGACGATCTGCGGCCGATGACCACGCCCACAGAGGGGAATGTCTTCTGGAGTAGGGCGGGAAGTTTGCATTGAGTTACTTCCTGGTAGTCACAGTGAGCGCGTCGGCCTCGGGGGCATAACGCACCTGGTTTGCTTCGACGATTTCCATCAGGCGCATCGGGACGACAATCGACGCCACAACTCCAAGTCCCAGCCACGCAATTCGGTAGCAGGCATTCATGCCAGCGCCCCGACGCTTAGTGGGCCGAATTGGCGCTCCGACCTCGATTTCGGGTCTAGACCGCGTTGTCCCCGCTGCCATTGCGCTACGCTGGTGGCACGAAAACGGAAGCCCATAGGGAGGGCAGCATGAACACAGACAATTCCCAGCCTGATTCATATCGAGGCAAGCGCAATGCCGCGCGGCGGCAGCTTCATCAGGCTTTGAGCGATTTGAACTATTGCCTGGAGATGTTCGGAGATGAGCTTGGAAGGACCCAAGGATGGAAGAATCAACTGGAAGGCATGGAAGCGATCTACTACTACTTGATGCAGAAGCATCACTGGATGCCAGGGCAGATCCGTGCGATGTCGTATGAGGATCTGAGATTTGCGTTGAGCGAAGAGATGCACGGTTGGAAGCTGCCGCGAACCACTCCCTAATGGCAGGGTTGCATTCGGCGCACGCGCGGATAGCTTGCATCTGGCCGTGGAGGCGCTTCGCCTTCGCGGCTAACTGTTGCCCAAGGGCTTTCCCTGTGGCTTGCATATGGACTCTCATGCCGCACCTCGCTGCTGTGCTCGATACCTGAGCACCCCGAGGTCGTGTAGCTGGGCTACGAGGAGTTCCTGGAGAAAGGAGCCATTCGTCCTGGACGTGGCGCACAGTTCGCTCCACACCAGGATGATTCGGCGCTCCACTTCATCCACGGTCGGGCAGAAGCTCTTGGGGTAGGCCAGATGGGTCTGACTGTTGTCGTGGAATGCCTGGGCCATGTTCATGCCTCCACAAGGTCGGCATTGCCACGCTGCAGCGTCTGTGAGCGCAAACGCGCTTTGAGTCTGTAGCCTTGCAGTGCCAAGGCCGCGTTAGAGCCCTCAATCGAGAGCTGGGTCCACGTTTCAACGGGCAGGTGGAGGATTGCCTCCCCGCCGACCGACAGGACAACCGCACCCCCGCTCGAATCAGCGGCCGCGGCGACGATCGCGCTTTCGGGCGCGTTGACGGAAACGACCGCAGAGATAAGCCCACGCGCCAGCGCGACGGCTTCTTGCGGGGAAAGGGACAGCAGGCCTTCGCCAGGCGTGCCGATTCGAACCACGACGGTGCCGTTGCTCGGGCGGGCGTCTGCCACCGGAACGCCGACAGCGCTGATGGTGAGGTAAGCCATGAGTCTCCGTGCCCCGGCCCGGATGGGCGGTTACTGGGGCGACGGGCAAAGATTAGTGCCGCTAATTCTATTCGTCAATAGGGGCGCTTATATTTAGCCCCGTTCTTTTTCTGAACTCGCGTATGTTGGTCGGAGCGCCAACAAAAACCCCGCCGGAGCGGGGTTAGGTGTTCTCCCAGACGAAGAGGTGCGCCGTTAGTCGCCTCCAAGCGCCAACATGCTGCATCAACTCCGCAGCACGTTCCGCCTCGTACCGACCTCGGACCAGCTCGTTGTGGCAAAGAATGTTCAAGGCCACATGCGTAGTCGGCTCGTTGCTCTCAATCGAGATACGTGCTGCCTTCCATCGCCCGATGTCGGCAGCGCATGGACTCTCAACTCCGACGATTTCCGCTTCAAGCTCGCAGAACCTGCGTCGCAGATCATTGTGGGTTCGGGCCATGTCAGATGCACCGATCACTAGATCAGCCCCGGAAATGATAACGACCAGGGCTGCGGCCACTGTTGCAACTTGGGAGGGAAGTGCTTCACCCAAAGAAGCGAAAACGGCTGAACCACCCACGATGCCTGCAAAGGCCGTGGACTTGTTCCATCTACTGAAAAAAGAAGAGCGGCGCGCGTGGTATCGCTGTGACCGCTGAATCGACCACAATATGTTTCGCTGTTCTTCGATCGCTTGGGCATTGTCCATGGGCAGAGCCTACCACCAACTACTTCTTGGGCGGCGGTGGCGGACGGTGGTCCGGGGTGGACTTTCGGCCACCATCTCCAGTCCTGATCGGCCTCTCAGGCTGCCGTGAAGGCTGCGGTGGCGGGTTCTGACGTTCCTTACTCATAAAATCCCCTGCTCTGTAGGTGGCTCGATGGTGGGTTCGGCTAATCGGCCCAGCCGCCGATCCAGTGGACACGGCCGATGACCGTGATCGGGTGCCGCTTAGAAGCCATCGGCTTCGGCTTCTGCCACTGATGGTCCCCTCGCGGGTTGTCGCTTTGGAAGTACACGCCGGTGTCGAGCACCATGGCCCGCTTGACGTAGTACTCGGGGTTGGCCATGCCGTTCACCTGGATGACGTAGAGCACCCCATCCACAACATTGGTGTCCGACGTGTCGAAAAGAATGGCGTCGCCGTCCTTGATGGTCGGCTCCATGCTGTCGCCCTTGCCGTAGTAGACGGCCAGGTTGCGTCCATAGATGCCGCGTCGGCGCAGGCTGGTCTTCTTGAACTTGAGGCTGTGAGTCTCTGCATACTCGGTGGCTTCGGCTCCCGCGCCGAGACCGGCGGCTTGGGCGTAGCCAATGACATCGTCCCAGGCATCGTCGTTGGGGATGGGCTGGGCGTACTGCTGCTCGGGCAAATCGTTCCTGATTTCGGTGTCCTCAATACCCAGAGCTCCGGCGAACACCTTGAGCGTCCGGTAATTCATCGGGATCTTGCCATTGAGGTACTGGCTGATCGCGCCCTGGGTCATGCCCAGTTCGTTGGCCAACTTCTCTTGGGTGATGCCAAGCGCCCGCGCCTTCCCGTCCCACGCGGCCTTTAAGCGCGTAGCTGCGGCTACGTCGGCGGGAGTGGGCTTCGCTTTGCGTGATGCTTCCATATGAGGAACGCTAATTAATGCGTTCAAGTTTTTCCAATAGTGGCACTATTGACCTGTGTATAAGGGGCGCTCATACTTGGCGCAGGGACATCCCTACCTACCGAAAAGAGAAGGGCCTGTCGCAGGCGGCATTCGCTGCGTTGCTGACGGAATCGGGCACGCCCGCTACGCAGGGCTTGGTTTCCCAGTGGGAGAAGGGCACTACCGCTATCCGAGCGGAGCGAGCGATCCAGATCGATGTCGCGACGGACGGGGCTGTCAGCCGGCATGAGTTGCTCCCAGCTGTATTCGGTCCCAAGCCGATTCAGACCGAGCGGCAGGCTATCGCCGCCAGGGTCGATAGCCGCATGAGTAAACGCGCGCTGCGCGCACGGCTGGCCCTGAGCAGTGATGCGCACCTGGCGAAGGTGCTGGGCCTGCCGGTCGCCGATGTCGCGGCTTGGCCGGAAGAGGGCAGCGTGCCGGCAGTGGCGCAGGTGCTCAATCTGTTGGGCACCAGCGGACTGAACTCTGCGCCCGATCAACCTTCGGACCCAGATGCAGGTCGTATCGTCGGGGGGGATGCGGCATGACCGTCACTCCTTATCAGCTTCAGCTTGGAACTCCGCGTTCCGCGCTGCGCGGGAGACAGAAGCGGCGCGAAGAGTACCGCCTCCACGCCTCCTATCCCGTTCGTCGTGCAATAGGCGCGAATGGCGGTAAATCGCATCTGGCGCTCGAATCCAATCAGTTCGCTCATGCTTCCAATCGTGCAGCGAGATGGGGCGCGAGAGGAACGATGAAACTCTGCGCTTCTCAGGGGATAGCCGCATGACCTGTGCCCGCTCGGACATCTACTGGCGCGACTCGGCCTATAACGCCGTCTCGCGCATGCCCGGCAGCGTCAATGCTGCCGCTGCCTATCTGACCAAGCGCCGGGGTGCCGCCATCAAGGGCGAGTCCCTGCGCAAGAAGCTGCGCGGGCTGGAGGGCGAGTCGCTCTCCATGGAAATGATGGAGATGCTCACCGAGTGGATGGTCGAGCAGGCAGCCGGTACGTCCCTGGCCACCGACTGGATCCTATCCCTAGCTGCGCAGTTCAACCTGACCATCGACCACGTTCCTGTCGCCCCCGATGCGGTAGCCGATGAGATCGCCGCGATACGCGACAAGCTGCTGCACGTCTCCAAGTTCTGCGGGCAGCTGTCTGCTGTAGCCCTGGACGTGTTGCAGGACGACAAGGTCACCTTGGAAGAAGCCGACCGCATGCTCGATGCGCTTCAGGATCTGCGGTCCATGTGCCACCGCATCGAGCGTAACCTTCGTCGCGCCTTGAAGAAGAGCAGGACGCGGGCATGACATGGTCACCTACCGCGCACCCCGGGCACCACGTGCACACGGCAAGCGAATCGTCAGCGAAGGGGCGCGTCGTGAGATCGAGCGGATCGAGCAGCTGCTCTCCGGTGCCGAGCAAGGCCCGGTCGGCGATGCCGCGCTGGCCGAACGTGAGCGCGTGTGGGCGGCGCTGGAATCGGTGGAGCAGAGGCAATGTTTCCTGCGGCTGGAGGTCTGCGGCGATGGCGAGCCCTGATCGCGCCCCTTCCCCCCGGGGAGCAATGGAAACGCGGTCGCGTCGATTCAGTTCGCTCGCGCCATCGAAGCTGAACGTCGAGCCTGAACGAGCGCCGGTCGATGGGTCCTCCTGGGTCATGCGTTTTGCGGGTGATCAAGCGCGCACTGCTCGGGTACACAGCGGTTCTGGAACTTACTGAATGTCTGCGAATTTCACTGATGTGCTGGGCCAGCTCACCGCTGCCAGCCTGATCCTCGACACCTTGGACACCAGTGGGCGCATGGTGCGCTGCCGGGTCGAAGGATCGCGCGAGCGTCGCGGCTGGTACGTGCTGCATGAACTCAACACCAGCAGCGGCGACACGCTGATCGTCGGCACCTTCGGTGTCTGGCACGGCAATGACAACGGCGCGCAGAAGGTCGAGCTGCACAAGCGCGACAGCGCGTTCAGCCAAGAGCAGCGCGAGGCGCTCAAGCGCCGGCTGGCCGACGACCGCCGCAGGGCAGAAGCTGCGCGGCTGGAGCAAAATCGACGCGCGGCCGCGCGGGCAACGGCAGCCTGGAACAGGGCACTGCCCGAGGGCGAAGCCGAATATCTCAACGATAAGGCGGTGCAGGCATTCGGGCTGCGCTACGGCCGCAGCGGTGTCGCCCTGGTGCCTTTGCTGGATCCAAACGGTTCCGTGCACGGCCTGCAGGTGCTGCGCAGCGCCAGACAGGCCAAGGCCAGCAACAAGCCGGCCAAAGAGTTCTGGCCGCCTGGCCTGGCCAAGAAGGGCCACTTCCATCTGATCGGTGGGACGCCGCAGTGGATCCTGCTGGTGGCCGAAGGGTATGCCACCGCGTCCACCCTGCACATGGCCACCGGCTACCCGGTCGCGGTCGCCTTCGATGCCGGCAACCTGATGCCGGTAGCCGCTTCTTTGGCAAAGCGATATCGCAGCGCCAAGGTGCTGGTCTGCGGCGATGACGACGTGCTGCAGAAGTGCCGGCGCTGCAAGTCGCGCCTGGTGCTGGCCGACGCCCCGGAAATGTGTCCGACCTGCGGCGAATCGCACGGTGCGTCCAACGCCGGCCTGCTCGGCGCAGAGGCGGCGGCGATGGACGTGGGCGGGGCGGTGCTATTGCCAGCGTTCTCAGATGAAGAAGACCGGCGCGAGCGCTTCATCGACACCGGCCGCAAGATCAGCGACTTCAACGACCTGCACGTGCTTGAAGGCCTGCACGTCGTGCGCAGCCAGATCGAGGCCCGCATCACGGAGCTTTCGTGGCGTCCCCGTAGCGAAAATTACGCGCCTTTGCTCACCACCACCGGGGACAGGGGCAAAGCCAAGCTCAAGCCCATCGACTCGCTGGACGAACTGCTGGAGCGCTTCGCGCTGGTGTACGGGCAGGGCGGCACGGTGTTCGATCACAAAGAACACATGCTCATGGCGCTGGCCGACATGGGCCACGCCTGCGTGCGGCGCGAGCTGCACCGGGCGTGGATGGAACACCCCGGCCGATCCATCGTGCGCGTGCGCGAGGTCGACTTCGATCCGTCGGGAACGAAGGAGGGCGTCACCTGCAACCTCTTCGCTGGCTGGCCGACCACGCCCAAGGCCGGCGAGTGCTCAAAGCTGCTGCACCTGCTGTGGCACATGTGCGGCAACGAATCCAACCAGAAGGCCCTCTACGACTGGGTCCTCAAATGGCTGGCGTACCCGCTGCAGCATCCCGGGGCCAAGATGAAGAGCACCATCGTCATCCACGGCCCGCAGGGCACCGGCAAGAACATGTTCTTTGATGAGTACATGAAGTTGTTCGGGGACTACGGCCGGGTACTGGACCAGGCGGCGCTGGAAGACAAGTTCAACGACTGGGCCAGCCGCAAGCTGTTTCTGCTGGCCGACGAAGTGGTGGCCCGCACCGAGGTGTACCACCTCAAGAACAAGCTCAAGGCGCTGATCACCGGCGACCGGATCCGCATCAACCCCAAGAACATCCAGGCCTACGAGGAAGACAACCACGCCAACCTGGTGTTCCTGTCCAACGAGGCCATGCCGGTCGTGCTGGAAGAAGACGACCGCCGGCACGCGGTGATCTGGACGCCGGACAAGCTGACAGAAGAGTTCTACTTGGAGGCGCTGGAAGAGATCCACAGCGGCGGCACCGCCGCGCTGCATGACTACCTGTTGCGGCTGGACCTGAGCGGGTTCACCAACGGCACCAACCCGCCTATGACCGATGCCAAGCGCGAGCTGATCGGTCTGAGCCAGGACAGCCCGCAGCGGTTCCTGGATGAGCTCTATGGCAACGACATCCCGGGCGTGAAACCGAGGCCGGCGCTGTCTAAAGAGTGGTACGAGCTCTACAAGGTCTGGTGCAACAAGGAGGGGGTACGGCCTGCGCCCAACCCCAAGTTCGTCAACGCCCTGGTGCGCAAGCGACAGATTCTCCATCCGGACCGGGCGCGCAAGCGCTACATAGTGGGCCAGAACACCCTGGGTCCACACGGGTTCTTGATGCTGGGACCGACCAGGCCAGACGACGACCGCAGCGAACAGGCCTTCTTGGGCGATGAGCTGGTGGCCTTCCGCAACGCCTTTAACGACTACCGGGGGCGCGCGTGAGTCGCTCGCCCATAGACGTGCGGGACGTGCGGGAAGATGTGCGGGCATCTGTGCGGGCATTTGGCCAAGTGGCAGTAGGGCTGTGCGGGACGTGCGGGACTGCCCTAACGCACCTGCGCGGGCGTGCGCGTACCAGTGCCGCGACTACCACCTGCATGCCTACGCCCGCCCGCGCGTATAGGTGCCCGCACGTCCCGCACGTTCCGCACAACGCAGGCGGCGCAAGCGATTCGCGGATTATCACGACCGCACGCATCCCCGCACGTCCCGCACCCGCGCTCGCGCGCGCGATTTCTTCTGTCATTGCTCTTATAAAAAAATGGAAGGGGAGGCTGTAAATGGCTTCTGAGGATGTGAAGGTATCGGGCAAGGAACTGGCGGTGCTGATCGGCTGCCGGCAGTCCTACATCGTGGAGCTGAAGAAGAAGGGCCGCCTGGTCTGCGCTGAGGACGGTAAGGGCTACCTGCGCGACGCCTCCCTGGCGCTGTATGGCCAGACCAAAGATCCGGCCTACAGCGCCGTAGCTGCCCGCCACGCTCAGACGCGCGGTTCTTCACTGGCAGGGGCGGGGGACGGGGGCGACGCAGAGGGCGATGATCTGGACGCCGATGGCGACAGCGACGGCAACGCTGAGAGCGGGGAGGGCCACGCTGTCCCGGCCACCCCGGATGCCAAGCGCAAGGCCAAGGCGCTGGCAGACAAAGCCGAGATTGACGCCAAGGCTGCGGCTCGCGACTACGAGGTCAGCATGGGCAAGCTGCTCGACGCCAGCCAGGTGGAGGCTGTGCTGGCTGAAGCCGCCACGGCGATTCGCGTTGAGCTGGAGCGTATGGCCGATGCATTGGCACCGCAGCTGGCTGCAACGGCGGATGAGGCTCGGTGCCGGGAGCTGATCTGGAACGAGGTCAGCCATGCCCTGGAAGAGATGAGTCGGGGCTTCCGCTCTGCATCTGCGGTGGTGGTTTAATGACAGCACAGGCCCGCATCCACACGGTGCTCGCCCGATCGCTGCAGCCGCGCCGTCCGCTCACCGTTTCGCAATGGAATGACGAACACATGCGGCTTTCCAGCAAGGGCAGCAGCAAGCCCGGCCGTTGGGTGACCGCCCGCAACCCTCCGCTGCGCGAGCCAATGGACAACATGTCCGCGCGCAGCCCCGTGCACGACCAGGCCTGCATGTTCCCGATCCAGTTCGGCAAGAGCCAGATCGCCACCAATTCCATCGCCTACTGGATGGACTACGCCCCGGCCCCGATCATGTACGCGTTGCCGGGCGAAGCGTCCATGAACAAGTGGGTGAACCAGAAGCTCAACCCGATGATCGAAGTGTGCAAGGCCGTGCGCAAAGCCCTAAGCAGCACTGCCAGCCGCGACAGCTCCAACCAGCGCACCTTCAAGGACTTCGCCGGCGGCCAGCTGTACGTGGAGCACATGGGCAGTCCGCAGCGCCTCAAATCCACCACGGTCAAGAACCTGGTAGTCGATGAGATCGATGAAGCCCCCCAGGTGCTGCTGACCGGCGATGACCCGGTCAAGATGCTGGACGGGCGCACCTCGTCCTTCCCGACCACCTACAAGCGCCTCTACATCAGCACCCCCGGTATCACCGGGCTGAGCCGCATCTCCAAGCTGTACGAGAAGTCCGACCAGCGCCGCTACCACGTGCCGTGCCCGCATTGCGGCCACTACCAGCACCTGCAGTGGAGCGGCCTGCACTGGTCGCCCGATGCCAAGCATGCCTGGTATGGCTGCAACGAATGCGGTGCGTGCATCGAAGAGCACCACAAGGCCGACATGATCGCCGCCGGTCGCTGGGTGCCGGCCAATCCGGACTCGCCCATCCGCGGCTACCACATCAACTGCCTGTACTACCAGTTTGGCCTCGGCCCGCGCTGGGTCGACCTGGTGCGCGAGTGGCTGGACGCGCAGAACGATCCGGCGTCTCTGAAGACCTTCGTCAACGACCGTCTGGCCGAGACGTGGGAAGACCCGAAGATGCGTGCGGTCAAGCACAACGTGATCGCCGACCGCGCCGAGGGCTACCGGCTGCGGCATGCGCCGCGCGGCGTCCTGGTCGTCACCGTCGGGGTCGATACGCAGGACAATCGCCTCGCGGTTCACATCGTGGGTTGGGGACGCGGGATGACCGCCTGGACGCTGGACTATGTGGAGTTGGCCGGCGACCCAGCAGAAGAAGACGTGTGGGTGGCCCTGACGGATCTGCTCAACCGTCCCATCGAGCGGGACGACGGAGTGCAGCTGCGCGCATCAGCGACCGCCATCGATGCCGGTGGCCACCGCACCGAGGCGGTGAAGAACTACGTACGTCAGCGCAAGATCACCCGCGTGATGTGCATCTTCGGCGCGGTGCCCAACAACGCGCCCATCCTGTCCAAGGGCAAACTGGCGGACGTAACCTGGAAGGAGCGGACCGACAAGCGTGGCATCACCATTCACCATGTTGGCACCGTGGCGGCGAAGCACTACCTCTACAGCCGTCTTGCGGCCGACGCCGAGCGACAAGCCGAGGCGCGGCTGGTGCGTTTCAGTGATGAGCTGCCGCAGGAGTTCTTCCCCGGCCTGGTGTCGGAGGTCTACAACCCGGTCAAGAACCGGTTTGAAAAGCGGGTAACCCGCAATGAGCCGCTCGACACATGGGTATACGCCTACGCCGCCGCGCACCACGCAGAGGTGCGGTTGCATCGGTTCACCAAGTCCGACTGGGATGCGCTGGAGGCGAAGTTGGCAGCAACGGTTGCGAGCTTGGGTGCGGATTCCCGTGGAACGCTCAGCGACACCGGCAGCGGTCTTGGCGATGGACAAGGGCACGGTGCAATGGATTCCCGTGGAACAGGGGCGCAACGAGCGGCGCACGGTGGCAGCGCTGCGCGTCCGCGCAGCGCTGGCTTCGGGCGTGACGGATGGGGCCTGTAATGGCAAAACGGCGAGAAACGCGTGACGAACTTCGGGAGCGCATTCTGGCGGCGATGCTGGCGGACATCGGCATCAGTGAGCGGATGGCCCAGCCGTTCGTAGACTCGGTCATGCAGTGCTTCGCGGGCGAGCAACCGTACTTTCCTGCGGTTCAGAAGGTCTATCCGGTGGACCAGATTCGCGCGGAACTGAGGAAGGGGATTCCTGTGAAACACGTCATGAGACAGTTCGATGTGTCTCGTTCCAAGCTCCACGCATTGTTCCCAGGCGGCCTTCCAAAGCCGGAGAGTGCTAGCGTGTCCGCCGACTCAATGAATGTGGAGACAAATTAGTTTTTGCGGGCTGACGAATCAGTAACTTAGCGTGGCCCCTGTCCTCGACTTTATTGAAGTGCTGGACAGGTCGCCCTCTAGCCTATGCAGTCATGAAGACTGCTCAAGAAATGCTGGATGCCTACATCGCCGCCGAGACGGCTGTCCTGCTCGGACAGACCTATCGTTTCGGTGAGCGACAGCTGACTCGAGCAGACCTGGCTGAGATCCGTGCGGGTCGAAAGGAGTGGCAGGCGGCGGTAACGCGGGCCGCCAATGGCAGCCGGCGTGCCCGATGGGCGAATGCCGATTTCGGCGGTACGACCTGATGTCGTCCGCGCTTACCGCGAAGACGCGATTGGCGGCTGCACTCAGTAGCGACCGCGCAGTCGCAACTGCACGGGCGCAACTCGCGCCCGTTCTGGCACGTGCCCATGAGGTCACCCGCCCGTCCCGCAATCGGAAGCTCGCCCGTGACTGGGGCAGCGGTAATGCCATCGCGGGCATGGACGCTCGCCAGTTGCGTGACCAGGCGCGCCACCTCGAGCGCGATCTGGACCTGGCCGATAACGCTCTCAACGTCCTGGTGCAGAACACTGTCGGTTCCGGCATCGACGTTCTGTCAGCACCCCGCCTGCCGGGTCAGGCCATCAATCGTGAGCTTGCCCTGCAGCTGGATGAGCTTTGGGACGAATGGTGGGATGCACCGGAAGTCACAGGTGCTCACGACTACGGCATGTGTCAGCAGCTGCTGGCTAGAAGCTGGTTCCGCGACGGAGATGCCTTCTACCAGGACCTGATCGGTCCGGTGCCCTATCTGGAGCACGGCACCGTCGTGCCCTACAGCATTGAGATGCTGGAAGCTGATCTTGTCCCGCTGGATTTCAACGATCCGGCGCGCAACATCAGCCAGGGCGTCGAATGCAATGCGTGGGGCAAGCCGATTGCCTATCACGTGTTCAAGCGTCATCCGGGCGACCCGGCCGGCAGTCGCACCGAAACCAAGCGTGTTTCAGCCGAGTTCATGCACCGTATTGCCCTGGTCAAGCGCCTGCACCAGGTGCGCGGGTTGAGTGTTTTCGCCAGCGCCATGTCGCGCTTTGAGGACGTAAAGGACTACGAAGAGTCTGAGCGCATCGCGGCCAAGGTTGCCGCATCCATGACCTTCCAGATCAAGAAGGGCTTGGGTGAGGCCTATGCCGGTGACTTAGGTGGCAACGTCCTGCTTCAGGACGGAGTCCCGGTGCGTGAGCTGCGCCTGGCTCCGGGGGCGATCTTTGATGACCTGCTGCCAGGTGAGTCCATCGAGAGCCTAGGGACCGACCGGCCGAACCCCAATGCAGCGACGTGGCGAAAGGAGCAGCTGCGGGCCGCCGCTGGCGGTATTGGTGTGAGCTACTCCAGCCTTTCCCTGGACTACAACGGCACCTACTCGGCGCAGCGCCAGGAGCTGGTGGAGAAGTGGGGCAGCTACTTGATGCTGGCTGAGCGCTTTATCGCTCTCAGTGTGCGTCCTCAGCGCGTGCGCTTCGTTCAGGCCTGCGTTCTGGCCGGGCGGGTGAAGCTGCCTCGCGGCTGGACGTTGCGTAACTTGGCGGCGTCAACCTACGTGCGGCCGGTCATGCCGTGGATCGACCCCTTGAAGGAAGCCTACGCCCGAGGCGAGGCAGAGGATCGCGGCTGGGTTTCGCCGCAGCAGAACACCCTGCAGTACGGCAATAACCCCGCAGAGGTCCTGCGCCAGCGCGAAGACTGGCAGGAGCAGAACCGCGACCTGATGCCGCCGGCATCCACCACCAGCGCTGAAGCACGTGCCCGAGTAGTGGCCTCGCTGCAGCACGATCTTTCGAGGAGCGAATGACCATGCATGCATGCCTGTTGGCTGCTGCCATTGAACGCTGCGTCCGAGCTGACGCGGGAAACAACGCCGAGCTGGGGCCGGCGCTCTATCAGGTCCAGGCCGAGGCCGACACCGACACCGCAGAGGTGATGATCTATGGTGCCATCGGCGGATTCCTGTTCGAGGAATCTGTGTCGGCCAGTGACCTTGTGGAGCAGATCGGGCAGATCACCGCCTCCACCATTCACGTCAGACTGAACAGCGTGGGTGGCGTGGTCGCCGATGGGCTGGCGATCCACAATGCGCTGAAGGCTCATGCGGCCCGCAAGGTCGTGACCGTAGAAGGCCAAGCCGCTTCCATTGCGTCCCTGGTCCTGCAGGCGGGCGATGAGCGCCGGGTGTATGCCAGCTCCCTGGTGATGGTTCATGCCCCCCGCACCGTTGCCGCAGGCAGTGCCACGGCCTTCCGCCAGAACGCTGATGCGCTCGATGCTCATGCCACCGCGATGTTGGAGGCGTACGCGGCCCGTTCCGGACGGCGCGAAGAAATGGAACGTCTGCTCACCGACGATGTGGATCACTGGTACTCCGGCCCGCAAGCGGTCGATGCCGGTTTGGCCGATGTGGTGATCGATGCCGACGGCGGTGCCAGCGCTCGCTTGGCCGGCGCATCAGCGGTGGCCATCAGTGGCTACCTCCAGTCCATCGACGGCGCGGCATCGCCGGTCGTCGCCCAGCTGCGCCACCACATCGTCGCGTCTCTTTCTCCCACCGTATTCGCCTCTCTTTCTGAGGTCAGCCAGTCGGCCGTGATCGGCCATATCGAGGATCCCACCATGAACAAGCAGTACCGCCATATCCTCGCCAATGCCGGCCGCACCAGCGCGACCCCGGCAGGCGCGGCCGTCATCCCGTCGGCAGTCATCCAGTCGCCCTCGGCCGCCGCGACCGATCCGGTCCAGGCGGCGCTGGCTGGGCTGCGTGAGCGCAACACCCAGATCCAGGCCATGGCAGCGCCGCACATGGGCAATGCGCAGGTCAGCGAATACGTGAACGGCGTGATCGCCCAGGCCGATTCGAACGTCACCGCCGACGCGGTCGGCCGGCATATCCTGGCAATGTTGGCCAGTAATGCCGCTCCGCTCAATGGTGGGGCGTCCATCACTGCCGGCACCGATCAGCGTGATCTGACCCGGGCGGCGATGTCCAATGCTATTCAGGCCCGCGCAGGATTGGAGCAGCCCACCGATGGCAACCCGTTCCGGGGAATGACCATGGGCGAGATCGCCCGCGCATGTGTGCAGGCCACCGGCACCAACGTGGCGGGCATGGATCGCATGCAGATCGTAGGGCTGGCCTTCACCCACAGCACGTCAGATTTCCCCTCGCTGCTGGGTGACGCTTCGCGTCGGGCGGTACTGCAGGGCTACCAGGAAGCGGAAGAGAACTTCGACCAGTTCACTCGCGCGGTGAACGTCCCCGACTTCAAACCGACCAACTTGGTCGGCCTGGGCGCATTCTCGGATCTGGACATCGTTCCCGAGGGTGGTGAGTACAAGCAAGGCACCTTCAGCGAGCAGTCGCAGGCGATGAAGATCGTGACCTACGGCAAGCTGTTCACCATCACGCGCCAAGCGATCATCAACGATGAACTGGGCATCTTCAGTGATGTTCCGCGCAAGATGGGTCAGGCCGCGCGCCGCACGCTGGCCAAGGCAGTGTTCGATCTGATCAACAAGAATCCGATCCTCGCCGATGGGAAGCGACTGTTCAGCGCCGATCACGGCAACCTGCTGCCCGCGAGCCTGATCAGCACTGCCAGTGTCGGTGCCATGCAGGCCGCGATGCGGCTGCAGAAGGACAAGGACGACAACCTGATCCAGGTCCCGATGAAGGGTTTGCTGACGCCGGTCTCTCTGGGCTTGCAGGCCCGGGCTGTGCGCGCTGCCGAGTTTGCAGTTGGCGAAGGCACTGGCGACCGCGACCCGAATACCGTGCGCAACACCTTCGAGGTGTGGGACCACGGTCGTCTGGATGAGAAGGATCCCAAAGCGTGGTACGGCCTTGCCAACCCCGCGTTCGTGGACGGCATTGTGGTGGGCTACCTCGACGGCAACCAGTCGCCTTATCTGGAGCAGGAGCAGGGCTTCACGGTGGACGGCGTGGCGTGGAAGGTACGCCTGGACGCAGCTCCGGCCATCGCCGACTACCGGGGCATCTACAAGAACCCGGGCAACCCGCCCGCGCAGGGCTGATCCATAGCTTGGCTGAGCGCTGCCATTGCGCAGTGCTCACCGTCATCCATTCTGATTTGAGGAACGAACCATGAAGAACGCACATCAGGACGGCCGCGTGCTGGATGTGACCTTGACCCGCGACGCCAAGAGCGGCGAGCTGGTGGTCGAAGGCAAGCTGGTCGGCGCTGCCGTCACCGACGGGAAAGTGGGCGACGTCATCGCTGTCCACGTGGAGGGGGTGTTCGAAGTGCCCAAGCTCCCTGCGGCCGTATTCGCCGTGGGTGCCTCCGTCAACTGGGATACCGCCAGCAGCCAGGCCATCGCCGCAGCCCCTGGAGCTGATCAGCTCGGAGACATCGGCTTTGCCGCCTATGCCGCCGAAGCGGGTGCAGCGACGGTGTTTCTGCGCCTGACGCCGGGCACGGCGGCCGCTGGCGAGGCGGGCGGAGCGTAATCGCATCGGCCGGTATCGCCCACATGCGCCGGGATGGCGTGGGCGATGCCGGCCTTCCACTACGGTCAAGGGGATCACAATGAACAGCGCCGATACGCCGCGTGGCGTGCGCAACAACAACCCTGGCAACATCGACCGCACCGGTGTGGTGTGGCAGGGCGAGGACCGTTCCGCCGCCGCACTGGCGACGGAACGCCGCTTCTGCGTGTTCAACACGCCCGAGGCCGGCTTCCGCGCCCTCGCAAAAACCCTGCTCACGTATCAGAACAAGCATGGCCTGCGCACCGTCAGGGACATGATCAACCGCTGGGCACCACCGGTCGAGAACAACACCTCGGCGTATGTGCGCCAAGTTGCCAACGAGGTCGGCGTCGGCGCGACCGAGATCGTGTCTCTGTCGCGCCCAGTGACCCTGTTCCGCATGGTGCGCGCGATTGCCCGGCATGAGAACGGCGGCCTGTTCTGGGCCGATTCCGTGATCGAGCAGGGCGTCAACGAGGCGCTGAAGTGATGGCCGGGCCGGACGGGGGTGAAGGTGCGCCGTGGTGGCTGGCCGGCAGCTTCCTGGCCTTTTGGATTGTGCGCGAAACCTGGGGTGCGATGCTCTCGCGCCGGAAGGAACGGACCGAGACCGACGCCAACGTCCAGTTGGTTGAAGGGCTGTCCAAGCGTGTCGAGGCGCTGGAGAACCGTCTCACTACGCAGGATCAGCGCCTCCAGCAGGAAGTCGATCTACGGCTGCGTGCGCAGGAGCAGGCGAGCAAGCTGCGCATTCGGATCCAGCAGTTGGAGTCCGTGCTGCGTGGACTGGGTGCGGTAATCCCGGATCCTGAGGACATGGCGGCATGACCCGCGCCCTCGCCATTGCCCTGGTCCTTCTGCTGGGCGTTATCGCCTGGCAGCGCGGCAGCGTCTGGAAAGCGCAGGCAAGCGCCACATCCGCGGCTGCCGGCCAGAAGTCAGCCGAGGACAACTTGTCGGCGGTGCAGTCCGAGATCGGCCAGCTCACCTCTGTGGTCGCGAAGGAAAGGGCCGACGCCAAGGCCGCCAACGCGCTGGCCGCCCGCTACGAAATGGAGAAGACGAATGCCCAGACTGAATCCGACCGCCTGGTCGCTGAGCTGCGTGCTGGCAATAGCCGGCTGCACGACCGCTGGCAGGCCGCCGTCCACACCGCCGCACTGTCCCAAGCCGTCGCCAGCGCCAGCCAGCCTGATGGTCGAGTCGACGACCGGTACGAAAGTGCGGGCCGAATTATTGGAGCCGCCGATCAGTGTGACGCCCAGGTAAGGGCGCTGCAGGCCTACGCCCGCCAGTGCGGAGGTGAGCCGTGATCGTCTTCCTCCAGGTCCTGGCTTTCGTGGTCCTCGCCGTGGCGCTGGCATTCTCGGTGGCTGGCCGCCGTGCGGATGAGGTGGGCCGATGAGCCAGCGTGAGTTTCTGGCGGACCTGGACGCGACGCTGCATGCCGGCCTTGCAGTTGCTGGAATGGCCGATGCGGGGCAGTACACGCCTCCTGGTGGCGGCGCGCCAGTTCCGTGCCAGGTCTATGTCGACAAGGACGTGGAAACCATCGGAAGCCTGCGTCAGTTCGTTGCCAACCGCGTGGAGATCGCATACGTGCGCCAGGCCGGAGTTGCGCTGGCGAAGGACGGCACGGTCGTCGTGGACGGGATGACGTTTACGAACGTCAAGATCATTTCAGACGACGGCTCGTTGAGCCGATGGCTGGTGCGCAGTGGCCCTTGACGATCCTCAAGACGTGGTGGAGCCGGAGACCTGGCAACTGCTGCAGTTCCTGGCGACGCGAGTTCGCTTGGTCAAGAAGAGCGACGGCTTCCTCACTGATTTGGGTGACGGGCTGGTCATGTTGGACGATGAGGACGCGCCCGACGACTGGGAGAGGTCTGCCACATCGATCTATGTGGACCGCGTCAGTAGCTCCAGCAGTAGCCGCGCTCAGTCCAGCTCCGACGTAGGGGTCGTTGTTGAGTTCGCCGTTCCGCGCTCCTCGGATGAGCGGCACCCGCATCGGCTTGTCCATCGCGCGCGCAAGGATCTGATTCGTGTGCTCAAGGTCGATGAGCGCAGTTTGCCGCGTGGCGTCACCAAGTTTGAGGTACTCGAATCCCAACTGGCTGAGGTCACCGACGACAGCGGCCATTCCAGTGTTGTCGCTCAGATCACCGCGCGGGCCGGTCTGACCGAACTCTTCCAGCCCGTGACCAACCCCTAGGAGATTCCTCGCATGGCTACCCAGCCCAAGGTTCGCAAGTTTGCCGGCGATCTGCGCCTGTATGAGTTCGGTACCGGTTCCGCCCGGCTTGCCGTCATCCCCGACCCCGACGACAAGTTTAAGAACAAGCCGCTGGAACAAGGCTCGCTCACGTTCAGCTATGAAGCGGGTGACACCACCGAGATCAAGAGCAAGCGCCGCGATGATCGCTACAACCAGATCATCCACACGGACGCCAATCCCGGTGCCACCAGCGTTAGCATCGTCGCGCTCGAAGTCCCGCCTGCCATTTTGGCGCGCGTGCTGTACGGCAGTGCGGTCACCGCGTCCGTGGAAGCTGGCTCCGTGGTTGACCAGCCCGTCACGGTCCACAGCAAGGATGCCCCCTTGAAGCTGCCGCATCGCTTCGTGCTGGCCTCCCCGGCCCCGGTGGTCAAAAAGGGAAGCGTCGAGCTGGAGGCTGGCGTCGATTACGTGATCGACAACCGCCAGGGCATCCTGATCCCGCTGGGTGACGGGGAGATCGCGCATGGTGATTCGCTGACCGTCAGCTACTCGTTCGACAGCTATCTGCACACCGCCATCAACGGCGGCGCGGTGCCCAACAGGTCGTTCATGATCCTGGGCGACGTGCAGGACCGCATCAGCGGTGAGAGCGGTCTGCTTCGTATCCCGCAGGTCGATCTGACGGTGGATGGCGACGTGGACTGGTTCAGCGAAGAACCGCTTCAGGTGACGCTGACCGGCCCGGTCATCTTCCGCTCGGAAGAGGCTGCGCTGTACACGTTCGACCTGTACGAGCAGACGGCGGGTTGATGGGCGCGCAGGCCGACAGCGGTCTGCACCGGGCGGCACCCATCGTGGTGCCGTCCTGCTTTGACGTGAACGGGGGCCGATAGTGGCGAAGTTCAACAGCTTCGGGCAGACCGACATCAGCGCGCTGGCACGGCTCGCCGCTCGCGTGGATGGCCTTTCTAAGACCGCCATCTCCAAGGCGGATTCACGCTCGATCGCGTCGGTACGTCGTCGGTTTGAACCTGCGGCGAAGAGGGCGGTCCGGGAGGTCTACACAGTCCGTGCCAGTGACCTGAAGGGGCGCTTCAGTGTGCGGTCGGGGAAGGTCGAAGGCTCCGAATACCTGTCGCTCAGGGCGTCCACTCAAAAGCTCTCCCTGATCGCATTCAACGGGCGGTGGGGTGGAAGGAAAACGCCAGGCGCGACTGCTGGCATCCAGGTGGGAAAGCGCAAGGTCTACACCTCGGCCTTCATCGCGCGTATCGGCGGCCAGCGCCGAATCGTGGTGCGGCAGTTTTCCCGGGACGCTACCGCTCCTTCTGGCCGCGATGGCCGTCGCAAGTTGCGGATTCTGGGCGGCGCGAGCGCCTTCCAGATGGTGATGGGTGAGAACGAGATCGTCGCCAGCAAGTTGGCGCGCGAGATGAACGAGTACCGCAGTAGCGAGTTGATCCGTCAGCTGCAGCTGGCACGAAAGAGGAAGCGTTGATGGCAGGCACGGCGGCATTCGAGGAAGCACTGCGGCTGGTCCTTGAGACCAGTGGTACGGAGGGCGTCGACCAGCTGCGGGCCTCGCTCGAGCAGATGGGCATCGCAACGGAGGATGCCGGCGCAGACACGGCCAAACTGGTTGACAGGCTGGTCGAACTGAACAGCACCGCTGGCAAGGCCAATGCCTTTGACGGGATGATGCAGTCCCTGGGCGAGCTGGAGAAGCGCTACGACGCCAACCAGCGCGCTGCCTATTCGCTCAGTCTTCAGATCGCCGAGATGGCGCAGCCGTCGCGCGAGCTGCTCCAGGAGCAGAAGTCGCTGCGGGCGGAAGGCGACAAGCTGCAGGCGTCCCTCAACAAGCAATGGGAAGCGGTCGCCAAGGCTGATAGCGAACTGCGGGAGCTGGGCGTGGATACTGCCCAGCTGGCCGCCGGTCAGCAGCGCCTGCGTAACGAGGCAACCCGGACCGCGCAGGCTTTCACCGAGCAGGCCAAGGCGTCAGCCCAGGCCGCCGCAGAGACGCGCCGGCGCAACCAGCAGATCCAGGACAGCGACGAACAGTTCCGGGCACAGGCGCGCTCCAGCACCGCAGCGGCTGAATCACTGAAGGCCTACCGGGACCGCGCCAGCCAGGCCACGCGGGACACTGTGGAGCTGGGTGCGGCGGCCGGGGCAACCAACTCGGTGATGGACAAGCTCAAGGGCGTGGCCGCTGCTGCGCTTGGCTTCATCGGCTTCAGTAAGATCGTTGACGGCATCCGCAGCATCGTCACCGAAGGCAGCGACGCGGAGCAGGAGCTTGGGCAGCTGGAGGCGGCCTTGGCCGCCACCGGTCGCCAGGGCGAGTTCACCGCCGACCAGCTGGCCCAGATGCGCCGGCAGTTGCAGGGTGGCCTGTTCGATGATGGCGAGATCTCCAAAGCGCAAGTGCGCATGCTGTCCTACACCAACATCGTCGGCCAGCAGTTCCCGCAGGCGATGCAGATCACCATCGACCAGGCGCAGCGTCTGGGGATTGGTTTGGAGCAGTCGGCTGAGGTGGTGGGCAAGGCGCTTCAGACTCCCTCCAAGGCCATGGAATCCCTGAGCAAACAGGGGTTCACGCTGACCGCCAGCCAGAAGCAGTTGATCACCCAGTTGGAGGGCACCGGCCGCGTGGCCGAGGCCCAGACCATTATTCTGGACCTGCTGACAGAGTCCTACGGTGGCGCGGCGGCGGCCGCGAAGGTGGGCACCATTGCGGGCCTGTGGAAGGCCGCGACCGAGCGCTTCAAGGACTGGAAGCAGGAGGTCGCTGACCAGGGTGTGCTGAGGTACTTCAAGAACCAGCTGCAGGAAATGCTGGAGCTGGCAGACCGGCTGGCGAAAGACGGCACTCTGACCCGCTGGGCCAAGCAGACGGCCGATGCCATCGTAACGGTGGCGAGTGCTGCCCGCACTGCTACCACGTGGGTGGTCGAGCACAGCAGTGCCCTAATTACCTTAGGGAAGGCATTTGCCACATTCGCCATCGTCCGCGCGATTGTGCAGATGAACACTTGGCGCATCGCGCTGATTGCGTCTACGAAGGCGCAGCTGGCGAGCGCGGCGGCGATGGACGCCACTGGCAAGGGTGCACTCACCCTGGGCAACATCCTGCGTAGGTTGCCGACGGCGGTGCCGATCACCGTGGCGCTGCTGGGCGTGGAGCTGGTGACAAAGAGCCTGCAGAGCATGGGCGAGGCTCTGGGCGCGGAACTGGGTAAGAACAGCCAAGCCAGTAAAGAGGCCGGCGAGTTCATGCGCCAGATGCGGGAGCAGATGTACCTCCAGGGCATCGCCTACAAATCCCTGGCAGTGGACGTGGCGTCGTTCGGACAGGTGTCGGTGAAGTCCATGGCGGACGTGGCCGCGTTGGGCGAGCGGGAGCGCCAGTCCTACCAGGCGCGCCTGGATGGCCTGAAACAGTACCTGAGCGCCCAATTCGGCTATCTCTATACCCAACAGCAGATGGGGCTTGCGACTCAGGAGCAGCTGGCTCAGCTTGAACAGGTGCGTGCGCGGCTCGCGGAGGTGGCTACCGGTTTCCAAGCGCTCGCGGCTGGCTCGAAGGTCGCGGGGGATGCGCTCAGGGCCGGTATCGGTGCTGGTGCGCAGCTGGTAGTGGACCAGCTGCAGGGTATCGGTCGTGACTCGAAGCTGGCCGTCACTGAGATTGGCAAGCTCTTCCAGAGCCTCAACTTCACCGACTCCAACACACTGGGCAACGTTGCGCTGGCCCTGGCTTCCATTGCAGAAGAGGGAGCTGGTGCCGCTCGAAATGTCCGCGATGGCCTGATGGCCACTTTGCAGCAGCTCAGCGGCGAAGAGCTTTCCCGCTTCCAGGCCGCCGCGCAGGCAGCGTTCGCCTCGCTGCCGTCGGCGGCCACCAACACCACCGTGGTGCTGGAACAGACCCTGCTGGCGGCGATGACAAAGCTGGGCGTGTCCGCAGAGCGGATGGGTATGAGCTTCACCGCAGCCGGGCGGGACGCCAATGCCGCGTTCGCGACGGTGGTGGAGAATGCTCTTGCGACCAGCGCACAGATCGAGACTGCCTTCAAGGCGGCGCTGGGCAATGTCGCCACACTGGACGAAGCCAAGGCACTGGGCGCGCAGCTGCAGGCCGCCGGGCAGCAAGGAAAGCTTGGGTTCGACCAGGCGGAGCGCTCGGCAGCTGCTCTGAATGCTCGCATCCGTGAAATCACCAACGCGATGAACCCGCTGAACGATGAGTTTGGCAGGTTGGGCATTCAATCGCAGGCATCGCTGGATGCAGCGCGTGATTCAGCGAAAGACGCATTTGAGGCAATCCGTCGCGGCGCGGCACAGGGCAAGGCAAGTATTGAGGATGTGCGACGGGCTTTTGCGGCGTATGCCAATACGGCTCGCGCAGCCGTTGCCAACAGTGATGACTGGAAGCGAAAACAGGTGGAATCGCAGTTAGAGGTTCAGGGCGCGACCTACGCGACCAACCAGGCACTGGCGGACCAAGGCACTGCAGGCTCGGCGGCTGGACAGGCAGTAGCAGCAGGGGGCGCACAGGCGACCGCTGCGATGGAGCAGGTTCAGAGCGCTGCTGCGGGGGCAGCCAGTAGCGTGGCCGCCGTGGGTTCCGCCGCTGGTGGTGCAAGCGGGACGCTCAACAAGGCAGCGGCTTCTGCCGGTGGATTCTCCATGAACATGGGCCAGATCTCCGAGAAAACCCGTGAATTGCTCAGTCAGATGGAGGGGCCGCGCGGACTGCAGCAGTTCGCCAACATCTGGAACGGGCTTGCCGCTCAGCGCCGGGAGCTGGAGGCCTACAAGGAGGAGCAGGCGGAGGTTCTCAAAGGCATGGACGAGCTCTCCCAACAGCGCCGTCAGTTGGCTCAGCGGTTTGACCTTGTTGGAGAGGGCGAGCTGGAGGAGGTGCTTCAGATCGAGCAGCAGATCGAGGCTAAGCGCACGGAACGGAAGCGCGCAGAGGCCGAAGAAAGGCGCGCACGACTGGATGCGGCGCGAGAAGAGGCGGCGCTACAGGCCGAGGCGGATGCTAAGCGGATCAACAGGGGCACCGGCGGTTCTGGGGATGGTGCCGAGGTACTTAGAATTGAATGGACTGTCCCATCACGCTCAGTGGCGGCCAGCGCGTCGGCGGCCGAACGCGAGCAGGCCGAGCGAATGGCGGACCTGGTCGCTCCTCGGGTAATGGACAGAGTGGCGCGAAGCCGTAGCGTTTCGGTGCGTTCGGGGGGGAGCCGATGAGCCGCTTGGTCCTGGCCGGTATCGAGCTTCCGGCAGATCTGCAATGGGTCGACGAATTCAGTGCCTGGAGGGTCGGTCAGCAGGTGAAGACCAGCCTGACAGGTGCCCGTCTTGTCCAGGAGTCAGCGCTGCAGGCAGGCCGCCCCATCACCCTGCAGACGCAGCGAGAGGGAAACGCATATATCGCTCCGGTCGCCCTGGACACTCTGAGGCAGCTTCAGGCCAGCGAGGAGCAACCGCGCGCAGTGCCGTTGCTGCTGGTAATGCCTGCGCACAACGGCGGAGAGCGGACCTTTGAAGTGCGCTGGCGGCGCACGGAAGGCGCGGCGCTGGAGGCCACGCCAATCAACTACGCCGTGCCTGCCCTGGACGGCGACTACTTCTCAACCACCCTTCGACTGATGACGGTGTAACCAATGACGATTTCCGCAACTGACATAAAAATGCGCCAGTCGCAGCGCTTGACCGACAACCCCGACGGCGGTGGCCGCATGGTCCAAGCCGAGATCGTGGATGGGCAGATGAACAACCTTTTCCCTGACATCGGCGACGAGGAGCGCACCACTGGGCGCGCGACGCTGCGCAAGATGTTCGTTCACGTAGACACGCCGGGCACCGACGTGTTCAAAGATGCCATCGGGGTCCTGTTGAATCCTCCGGCTGACCCGCGAGTGCAGGTAAGCATGTTTGCCACCGGCAGCTACAGCGACGTGCGTGGCGACGCTCGCAACCGTGTAGAGAGCTACATCACGCGGGGCGTCGAGTCGCGATACATCCTGCTCAGCAGCCACTTCATCGGGCAGCAGGCGCTTCAGTTCTACTGCATGAAGGACGCTCCGAGCCCTGACGTAAACGACAACCTGTGTCTTTTCGTTGCCGCCGACGGTTACACGCCCTATGAACAGTACGTCCGGGTCAAGAACGTGCTGTCCCGTGCAACCCGAACCTTCTACGACGACGTAGGTGCCTTTGAGCGGGACGTGATCGTGGTCGAAACCGTGACCGCGCTTCTTTACAACTTCCCCGGGCAGGAGGTTGCGCGGCTCACCAGCATCAAGCCGCCAACACGCATCTACGAAACCAATGTAGTTGATGCTACCAGCTACCACAGCGTCAAACGTTTGACCGCTGATGCGAAACCAGGTGACCTTTCTGTCCAGGTGGATACGCCTTACGTCACCATTGTGCCCACCTCGACTGCCGAGACACCGGTTAGTGACGTGCTCGCCGGATTGGGAACGATTAGCTACGTTCCATCCGGAGCCGCTGGATCCCTCGGCCTGAGCTTCAATGCCAGTTTTCCCTCGGGTGTAGCGGTGACGCGATTCCTGGGAACACCGATGGTGCCGGGGGCGGTGAAAATCCTCGCGGGGAGCGTGGAGCTGTCTGACGATGGAGCGGGCGGATTGATCTCTACCAGCTTGTCTCCGTGGTCGGGAACAGTTGACTATCAGGCCGGCTCCATCAGCCTCATCAGCGCGAATGCTTTGGGTTTCACCAATGTGAGTGTTACCGCGCGTCCGGCCGGCGCGATCTCCGCTCAGGGCTACTCGGACGCAATAGCGGTCACCCAGAACAACCAAGGGTACAACTGGCTTTTCCAGCTCACTCCGCTGCCGGCTCCCGGCACCGTGGTTGTGGACTATCGCGCTCTGGGAAAGTGGATCCGCCTCAAGGACAACGGGCTGGGCCAGCTGGTGGGGAAGCAGGGCCAGGGCAGCGGATCGGTCAACTACGCTACCGGCGCGGTGGTGCTGACTGCCGGTGCGCTGCCCGATCTAGACAGCAGCGTTATCCCGAGCTGGGGCACGTCGGTCCTCGCCGAGGCCCGCGCGGGCGACATCGCAATCGAACCGCCTGCGCTTCATTTCATGCTTGGCAACGGAGGTGTGGTTCCGGGGTCGGCTGAGTTCACGTTGAGGGTTGAGAACGCCAATGTTCTGGTGACCGACAACGGTGCTGGCCAACTGTTGATCGGTGGTGTCACCCGTGGCTCAATTTCCTATGCCACGGGTGAGGTCATGATCCGGCCGCTTGCCTTGCCGGACGCCGATAGTCAGTTGGCTTGTGAGTATGAATATGGCGAGGCGCTGGTAGCGACCGCCCAGCCGGTACCCGATGGCTCAGGTGTGGTTGCAGTCCTCTTGCCGAATGGACCGGTGCGGGCGGGCAGTCTTCGTCTGGACTGGACGATATCGGTGGACAAGGGGGCTGACGGTCTCAACACCACTCCCCAAGTGATGCGCGTTGTAGCGCGCGATGACGGACAAGGCAATGTTGTGGGTGTCGAAGTAGGTGGACAGGCAATGTCTACCGTGCTGGGATCCATCAACTACGCGACGGGTGCGCTCAACCTGCAGGCTGGAAGGTTCACCGTTCATGAGGTGTCTCTGCCCATGTATCAGGTGGTCTATGGGGACTCAATCAAGATTGTCGGCTACTACCGCAAGGACGTGGAGGCTCAGTTCTCAGCGGGAACCATTCTCTCCATGGGATGGATGGTTGCTGGCGCGGCTCAGAACAACTCCAGCGAGGCGCTGCCGCTGCCACCAGTTCAACTCCTTCTCACACCGACAATCAGCGATAGCATCGTGCCGGGCAGCGTCCGGTTCACATACAAGGGGCGCACGTACGTTGACCGCAACGGAGGCCTCTACTACAACATAGACCCCGTTTCCGGCGCAGGTACCTACGGGGGAACCGTCGACTACGCAGACGGCTCAGTGAGTCTCACCCAGTGGGTAGCGGGCGGCGCAAATACGGTGAAAGTGGATTCGCTGTTGACTCGCATCGCCGAGCCAGGTGTGGCAGCAGTCTACTTTCGGGCACCAGGTTCTCCGTTGCGGCCGGGGATATTCACCCTGCGTGCCGTGGTAGTGGACGGAGAACAGCTCACTGCGACGGCGGACATTAATGGTGTCATTAGTGGGCCTCGGGTGGCCGGCACCATTGACTGGGAGACGGGCGTAGCGCAAGTGGCCTTCGGATCTCTGGTGCCAGTGGCCGGCAACGAGGGCGCGCCGTGGTTCGACCCTGCTGCCGTCGTAGGGGATCAAGTCTGGAAGCCTGCCTTGGTGCTACCGGGATCGGTCTTCATTGGTGCGGTCGTATTTCGTTCCATCCCGCTGTCTGCCGTTGTAATTGGCTTGGAGTCGGTGCGTCTGCCTGCCGACGGCAGGGTGCCCGCCTTCAAGTCGGGACAAACGGTGCTGATCCACCACACAGCTAAGCACTCCATTGCGTCACCTCAGGCCAATGAGGTAGTGGCGTTCGGGCGGACTCGAATTGCTGCTGTGGAGGTGGTAGATGCCGCAGGGGTGCCAGTGGATAGTGCTTGGTACACCTACGATCTTCAGTTGGGGCGATTGACTTTCAGCGACCCGCTGAACCTGTCTGCGTACCAGCTTCCCATCGTGGTATCCGACCGCGTAGAGGACAGGCGATTGGTGGTGCAGCCTCAGATAACGGGCGAAATTGAGGTCAATACTGGTCTGACCCATGACTACCCGGCCGGTGAGGCATTGATCAGCACAGCGCTGCGCTTGGGCGAGGCGAACGGGTCACTGGACCTGCAGGCCCGTGTGGTAAACCTGTTCGACTAGGCCGCCTGGACCAACGCCTGGACCGATGAGTTGCTGGGCAGTCCGGCGACCGGAACTTACAACGACACCGACTTCCCGCTGCTGGTCTCTAACAGCGACACAATCACCGAGCGCTGGGCGATCCGTTTCACCAACGCCACGAGCTTTGAAGTAATTGGCGAGACTGTGGGTGTGATCACGACCGGTAGCACCAGTGCCGATTGCGCGCCCCTCAATCCCCGGACAGATCGTCCGTACTTCACCATCCGTCGGCAGGGCTGGGGAACTGGGTGGTCGACCAATAACGTCGTGCGCTTCAACACAATCGGTGGCCTGGCCCCGGTGTGGATGGTGCGTACGACGCTTCCAGGTGCGCCGGAGGGCGTAACCGATTCCACCCGTTTCATGGTGGTGGGCAACATTTCTGGAGATAACGCATGAGCTTGACCCCTACCGTCTATAAGAGCACCGATCCAGGTGCACCCCTGTTGTCTGGACAGCCCGGCGCTCTGGTGACATTGCTCGACGCTCTGCTGGTAAATGGTTACGGAGCGGGCGCAAACCAGAAGGCACCGTTGGGTTGGACCAGGGCGTTTAACGGTACGAACGTCCGGGTATATAGGAACTCGCTCACCCGTGGAACTGGCTTCTACCTGCGTGTTGACGATACGTCCCAACGGTCATCATTCCTGCGCGGCTACTCCGCCATGACTGACATTGATGTCGGCGATGACCCGACACCCACGCCAGCACAGAAGCCTGCGGGGAGTCGCTGGGAGAAATCGTTCTCGGCCTCGACCGATGGGCGCGCATGGGTCGCTGTGGGAAACGAGAAGTTCTTCTATCTGTTTATTGACGCTGCAAACGAGTTCAATCGATACGCGGGTGCCGGCATGTATGCCTACTATGCCGGTGATATCAATTCCTTCAAACCGGGCGATAGGCACAACTTCGCTGTCTCCTACAAGGGGTCTGACGAAGAGCTTTCTTCTGTCACTGGGTACGCGCTGCGCGGTGGTGGTTGGACCCAGAGTCCGACTGACGACTTTTCGACTGCCTGCTTCTTGGGGCGAAATGCTGCGGGAACGTTGGGTGCGCGGCGTGCATTCTTGGCTGCGGATGGCCAGATTGCTATTGGTGCTTTCGGATCCAATGCGGCTCTTCCGCCTTATCCCTATCCCGTGAACGGCGGGCTGATGTATTCAGCGGTGACGGTGTTCGAGGGATACGTGACCCCGCGGGGAAATCTTCCTGGGTTGTATTCACCCATCCATCGCCGTCCATTCCCTGAACAGTCGATCATTGCGGATATCGAAGGGATGCCCGCTGGCACGCAGTGGATGGCAAAGGGCTACATGCTGGATTCCCTCAGTTACTACGAGGCCTATGCTGGGCAGGTCCTGATCGATATCACCAGTGAGTGGTGATCGATGACCATCTCCGCGATTCGACTGGGTTTCCGAACAGGCCAGGCAAAGTGGAAGCCGTTCGACAGAGTGATGCAGCTCGGGGCAAGAATGTCCTCTCGCCAAGCGTACGCCGGTAAAGGGTTCCTGGCGGGCGAGGCACCTTCTAGCTCTGACCCTGAAGAGATAGATGGCCGGTTTCGCATTCTCAATCAGCCTGCACAGGGTCGCATCCATGTGTTTGAGCGTGGAACGACTGTTTGCATTGCCAGCACTGTTAGTAATCCTGACGGTACTTGGAGGATTGGCCGGCTGAAACCTGGGCTGGTCCTCACCGTAGTGGGCTACGAAGAGAGCGGCCAACAGAACGCCGCGATCCAGGACTGGGTTCGCCCGGCAGTGGAGGAATAGCCCAGTGGCAGCTACTGGGCATCGCGTCCCTCTGAACTTGGGGCCGCTCTCGCTTGGGGGCGGCCTGCGGGTTGGCTTGAACCTGGGCGTCGACTGGTCCCAGATGGAGCCGCCGGAACCTCCAGCGCATACACTTCGAGTCGGTGTACGCGTTCACTGGGAGAGCACTCAGCGCTTGGGGCGGTTGAGCATCCTCCATTGGGGGCAGGCCACATCGGCGATCAATGTCGCGACTGTCATGTGGCGACCGAATCGCACTACGTTCTGGGCGGCGTCAGACATGCCTTGGGCTGCTGCGCGATCCGCTGGTGACCACATGCGTATGCCTTGGTCTCGCAAGATGGGGCAGCAGCGCGCAGATTCGGCTGTTGGATGGGTAGCGCAAGAGCGAGAGCGGGCCGGACTCACAACACGATGGGGTTCGCCGACATTGCTGGACGCCGCGTGGAGGCTCTCGTATGGAACGTTGCCGGCCATCGCGCGCGCGAGAGGGTTGCTCTGGGGAAGCCTTGGACTTGCGAGCCAGTTAAATGCTCTGCGTTGGCAGGTGCCGGGCCGGCGGGCAGGTAAGCGCGATTTCCCCTGGGGATGGGCGAAGCCTCTTCCTTGGGTCGTCCGGCCCCCGGTCATCCCTCCGAAGCCGGAGCCAGAGCCGCCCCAAAGCTCTGGTAGCCGGGTGGCCTTGAACCTGTCGTGCCTTCCGATACGGAGGGGCGGCCTAGCGCCACTGAACCTGGGCGTCGCCGCGTGCTACGTGGTGCGCCCTCATCAAAGGACATACGTCGTGATCAACAGCATTTCCGTGGTCCGCCTGCCGGACCGCCTGCCTATTGAGATGGCGGGGGTTTCCATCAGCACCAGTTGTGACGCCTGGGGTTCCACCTTTGACTTCGAGCTGGCCGACCCTGCGCAGCTGCCGCTGCTCAAGCCATCAGCGGCCGGGCCGCGCCAGGTGGAGGTGACCCTCAATGGCTATGTCTGGACGGCTCTGGTGGAGAGCTACAGCACCCGTCGCGAGTGGAACGGCAATGGCATCAATCTGACTGGCCGGTCCCGCACGGCGCTGCTGGCCGCACCCTACGCGCCGGGCAGGGTGAAGGTGACCACGGAAGACCGGTCGGTGGCCCAGCTGGTCAACGAGGAGCTGGCTGATACCGGCTTCACCGCGTCCTACGACACCGTGGACTGGGTGGTGCCCGCCGGAGCCTGGTTCTATGACGCGACGACCGCGCTCGATGCCATCAGCCGCCTCGCCGAGGCCAGCGGTGGGGTAGTGCAGTCAGATCCCGCTGCCCAGACACTCCAGGTGCGCGCGCGTTATCCCGACAGCCCCTGGCATTGGAAGGAGCGCACGCCCGACCACGTGATCTATGAGGACGTGGTGAGCAACGAAAGCCTGCAGATGCGCAGTGCGCCGCTCTACGACGCGGTGGTGGTCACCGGGGAGCTGGCCGCCAAGGGCGTGACCTGCAAAGTGCGCCGCAGCGGTGAGGCAGGGCAGTTGTTTGCGCCGCAGGCCAGCAGTCCGCTCATCAGTACGGCGGCCGCCGGCACCGAGCGCGGCCGCAACATCCTGTCCGACAGGGGCGAGCAGGCGTTGGTCGAGCTGGTCATTCCGCTGTTCAGCGGCCCGCTTCGCCCCGGTGAGGTGGGCCGTGTTAAACCCTTGGACCTGGTGGAGGTGGTCGGGGAAGAGGGCACATGGCACGGCCTCTGCATCGCCACACGGACGGAGGCGCGAACCAACGATAAGGCAATCGTGATCGAGCAGACCATCACTCTGGAGAGGCACTACACCGATGCGGACTGAATTGTGGGACAACTTCAACGGGCTGCTGGGTGGTCAAGCGCGACTGCTTGGAACGGTCACCGCGCACAACGCGGACGGCACCAGCAGCCTCACCACATACGACGGCGCGCAAATGCGCGTGGTCGGCCAACTCAGCCAGGTGATTCCGTACAATGCATGGGTACGTGATGGCCGAATGATTGAAGCCGCGCCAAATCTCCCGCTCATGGAGTCCGAGGTCTAGCTGACGTTGCGTGAGCGCCGCTTTGGTCACCGCCTGTGAGAGAAGCATTCGCGCTTTCCCGGGACGAATGCCAGATGTTTCGTCTGGTCCTGCTTACTTCGCCTCGGAATTCGGAGTGACCAGCTCAAGCAGGCGCTGGATTCCGCTTAGATGAGCTGGGTCGCCAAGGTCAGCGATGACTGAATTCCAGTCTGCCTGCACAAGCGCATCCAACTTCAGCTGGTCCTGAGGAAATGTCTGCATTGACCAATATGGGATTAGTCGCTTACCGACCCTCTGGTTGGTGAGGAACCGGATATCGCTATGGGAGCGAGACTGCTCAATCCGGCCAACCGCTGCGTTTACACCGTCGACGGGTCCCTCGAGGTACTGGAAGAACCTCTGGCCATCGAACAGCAATACCCCTGTTACCCCAGCGATTCTGTTGAAGGCAACGGCACGATGAAGGATCCGCTTGAGATCCTCAGTGACGAGCGAATCTCGGGCTCGGCTGACGTAGGCCACGGCGTGGATCACTGGCCAATCATCCTGTAGCGGGGTAGCCCACTGTATACGATCAGCCTACGAGATTGTTTGCTGCACGGGTCCTTAACGTCACCTTGGTCCTGCCTTTACGGGAATCGCCGTTACGATCAGCGCTCGACCGTACGGATCCACCGAAAGATGAACGAACCCTCCGCCCCCGATGTGATCAAGACTGCCTGCTGGAACACAGGGAAGTTTTCGCTGAAAGAGGTGCACTGCGAAAGCAACAAGAACGAGGGGCGAAGTACGGTCATTTCTGTGGATGCGACATGCCAGAGTTGCAGCACCTCGTTCTCGGCAAAGAAGGGATCGGGTCTTCAGCCGATACCAGGGGGAGCGGTGATCGCCTGCCCCGAGTGTGAAAATCGGCAATCCTTCAGCCAAGCGGTACTCGAGTCTGTTCCAGGCGGTGACTACTTAGAATGATTTTATCGAACCGGATATGCAGCTAGGGCGAGCAGCGGACTGGGGCCTTGCCGGGGGCCAGCGTCACGACTCCTTCACTGGTGGAGGCTCACATTCCCCGCCAGTGCTGAGGGCCTAGCAGTGGGGCTGGACCTGCCGGCACCCTGGCTCTTCGACCCGGATGCGTGATCAACCCTCGCCGATTTCCTCGGCCTGTTCACGCATCCGGGGCCAGGTTTGCATCGTTCGCAGCACCTGAGACGGCCGTTCGTAGGATTGCGCGTCATCCTCCCGCCTGACTACTGCCGGCACTCCGTCGGCACCGCCCCTCACGATCAACCTAACCCCTTGCTGCTGGACAGCGCCGAAGTCCTGCGCCTGAGTAGGCGGATTGACGATGGGACTTGGTACGACCATGGCCCGGCCGTACGTTATTTAATAGTGCCAGCGAGCGCAGGTCATTTCTTCGCGCCGTGTTCACTGCGCTCGTTGCAAATTTCTAGACAGTGCGGGGAGGCATCGGTGGCTCGCACCCTGGCGCAGTCCTAGGCGCGCGGTGACTCTCCGGCGGCTGCTCCCTCAGCCTGCCGCGCGCCTAGGGCCAGGCTTGATCCTGCCCCGCTTCGTCGAAGACGCGGTTTCCGATTATGTTGCGCCTTGTCGCGCCGCAAAGGGGGCTTTTCCGTCTGCCATGCTTTCACTTCGGGTTGGATTTCTCTCCATCGTTTGGCTGCCGCCACAGCGAGCGATGGAGGCTTTTTGACTCGGAAGCGGATTTCTCCCGCTCCCTTTCTTTCGCGTTCGCCAGGTCTTCACTGGCGCGCGGGCATGATGAGCTCGAATGAGTGAGAACCGCGATGTCCGCCACATCGGGTGCTCATACTGCAATCCGGATTCGCAGGTGACTGAAACGAGGGATGGACACGCGGCAGGCGTCCCAATCCAATTCGTTGGGCCTGAGTGGATAGGCAGCGCAGCAGGAGCTGATGATTTGTCGTCCGAAGTAGCTCAGGCAGGTCTCAAGAAATGCAGCAGGGGCTGCTACCTGCGAATCCGGTTGCGTTGAGGATGATGCCCCACCCTATGGGGCTGTAACCCATTGACCGGATTAGGCAGAAATCCTCACCTTTGGTAAGCCGCGAATTCGTCGAAAAGCCATTATCTCCAACCACTTACTTAGGTCACGCGCGATGCCTGGGGGGCAGAGGGTCGTCGGTTCAAATCCGGCCGTCCCGACCATTGCGGGTGAAGATCAAGGGCTTGAACCTCGCGGTTCGGGCCCTTTTTCGTTGAGAGTACCTGGCGTTACTCGCGCACCATCCGCATCCAGCGGTACACACCGTAGACCACCACCGCCACCGCAGGCAGCACGCTGATCCAGATCGGCAGGCCCAGCGCCAGCGTCATCACCGCACCGCAGATCAGGGCCAGCAGACCCAGTCCGAGGATCTGCAGATCCAGCACGGCCACCTTCGCCGCATCTTCGCCGACCGAGCGGGTCGGTCGCCCACGATGTGTGCGCTGCCGACGTGCCAGCCATACATCGGTAAAGAAGTCCGCTATTCCCTCGATCAGATCGCCGATGAATCCCGACATGGTCCAGCCTTGGCCCAGTATATGAACGGAGTCATCTTCGGAGAGGAGGGACGGCACGGTCAATGGGGCGAGATGACCCTGATGCCCCGTTCACAGCCCTCGCTCTAGATTCGGGCCATCCAAGGGGACCCCGCACGTGCTCCAGCCGGAACAGGACACTCCAACCTGGCGCATCTACGAGACGCTGCTGAAGGCGACGCCGGATCTGTCGTACGTCTTCGATCTGCAGCACCGGTTCATTTACGCCAACAAGGCCCTGCTGACCATGTGGGGGATGAGCTGGGACGAGGCGATCGGCAAGACCTGCCTGGAGATCGGCTATGAGCCCTGGCACGCGGCCATGCATGACCGTGAGATCGAACAGGTCATCGCCACCCGCCAGCCGATCCGCGGCGATGTGCCGTTCCCGCATGCCACGCTCGGCGTGCGCATCTACGATTACATCTTCACCCCGGTGATCGGGCCGGATGGGCAGGTCGAAGCCATTGCCGGCAGCACCCGCGACGTCACCGAGCGCAAGCGGCATGAGCAGCACCAGCAGTTGCTGATCAACGAGCTCAATCATCGGGTCAAGAACACGTTGGCGACCGTGCAGTCGATCGCACGGCAGACCCTGCGCAGCGCGGCCGGGCTGGAAGACGCCAGCGAGAAGATCGAGGAACGCCTGATCGCGCTGGCCGGTGCGCACGACATTCTGACCCGCGAGAACTGGCACAGCGCCGATATCCGCGACCTGGCACAGTCCACGGTGGATGCCTACGGCGGACCCGGTCAGTTCCAGCTGGACGGGGACAGTTGCCGGCTGGATCCGCGTCGCGCGCTGGCGCTGGCGATGGCCCTGCACGAACTGGGGACCAACGCCACCAAGTACGGCGCGCTGTCCTCACGGGAGGGCAGGGTGCACCTGCACTGGGCCAGCACTGCCGTGGACGGTGACGCACGCATTGAAGTGCTGTGGCAGGAGCACGGTGGGCCGGCGGTACACGAGCCGGTGCAGCGCGGCTTCGGCGCGCGGTTGCTGGAGCGGGGACTCAAACACGACCTTGGCGGTGGGGTCGAACTGGCATTCGCGCCGGAAGGCGTGCGCTGCCAACTCTGGATGCCGCAGCCGAACCTGGAGGAGGGACAGCTGACATGAGCCGGAACGTACTGGTGGTGGAAGACGAAGCGATGATCATGCTGCTGATCGAAGATCAGCTGGTGGACCTGGGTTACACCGTGCACACCGCGCCCAGCGTGGAATCGGCCATGCTGACCCTGCGGGACCAGGTCGTCGACATGGCATTGCTGGATGTCAATCTGGCCGGCAAATCATCGGCACCCGTAGGACACGAGCTCGAAGCGCGCGGGATTCCGTTTGTGATTGCGACCGGTTACGGGCGCGAGGGCGTGGACCCCGCATTCCGCGACCACCACTGCATGCAGAAACCTTTCCGCGTGGTGGACCTCAAGCGCGCCATGGAGAACATGGAGCGCCAGTTGGCGGAGGCGAGCCCTCAGGTGAGTGCGCGCACCACTTCCTCGATCAGGATGATGTAGCAGGCCAGGAAATAGACCTTCAGCAGGGCGGGGTGCTGCTTGGCAACGAAAGCGCGCATGGCGATCTTGCGGTTTGGCGGGACGTCATCATTGTGACCATGGGGTGAAACTGTGGCAACGGTCACACATTCAGTGAAATGACGGCTAGTTTCACCAAAAGTCAATGGAATTCAAACACTTAATTCCTGCGGTCGGTGGGGGAGGCCTTACCGTTTGTCGGAAAATCCCTACATGACTTTCTTCACATGCCGCTGGCGACCGTCTCACCGGGGCAGCACAGGCGAATGGCTACGGTAACGGTCACTTCTTACTCCCCGCAGAGGGAAAGGTTTCAGCATGATCAAGTGGGCCATCATCTTCGCCATCATCGGCCTGATTGCCGGTGCGCTGGGCTTCGGCGGCATTGCCGGCGGGGCCATCGGCATTGCCAAGTTCCTGTTCTGGGCCGGCATCATTATTGCCGTGGTGCTGTTCCTGCTGGGCATGACCGTGGCCAAGAAGGTCACCTGAGTCCAGGCGTTTCCTGGGACACGCAGGGCGTGTCCCTACGCTGGGCGCGTCAGCGCCAGCAACCCTTCCAGCAGGCGCTCCGCGCGCGGACCGCCATCATCATCCAGCGGATAAGCCAGCGACTGCAGCCAGAACCCATGCGCGGCCCGGCGCGCGGCGGTCATCCGATGATCGCGCCGTTCCTCCGGATACCGCTGCAACTGGTCCAGAATCCAGTGCTTGAGCGCCTGCGCGATCTGCGGATCCGGCCGCCCACCCGGCGCGTCCGGGCCCGGCAGGCGCGGAGCCAGGCAGGCACGGAAGATCGCGGTGACATAGGCGCGCGAAAAGCGGCCATGCGGGTCCGGGTCCAGTGCCATCAACACGTCAACCGCGTGATCGAAATCGACCAATGCCGCGTCCAGCGCGGGGTCGTTCGCGGCTTCGGCAATGCGCAACAACGGAAAGGGGCGGGGCATGGGGGTCTCCGTAGCAGGGGGCGCTCAATGCATGGCAGGCAGCTGCGCGGGGCGCTGGCCGGGCTGCGACAGCAGCCCGTACAGCAGCATCAGCACCCGTTCGCCCTGGCCGTTGCAGGCCAGCTCGAAGGTGGTCTGTCCACCCTTTACCGGCAGCCGGGTGTACACAATCCATTGCAGTACGCGCTGGCGGTCCGGCTCGATCTGCAGAGCCAGTTCCGCGACACGGCGTACGATTCCCGGGCGCATGCTCAGAATCCGTAGCTCAAGGCGATCAGGGCACTGTCCATGTGCTTGCCCTCGGTCATCGGACTGTCAGTGATCGCGTCGGACAGGCGCGTGCGGCGCAGCGATCCGGTCGCCACCCAGTGCGCGCCCAGCGGCATCACGGCGGTCAGGTCGATGTACGGCGAAACACCGCTGCCGGCCTTGTAGGTCGACAACCCGCTGCGTGCGGACTCGCGCGCACTCACACCGAAGTAGTAGTCATTGAGGTCGGCGCTGGCGTAGCCGGCCCCCACGCCCGGAATCAGCGTGACCTTGCCGGCGGGAATCGGGTAGGCGTACTTCGCGTCCGCCGCGAAGCCGCCGCCGTGGCCGCTCACTTCGGCCTGCACATTGGCCTGCACGATGCCCCACGGTGCGGTATGCCGGACGGCCACGCCCGCCATCGCCGACAGGCTGCGATTGGACAGCTGGCGCAGGCGTACGTCGTCGGTGTCCTTGTGCTTGAAGCGCATCATGTACGGCGAGGCCAGCAGTGAAACCTCGGTGCTTTCGCTGTTGAACAGCTTCCAGCCCAGGCTGCCACCGCGCAGGTGGAACGACTTGCCTTCATAGTTCACCACCGGAATCGGCAGCACGTCGGTGTCATAGCCGGCATACGGCGACTTCTGTGCAGCCACGGCCAGCCCGACGCTGCTGCGGGGCTTCGCCCCGGGGGCCACCTGGGCCCGGGCAGATGTGCTGGCCAGCAAAGCGGCCACGGCCACGCCCAGAGCGGAGAAAAGAAGGGGTTGAACGCGCATGTACCTGCCACTGTGAGAATGCCAAGCCAGCATCGTGCCGGCCGGACATTGTGGGAACGTTGCGTCGTCGGCCGCGCTACCATGCGCGCCCGTGCCCCCTGTACGCTCAGCCCCATGCGCATTCTGCTGCTTGAAGACGACCCCGAACTGGCCGGTGCCATCCAGGCCAGCCTGGGCCGGCATGGCATGGTGGTCGACCTGGTGACCTCCATGGCCCACGCCGCCGAGGCGCTGAAGGCCAATGTGCACCAGATCCTGCTGCTGGACCGGCAACTGCCGGACGGCGATGGCGCGAACTTCGTGCGGGTGGCGCGCAGCCATGTGCCCAACCTGCCGGTGATCATGCTCACCGCCCGCGACTCGGTGGCCGACCGCGTGGTCGGGCTGGACGTCGGAGCCGACGATTACCTGACCAAACCCTTCGCGGTGGAAGAGCTGCTGGCGCGCATCCGCGCGATCTCGCGGCGGCCTTCGCAGATCGCGTTGCCGACGCTCGCCCTGGGGCGGCTGCAGTTCGATTTCGTCGCCCGCGAGGCTACCGTCGACGGCACGCTGCTGCCGCTGCCACGTCGCCAGCTGCTGGTGCTGGAGGCCCTGGCCCTGCGCCAGGGCCGCACCGTGGCGCGCGAGGCGCTGCAGGAAGCGGTGTACGGGTTCGACGATGCCATCCAGTCCAACGCGCTGGACGCGCACGTTTCCAAGCTGCGCAAGGCGCTGGCCGAGGCCGATGCGCAGGTGGAAATCCATGTGATGCGCGGCATCGGTTACCTGCTCAAGGATGTGCCATGAAGTTTCTCAAACCCGGATCGCTGTCCTTCAGCCTGGCGTGGAAGATCTGTCTGATCCAGGTCGCGATGGTGATGATCGCCATCACCGGCATCGCCCTTGTGTATGGCGACCGCAGCACCGCGTACATCGACTGGAAGACCAGCGATGCGGTGGCCGATGCCATCACCGTGGAGGGCGGGCATCTGCAGGTCGACTGGGCGGCGGTCGACGATATCGTCCCGGATCGTCCCTCGACGTTCTGGTTCGCTGCGGCCGATGAGCAGGGTCACGTGCTCGAACACGGCACCATCCCGGCGGTGTATCGCCCGCTGGTGCAGCAACTGGCACATGTGGAGCCTACGGATGTCCGCACCCGCAGCCGCGGCATGGACCTGGCGATGCGTGTGTCGGTGGCCGATCACGATGACGGTCGGGTGCATGTGATGGTCGGAGGTGTGCCGCAGCGCGGCTTCTGGCGTCAGCTGCTGGTGGTCATCGGCTACCTGGGCGGCTGGATCAGCCTGCCGCTGATGATCATCACCCTGGTGGTCGCGCCGTGGGCGATCCACCGTTCTCTGCGCGGCGTGAATCGGGTGGCGGCACAGGCCGCCGCCATTGAGATCAGTGAACGTGGACGAGGCCTGGATACCCATGCCGTGCCGCGCGAGATCGTGCCACTGGTGGATGCGTTCAATGCAGCGGTGCGTCGCATTGGCGAAAGCTATGACGCGCAGGACCGCTTCCTGGTCGGAGCGGCGCACGAACTGCGCATGCCCATCGCGATCCTGGCCACCCGCATTGGCGACCTGCCGCCGGGCCCGATGCGTTCACGCCTGCAGCGCGATCTTGCCCGGTTGAGCAACATCGCCGAACAGCTGCTGGACCTGCAGCGCCTCGACCATCACCGCAGCCAGCAGCAGCGCATCGACCTGGCCGCACTGACCCGTGAAGTGGCCGGCGACGTGGCCCCGCTGGTGGTGGATGCCGGCTATGGCTTCAGCGTGGATGCGCCTGACGATCCGGTGTGGGTGCGGGGCGACCCTGATGCGCTCCATCGCGTCATCAGTGGCCTGCTGCAGAACGCCATCGCCCACGGCGGTGGCACCGGGTTGGTCGCGGTCGCCCTGCAATCCAGTGGTGTGCTGTCGGTGAGCGACGAAGGCGATGGCGTGCCGGAGCAGGCGCGCCAGTCGATCTTCGAGCCCTTCCATCGCCTGCGGCCCAGCGGCAGCGGCAGTGGCCTGGGACTGTATCTTGCGCGCGAGATCATGCTGCGCCATGCAGGCAGCATCGTGGTGGAAGCGGCGGCAGGCGGTGGCGCGCGGTTCGTGGTGACGTTGCCGGTGGAACGTTGAGGCAGTGCGCGGCCGGGCAGGGGCCCGGCGCTGCGGTTCACCCTTCCATCACCGTGCATGCGATGTGATGGCGGTGCACCACGTCCGTTCCTTCCCCCAAAGGACTGCCGATGCGCCGATATGGACTGCTGTTGCCGTTGTTGTTGCTGCCGCTGGCAGCATCCGCACAGGAAGACGCATGGCGCGTGAGCGTGGTGCCCTATGTATGGGGCGCCAGCCTGGAAGGCGACGCGCGGCTGGGTCCGCTGCCGTCCGTGTCGGTCCACCAATCCTTCGGTGACACACTCGAACATCTCGACATGGCCGCAATGGCCATCATCGATGTGCGCCGCGGCCGTTGGGGCCTGCTCTCCGACCTCACCTGGGTCGACACCAGCGAGACCGCGCAGGTGCCGCGCCTGGGCATCGATGCGGAACTGAGCACGCGCGTGGCGACCGGGTCGCTGATGGCGCAGTACCGCTTCATCGATGACCCGGTGTTCCGCATGGATGCTGTCGGCGGCGCGCGTTATTGGCAGCTGCGCGGCGGCGTGACCGTGCCTGCGCTGGCACGCAGCGCCGACCTCTCGCGCGACTGGGTCGATCCCGTGCTCGGCGTGCGGGCGGCGTGGGCGTGGGGTGGGCGTCATGGCATCACCGTCTGGGCGCTGGGCAGCGCCGGTGACGAGGTCAGCTGGGACCTGATGGCCAGCTATGGCCTGCGTATGACCGAACACAGCTGGCTGCGGCTGGGCTATCGCGCGCTGTCGTTGCGCGAAGTCAGCCGCGGCGTGGACCTGGACCTGACCCTGGCCGGTCCGGGGCTGGGCCTGGAGTGGCGCTACTGAGTTTCCCCAACGGAGGTGTTGCCATGCGTTCGATGTGGTCGTTGCGGCCGGCGTTGCTGGCGTTCTCGTTGTCCCTGCTGGCGGGCCAGGCTGATGCCTGCACACGCGCGGTGTATCTGGGGGCGAATGACGATGTCATCACCGCCCGTTCGATGGACTGGAAAGAAGATGTCGCCACCAATCTGTGGGTGTTTCCGCGCGGCATGCAGCGGGACGGCCAGACCGGAAAGAACACCCTGCGCTGGACCTCGAAGTACGGCAGCGTCATCGCCAGCGGCTACGACATCTCCACCACCGACGGCCTCAATGAAAAGGGCCTGATGGCCAACGTGCTGTGGCTGGTGGAATCGCAGTACCCGCAACGCGGCAACGGCAAGCCCGGCCTGGCGATTTCGTTGTGGGCACAGTACGTGCTGGACAGCTACGCGACCGTGGCCGAGGCAGTGACGGCGCTGGAGCGCGAGCCGTTCACCCTGGTGACCGACAAGCTGCCGGGCGAGGACCGCAAGGCCACCCTGCACCTCTCGCTCTCCGACGCCAGCGGCGACAGTGCCATCGTGGAATACATCGACGGCAAACAGGTGATCCACCACGGCCGGCAGTACCAGGTGATGACCAATTCGCCGGTGTTCGACCAGCAGCTCGCCCTCAACAGTTACTGGCAGCAGATCGGCGGCACGGTGATGCTGCCCGGCACCAACCGCGCCTCGGACCGGTTCACGCGGGCCAAGTTCTACATCAATGCCATCCCCAAGAGCGAAGACCCGCGCGAGGCGCTGGCCAGCGTGTTCAGCGTGATCCGCAATGCGTCGGTGCCGTTCGGCATCACCACGCCAGAGGAGCCCAACATTTCCTCCACGCGTTGGCGCACCGTGGCCGACCACAAGCGCAAGCTGTACTTCTTCGAGTCCGCGTTGACGCCGAACACCTTCTGGGTGGACCTCAACGAGGTGGACTTCAGCGCGGAGACCGGGCAGGTGCTCAAACTGGATCTGGGCAAGGATCAGCGCAATGTGTTTGCCGGCAACGCGCTGGCGCAGTTCAAACCCTCCCAGCCGTTCACGTTCCTGGGCACCGGGGATTAGATGCGGGCGTGTCATCGCGGTATCTGACATCAAACTCAGATAAATCTGATAGCCCGGCGGCCGAAGCGGACGTACTGTCCCCTCATCCACCCGGAGACCCGCCCGATGTTGATCACCGTGCAGCACCAAGACCACCGTTGGCAGGTGTTACCGCCCGGCAGCCAGGACGCCGTGACGTTTGCCGACGGTGCCGTGGCCTTCGACTTCGCCGACACCCTGGCCCGTGAGCACCATGCCGAAACCGGTTCCAGCATCCGGGTGCGGGTGGCCGTTGAAAACGCTTACGTCGACGCTGTGCACTACGGCTGAGCCGGGCAGGGCGGTCAGCGCCACGTCGGTTACTTGAATCGCCCCTGAAATCAGGCCTTCCGACCTATAGGCGAATGCCTGCGTTTCGCAGATGCTGTGCCCATTCATCCAACCGGCACGAGGAGCATCGCATGACGCACGGAAAGCAGAACTGGCTGTGGGCACTGCTGCCGGTGGCGGCGCTGGCACTGGCGGGCAACGCCCAGGCGCAGCGCTACGACGACGGCTACTACAATGATGGCCCGGTGCGCTGTGAATCGAACAAGAACCGCACCGCGCAGTGCCCCTTCGATGGCCGGGCGCGTCTTGTGCGCCAGCTGTCCGGCTCGCCCTGCATCGAGGGCGACACCTGGGGTCAGGGTCGCGGCGGCATCTGGGTCACCCGCGGATGCCGCGCTGAATTCGTCGCCGAACGCGGGCGTCCCTCGCATGGCGGTGGTCATGGCTGGGGCGGCAACGGCGGCCATGGCGGTGGGCGCGGCGAAATCATCGGCTGCGATTCCAACGATAACCGCATGCGCCGCTGCGGCGTCAGCATCCGCCGGGATGCACGCATGATCCGCCAGCGTTCCAACACGGCCTGCATCGAAGGGCAGACCTGGGGCTGGGACCGCGATGGCGTGTGGGTCAACCGCGGTTGCCGCGCGGATTTCGAGGTCCGTTGATGTAGAGCGGGGCTCTGCCCCGCTGGACGTAGAGCGGGGCTCTGCCCCGCTTACGCGACCTCGGTACGCTCGCCCAGCTTCGGCCAGCGCTTCAACACCGCCGCACGAATCCCGGCGGCATCAATACCGGCTTCAGCCAGCAGGTCCTCACGACTGGCGTGGTGCTGGAAGCTGTCCGGCAGGCCCAGGTGCAGGAACGGACGCAACACGTCTTCACTGTTCAACAGCTCGGCCACGCCCGAACCGGCACCCCCGGCCACCACGTTGTCCTCAATGGTGACGAAGCCCTCGTGAGTACCGGCCAGCTGCAGCAGCAGCGCGCGGTCCAACGGCTTGATGAAGCGCATGTTGACCACGGTCAGGCCCAGTTCGCGGCCTACTGCTTCGGCCGCGGTGACCGTGCTGCCAAACGCCAGCAGGGCAATCCGGCTGCCTTGCACGCGCAGGTCGGCCTTGCCGATCTCCAGCGTGGACAGGTCAGTGCCGGCGGCCACGCCGGTGCCGCTGCCGCGCGGGTAGCGCACCGCCGCCGGGCCTTCGTACTGCAGGCCGGTGGTCAGCATCTGCCGGCATTCGGCCTCGTCGGCTGGTGCCATCACCACCATGTGCGGCACGCAGCGCAGGAAGCTCAGGTCCAGGTTGCCGGCATGCGTTGCCCCGTCCGGGCCAACCACGCCGGCGCGGTCGATGGCGAACAGCACGTCCAGTTTCTGGATGGCCACGTCGTGCACCAGCTGGTCATACGCGCGCTGCAGGAAGGTGGAATAGATCGCCACCACCGGCTTGGCCCCCTGGGTGGCCATGCCGGCCGCCAGGGTCACCGCGTGCTGCTCGGCAATGGCAACGTCGTAATAGCGCTCCGGATATTCCTTGCTGAAACGCACCAGCCCCGAGCCTTCGCGCATGGCCGGGGTGATGCCCAGCAGGCGCGGTTCGGCCGCGGCGGCGTCGCACAGCCAGTCGCTGAATACATCGGTGTAGGTGGGCTTCTTCACCCCGCCCTTGGACACCAGGCCCTTGTCCGGATCAAACGGGCCCACCGCGTGGTAACCGATCTGGTCGCCCTCGGCGCGCTCGTAACCCTTGCCCTTGGTGGTCATCACGTGCAGCAGCTTCAGGCCTTTCAGGCCCTTGAGCGTTTTCAGCGTGGACACCAGCGCCGGCAGGTCGTGGCCGTCGATCGGGCCGGTGTAATGGAAGCCCATTTCCTCGAAGAACGTGGACGGCACGAACATGCCCTTCCAGTGTTCTTCCCAGCGCTTGACGAAGCGTGCCGGTGGCGACTTCTTCTTGTCGCCCAGGATGCGCTTGCCGCCTTCGCGCAGCGCATTGAGCGTGCGGCTGCCGGTGGCGCGGCCCAGGATCTTGGTCAACCCGCCGACCGCTTCGGAGATCGACATGTTGTTGTCGTTGAGGATCACCAGCAGGTTCGGCTCCTGGTCCATGCCGCCGGCGTGGTTCAGTGCCTCGTAGGCCATGCCGGCGGTCATCGCGCCGTCGCCGATCACCGCCACCACGCGGCGGTCGTCGCCCTCGCGCTGGCGGGCGATGGCCATGCCCAGCGCGGCCGAGATCGAGGTCGAGGAATGGCCCACGCCGAAGGTGTCGAACACGCTTTCCTCGCGCTTCGGGAACGGGGCTACGCCGTCCTTCTGCTTGACCGTGTGGATCTCGTCGCGGCGACCGGTGAGGATCTTGTGCGGGTAGGTCTGGTGGCCCACGTCCCACACCAGCTGGTCGGTCGGGGTCTGGTACAGGTAGTGCAGGGCCACGGTGAGCTCGATCACGCCCAGGCCGGCCCCGAAGTGTCCGCCGCTCTTGCCCACCGATTCGATCAGGTAGGCACGCAGCTCGTCCGCGATGGCGGGCAGTTCGGACTCTTCAAACCGACGCAGGTCATCCGGATTCTGGATGCGCGACAGGCGGGGATAGCGGGCGGAATCGATCATGTTTTCTGCGCTTCTTCTCAAGCGCCTATTTTCGCCCCCAAACCGGGGTGGAGCAAGCAAACCGCGCCGGCGGTGAGCAATCGGTGAGGGTGCCTGCGACAACCTGACGCAGGTCAGGCCGACAGTTTCGAGCGTTTGGGCAGCTGTGCCTTCAGGAACGCCATCTGGTCGGCCAGGATGTTGCGGTTGGACAGGATCATATGTTCGATCCAGCTGGGCCGGTACGGCACCGCCAGCAATGGCATGCCGGCCTGCTGCGGGGTGCGGTCGCTTTTGCGCGAATTGCAGTGGAAGCAGGCGCTGACCACGTTCTCCCAGACATCGCCGCCGCCCTTGGAAATGGGCATCACGTGGTCGCGGGTCAGCTGCGGCCGGTTGAACTGCTGGCCGCAGTAAAGGCACAGATGCGCATCACGCGCGAACAGCGCCTGGTTGGTCAGGTTCGGGGTGGGGTCCAGCGCCCGCGAACGGGCGTGGCCGCGCGCCGCGATGATCGGGTGCAGGTCCATGCCACTGCGCAGCCCGGTGCTGCGGCTGGTGCCACCGTGGATGTGCAGGCAGGGATCGCCCAGGGTCCAGGCCACGGCCTCGCGGGCATACAGGCAGGCCGCGTCCTGCCAGGTGATCCAGTCCAACACCCGGCCGTGGGCATCCAGCGACAACAGGCGCACGGAGCCGGGGCGGTAAAGGGTGGGGGATGGCGATGCTTCGGCGACCGGCGCGGAAGACGCTCCGGTATCGATCAGACCTAAGCTTTTAGTGTCTGTCTCCATCGGGAAAACAGCTTATACCGGAATCATTACGATTTGTGTATAGGCAAGAGCGCCTACACACAAACCGCAATGTTCCGGTCCGCTCCCAGGCGCTACCGTCGAACGTGGCTAAAGGGCGTTACGCCCCGAAACGCGCGTCTTCCATGGCCATCAGCGGCTCGGCACCGGCCTGGATGGCGGCGGCGTGGCTGAGGGTGCGCGGCAGCATGCGGCTGAAGTAGAACCGTGCGGTCTCACGCTTGGCCTGCTTGAACGCTTCGCTCTGGCCGGAAGCATCCGCAGCAGCCACGCTGCGGGCCCACCAGTAGGCCAGCACCACGTAGCCGGAATAGAACAGGTAGTCGAAGCTGGCCGCGCCCAGTTCTTCCGGGTTGGTCGCCGCGCGCTGCAGGGTGGCCATGGTCAGCTGGCCCCATTCCTGCGCCTTGGCGCGCAGCGGGGCGATGAACTCGGCCAGTGCTTCATTGCCTTCATTGGCTTTGGCGAAGGCCTCGATCTCGGCCAGCATCAGCTTCAGCCCCGCGCCTTGGCTGGCGGCGGTCTTGCGGCCGATCAGGTCCAGCGCCTGGATGCCGGTGGTGCCTTCATACAGGGTGGTGATGCGCGCATCGCGGGCCAGCTGCTCCATGCCGTGCTCGCGGATGTAGCCGTGGCCGCCGAAGCACTGCAGCGCGTTGTAGGTGTTCTCGATGCCCCATTCGGTCTGGCAGGCCTTGGAGATCGGGGTCAGGAAGCTCACCAGCGTTTCCGCACGCTCACGCTCGCCGGCGTCTTCGGCGTGGTGGGCGACGTCGATCAGGGTGGCCGCGTGCAGCGCCAGCAGGCGGCTGCCTTCCACCAGCGACTTGATCGACAGCAGCATGCGGCGCACGTCAGGGTGCACCAGGATCGGGTCGGCCGGCTTGTCCGGGTTCTTCGGGCCGCTCAGCGACCGCGACTGAAGGCGCTCGCGGGCGTACTTCAGTGCGTTCTGGTAGGCGCGTTCGGACAGGCCGATGCCCTGCAGGCCCACGCCCAGGCGGGCAGTGTTCATCATGGTAAACATCGCCTGCAGGCCCTTGTGCGGCTGGCCCACCAGGTAGCCCTCGGCACCGTCGAAGTTCATCACGCAGGTGACCGAACCCTTGATGCCCATCTTGTGCTCGATCGAGCCACAGCGCAGCGCGTTGCGCTCGCCGACGTTGCCGTCGCGGTCGACCTTGAACTTCGGGGTGACGAACAGCGAAATGCCCTTGGCACCGGCGGGCGCGTCCGGCAGCTTGGCCAGCACCAGATGCACGATGTTGTCGGTGAGGTCGTGCTCGCCAGCGGTGATGAAGATCTTGGTGCCGGTGATCGCATAGCTGCCGTCGGCGTTCGGCTCGGCCTTGGTCTTGAGCAGGCCCAGGTCGGTGCCACAGTGCGGCTCGGTCAGGCACATGGTGCCGGTCCAGCGGCCTTCGATCAGCGGCTTCAGGAAGGCCTCCTGCTGCCAGGCTTCACCGTGCTGCTTCAGCGCTTCAATCGCGCCGTGCGACAACAGCGGGAAGTTGCCCCAGGCCAAGTTGGCGGCATTGATCATCTCGTTCAGCGGCACACCCAGCGTGTGCGGCAGACCCTGGCCGCCCAGCTCCGGCGCAGCGGTCAGGCCGGTCCAGCCACCTTCCACGAACTGGTCGTAGGCCTGCTTGAAGCCCGGCGGGGTGGTGACCTCGCCCGTGGCTTGGTCCAGCACGCAGCCGATCTCGTCGCCCACGCTGTTCAGCGGTGCCAGCACGCCGGCGCTGAAGCGGCCGGCCTCTTCCAGCACCGCATCGACCACATCGGTGGTGGCATCGGCAAAGCCCAGTCGCGCGAACAGCGACTCGGCCTTGAGTACATCGTGCAGGGCGAAACGGATATCGGAAAGCGGGGCGGTGTAGCTGCTCATCGTTGGGTCTCGATCACATGCTGGAAAGGGTGAGGCGGCGGGGGCCGTCGGGTCAGCGCAGCACGCCCGGCAGGCCCGGAGCCTGGTTGAGGGTGCTGCGGCCGGTGATATCGAAGCTGCGTTGTTTCTTTTCTTCCGGCGTGGCCGCCACGGTGCCCTTGAGGCTGTAACTCAGGGTGCGGTTGCCGGCCAAGGCGTCTGCCACCACGATGCGGGCGGCCGAGCTGGGCGTGAGGTCGATGTTGACCACATCGGCTGATACGCCGCCGATGGAGATGCCGGGGCTGGCGGCGATCGTGCCGGCGTCCTGGTCGCCGACCTGCATCTGCAGGTTCACGCTGTCGAAGGTCATCGGCATCGAGCTGAAGTTCTGCAGGCGCAGCGCCAGCGTCCAGCTGCCATCGGCCTGCACGGTCAGCTGCTGCACGCTGGCGGCCGGCGGCGACACGCGCTTGACGGACGTGTTGCAGGCAGTCAGCGCCACGGCGGTACCCGCCAGCAGGGCCATGATCAGAAGAGGGCGAAGGCGGTGGAACATGGGCGCGAATCCTCGTGCAGGGTGAAGAGCATACTACGGCGTATGGTGGTTGTGTGGGTGTGCCGCACCGGGCCCATCCTATGGCGGCCCCATGACGTAAACCATCCCCGTAGAGCCGGGCTTGCCCGGCTGCCCCTGCCCGTAAAACCGGCCCCCAGCTGCTCACTCCACCGGTGCCATCACCTTCAGCGGCCCCAGGTCATACCCCATCGCCTCGGCCTTGCCCTTCAACTGCGCGAACAACGCCGCCTCCATCCGGGGCGACCGCGACAGAATCCACAGGTACTTATGCCCTGGATCCCCCACCACGACCCACTGGTAGTCCGGGTCCAGCGCGATCACCCAGTAATCCGCCCACACAAACGGCACCCAGGCCAACCAGTCCGGCGCAAACCGCACCTGCAACTGCCCGGGCTCGCCTTCCACCGGCCGCGCCACCCCTTCAGCCGCAATCCTCCCATCCGTCGTGCGGCACGCGTTGTAGACACTGATCCGCCCATCTCCCCGCAGCGCATAGGTCGCGGTGATGTCGCCAATGCACTTCTTCTGGAACGACACCGGCAGGTGCGCGATCTCATGCCACTGCCCGGCATAGCGCCCCATGTCCAGCGCCGGCACCGAGCGCACGGGTTCCACCGCGCTGGCGGTGAAGGCCGTCAACAGGAAACCAAACGACAGCAGGGCAGGGCGAAGGCGCATACAGGTCTCCCGGCAGGAGGCCAGAGCTTAGGGGGCAGGGTGGGGCAGGATGTAAAAGTTTCGTGTGCACGTCCGCGCCAAATCCGCCAACACGTGTCGCTATCCCCAGTCGAGGTACCCGATGTTTGTACCTACCATTTTTGCCAGGGAGCAGCGATCGGTTCGCTGCAGCAGGAGGCCGAAATGAATCTGCATTACCGGTTGGGTTGGCCGTTTGGCCGTTTCCTCGCGCGCTGTGGGCTTCCCACAACCATTCGCCTTGACATCACTCACAACGAAGACGCCAACGTGTTCGTAGGCACCAGTACCGATCTGCCAGGACTGAGGGTGGAAGCGGGTACGTATGAGGACGCCGCGCGTGAGGCAACGCTGCGCGTCCCCGACATGTTGAAAGCGGCGGGTGTCTGTCGGCGGGACGCGCCCACTGACTTTGAGCGCAGCCTGTGAGTCGGGTCATGCGACTGGATGCTCTGCCTGGAAGGCACGTGGGGCTGGTAGCGTCGGTCGACAGACGACGGCCGTGAAATGCGCAACATCCGGTAACGCATGACCCCGAATCGACACCGCCGTTGATCAGCGCCAACAGCAGCCGGGCAAGCCCGGCTCTACGAATTCCTGTGTTTCGCCGCCGACGAAGGCATAAAAAAAAGACCCGCATTTCTGCGGGTCTTTCGAATTATGGTGGCCGAGGACGGAATCGAACCGCCGACACGGGGATTTTCAATCCCCTGCTCTACCAACTGAGCTACTCGGCCACTTCATCGCTGCGTTGCCGCTGGCGAGGAGGCGAACTATACGGAGGTCTACGGATTTGGGCAAGCATTTCGCAAAAAAAATTTCACATTGATGGCTGGGCACTGTTCGAGCGCAGGTAAGTGCTTGATCGTGCGTTGCCGGTGCGGTGGAGATGTCGCTTCGATTTCGGGTCATGCCTTCCCGGACGTCGAACGGCTATCGGCGGTCGACTGTCGTGCGACCCTACCGGTTCATGCAGCGTGAGCGGCAATAGCGCCCCTAGGCTCATTTGCGCATGAACACCAATTCATGCGGCGCGGAATGCAGGTTCAATGCGACGCGTGGTCACGCGCATCATCCGGCATTGCCGCCAGCAGGAAGATGCCCACGCTCATCGCAATCGCCGCCAGCAGCAGCGAGGCCTGGTAAGAACCACTGCTGCGCGCCAGGGTGCCGGCGAACGCCGGGGCCAGAATCTGCGCCACGCCGTAGCTGAGGGTGAGGGTGGCCATCGCCTTGGCCGGGTTCTGCGGGTAATGCCGGCCGATCACGGTGAGGGTGAGGCTGACGATGCCGGCGAAGGTCAGCCCGAACAGCAGGGCGCTGCCCAGCCCGGCCCACAGCCCGTCGTCCAGCAGCGGCAGCACGAACGATGCGGCCTGCAGGGCGAAGGCCAGCATCAGCGCACGGATCAGGCCCATCGCAGATGCCACGCGGTCCCAGGCGAACGTCGACGGCACCGCCGCCAGCCCGACCAGGATCCACACCGCGCTGCCATGCCCACGGAAGGCCGGGGTCTGCTCCAGAATCGCCACGATGAAGGTGGCACTGACCACGAAGCCGATACCCGCGCAGAAGTACGCGGCAATCAGCAGCTGTCGCCAACGCCGGCTGGGCGGGGCGGGGGCGGTGGTGGCCCGGGAGGACGAGGCGGGCGCCGGCGCAGGCATCCACGCCCACGCCGGGATCAGGAACAGCGCGCCCACCGCGCCCAGCCAACCCCATTGGGCGCTGGAGGTGGCATGCCCGGCCAGCAGGCCGGTGGCCACGCCCGACACCACGATGCCCAGCCCCAGCCCGGCGAAGTGCAGGCCCAGCCGTGGCCGGTGCCGGTGCGCCAGCAGCCAGTTCAGCACCAGCCCCGAGGCCAGCAGCAGGCCGGCCGTGCTGGACAACCCGGCCACGAAGCGCAGCGCGCTCCACAGCGCCGGCGTGCTGGTCACCGCCATCAGCGCCGTGCTGGCCACCGCCAGCAGCAGGCCCACCCGGTAGAAGCGGAACTTCAACTGCATGTCACCCACCCGGGCCACCAGCAGGGTGCCCAGCAGGTAGCCCAGGTAGTTGAAGGTGGCCAGCCAGCCGCCCATCGCCGGGCTCAGCCCGGCGTCCAGCCGCATCACCGGCAGCAGCGGGGTGTAGGCGAAGCGGGCGATGCCCACACTGAGCACCAGCGCGCTGATGCCGGCGCAGATCACCTGCCAGGGGCGCAGGGCGGAGGAGGGGGACATGGGCGATTCCAGGGGAAGACCCGGCCATGCTCGGGCAGGTCGGGCCGGCTGTCTTTCGATAGAATGACCCATCATGTCGACCAGTCGCCACGCCACTGCCACCTCCGCGCCCTGGTGCGAGGTGCCCGTGCCCGAGCAGGTCACGCTGCCGTGGCCGGTGGTGGCGCGCAGCCAGGAACTGGCGGCCGGGGAGCGCTTTCCGCCGCATGTGCACGCGTGGAACCAGCTGGTGTTCGCGACCGAAGGCGTGCTGCAGGTCACGGTCGCGCACGCCCGCCACGTGATCTCGCCGCAGCAGGCGCTGTGGGTGCCTACCGGCACCGTGCACCACACCGGTGCCCTGGGGCCTGCGGCCTTCCGCAACCTGTACATCGCCGATGACGCGGCACCGGGCATGCCGGTGCACTGTGTGGTGCTGGAGGTGTCGCCGTTGCTGCGCGAGCTGATCGTGGAGCTGGGCCAGGTGTGCCCGCAGGACGATCTGGCGTACTACGCGCAGCTGTGTTCACTGGTGACCACCCAGTTGCGGCGGCAACCGCAGCACACCCGGCACCTGCCGTGGCCGCAGGATGCGCGCCTGCAGCGCTGGTGCCAGGCGCTGTACGACCAGCCCGGCGACGCACGTGCAGTGGACGACTGGGCGCAGCAACTGGGGGCCTCGGCACGTACGCTGGCGCGCCAGTTCGAGCGCGAGACCGGCATGAACCTGCGCGCGTGGCGCACGCGGCTGCGGCTGCTGCGCGCCATCGAGTGGCTGGCGCAGGGGCGCTCGCCCACGGTGATCGCGCATGAGCTGGGCTATGCGTCGGCGTCGGCGTTCAACTACATGTTCCGGGTTGAAACCGGAATGAGCCCGTTGCAGTGGCGCAAAGCCCGGGTGTAGGGACACGCCATGCGTGTCCGCGCGATGTTGGGTTCCCCTGGACACGCATGGCGTGTCCCTACGCGGGATCCACCGGATTGCGCCGTGCCACGATCAACGGATCCTCCACCACCTGCGGAAACGCCGGCAGCTCCGCCACATCGACCCCGAACGTGGCCGCCAGCACCCCCGGCATGAACGCCGACGCCGCCAGCCGATACCCGACATCACCCGGCGTGGGCTGGTCGAAGAACACCAGGAAATGAATGTCCTCCCCCAAAGCCTCGATCTGGTGCGGGTACGCGCGCGGAATGAAATACACGTCGCCCGGTTGCAGCAGATAGGTATCCACCGAGCCGTCCGGGTCGAGGATGCTCATCCGTGCCTGCCCGCGATGCACGTAGCCCAGTTCGGCGGTGTCCGGATGCCAGTGCGGTTCGCGCATGCCATCGTCGGCAATGCGCAGCGAATACATCGAGAGATCGCGCAGTGCCGGCCAGAACTGGGTGCGCGAGACACGCGCCTGGCCATAGGCGAAATCAACCGGTGGCGACTGCGCTTCGATGTCGAAGCGGTGCGGGTCGGCGCGGTCGGCACCATCCGGCACCACCGCCGGCCCCGCGCGCTGCACCAGATAAGGTGACGTGGTGTCGCGCCTGAGGTGGGAGAAGGCATCCGAGGCCAGGTCATAGGTGTTGCCCAGTACCGCGTTGGACATCGTCCCGAACGCGGCATGCAGCGAGAAGTCCTGGGGACGCTCGTGGCTGAACACAATGATCAGCTCCGCCTCACCATCGCCCACGTTTTCGATGGCATGCAACGCGCCGCTGTTGATGTGGAACATCTGCCCGGCATTCACCCGGACGGTGCTTATCGCATCAGCGTTGTCCACAATCGTGATCAACACGCTTCCCGCCAGCACATAGCCGAGTTCGTTGGCATTGGCGTGCCAGTGCGGTTCGCGGATGCTGCCCGGGGCCAACAGCAGGCGTTTGATTGAAAGCCGTTCCAGCAGAGGGAGCTCGTCTGCCGTCAACCGGCGGATGGTGCCGAGCGTGTCGTCGTGCACCGGCGTCGCATTCCATAGCGAACGCACGTGGCGGGAGGCGGCGCGCATCATGCCACCACGCCCAGTGCATCAATCAGGCTTTCCACGTCGCGCGGGCCGTCATAGCGCCGGCCGTTGATGAACAGCGAAGGGGTGCCGTTCACCCCGCTGCGCACCCCGCCCATGAAATCGCGCTCGATGCGAGGGTCGAAGTTCCCGTCGGCAGCCGCCTGCAGCAGGGTGTGGTCCACCTTCAGCTGCGCGGCGTAGCGCAGCAGGTCACCGGGTTCCAGTGCCTGCTGGTGCTGGTACAGCAGGTCGTGCGCTTCCCAGAAGCGGCCGGCGATCGCTGCGGCTTCGGCGAAGCGCGCCGCCGGCAGTGCGTTGGGGTGGATTTCGCTGATCGGGAAGTTGCGGAACACGAAGCGCATGCGCGAACCGAGCATCCGCTGTACTTCCTTGATCACCGGGTAGGCTTCGCCGCAGTACGGGCATTCATAGTCGCCGTACTCCACCAGGGTGATGGCCGCATCTTCCGGGCCCTGGGTGTGATCGAAACTGCTGACGGGAACGAGCAGACGGCTCATGAGAGGGCTCCGGTAGTGCGGGGCTCTGCCCCATTGGAGAATGCCGCATTTGTAGAGCGGGGCTCTGCCCCGCTGGAACCATCCGTGCGCGTCAGCGGGGCAGAGCCCCGCTCTACAACAGCAGGATTGATCGAATCGGCGTGCACATTGCCGCGCAGCGCCTCCAATGCCTCCAGAATCCCGTCCGCCCCTGGATTGATCCCCAGTGGTGACACATAGCTCCACCGCACAATGCCGTTGGTGTCAATCACGAACAACGCACGCTCGCATACGCCGTCCTGTTCGCGATACACGCCATAGCGGCGCGCCACTTCGCCTTTCGGCTGGAAATCCGCCAACAACGGAAAGTGCAGATGCCGTGTATCGGCAAACGCCGCATGGCACCACACCCCATCCACCGAAATGCCCACCAGCTGCGCGCCGTAGCGACGGAACTCGGGCAGCAGCTGGTTGTACAGCGCCAGCTGGTCGCCACACACCGGGCTCCAGTCAGCAGGGTAGAACGACAGAATCACCGGGTGGCCGCGCAGCTCCATCAGGCTCAGGCGCTGGTCGGCGGTGGCCGGCAGCGAGAACGCGGGCGCTGCACTGCCGGGTGGAACGGGAAGGCGGGTGGCACTCATGGCACAACTCCGTGGGGGAGGAGATGAGGAATCAGCGACGGCTGCGGGTGGTTTCAAACAGGAACCAGCTGCGGCGCTCCGCCTCGTCGATCCAGTTCTCGATCAGGCTGGCGGTGGCGACGTCGTTGTACTCGCTGCACACGCCATGCGTGCCACGCAGGAAGCCGGTAAGGCGGCGGTTGTCGTCGGCCAGTTCGGCCAGCATGTCCTCGGCGGTCACATAGTCCGCGTCGTTGTCCAGCAGGCGCTGGATGCGGTGGATCTGGCCGATCGAGCGCAGCGTGGTACCACCGACCTTGCGGGCACGTTCGGCGATGGCGTCGGTGGTGGCGAAGATCTGCTCGCCCTGTTCATCCAGCATCAGGTGGTAGTCGCGGAAATGCGGGCCGGACAGATGCCAGTGGAAGTTCTTGGTCTTCAGGTACAGCGCGAACACATCGGCCAGCAGCACCGTCAGTGCGGCCGCGATGTCCTTGCTGGCCTTGGCCCCCAGGTCGGTGGGCGTATTCAGCGCGGCGCGCTGGCGGGCAAGCGGCGAGTCAGGGGTATTGGCGAGGCTGTTCATGGGCATGCTCCGAAAAAGCGGGGGAGGAAGCGCTGGCAGGCAGCGCCGACATCGCCAGACTAGTCAGCCGCTGCCCCGCGCAACATTGCGCCATCGTTTCTCCGGCTCATACCAAGGTGTGTATCGGCCCGCCGCGGCGCAGCCGGGGATCACCCGATGGAGGGATCAGTCCACCGCGCCCGCGAGGGATACTGCGCTGCCACTGCCGCAGCGGTGGCGGTTGGCCCGCCCGGAGGCAAGGACCGTGTACCCCACATCCCCCGCAGTTGCCGTTGCCCTTGGCAAGCCGCATCGCACCGCCTTTCGCGTGGCGGCGGCGCTGCTCACCCTGGGCATCTTCCTGATCGACGTGCTCACCACCCTGGAAGGGGCGGTGGCCGTGCTGTACGTGGTGAGCGTGCTGCTGGTGGCACGCACCGGCCGCCGTGGCGACATCGTGACGGCCGCACTGGCCGGCATCGTGCTGACCGTGCTGGCCTATGTCGACTCGCACGGGCTGAACCACGTCGGCGCGCAGACGTTCCGTGCCGTGGTCAGCCTGGCCGCCATCGGCATCACCGCCATCCTCGCGCTGCAGCACCAGAATGCGATGCAGCGCCTGGGCGCGCAGGCGCGGCTGCTGGATCTGTCGCACGACATGATCTTCGTGCGTGACCGGTTCGGTGTGATCACTTTCTGGAACCGCACCGCCGAGCAGGTGTACGGCTGGTCGTCCGAGCAGGCCGTGGGCTGCGTGGCCGACACGTTGCTGTCCACCCGCTACCCGCAGGCACGTGAGACGGTGGAGTCGACCCTGCTGTCGCTGGGCAGCTGGGAGGGCATGCTGGAACAACGCACGCGTGAAGGTGAATGGCGGGTGCTGGACAGCCGCTGGGTGGTGCAGCGCGATGCCCGCGGACGCGTCACCGGCGTGCTGGAAACCCATACCGATGTCACCGAGCGCCGACGCGCCCAGGACGCAGCCATGCGCGCGCAGTCCGAGCTGGCGCACGCCATGCGCGTGGCCACGCTGGGCGAACTCACCGCCACCTTGGCGCATGAAGTGAACCAGCCGCTGATGGCGGTGGTGACCAACGGCGAAGCCGGCCTGCGCTGGCTGCACCGCGAACGGCCCGACCTGCAGGAAGTGGATGCGGCCATCACCCGCAGCGTAGCCGAAGCGCGTCGCGCCAGCGAAATCGTCAAGCGCGTGCGGGCGTTCCTGGCCAAGAGCAGTGCCGTGCGCGAAGTCCTGGCGGTGCCGGCATTGATCCACGAGTCGGTGCGGCTGGTGCAGCACGATCTGAACCGTGACGCGGTGCAGCTGCGCGTGGAGGTGGGCTCCGGTCTGCCGTCGGTGCACGGCGATGCCGTGCAGCTGCAGCAGGTGCTGGTGAACCTGATGATCAATGCCAGCCAGGCCATGGCCGGGCAGCCGCACGCGCGCGAACTGCACGTGGACGCGCAGCGCGGCGAGCAGGGGGCGGTGGTCATCAGCATCCGCGACAACGGCCCGGGCATCGACGCGGCGCACCTGGAAACCCTGTTCAAACCCTTCTTCACCACCAAGCCACATGGCATGGGCATGGGCCTGGCGATCTGCCGGTCCACGGCCGAAGCGCACGGCGGCCAGCTTTCCGTGCACAGCGCGCCAGGGCAGGGGGCCACCTTCCGGCTGGTGCTGGGTCTTGCAGGAGATGCCGCATGAACAACCCTGCGCTCGCGGTTGTGGTTGACGACGATCCGTCCGTGCGTGACGCCCTGGACAGCCTGCTGCGTTCCATCGGCCTGCAGACGCAGGTGCTGGGCTCACCGGCCGAGCTGCTGCAGGCGGCGCTGCCGGACCTGCCCGGGTGCATCGTGCTGGACGTGCGCCTGCCCGGGATCAGCGGGCTGGACCTGCAGGACCAGCTGGCCGCGCAGGGCATTCACCTGCCCATCGTGTTCATGACCGGGCACGGCGACATTCCGATGACCGTGCGGGCGATGAAGGCGGGGGCGGTGGACTTTCTGTCCAAGCCGTTCCGCGACCAGGACATGCTGGATGCGGTCAGCGCGGCGATCGAGCGCGATCGCCAGCGCCGCCAGGACAGTGCGGCGCGGGACAGCCTGGACTGCCGGTATGCCACGCTGACTCCGCGCGAGCGGGAAGTCATGGCGCACGTGGTGGCCGGGCTGATGAACAAGCAGGTGGCCGGGGTGCTGAACCTCAGCGAGATCACGGTGAAGATCCATCGTGGCAATGTGATGCGCAAGATGGGGGTGCGCTCGCTGGCCGACCTGGTGCGCCATGCCGAGGTCCTTGGCGTGCACGTCAAGGGGCGCTGAACCGGCCGGCTACAAACCTGTGTATGGTTCCGCTGCCCGCCGGGCTGGGGCATAAAGGCAGCGTCGGCCCAGGCCGGCCCGTGGCCCCAGGATGTAGCAGATGAACCCGATGTACCGTGTTGCAATCGTTGACGATGACGACGGCGTGCGCCAGTCGCTGTCCAGCCTGCTGCGCTCGCTGGGCTATGAGGTGCGTACCTTCGCCTCTGCCGGCGCATTCCTGGCGGCATTGCAGGATCCCCCCGACTGCTTGCTGACCGACATCCAGATGCCGCAGATGAATGGCGATGTGCTGCAGCAGGAACTGCTGGCGCGAGGTTGCACGTTCCCGATGATCTTCATGAGTGCATTCCCCACCGATGCGATCCGCGAACGGGTCATGGCGCGTGGGGCGATGGCGTTCCTGGCCAAGCCGGTAGATGCGGACACCCTGTCCAGCTACCTGGCCCAGGCATTGGAATGAGTGCCACGTCATACACAGGTATGAAGGTGTTTTAACGACGCATTGCTTACTGTGGTCCGGCAATTCCCCATCCCCTTTCCGGAGACTGTTTCATGAGCACCCTCACCACTTCCGACGGCGTTGAAATCTTCTACAAGGACTGGGGCCCGAAGGACGCCCAGCCGATCGTGTTCCATCATGGCTGGCCGCTGTCCAGCGATGACTGGGACAACCAGATGCTGTTCTTCCTGGGCAAGGGCTACCGCGTGATCGCGCATGACCGCCGTGGTCATGGCCGTTCCTCGCAGGGCAGTGAAGGCCACGACATGGACCACTACGTGGCAGACGCCACGGCGGTGTTCGATCACCTGGACCTGAAGAACGCGGTGCATATCGGTCACTCCACCGGTGGCGGCCAGGTGGCTCGCTACGCTGCGCGCGCTGCGGCCGGTCGCGTGGCCAAGGCGGTGCTGATCAGTGCGGTGCCGCCGATCATGGTGAAGTCGGACAAGAACCCGGGCGGCCTGCCGATCGAGGTGTTCGATGGCTTCCGTGCGGCCTTGGCGGCGAACCGCGCGCAGTTCTACATCGACGTGGCCGCCGGCCCGTTCTATGGCTTCAACCGCGCAGGCGCGAAGGTGTCGCAGGGCGTGATCGACAACTGGTGGCGCCAGGGCATGACCGGCAGCGCGCAGGCGCACTACGAGGGCATCAAGGCGTTCTCGGAAACCGACTTCACCGAAGACCTGAAGGCGATCAACGTGCCGACCCTGCTGCTGCACGGTGATGACGATCAGATCGTGCCGATTGCCGACGCCAGCGAGCTGAGCATCAAGCTGCTCAAGCACGGCACCCTGAAGGTGTTCAAGGGCTACCCGCACGGCATGTGCACCACGCACGCCGACGACATCAACGCCGAGCTGCTGAAGTTCATCCAGGGCTGATGAGCGGCACGGTTGCCGGCTAATTGCACGGGTTCCGTAGAGCCGGGCTCGCCCGGCTGCTCTTGGGTTCGCGCGAACAACCTAGGGCTCACTGGTTTCCTTGTTTGGCGGG
>DGLB01000074.1 GCA_002387845.1 Stenotrophomonas maltophilia | reverse complement strand
GTCGATGGCGGGAGGGGGGGGGCTGGAGGGGGCGTGAGCCGCATGGATGCGGCGACCGAGCTTACATGGACGTTCTTGCAGCGTCCCCCGGAACGCCCGTCCCGAGCCGCCAAGCCAGCAAAGCAGTGAACCGAGGGTTGTTCGCACAAATCCAACAGCAGCCGGGCAACGCCCGCCGATACGTAGATCGTGCAATCGCACCCTCCAAACGAAAAACCCGGCCGGAGCCGGGTTCTTCGGGTCAGGCCGCGGCGGCCGCTTTTACCGCGCCGGACAGGCTGTCCAGCGTGGCCTGCATCAGCTCGGCGCTGTCGGCCTCGACGGTCACGCGGACCACCGGCTCGGTGCCGGACGGACGCAGGAAGGCGCGGCCGCGGCCCTTGACCGCCTGCTGCGCGTCGGCCAGTGCCGACTGCACGCCCTCGGACTGCACGATGGCCTTGGCCGAGACGCCCGCCAAACGCACGTTGACCGTCTTCTGCGGCACCTTGGTGACGTCGGTCAATGCAGCGCGCAGGGTCGTGCCCTCGCGACGCAGCACTTCCAGCACCTGCAGCGCGCTGACGATGGCGTCGCCCGTGGTGGCACGGTCCAGGCACAGCAGGTGGCCAGACGCTTCGCCGCCCAGCACGCCGCCGCCTTCCACCAGTGCCTGGTGCACGTAGCGGTCGCCCACGTTGCTGCGCACGAACGGCAGGCCCAGACGCTCCAGCGCCTGCTCCAGGCCGAAGTTGGTCATCAACGTACCCACCACCGGGCCGCGCAGACGACCATTGCGCTGCCAGGAGGCGGCCAGCACATACAGCAGGTCGTCGCCGTCAACCGGGTTGCCCTGGTCGTCGGCCATCAGCACGCGGTCGCCGTCGCCGTCGAACGCGATGCCCAGGTCTGCACCCACCTCGCGCACCTTCGCCGCCAGGTTGTCGATGTGCATCGACCCCACGCCGTCATTGATGTTCACGCCGTTGGGTTCGGCACCAATCGCAGTGACGTCCGCACCCAGTTCACGGAACAGCAGTGGCGCGATGTGATACGTCGCACCGTGCGCGCAGTCGAGCACGATCTTCAGCCCGCGCAGGTCGAATTTGCGCGGCACGCTGGCCTTGCAGAATTCGATGTAACGGCCCACCGCATCGCGCGCGCGCGCCGCCTTGCCGAGGCGGTCCGATTCGGCCGTGGTGAACTCGCTGTCCAGCGCCGCTTCCAGCGCCAGCTCGGTCGCATCGTCCAGCTTTTCGCCATCGGCGGAGAAGAACTTGATGCCGTTGTCGTAGTGCGGGTTGTGCGACGCGCTGATCACAATGCCTGCGTCCGCACCCAGGGTGCGGGTCAGGAACGCCACCGCCGGGGTCGGCATCGGGCCCAGCAGCTGCACGTCGGCACCCGCAGCCACCAGACCGGCTTCCAGCGCTGCCTCGAACATATAGCCGGAAATGCGCGTGTCCTTGCCGATCACCACCACCGGGCGGTGGCCCGGACGGTGACCGTTGCGCTCGGTCAGCACGCGGCCCAGCGCATTGCCCAGGCGCAAGACGAAATCGGCCGAGATCACGCCCTGGCCAACCCGACCGCGGATGCCGTCGGTGCCGAAATACTTGCGCGCCCCCATCAGGCAGCGTCCGCCGGCGACTGGCGACCCAGCATGGCCAGCAGATCGGCCAGACGATCGCGCATTTCGCGCCGGTCGCAGATCTGGTCGATCGCGCCGTGCTCCAGCAGGAACTCCGAACGCTGGAAGCCTTCCGGCAGCTTTTCACGCACGGTCTGCTCGATCACGCGCGGACCGGCGAAGCCGATCAGGGCCTGCGGCTCGGCGATGTTGATGTCGCCCAGCATCGCAAACGACGCCGATACACCACCGGTGGTCGGATGGGTGAGCACCGAGATGTACGGCAGGCCAGCGTCGCGCAGGCGACCCAGCGCGGCCGAGGTCTTCGCCATCTGCATCAGCGAGAACAGGCCTTCCTGCATGCGCGCGCCGCCGCTGGCGGAGAAGCACACGTAAGGTGCACCGATTTCCAGCGCTTTTTCAGCGGCCAGCGAGAACCGTTCGCCGACCACCGAGCCCATCGACCCGCCCATGAAGGCAAAGTCGAACGCCGACGCCACCAGCGGACGGCCCTTGAGCAGGCCCTGCATCGCGATCAGCGCGTCATATTCGCCGGTGTTCTTCTGCGAGGCCTTGATGCGCTCACCGTACTTCTTCTGGTCCTTGAACTTCAGAAGGTCGGTCGGCCCCAGGCGGGCAGCGATTTCGGAGGTGCTGTCAGCGTCGAACAGCGCGGCCAGGCGCGCGCGGGCGCGGATCGCCATGTGGTGGCCGCACTTCGGGCAGACCTCCAGGTTTTCTTCCAGCTCCGGGCCGTACAGCGCGCTGTTGCAGTTGCTGCACTTTTCCCACAGGCCCTCGGGGACACTGCGCTTCTTGCTGGGAACATTGTCGGTGCGGATGCCCGACGGCATCAGTTTGGTCAGCCAACTCATGCTTGTTGATACGTCCATTCAGGGCGGCCCGAAGGCCGCAAAGGCGGACAGTCTAGCTCACCCGCCGTGGGGCCGGGATCCCTACGGGGGCGTGTGGAGGGAGCGTGAAACTCGTCGGACGGGATGCCATGGATCGCTGTAGAGCCACGCCCCTGCGTGGCTTCGACCCTGTTTGGGACCGCGATGACACGCATGGCGTGTCACTACGCCCCGATTGCCCGGTAATGACACGCATGGCGTGTCACTACGGCTGGTCAGTCCAGGGCCTTGCGCAGGGGCGCGAGGAACGCCTTCGCCACCGCCGCTGCGGCATCTGAACCGTCCGCCTCCGCCAGCGCCGCCACCAGTGCGCTGCCCACCACCACACCGTCGGCCTCCTTCGCCATCGCCGCCGCACTGGCCGCGTCCTTGATGCCAAAGCCAGCCACCACCGGCACCGACGAGCGACCGCGCAGGTCACGCAGCCGGGCACTGGCGGCGTCGCTGTCGAGGCGATCAGAGGCACCGGTCACGCCCGCAAAGCTCACGTAGTACAGATAGCCACGCGCCATGGCCGAGAGCTTGTCCAGACGCGCATCGGCGGTCGTCGGCGAGGCCAGCAGGATCAACGCCAGCCCGGCCTGCTCGAAGATCGCCAGGGTCTCTTCCGCTTCTTCCGGCGGCAGGTCCACCAGCAACACGCCATCCACGCCGGCGTCGATCGCATCCCGGGCGAAACGCTCGGTGCCACGGATCTCGATCGGATTCAGGTAACCCATCAACACTACCGGCGTGGTCGCATCCTCGCGGCGGAAGTCGCGCACCGTTTCCAGCACATAGCTCAGCCCTGCCCCGCGTGCCAGCGCACGCTCGGAGCTGCGCTGGATGGTGGGGCCATCGGCCATCGGGTCGGAGAACGGCACGCCGAGCTCGATCACATCGGCACCGGCCGCAGCCAGCGCATGCATCACCGGCACGGTCGCCTCGAGCCCGGGGTCACCGGCGGTGATGAACGGAATCAGTGCCTTGCGGCCACTGGCGCGCAGGCGGGCAAAGCAGGCATCAATACGGTCAACGGACATGTCAGGCGCGTTCCAGGGTCAGTTCAAATGCGCGGCGGGCGGTCACAGCACTAGGCCTTCGCGGGCGGCGATGGTGTGCACGTCCTTGTCGCCACGGCCGGACAGGTTGCACAACACCAGCTTGTCTTTGGGCAGCTCGCGCGCCAGCTTGATCGCCTGCGCCACCGCGTGGCTGGACTCCAGCGCGGCAAGGATGCCTTCGCTGTGCGCCAGCTGGTGGAAGGCGGCCAGCGCTTCCTCGTCGGTGACACCGACATACTGGGCGCGACCGGTATCGGCCAGGAACGCATGCTCCGGGCCCACACCGGGGTAATCCAGACCCGCGGACACCGAATGGGTTTCGATGATCTGACCATCGTCGTCGCAGATCACATAGGTGCGGTTGCCATGCAGCACGCCCGGACGGCCCGCGGCGATGGACGCGGCGTGACGACCGGTTTCGATGCCGTCGCCTGCCGCTTCAGCGCCGACAATGCGCACGTCGCGATCATTGAGGAAAGCATGGAACAGGCCGATGGCGTTGCTGCCGCCGCCGACGCAGGCGGTGATCGCGTCCGGCAGGCGGCCGTAATCGGTGAGCATCTGTGCACGCGCTTCGCGGCCGACGATGGCATTGAAGTCGCGCACCATGCGCGGGTACGGGTCCGGGCCGGCCACGGTGCCGATGATGTAGAAGGTGTCGCGCACGTTGGTGACCCAGTCGCGCATGGCTTCGTTGAGCGCATCCTTCAGCGTGGCCGAGCCGGAAGTCACCGGCACCACCGTCGCACCGAGCAGCTTCATGCGGTAGACGTTGATCTTCTGCCGCTCGATGTCGGTGGCCCCCATGTAGACCACGCATTCCAGGCCCAGCCGGGCGGCGACAGTGGCGCTGGCAACACCGTGCTGGCCGGCACCGGTCTCGGCAATGATGCGCTTCTTGCCCATCCGCGCGGCCAGCAGGGCCTGGCCGATGGTGTTGTTGATCTTGTGCGCGCCGGTGTGGTTCAGGTCTTCGCGCTTGAGCAGGATCTGCGCACCGCCGACCTGCTGGCTGAGCCGCTCGGCGTGGTAGATCGGGCTGGGCCGGCCCACGTAGTGGGTCAGGTCCTTGTCATAGGCGGCGATGAAGCTCGGGTCCTGGCGCGCCTGGTCATAGGCGGCCGCCAGTTCCTGCAGCGGGCCGATCAGAGTTTCAGCAACGAAGCTTCCGCCATAGCGGCCAAAATGGCCGTTGGCGTCCGGGTAGGCATGGAAATCGGTGACAGGCGTTGGGGATGCGGACATGACGCGACAGCCGGTAGAGACAGGGCTTCACTCTAACGCACACATCCTGACCGGAATATCGATATTATCTGGCCGAACCCGTCAGGAAAACTCACATGAGTGACACCCCCCTGCCCTCGCTGAATGCCCTGCGCAGCTTCGAGGCCACGGCCCGGCTGGGCGGTGTCGGGCGTGCCGCGCAGGAGCTGCATGTGACCCACGGTGCGATCAGCCGGCAGCTGCGGCTGCTGGAGGAGCATCTGGGCTTCGCGCTGTTCGAGCGCGCCGGTCGCGGCCTGCGCCTGACCGCCGCCGGCGAGACCCTGCAGGCGGCCTGCGCGGGTGCCTTCGGTCAGATCCGCGAGGCGGTGACCGGGCTGCAGCGCCGGCAGCGGCCGGAAGCACTGGTGCTGGGCTGCAGCGGCAGCATCCTGGCGCGTTGGATGATTCCCCGCCTGCAGCAACTGCAGGCCGACCTGCCACAGCTGCCGCTGCACTGGTCGGCGCAGGACGGCAGCTTCACGGCGGATCAGCAGAACCTGGATGCGGTGTTGCTGCTGGCGCATGCACCTTGGCCGCCGGGGTGGCGGGTACGCGAGTTGGCACCGGAACGGGTGGGCGTGGTGGTCAGTCCGCAGCATCCGGCGTCGGCGCGGCTGCGTGGGCATCCGCCTTCGGTGCTGCGGGGCGAGCCGTTACTGCATACGACGTCGCGCCCGCAGGCCTGGCCGGACTGGGCGCTGTCGCATGGGTTGGAGCCGGCGCAGCTGGTGATGGGCACCGGCTTTGACCATCTGTACTACCTGCTGGAGGCGGCCGTTGCCGGGCTGGGCGTGGCGATTGCGCCGGAGCCGCTGGTGGCTGATGAGTTGGCGGCCGGAAGGTTGCTGGCCCCGTGGGGGTTTGGGGCGACCGGCGGGTTCTGGGTGTTGGCGACACCGGAGGGTGTGGCGGATGCGCGGGTGGAGGTATTGGCGGAGTGGTTGAGTGCGCAGTTGAGGTGATGGCGGCGGGTGACACGCCATGCGTGTCACCCCCTAATCATGATCAGGCAGCCGTTGGCGCGGCCAGCCTGGCCTGCACCTCTTCGCGCAGGCGCGCGAGTTCGACTTCCGCCTGCTGGCGCTGCTGCATGCCTTCGCGATGGATGGTGCGCACCTCTTCCACCGTGGCGATCAACTGGTCGTGGGCATGGCGCAGGGTGGCCACGTCAATCACGGCGCGTTGGTTGGCCTTGGCGGTTTCCACCGAGGTCTGCCGCATCAGGTCCGCGTTGCGGCGCATCAGGTCATTGGTCGCGTCATCAATCGCGTTGGAGAGTTCCACCGCGCTTTTCTGCTCGCTCAGGCTGAGCTGGATCGCAAACTGCCGTTTCCACGACGGAATGGTGATGTCGCGGACGGTGTTGAACTTCTCGATCAGCTGGATCGCGTTGGCCTGGATCAGGCGGATCATCGGCAGCGACTGGTCGGCCGCATGCTGCATCACCACCAGGTCACCGACCCGCTTGTCGAGCAGGCGGATCGCGTTGTCCAGTTCGCCCTGGCGGATGCGCACCTGCGGGTCGTCGTTGCCTACCGATGCCTGTTGTTCCGCGCGAAGCTCGCCCAGACGCTGCTTGCCGGCGGCGATATGCAGGCCCAGTGCGTGGCGCTCTTCGCGCACGATCTCGTGCATGCGGTCGAACTCGCCGACCCGCTGGCCCATCAGCGCCTGCTGGCTGCCAACGTCGCCGAGCAGCTGCTCGATCTGCCGGTTGGTGTCGCTGAACTTCTGCACCAGCTCGCCCTTGGACGCACGCAGCTTGTCGATCAGGCCGCCAATCACCGGCACCTTCGAGCGCTGGGTGAGACCGTCCAGATTCAACGTGCGCGCGATGCGTACCACTTCGCCCAGCTTCTCACCGCTGGCATCCAGGTCCCGATTGCGCACCTGGTCCAGCAGCTGGCTGGAAAACGCTGCGGTCTTGGCCGCTGCGTCACGCCCGAACACCTGCAGGTTGCCCGGGCGGATGTCTTCGAGGCTGCGCCCGATCTCGGCGATCCGCGGCAGGTCGTCCTGGACCAGACCGAGTGCCTTCAAGGTGGCGTCATCCACCGTGGGCGCGGCCACGGCAAGGGCCGAGCTGTTCGGCGTGTCCTGGGTCATGGCGAAGTCTCCTTGAAAGGGGCGGCAATGAAATACACGGGTCAGTCCAGTCTAGCCTGCGCCGAGGCGACCTCGGCGCTGATCTGCGCCAGCAGCTGCGTGGCCTGCTGGTCGCGCTGCTGCTGGTCGGCGGCCCGACGCGTCAGCACGGTCTGCTGCCATGCCGGCAGCAGGGTCTCGGTAATGCGCTGACTGCGGGCCAGCAGCGCTGCGTTCTGTTCGCGCAGCAGCTGCCACTGCCCCGCCTCGACCTGCTGCAGCGCGGCCAGCCGGCGCAGATGGTCCAATCGCTGCGCCAATACATCCTGCAAAGGCGGAGCCAACGCGGCCAGTTGCGCGTGTCCGGCATCGGCCCAGGCTTCAAGGATCATAGCGGCATCAATGGCGCGTTCCTGCGCCGCCGCCTGCTGTGCCAGCTGCGCGGCGACGCCCCGCACGGCCGCATCGGCCTGTACCAGCAGCACACCCAGCCGTGACTGGCTGTCGTGCGCCTCCAGCTCCTGTTCGACATCGCGCCCGAGCAGACGTCCCCACCAGCTGACACGACGTCGCGCCGCGGCAGGGTTGGCAGCCTGCACCACCGCGCCCAGCTGTGCCAGCACCGCGAGCAGGCGTGCCGCCGCAGGGTCATGCCCGACCGGCGGCGTCGCCCCCTGCCCCAGCGCATCGAGCAACGACGCGCCGTAGCGTGACAGTCCGAGTGCGTCGGTTGCCACAGGCACCGGCACGGGCCAGCCACGCATCATGCCGGCGCATCATCCGCAGCGCCGGTCCACCGCGGCGGCAGGGTGGATTCACCGTAGAAGTGACGCATCAGTGCCTCGTCGAGCGCACGCTCCTGCGGCGTGCTGGCGCGGCGTGCGCGCGGGCGTGGCGGTGCGGCCGGGCCGCGCTCCATCTGTTCGCGCACCCAGCTGGCCAGCAAGGCCAGGGTTTCACCGGTGCGCGCCTGCTGCGCATTGGCCTGGCCCAGCAGTTGCAGCAGCGGGGCCAGCCCTTCCTGCAACCCTTGGGCAATCGGCTCGGCGGCCGGCAGCGGTGGGGGGTGCGGCACGCCGGTGTCGACAGGAGCGAACTCCGCCGCAACCACAGGTGTGGCCGGTGCCGGCACCGGAACCAGGCGCTCCAATGCGGCAAGCAATGCGGGCCACGGTGCGGGGTCCGCTGCATTCAGCGGTGCGGCGTCGGCACTGCTCTGCAGCGCACTGGCGATGTCGGCCAGCTGCGCCACCACGCGACCGCCGACATCGGCATCGCCTGCCCCCATGGCCTTGTTGCGCAGGAAGTCGCGCTTGATCTGCGCCCAGCGCTGCAGCTCATCCTCGCCCAGGACGCCACGCAGTTCGCCCAGCTTGAGCAGGTTCTCTTCAGCACCGGTGGTCAGCAGCTGCGCTTCGCCGAGATAGTGGTCGGAGACCAGCTGCTGCAGCTCGGCCTCGTTCATCACCGGCGAGATCTTCTCGGCCAGTTTGTTCATGTTGCGGTAGCTGCCCTGCAGCCGGAACGGCGGCTCGGTGCGGTAGCGGTCGTCCTGTGCGGCGCTGGCGATGTATTGCTGGTTGACCCGGTAGACCACGTCACGCACGCGCAGCATGCGTTGCAGGGTCGCGACGATCTCGTTGATCTCGGCGCCGCTGTAGGCGTGGCTGAGCGCATTGGTGGAGACCTCCTTGCCCATCGCGCGGTCGACCAGCAGGTACAGATCCGCCATGTCACGCGTCGCCAGCGGGGCCAGCACCGCGTTGGAGGTCAGGCTGTTTTCGATATAGCTCAGGGTGAAGGCCTCTTCCATGCCACCCAGCACGTCGCCCAGGTTGTAGATGTCGGCGCGGTTGGCGAGCATGTCCGGAATCTTGAACACCTCGCCGGACTCGGTGTACGGGTTGCCGGCCATCACCACGCAGAATTTCTTGCCGCGCATGTCGTAGGTACGGGTGCGCCCGCGCCACACGCCCTCGATACGGCGGGTGCCGTCGCAGAGCGAGATGAATTTCTGCAGGAACTCGGGATGGGTATGCTGGATGTCGTCGACATACAGCATGGTGTTGTTGCCCATCTCCAGCGCCAGGTTGAGCTTTTCCAGCTCCTGCCGCGAGGTGGCATCGGGAGCCTGCGCCGGGTCCAGCGAGCGCACCTCGTGGCCCAGCGCCGGGCCGTTGATCTTCATGAAGACCAGGCCCAGCCGGTGCGCCACGTATTCCATCAACGTGGTTTTGCCGTAGCCCGGCGGCGAGATCATCATCAGCAGGCCCATCAGGTCGCTGCGTTTGTTCTCGCCGACCGTGCCCATCTGCTTGGCCAGGTTGTCACCGATCACGCCCAGGTAGACGTCGTTGATCAGCTTGTTGCGCACGAACGAGGATAGCGGGCGGGCCTTGAACTCTGACAGGCGCAAGGCGTCGCGCTCGCGCACGATGATGCGCTGGCGCACGCCCTGGTAGGCATGGAAGGCCGGCACGAACTGCTGCAGGTGGGTGCGCAGGCGTGCCAGGAAGTCATCCAGCGACAGGGTGAGGTGACCCTGCTGGATGCGCGCGTGCTCGCCCAGCAGCCCCTGCACCTGTACCTGCAGGGCGACCTCGCTGCCACGCGTGCGCAGCGCACGCGACACCAGCAGCAGTGCTGCCGCCTCATCGGCGTAGCCGGCGTACGTGGCGTAGGCCGGCAGCTGGCACAGTGCGCGTAGCCATTGACCCGCCAGTTTCCAGCGCGCGGCAAGGCCGTCCTGCTCGCGTTGCAGGGCACGGTCGAAGGCTTCGCGCTGGCCGGCCGACTGCAGATGCTGGGTCAGTGCTTCGAGCAGGGCCTGCGCGTAGCGGCTGGTGCTGAAAACGGGCTCGCCGACACTGAGTTCGGCAGCCAGATAGGCGGCCGACGCCTGCGCATCTTCGGTCTGGAACGGCAGCTGGCGCTCCTGCACGAACGCATCCAATGCGGTGGTCATCTCGGCCAGCAGGGCCTGCTGACCTTCGCTGGAACCAAACAGGCGGGCGATGGCATCGGCCCCGGCCTGACGCGCAGACCACTGCGCCACGTCTTCGCGGCGCTGCTGCGCGGCCCAGAACAGCAGGGCCAGCGCGCGTGCGCGTGGCGCATGCTGCAGCGTGCCGGCGGCCTGCTGCAATGGCAGCAGCGCGTGCAGGATCAGACTGGCGTCGTGGTCATGGATGCCACGTTCATAGCCTTCGCGGTAGCGCGGTGCGGCAAAGTCACGGACGATCTTCTCCAGCGCATCCGGCTCGGCAGCGGCATGCTGCAGAGCCGCCAGATCGAGACCATCGCGTGCTTCCATCGCGGCCAGCAGCAGGCTGCCGGCCAGGTATTCGGCGCGATACAGCTGCGCCGATTCCGAATCCAGTCCCAACTGCCAATAGGCCTTCAGCTCGGCCAGCTCCGGATCGTGCAGCGCTTCCAGGAAGTCGGTGCCGGTCAGGTGGATGGCGAGCTCGTCGCCGCGTGGCAGCAGGGTCAAGTCCAGCGCCTGGGTATTGACGCTGAAGCGATGGCGCGGGCCCAGCCGCACCACGTTGCCGCCCGCTTCGAACAGATCGCTGCGGTCGCGCAGCGCACGCACCGCCTGATCGCGTACGCCCTTCAGGCGCGCCTCGACGTCGTCCGCCTTGACGCTGTCGCGCAGCTCACGCAGCCGCTCGGCCAACTCGCGCAGCTTGAGCACCAGCGGGTCGCCGGCGAAGAACGCGTTGAGCTCGTCGGCGCTGGCAAAGCGCTCGGTACGTTTGGCCAGGCCATCCAGGATGCGGGTGGCCGCATCGAGCACCGAGCGCGCCTTACGCTGGCGTTCATCCAGCAGCGCCTGCTTGTGGGTCTCGAAGGCTTCGATCAGCTCTTCGCGCTTGGCCAGGATGTCACCCAGAAACTGCTCGTGCTCGCCGAACTGGCTTTCCAGTTCTTCCAGCTGCACCAGCAGGCGCGACATCTGTTCATCCGCCCGCTCGGGGTCGGTGGCCATGCCCAGTGCACTGGTGATGGACTGCGAGAACAGCGCGAACTGGGCGGCGAACTGCGCCACCGCCTCGGCGGAACCCAGCGTGCGGCGTCGCTGCTCGGCACGCACCCGGCTCTGGTTGAGGCGCGCGTAAACGGCGGAAATGGCTTCCACTACGCGGGTACGCGCGGTGGCATCGTCCACTTTCAGCCCGGCCATGAGCGCGGACAGCATGTCCAGGTCGGCGGCCATGCCGCGCATTCCGGCCAGCTGTTCATCCAGCACGCGCGCGCTTTCCGCCTGCTGCGCGGCTTCATCGAGCGCCTGCAGGCGCTCGCCCAGCGGAGCCAGTGCGCGCTCGTCGGCGAGGAACTGGCCGGTGGCAGCACCGACGCGGTCGTGCGCTTCCTGCAACGCGGTGGTCATCGCGTCGATCACATCCGTATCGATGTAACGATAGTCGCGGATGGTCAGCAGATGACCGCGCTGGGTGGAAATCGCGTTGAGCGCCTCGACAAAGGCCTGCACCCCGGTCCAGTTCTCCGGCTGCAACCGCGCCAGCAGGGCCTTCTGGCTGGACTGCGCCTGGGCCATGGCCTGGGCGGACTGCTGGCGGATGCTCTGGACCTTTTCGTACTCGTCCAGCACCGACTCGCCGGTGGCGCTGATCTCGCGCAGCAGGCCGGCCGCGCCGTCACAGCTGGCATCGTCGAGCCAGTGGTGGGCGTCGAACATGCGCCGGGTATCCTGCACCAGGCGCTGGTAGCGCTGCACCGAAACGTCCTGGCCTTCGATGGTCCGGGCGAGGTCGAACAGGTTGGAAATGCCGCGAACCAGCTCGGCGTTGCCGATGCGGCCCATGAAGGTGTTGCCGGGTGGCCGGCTGGCGGCAAATTCGTCGCTGCTGAACGGGGTCTGCCAGACCTGCATCGGGTGGATGCGGGTCGGCTCGGTGCCTTCGGCGTGGAACAGCACCATGCGCCCGTCGTGCATGAAGGCATAGCCGTGGCCGAACACCGGGTTCTGCAGCACGCGCTGGATGGTGTTGTAGACGAACAGCGCCGAGCGCCCACCTTCGCGCTCATAGAAGATGTACAGCACGTCCTCGCCATTGGGCGAGCGGATCGCGCGTTTGAACTGCATGCCCTGCATCGAAGCGTCGAAGGCTTTGTGCTCGCCGCTCTGCAGGTAATAGCCACCGGGGAAGATGATGCCGTGGTCTTCCGGCAGCTGCACGCAGGCCTGCACGATGGCGTCATTGCGCACGATCGCGCCGGTCAACGTGTTGTAGATCAAGCCACGCCATACCGTTTCGCGGTACGGCAGCACCTTCAGCAGCACCAATGAGCCGACTCGGACGAAATCGAACTGGGCGTCGTCCAGCGACTGGGTGCTGTCGTCCACCGGCTCGCTGTAGATGCCCTGCCCGCTTTCGGTGTTGTTCTCGACCTTGATGGTGAGATCGCCACCGGTGGTCTCGACGAACAGGGTGTCCAGAATATTCAGATGTGAATGACGCCCGCTGACCGCCATGTCGCGGGTGGCACGGGTCCACTCAAAATCGAACGGCGGCGGCAGCGCGATGTCACGCTCGCCGCGCGCATCCAGATAGGTCAGCTCGCCCTCGCGCGAGACCGCCCAGCGGAACACACGTACGTCACTGCTGCGCTCGCCGATCTGGAACGACGCCAGCAGCTTGTCACCGACCTTGATCAGCTGCAGCAGGCGCGCATGCTTGTAGTAGGCGTAGAGCTCACTGAAGTCATGCACGAAGCCGGCCTGGGCCAGGAAGCTGCCCTTGGCATCGACCGGCACCACGTCGTAGCCCTCGCCCGACTGCACCAGCCGGTACAGGCCGAATACGTCCTCGACCCGGGTCTGGGTCTTCAGCCCCAGGTAGACGTTGTAGCCGAACAGCAGCAGGTCCGGTCCGACCTGCACGATGTCCCGGCCTACACAGTTGTTTTCGCTGCGGATGCGGAAGCGGCCAATGACCTCCAGCCGGCTGTCCCCGAATTCCACCAGACGCTGGCGGTTGAGCGCATCGGCCAAACCGCGCAGGCGCGTGCCCTGCTCGCCCAGGCGACGACGCAGGACTTCATAGGCTCCGCCCTGGGCAACCGCCTGATCGACGGTGGTAGTGGCTTCCGCCGACGACGGGTCGGGACGGGGGTCGGTATCAGACATCAGCTTCCTTCCGGCTCACGGTACACCGGCCGGAGGTACCGGCCGGTGGAAATGTAGAGCGGGCTCTGCCCCGCTCAGCGCGCGTCGACGACGGTGGCCGACACCGTGTCGGCGGTGGCGGTGTGCTCGTCGGCGATCTGGCGCGGTGCTTCTTCGCGCGCGGTCACGCCCAGGTAACGCTGCATCAGGTCCTGGACGATCGGGCTCTTGCCGGCCAGGCCTTCGATCGACTTGCCCAGCGAGACGGCCTTGATCAGGTTCTCGAACATGCCGCCGTCGCCGCCGACCAGGTCGATATCCGCGTTGCGCAGCGCGCTGGCGATGACACCGGCGTTCTCGCGCGAGACTTCCTTGCCGGCTTCGATCGACGCCAGGGCCTGCTTGAGGCTGTTGTCGAGCATCATGCGGAACTCTTCATGGCCGCGGGCGCTGTCGCTGAGCGAGGCGATCGCCTCGAACTTGCGGACCAGGCCTTCGGCTTCGGCCAGCAGCTTCTTCTGCACCACACCGGCTTCGGCACCGCCGACCGACTCGGTCGCGGTAGCACGGGCACGGCCCATCTGCTCTTCACCCTGGGCCTGGGCCTGCAGGGTTTCAGCCAGCACGCGAGCGTCGTTGGTGCCCTGCTTGAGGGTGGCGTCGGCCTTGGCCTCGATCACGCGGGCTTCGGCGATACCGACCTTCTCGATGGCCAGCGCCGAGGCTTCGCGCACCTGCGCTTCGGCCAGGCCCGGGGCGGCCTGTTCGGCACGGGTACCGTCGGCGAGCAGGCGCTTGGCCTCGGCCTGCTTGCCGGCGGCTTCGTGCTCGGCCTGGGCCAGGGTGGTGATCTCGACCGCGCGGTGCTTGGCCGAGGTTTCGGCGGCCTGCGCTTCCTTGACCTGGCGCACCAGCAGTTCCTGGGCCTTGGCTTCGGCTTCCAGGATCAGCACCTGCTTCTGGCGGTCGGCTTCGGAAACCTCGCGCACTTCCTTGATACGCTCTTCTTCCTGGGCCACGGTCTTGTCGATGGCGATGCGCTCGCGGGTGATGTTGGCCACGTCCATCTTGCCGGACTCGACCACCTTGTCGCGTTCAACCCCCTGCAGCTGCACTTCGCGCTCGGTGGTGACCTGCTCCAGCTGGCGCGCACGTTCCACGCGCTCGGCCTCGATGGCGACGGCACGCTGACGGTTCTGCTCGGCCACTTCCACTTCGCGCAGGCGGTTCTGCTCGCGGATGTCGATCAGCTCCTGCGCTTCGATGCGGGCATGCTCGGCCAGCTGGCGCTGCTCTTCCTGCACCTTGGCGGTTTCGGCCTGTTCGCGGGCCTGGATGGTTTCAATCTCGCGCTTCTGCCGGGCTTCGGCTTCGGCCTGCTGGCGCTCCAGCGCCAGCAGCGCTTCGCGTGCCTCGACGTTCTTCTTGGTGATGGCCAGCTTTTCGTTCTGTTCCAGCTCGTTGGTGACCACGTTCTGCGCAGCGGTGAGCTCGGTGATCTTGCGGATGCCCTGGGCATCGAGAATGTTGTTCTGGTCCAGCAGCAGCTTCGGGGTCTGCTCCAGGTAGTCGATGGCCACGTCTTCCAGCGCGTAGCCGTTGAGATCGTTGCCGATCACCGCGATGATCTCGTCGCGGAACTCCTGGCGCTTCTCGAACAGCTCGGTGAACTCGAACTTCTTGCCAACGGTCTTCAGCGCTTCGGAGAATTTGGCGTTGAACAGCTCGTCCACCGCGTGCTTGTCCGAGGCGCGGTCGGCACCGATGGCCTTGGCCACGCGCAGCACATCTGCCTGGGTTTCATTGACGCGCAGGTAGAACGCCACGGCGATATCGGCGCGCATGTTGTCGCGGCAGATCAGGCCTTCCTTGCCACGACGGTCGATCTGCAGGGTGATCAGGCTGATCCGCATCAGCTCGGCGCGGTACAGCACCGGGATGATCAATGCACCGGTGAAGTGCACCTTGGGCTGGGAGCTCATGTCGTTGACGATCAGCGCGACGCCCTGGTCCACCTTGCGGTAGAACGCCTTGAACAGGCCGGCAAGACCGAGCAGCAGGACAATCAGTACGCCCACGCCAATCAGGAACGGGGCCATGGCAGCAACACTCATCGATGGATCTCCTTGTCGCCCGCAATCAGGCTGTCTTGGAACGAAAGCGCAGGGTGGCTGTCTTCGCCAGCGACCCGGTAATGGTTGTGTTCGGCCACGTAGTCGATCAGCACGACCCGTGACCCGCGTGGCAAGGTGTGCCCTTCGGGCAGGCGGACCTGCAGAATCAGCCCGGCTCCGCCGTCGTCAACGGTGGCGTAGCCGGAGCTGGCGGTGACCTGCGGCGACGCGACCACGCCGATGCGCCCGAGCAGTGACGTCTGTGGGACCGCGCGCAGACGCAGCAGCAGGCGCCGGACCGGGCGCAGGATCAACGCGGTGACCGGTACCGCCGGCACCAGCGCCAGCAGTGCCACGGCACTGCCAGCCGCCCAGCGCAGCGGGACCGGCAGCGGCTGCAGCAGGAACAGATGGGTGAGGTAGGTGCCGGTCCAGCCGAAGAAGGCCAGCAGCGCGATCACCAGCATCACCGGTGCGCCGCCCAGGCCCAGGCGCGAGAACATGCCGGAGATGCCGTGCAGACCCTCCTCGCCGCCGCCCAGGTCGATACCGTCGGTGGCAAAGCCGTCGTCGACCACGCCACAGGCAGCCAGCAGCCAATAGACCATGGCAAATGCCAACACGATGCTGTAAGGCAACGTGGGGAATGTCAGCGCGACATTGAGAAATTCCGCCATTTCACAACTTCCTTGCATCGATGCCGCGGTTTCCCCCTGCGGCGTCCCTGGGAATGCGCTCCGGCATTCCCTTGTTCCGTTGATGCTACGTGAAATTGACGATGGCGCACATAGGGGGTTTCTGACCCTGTGTGTGAATGCGGGATTGCGCGAAGCGCAGCCGGGCAGAGCCCGGCTCTACGGTCAAGGGACGGCGCTAATCCGCCTCGTGGCAATCCGCGCGGCGGACTTCCTCCACGAACTTGCGCATCTTGTAGCCGTCCTTGATGCCGGGCTCGGTCTCGATGCCGCTGGAGACATCCACGCCCCACGGCAGGGTGGCGACGATGGCGTCAAACACGTTGTCCGGAGTGATGCCGCCGGCCAGCAGGAACGGACGATGCAGGCCGGTCGGCAGACGGGTCCAGTCGAAGGTCACGCCGGTGCCCCCCCCGCCGCCAGGGGCATGACTGTCGAACAGGAAACCGGCGGCGCTCGGGTAGCGCAGCTGCAGCTGGCGCGCGTTGACCTCTTCGCGCCCGCCCATGGCCACCGCCTTCAGGTAGGGCATGTTGAAGCTGCGGCAGAACGCTTCGTCCTCACCGCCATGGAACTGCAGCAGGGTCGGACGTACGGTGCGCAGGACCTCGCGCACTTCTTCCTTGCTGTTGTCGCGGAACAGGGCCACCACGTCGACCATCGGCGCGATCGCCTGGCGCATGGCGCGGGCTTCGGCCGGGGCCACCCGGCGCTTGCTTTCACGGGCAAAAATGAAACCCACGGCGTCCACACCCAGCTCGCCGGCCAGGCGTACGTCGCCGGCACGGGTCATGCCGCAGAACTTGATGCGGGTGCGGTAGTAGGAGCGGCTCATAACGTAACCTCGGCAGGCAGGTGCCAGTTGTCGGGATACAACGGGCCAACAAAGACAAGACCCTGCGGCGGTGCAGTGGGGCCGGCCACGGTACGGTCCTGGCCTGCTAGCAGCTCGGCCATCCATGACACCGGTTGTTCCCCACAACCGATCAGAATCAATGAGCCGACAATATTGCGCACCATGTGATGAAGAAATGCATTGGCCTGAACGCAGACCTCGATCACCTCGCCCTGCCGGGTCACGCTGATCGCCTGCAGCTCACGCCGGGCATGCAGGGCCTCGCACTGCACGCTGCGGAAGGCGCTGAAGTCGTTTTCGCCCAACAACGCCTGCCCCGCCTCGTGCATGCGGCCGGCGTCCAACGGCCGGCGCTCCCAGCTGAGGGTCTGGCGGTACAGGGCCGGTCGCACCTGGCGGTTCAGCAGGCGGTAGCGGTAGCGGCGTGCCCGCGCCGAGAACCGGGCATGGAAGTCATCGGCGACCGGCACGCACCAGCGCACTGCGATCGAACGCGGCAGCCGGGTCGTCGTGCCCAGGGTCCAGCCCCGCGGGTCGCGCACCGCGTCGGTGTCGAAATGCACCACTTGGCACTCGCCATGCACGCCAGCGTCGGTGCGCCCGGCGCAGGTGACCTGGATCGGGGCATCGGCCACCGAGGACAGCGCCTCCTGCAGGCTGGCCTGCACGCTGGGACATCCGCTTTCACCCAGCTGCTGCCAGCCCTTGTACTCACTGCCGTCGTACTCCACGCCCAGTGCGTAGCGCATGGTCAACCTCGATTACGTCTGTGTCACGGCAGGCGGGCCAACAGCTCGCGTGCCTGGATCTGGCTGTGGATGTCGCCGGCGGCGGCCACTTCCTGCAGCAGCGCGCGTGCGGTGTCGGCATCACCCAGGTCGAGATAGGCGATGGCCAGCTCCAGCCGCTCGCGGCCCGGCGTGCCCAGCGGTTCCGCAGCGGCCACCGGCTCGCTGGCCGGCGCAACCGGGGTCGGTTCGACCGGGGCCTGCACCACGACAGGCGCGACCGGTTCCTCGGGGAACTCGAAAACGCCCCGGTAGGAGGGTTGCGCGGCCGCATTCCAGGCATGCGCCGGGACCACCACATGGTCATGATCCTGCGCGTCTGCCACGCTGTCGCCCTGCCCGGGCTGCGGCTCCAGCGCGAACACCGGTTCGCGACGGGCCACTTCGGCGGCCACCTGATCGGCGGTGCTGTCGTATTCGGCCGAATCGTAGGCCAGCTCGGCGTCCTGGTCGGCCTGCTCCTGGTCCGCGCGTTCCTGCGTGGCCAGCTCATCGACGTAGCCGGCTGCCGGTACGGCAGCGGCCAGTGAGGCGGCATCGAAACCATCGCGGCGCAGCGGCGGCAGCGGTGAGGGCTTGCGACGACGCGCCAGCGCCCAGCCGGCCACCACCACCAGCAGCACGCCCAGCCCCAGCCAGTACCAGCCTCCACCGCCGCCCTCGCGGGCCGCCGGGGCGTCCGCCAGGCGCTGCTGGGCCGCGGCGAGGTCACTGTCCTTCATGCTGATCAGCGCTTCCTGCTGCTTCTGCAGTTTCTCCAGCTCGGCCACGCGGCCGCGCAGCTCCTGGATTTCCGCATCGCGGGTGGCCACGTCTTCCTTGGCCTGCTGCAGTTGTTCGTTGCCCAGCATGTCACCCTCACTGCCGGCGGCGGTGCCGGTGATTGTCCCTGCGTTATGGTCGGTGGCCGCGACGGCGGGGGCGATTTCCAGACGCCCGCCTGCGCTTGCCGGTGCCGCAGCCGGTGCTGCGCCGGCTGCGTTGGCCGGGGTGCTGGCTGGCGCGTTGGCCACACCCGTGGCCGCCGGCTGTGGGATGGCCGAACGGGCCTGGCGCCACTGTGCGGTGTGCTCGCGCACCATGGCCGCCGCTTCGGCCGCATCCACGGGCGGTGCCGAGGCGGCATCGGCGGTACGCAGCACCGCGCCCTGCTTGAGCAGGTTCACGTTGCCACGAATGAACGCTTCGGGATTGGCGCGCAGCAGCGCGATCATGGCCTGGTCGCGGCTGAGCCCACGCTCGCGGGCGACACCGGCCGCGATTTCGGACAGGGTCTGGCCGCGACGCACGGTGATGCTGCCATCGGCAGCGGCGACCGGCGCGGGCGCAGGTCGCGCCGGTGCCGGCGCGCGTGCCGGTGCCGCGTTGCGGGCCGGTACCGGCGTGGTACGCGACGGGGTGGCTTCGGCCGGCTGCGATTCGGCGACCTGTGGCTCGGCCACCGGCGGCGCCGGTTCGGGTTCGCGCACGATGGCATTGGACATCGCCCCCGCCGGGGCCACGATTTCCGGCTCGGCGACGGCCACCGCACTGTCGGGGGCATCCACCAGCGCGGAGTACTCGCGCACCAGGCGTCCCTGCCCCCAGTCGGCCTCAATCAAGAAGTTCAGCGACGGCGTGGTGACCGGGGCCTGGCTGCTGACCCGGACCACGGCGCGGCCCTGGGTGTTGCGGGTAAGTTCGAACTGCAGTTCGCTGACCAGACCGGTGGGCCGGTCCAGGCCGACCCGGGCAAAGGTGACCGGCGACGCCAGCGCCACGCGCAGGTTCTCCAGCTCGGACGGGTCGGCGGAAATGATCGGAATTTCAGCCAGCAGCGGCTGGCCGGGCTTGGACAGCACGCGGATGTCGCCCAGGCCCAGAGCCATGGCCGAGCTGCTGGCCAGGGCCAGCAGCAGGGTGGATACCACCTTGAGCGGGCGCTTCGCGCCCGGAACTCGTTTCTTCATGCCGGCAATATAGCGATTCCGGACGATTCCAGCCACGCAGGGCGTGGCGTTGCATCAACCTTCTGCGGCGACCAGTTCGGCCAGCTGCACGGCGTTCAGTGCGGCACCCTTGCGGATGTTGTCCGACACGATCCACAGGTTCAGGCCACGCGGATGCGACAGGTCTTCACGGATGCGGCCGACATACACCGCATCGGTGCCCGAGGCGTGGGTGACCGGCGTCGGGTAGCCACCGGCTTCGCGGCGATCCACCACTTCCACGCCCGGCGACTGTTCCAGCAGTTCGCGCGCGGCTTCCGGCGTGACCTTTTCACGGGTTTCAATCGCCACCGCTTCGGAGTGCCCGTAGAACACCGGCACGCGCACCGCGGTGGGGTTCACCAGAATGCTGTCGTCGCCGAGGATCTTGCGAGTTTCCCAGACCAGCTTCATTTCTTCCTTGGTGAAGCCGTTGTCCTGGAAATCGTCAATGTGCGGAATCAGGTTGAACGCGATCTGCACCGGGAAGCGCTGCGGGTCGATGTCCTGGAAGCTGAGCAGCTGGCCGGTCTGCTTGCCCAGTTCTTCCAGCGCCGAACGACCACCGCCGGACACCGACTGGTAGGTGGCGACGTTGATGCGCTCGATGCCATAACGGCGGTGCAGCGGAGCCAGCGCCACCAGCATCTGCATGGTCGAGCAGTTCGGGTTGGCGATGATGCCACGCGGACGGTTGGCGACCTGCTCCGGATTGACTTCGGACACGACCAGCGGCACGTCGTCGTCGTAACGGAAGGCCGAGGAGTTGTCGATCACCACGGCACCGGCAGCCGCGAACTTCGGGCCGTACTCCTTGGAGACGCTGCCGCCGGCGGAGAACAGCGCGATGTCCACGCCGCTGGGGTCGAATTCGGCCAGGTCCTGGACCTTGATCTTCTGGCCCTGGAACTCGATTTCACCGCCGGCCGAGCGCGACGAGGCAAGCAGGCTCAGGGTGGCAATTGGGAAGTTGCGTTCGGCCAGGATGGACAGCATGGTTTCGCCCACCGCACCGGTGGCACCGACGACGGCGACGTGGAAACGACGATCTGCATTGCTCATGGGGATTTCTCGATAGGTTTTAGACAAAAGAAACGCACAGCGGGCTGGGTTCGGGGAACCTCACGTATTGGCCGCGGAGGTTCCCAGTCGTTTGTCGTCTTTTTTGCCGCCCACGGCAGCGCCGCCGGCTTTCACGGCGGCCACGGCGTCGGCGTTGAGTGCGCTTGGCGGATTGCCAGCGCGTGGCCCCTGCCCCAGCGCGGCGGTCAGGTTGTCCACCGCCAGCTGCACCATGGCGCGGCGGGTGGCCTGGCTGGCACTGCCGATATGCGGGGTCAGCACGATGTTGCGCAGTGCCAGCAGCTCCGGGCGTACCGTCGGCTCGCCTTCGAACACGTCCAGACCGGCCGCGGCAAGACGCCCGTGGGCCAGCGCATCGGCCAGTGCGAGTTCGTCGACGATGCCGCCGCGGGCGATGTTCACCAGCGTCGCGGTTGGCTTCATCTTCGCCAGCGCGGCGGCATTGATGATGTGATGCGAGCTGGCGCTGTACGGCAGCACCAGGACCAAGTGATCGACTTCGGCCAGCAACGTGTCCAGGTCGACATACTGCGCGCCGACCTCGGCCTCGGTGGCCTGCGGCAGGCGCGAGCGGTTGTGATACAGCACACGCATGCCAAAACCGAGCGCGCCGCGGCGGGCAATGCCCTGGCCGATACGGCCCATGCCCAGGATGCCCAGCGTGCTGCCATGGATGTCGGCCCCCAGCATGGTCTGGAACGACCACTGCCCCCACTGCCCGTCCCGCAGCCAGCGCTCGGACTCGGTGATGCGCCGGGCCGTCGCCATCAGCAGCGCAAAGCCGAGATCGGCAGTGGTCTCGGTGAGGACATCAGGGGTATTGCTGGCGAGGATGCCGGCCGCGCTGAGCGCGTCGATATCCAGGTTGTTGTAGCCCACGCCGACGTTCGCGATGGCGCGCAGCTGCGGTGCACCCGCGATTTCCGGCGCACCGATGCGTTCGTTGAGGGTGATCAGCGCTCCATCCACCCCGGCCAGCCGTTCGGCCAGCATGTCCGGGGTGTAACGGGTAACGTCGTCAGTCACAGTCAGGTCGAAATGCTGCCCGAGCTGTTCGATGACGTCATCGAACAGCGGCTGGCTGACCCATACCCTGGGACGCGTGTCAGCCATCGATGCTGCCCGGAATGCGCGGGGTGATGTCGCCGACGTCGCCGCACTGGGCGCGATGGCGCAGCGCCTGGTCCATAAGCACCAGCGCCATCATCGCCTCAGCGATGGGGGTGGCGCGGATGCCCACGCAGGGGTCGTGACGACCGGTGGTGATGACATCCACGGCGGCACCGGTGGCGTCCACCGTCGCGCCGGGCAGGCGCAGGCTGGACGTGGGCTTGAGCACGATCGAGGCGGTGACCTGCTGGCCGGTGGAAATGCCGCCGAGAATGCCGCCGGCGTGATTGCTGGCGAAACCTTCCGGCGTGATCAGGTCACGGTGTTCGGTGCCCTTCTGCGCGGCACTGGCAAAGCCATCGCCGATTTCCACGCCCTTGACCGCGTTGATGCTCATCAGCGCGGCCGCCAGTTCGCCATCCAGCTTGCCGTAGATGGGTTCACCCCAGCCCGGCGGGACGCCATCGGCCACCACGTTGACGCGCGCACCGACCGAGTCGCCGGACTTGCGCAGCGCGTCCATGTAGCTTTCCAGCGCCGGCACCTGCTCGGCCACGGGCCAGAAGAACGGGTTGTCCTCCACCGCCGACCAGTCATGGCCGGTGGGCGTGATTTCGCCCAGCTGCGACAGGTAGCCGCGCACGGTCACCCCGTAGCGCTGCGCCAGCCACTTCTTGGCGATGACGCCGGCCGCCACGCGCATGGTGGTTTCGCGCGCGGACGAGCGACCGCCACCGCGCGGATCGCGGATGCCGTACTTCTGCCAGTAGCTGTAATCCGCATGGCCCGGGCGGAACTGCTGGGCGATGTTGCTGTAATCCTTGCTGCGCTGGTCGGTGTTGCGGATCAGCAGCGCGATGGGCGTGCCGGTGGTGCGGCCTTCGTACACGCCCGAGAGGATCTCGACCTCATCGGCCTCGCGGCGCGCCGAGGTGTGCCGGCTCTTGCCGGTGGCACGCCGCTGCAGGTCGTGGGCGAACTCGTCGGCGCTCAGTTCCAGCCCCGGCGGGCAGCCATCGACCACGCAGCCGATCGCCGGACCGTGCGATTCGCCGAAGGTGGTGACCGACAGAAGCTTGCCGAAGGTATTGGAACTCACGGCCGCTGCGCCGCCAGTTCGGTGATGCGGGCGCTGTGCGCGATGAGCTCGCGGCATTCGACCGCGAAGATGCCCATCTGGCCGACCTTGAACTCCACCCAGGCAAAGTCCACTTCCGGCAGCAGCTTGATCAGGTGCTGCTCGGACTCGCCCACTTCGCAGATCAGCAGGCCGTCTTCGCTGAGGTGCAGCGGCGCGTCACGCAGGATCTTCAGCACCAGGTCGAGGCCGTCGTCGCCAGCACGCAGGCCCATTTCGGGTTCGTAGGAGTATTCCTGCGGCAGCGCGTCGGTCTCGTCATTGGTGACGTACGGCGGATTGGTGACGATCAGGTCGTAGTGACGGCCGGTGAGGCCGTTGAACAGGTCCGACTTGAGCAGGGTCACGTTGTGCGCCTGCAGGCGCTCCTTGTTCTCTTCGGCCAGCGACAGCGCGTCGTCGCTGAGGTCGACGCCGTCCACTTCCCAGTTCGGGTAGTAGTGGCCCATGGCAATGGCGATGCAGCCCGAACCGGTGCACAGGTCCAGCGCACGATGCACGTCGCGACCGGCCAGCCACGGTTCGAAACCGGACTCGATCAGCTCGGCGATCGGCGAGCGCGGCACCAGCGCGCGGGTGTCGCTCTTGAAACTGAGGCCGGCGAACCAGGCTTCACCGGTGAGATAGGCCGCCGGAATGCGTTCATCGATGCGGCGCTGGAACAGCTCCAGCACCTGCAGCTTCTCGTCGCGGGTGACGCGGGCCTGGCCATAGGCCGGGCCGAGGTCGTGCGGCAGGTGCAGGCTGTGCAGGACCAGCTGGGTGGCCTCGTCCAGGGCGTTGTCGTAGCTGTGCCCGAAGGTCAGCCCGGCGGCGTTGAAACGGCTGGTGCCGTAGCGGATCAGGTCGATGATCGTGTGAAGTTCGGCGGCCGTATCGGCAGTCATGGCAAGGCAACAGACAATGTGGCCCCCGATTATAGGCGCTGTACGGGGCTGGAGCATCCGTTGCAGGCGAAACGGCTGGGCGGGGCCGGAGCCCTCCCCTATGATGGTGGACCACTCCGGGAACGGGCCGTCCATGTTCAACCGCACCACAGGCATCATCCTGATCATCGCGCTGGCCGCCGGGCTGGGCCTGGTGACGGCGCAGAAGGTGTTCGCGCCGACGCCGGCGGCCAACCACCCCGCCACCGAATCCATCACCTTCTACCCGCAGCCGCGCCCGCTGCCGGACTTCAACCTGAGCCAGTCCGATGGCACCCGGCTGATTCCCGGCGAGCTGAAGGGTCACTGGACCCTGGTGTTCCTGGGTTTCACCTTCTGCCCGGACGTGTGCCCAACCACTCTGGCGGACCTGGCCCGGGCCCAGAAAAGCTGGGAGAGCCAGCCGGAAAGCCTGCGCCCGCGGGTGCTGTTCGTGTCGGTCGACCCGGAGCGCGACACCCCGGCGCGACTGGGCGAGTACGCCCACGCCTTCCACAAGGACACCCTGGCAGCCACCGCCGACGTGCCTTCGCTGGAGCGTTTTGCCACGTCGCTGGGCTTCGTCTTCCAGAAAGTGGAAGGCAGGCACTTCGATGAAAACCCCCAGGATTACACCCTGGAGCATTCGGCCAGCCTGGCCGTCCTGGACCCGGACGGCAAGCTGGCCGGCCTGATCCGCCCGCCCTTCCAGGCGCAGGCCATTGCCCGCGACCTGCAGCTGCTGACCGAGAAAACCGCACCATGAGCCTGACCACCAAGCTGACCTACGTCCTGCCGCACCGCCTGCTGTCGTCGATGGCGCGCCGGCTGGCGTATTCCAGCAACCCGCGGATGTCGCGCTGGCTGATCGACACCGTCACCGAAAAGTTCGGGGTGAACCTGGCCGAGGCGGCCAACCCGGACCCACGCAGCTACCCGACCTTCAACCAGTTCTTCACCCGCGCACTGAAGCCGGGCGCGCGCGTGGCCGACCCCAACCCGCGCAGCCTGCTGATGCCGGCCGACGGCCGCATCAGCCAGCTGGGACCGATCCAGGACGGGGTGATCTTCCAGGCCAAGGGCCAGTCGTTCACCGCCGCCCAGTTGCTGGGCGACGACGCTGCCGCCGAGGTATACCGGAACGGGTTGTTCGCCACGGTGTACCTGTCGCCGAAGGACTACCACCGCGTGCACATGCCGTGGACCGGCACCCTGGTCGAGACCGTGCATGTGCCGGGGCGGCTGTTCAGCGTGGGCCCGGCGGCTGTGAACACGGTGCCGGCGCTGTTCGCGCGCAACGAGCGCCTGGTGTGCCACTTCGACACCGACTTCGGACCGATGGTGCAGGTGATGGTCGGTGCGCTGCTGGTGTCGGGGGTGGAGACGGTGTGGAGCGGCGAGGAGATTCCGGCCTATGGCGACCGCATCACCCGCAAGGACTACCGGGGCAAGGGCATTACCCTGGAGCGCTTTGCCGAGATGGCGCGCTTCAACTACGGGTCAACCGTGATCGTGCTGCTGCCGCCGGGGGTGGCGGAGTTTGCGCCGGGGTTGGGTGCGGAACAGGCAGTGCGCCTGGGTGAGGCGCTGGCGACGTTGCGTTCGTAATGCCGCAGGGACACGCCATGCGTGTCCCTTGACCCACGGAATCAGGCGTCGTCGCCACCGTGCGCGAACTCGACCGGGCCCACATCCATGCCGTCGTAATCCTCGACGCCATTGGCTTCGGCCAGCGCCTGCAACGCATGGTTGCGCTGGTCCAGCGACTCGGCGGTGTGGACCTCGATCTTTTCCACGTGCAACACGTGGTACGGGGCCTCCCCCTCTTCCAGCTCCGGCTCGAACAGCTCCACCACGGTGTAGCCCTGTTCTTCGAGAACCTCGGCCAGCCCCTGCAGCGGCTCCGGGGTGGTGTTGACGAAGAAATAGCCCCAGACCAGCTTGCCCTGCAGGTCCCAATCCGTGTTCTCGCGGATGTTGGCGAACATCTCGTTGATGGCGGTGATATCCATCGTCATTCCTTAAATGAGCGTTTCAATGGCGGCGAGCCTAACAGGTTCCGGGTTACTTCCCGCATCCCTGCAGTTTCAACGACTGCCCCTGGCGCAGGGCATAACCGGGGGCCTTGAGCCCGTTGGCCCGCGCCAGCTCGCGCAGATCGCAGCTGTACTTGTCGGAAATCCGCCCCAGGGTGTCGCCCTTGCCGACCTTCACGCTGCGCACCGGCTTGGGCTTGGGCTTGGCCGCTACGGCCACCGGCGCACTGGGCGCGGTGGCCGCCGCTGCGGCTTCCACGCCGGCCACCGGCACCACGCTGCCCACCGCGACGTTGCCGGTGTAGCTGGCCGCGTTCGGACGCACGATGGCGGCATTGAGGTCGGCGGTGATCAGGGTACGGGCCAGGTCGGCGCGCGGGCCGGACACGCAGTAGCGGTTGTACAGGCCGGCAATGCGGGTGGTGGCATTGATGATCGTGCCGGCCGGAATCCAGCCGTCGGCCTCGTAGCGCGGGTTGAGGTTGCGCAGCACGCGCATGTAGCCGTCACGGGTGCCGGCACTGCCCAGGCAGATGGTCAGCTCGTAGATGGTGGTCGACTTGGCCAGGCGCAGCGTGGCCGGCTGCGCGCTGATCTTCGGGAACTCCACCCCGTACTGCTGCGGGTGCAGGTAGATCCAGGCCGCGGCGATCACCATCGGCACATAGTCCTTGGTTTCGGCCGGGAACTGGTTGTACACGCTGTCCACCCAGAAGCCCTGCCCCGGATTCTGCCGGTACACACGCACGGCGCGGCCTTCGCCGCCGTTGTAGCCAGCCAGCGACAGCTCGACGCTGTTGTTGAGCTCGCGCATGCGCTCGTTGAGATAGGTGGCACTGGCTTCAGCGGCACTGCGCGCGTCGAAGCGGGTGTCGAAACCGGTGCCGTCCGGGCCCAGGCCGAAACGACGGCCGGTGGCCGGCATGAACTGCATCAGTCCCGCCGCGCCAGCCCGCGAGGAGGCATGGACGCGGCCGTTGGACTCCTTGGCCATGATGCCGAACAGCAGGGCCTCGGGCAGGCCGCGCTTCTCCCATTCGGGCCACATGACCGAACGCAGGTTCTGATAGTTCTCATAGCTGGTCAGCAACGCCGGGCGCATGTCGGTCAGCCAGCGGCGGATACCGGCCTGCACCGCCGGGTTGTACTCGACCATGTTGTCGAACGCGTGGCGCTTGTCGTTGAGCAGCGCGGCGGCACGGGCGGCCTCGGGCACGTCAGCCGCCAGCGGGCCGATATGGTCCGGGTCGGCCTCCAGCAGCGCCGGGCCATTGCCGGCGATTTCCTGCTCTTCTTCACCGCTGGCGTCAGCGTTGTTCTTCAGCAGGCGCTTGTAGGTGGTGAGCAGGTTGCTGACCTGGCAGCCCTTCTGCGCCACGCAGTCGCTGACCACGTCCTCCATGTCCTCCAGCGCGGCATCGCTTTCGTTGCGCCCCTTGGGATCGGCATTGGCCACCAGCACCTGGGCATCGGCATAGCGTTTTTCGGCAGCGGCCATGCGCTGGTCCAGCGCCTCGATCTTGACCTTGTCACGCGCCGAGACGCGCTGGGCCTGCGCCTGCGGCGCAACGGTGAACAGAGCAGCCAATGCCAGCAGCGGCCAACCACGGACAGACAGGACAGGAACGGGCATCTTTGGCACTGTGAACGAATGAGCAGGCAGAGTAGCCGCGCGGCTTGCATCCGGGCAACCCGGTCACGCGCCGACCGCCTTCCGGCGTTTAGAATTTCCCCATTCACCTGCCCGACCACAGCGAGTTGACCATGGACCCGATCCTGCTTGGCAAAGGCGTCACCGACGATATCGCCGTCACCCTGCAACCCGCGCTGGGCAACCGCCACGGGCTGGTGGCCGGAGCCACCGGCACCGGCAAGACCGTGACCCTGATGACCCTGGCAGAAGGCTTTTCACGGATCGGGGTGCCGGTGTTCCTGGCCGATGTGAAGGGCGATGTCTCCGGCCTGGCCGTGCCAGGAGCCGGTGGCGAAAAGCTGCTGCAGCGCGCGCAGGAGATCGGCGTGAGCGACTACGCCCCGGCCGGCAGCCCGGCGATCTTCTGGGACCTGTACGGCAAGCTGGGCCATCCGGTGCGCACCACCGTCAGCGAAATGGGCCCGACCCTGCTGGCGCGCATCCTGGAGCTCAACGACACCCAGGCCGGCGTGCTCGACATCGTGTTCAAGCTGGCCGACGACCGCGGCCTGCTGCTGCTCGACCTGGACGACCTGCGCGCCCTGCTGGGCGTGGTGGCCGATGAGCGCAAGGACATCTCCACCGAGTACGGCCTGGTCAGCGCGCAGACCGTGGCGGCGATCCAGCGCGCCCTGCTGCGCCTGTCGCAGGACGGCGGCGAATCGTTCTTCGGCGAGCCGGCGCTGGAGTTGGCTGACCTGATGCGGGTCAACCACGACGGGCGCGGGGTGATCGGCATCCTGGCCGCCGACCAGCTGGTGCTGAAGCCGCGGCTGTATTCGACCTTCCTGCTCTGGCTGCTGTCGGAACTGTTTGAAACGCTGCCGGAAGTCGGGGACCTGGAAAAGCCCAAGCTGGTCTTCATCTTCGACGAAGCGCACCTGCTGTTCGACGACGCCCCGCCCGCCCTGGTGCAGCGCATCGAGCAGGTGGTGCGGCTGATCCGCTCCAAGGGCGTGGGCGTGTACTTCTGTTCGCAGTTCCCGGATGACGTACCGGCCAACATCCTCGGCCAGCTTGGCAACCGGGTGCAGCATGCGTTGCGCGCCTTTACGCCGCGCGACCAGAAGGCGGTGAAGATCGCCGCCGAGACCTTCGTGCCGAATCCCAAACTGGATGTAGTGGCCACCCTGTCGCAGCTGGGCACCGGCGAAGCATTGGTCTCCACCTTGCAGGACAAGGGCATTCCCTCACCGGTGCAGCAGACCCGGATCGCGCCGCCACGCTGCCGCATGGGCGCGATCACCGAGGCTGAGCGCGCCCAGGTGCGTGCCGGCAGCCCCGTGGGTACCCGCTATGACACCGCAGTGAACCGCGAATCGGCGGCCGAGCTGCTGGCACAGCGTGCGGAGAAAGCCGTGCAGCAGGCCGATGCGCCCAAGGCACGCACGCGCGAGCAGGACGAGGCGCAGGACGGTGGCTTCGGCCAGTCGATCAAGGACGCGATCTTTGGCACCAAGCGCCGCCAGGGCATGATCGAAACCATGGCCAAACAGACCACCCGCACGGTGGGCACCAAGCTGGGTAACCAGATCGTGCGCGGCATCCTGGGCAGCATTTTTGGCGGCAAGCGCTGATGTCACGTTGGCGTCCACCCGGCGAAAAGAGCACGGCACTGATCACCGCACAGGGGCATCAGCGCCTGAAAAGCGAGCTGGATGAACTGTGGCGGGTGAAGCGGCCGGAGGTGGTGAAGGCGCTGGCCGCCGCTGCGGCCGAGGGCGACCGCTCGGAGAATGCCGAATACACCTATCGCAAGAAGCAGCTGGGCGAGATCGATCGCCGGGTGCGCTACCTGACCAAGCGACTGGAGTCGCTGCGGGTGGTGGATACCGTGCCGACCGATCCGCAGGCGGTGTTCTTCGGGGCCTGGGTGGAGCTGGAGAATGTCGACAGCGGAGACACCTCGCGCTATCGCATCGTCGGGCCGGATGAGACCGATGCCGGTGCCGGCTGGATCAGCATTGATTCACCGCTGGCGCGGGCATTGTTGAAGAAGCGCGTGGATGATGAGTTTGAAGTGGAGCTGCCGAGTGGGCGCACCGGGTTTGCGATTCTGGCGGTGGATTACGCGGGGTAGCCAGCACCGCTATGACGCGCATGGCGCGTCACTACGTTGGGTATGCACGGCCCTCACGCAGGGGCCGGAAGTAACCCGTATCCGCATAGAACCGCGCATCCTGACGCCACCACCAGCCCGGCACGCCCATCAACGGCAACGGCCGCAGCTCCAACGGGTCGCACAGCACGCGGCCTGCGGCAATCTCCGCCGCCACCGTCACAACCGCCTGCGCGTCATCATCACCCCGCACCACCAGACATTTCCCCACCAGCAACCGCTTCGGCAGCAGCGCCTGCTCCATCAGTGCATGCCCAAACACAGCAGCGACGGCGATGCGCCCATCCCCCCATGCGTTGGCATGCGCGACAAACAGTGTTTCCCAGTCATGCGCATCCCACGCCTGCAGCAGCGCAGGATCACGCACTCGCACCACCACGCCGAATTCATCGAACTGGGTCAGCGCGGCCTGCGCGCGATTGCGCTGGCTCCCCTGCACATCCACATGCCGACACTGCTGCGCGTTGAGTGCCTGCTTGAGCGCGGGGTAGCGCGCCCAGACCAGCGCGTTGAACAGGTCGTGCCAGTTCTGCGCACGGGTGGCAATCAGGCCGCGCGCAATGCGCGATTCGTAGTGAAGGCCATCGGCAAGCAGCACATCGGTCTGTTCGGCCAGGCGCTTGCCGTCCAATGCCAGACGCCGGTCCAGCATTGACACGGATGGCCACTCGGGACCTGTCAGCAGATCCCGGAAACCGGCGACCTGCGCGAACAAGGGGTGGTCGAACGTGACCGCCGCCACCTCGGCTCGCAGCGGCGCAACGAACCGGCGGCGCACGCCGCCGGCATCGGCCGCCGCCGTGGTCACAGCACCTTGAGGTCGAGGAGCTTGCGCGCCGGGGCGTCCTCGATCAGCGCGTCGCCATAGAGGTCGTGCTCGTCGCTCTCGGTGATTTCGACATTGACGAACTGGCCCACCCGCAGGCGTGCCTCGTCGGCGTTCTGGATGTGCACCAGGCCGTCGATTTCCGGGGCGTCAGCCTTGGAGCGCGCCACCGCGATACCGTCTTCAATGGCATCGACCAGACACTGCTGCACGGTGCCGATCTTGGCTTCCAGCCGCGCGGCGGAGATTTCCGCCTGGCGGGCCATGAAGCGGGCTAGGCGCTCCTGTTTGACCTCGTCCGGGACCGCGCCGGGCAGGTCGTTGGCCGTCGCACCGGTAACCGGCGAGTAGGCAAACGCCCCCACACGATCCAGCTGCGCTTCGTCCAGGAACGACAGCAGCTCTTCAAACTCGGCCTCGGTTTCACCCGGGAAGCCGACAATGAAGGTCGAGCGCACGGTGATGTCCGGGCACAGTTGGCGCCAGCGCTGCACGCGCTCCAGCGTCTTGTCGACCGCACCCGGCCGCTTCATCAGCTTCAGGATGCGCGGGCTGGCGTGCTGGAATGGAATGTCCAGGTACGGCAGGATGCGGTTTTCCGCCATCAGCGGCACCACGTCGTCCACGTGCGGGTACGGGTAGACGTAGTGCATGCGGGTCCAGGCATCCAGTTCGGACAAGCCCTCGCACAGCGACTTCATCCGGGTCTGGTAGGCCTTGTCACGCCACATGCGCTCGGCGTACTTCACATCCACGCCGTAGGCCGAGGTGTCCTGCGACACCACCAGCAGTTCCTTGACGCCGCCACGCACCAGCCGTTCGGCTTCGCGCAGCACGTCGTCCACGGGGCGCGAGACCAGCTTGCCGCGCATCGACGGAATGATGCAGAAGCTGCAATGGTGGTTGCAGCCTTCGGAAATCTTCAGGTAAGCGTAATGGCGCGGGGTCAGCTTGATCCCGTAGTCCGGGACCAGGTCCACGAACGGGTCATGCTTGGGCGGCAACGCGGCGTGCACCGCCTCCATCACGCTCTGGTAGTCCTGCGGACCTGAGACGGCCAGCACGTCCGGGTAGGCCTTGCGGATCTCCTCCGGGCGCTTGCCCAGGCAGCCGGTGACGATGACCTTGCCGTTCTCGTTCATCGCCTCGCCAATGGCGTCCAGCGACTCGGTCACGGCCGAATCGATGAAGCCACAGGTGTTGACCACGACCACGTCGGCCGAGTCATAGGAGGGCACGATGTCGTAGCCCTCGGCCCGCAACTGGGTGAGGATGCGCTCGGAATCGACAAGGGCCTTCGGGCAGCCAAGGCTGACGAAGCCGACTTTGGGGTTCAGCTGGGACATGGATCGCGGGACTCTGGGGGCCTGGGCCGCTGCCGGGAGGGCAGGCAGACCTGGGGGCCGGGGCCTGAAAGGCCGCCAGTATACCGGCCCAACAGGCACTGCCATGAACAGGATGGCAGGCAAGGCGAAGAATCCGGCCAGATCACGCATGTTCACTTACATCCCGATAACCCTCGCACAGCCGATAATGAACGCCTGAACCATCAGGAGTACGGCAATGGGTGAGTGGGTCACGCTGGATACGCATTACGGTCCTGTCCGGGCCTGGCAGGCACTGCCGGAGGGCAAGCCGCGCGGGGGGCTGGTGATCATCCAGGAGATTTTTGGAGCCAACCCGCATATCCGCGAGGTGGCCGAAGGATTTGCCGAGCAGGGCTATGCGGTGCTGGCCCCGTCGTTCTTCGATCTCAACGAGGAAGGCGCGAACACGGCGGAGCCGCTGGTGCTGCCCTACGATGCCGAAGGCGTCACCCAGGGCAAGGCGCTGGTCGATGCGCTGGGGGTGGAAAAACCGCTGGAGATCGTGCGCGCAGCGGCCTCGAAGCTGGCCCCGGCCGGCAAGGTCGGCACGGTGGGCTACTGCTGGGGCGGCAGCATCGCCCTGCTCTCCGCACTGCGCCTGGCCCTGCCGTCAGTGAGCTATTACGGGGCGCGCAACGTGAAGTTCCTGGATGAAACGCCCAAGGCCCCGGTGATCTTCCACTTCGGCGCGCAGGACGCCAGCATCCCGCCGGAGGCCGTGCAGGCCCACCGCGAGAAGCTGCCGCAGATGGCCACCTATGTGTACCCGGCCGACCATGCCTTCAACCGGAGCGTCGGACACGCGTATGATCCAGACAGCGCCGCCCTGGCGCTGCAACGCACCCTTGACTTCTTTTCGGAGCATCTTGGATGAGCGAGTTTGAACTGGATTCCCGCCTGGCCACCGACAGTGTGCTGGTAGACGAAGGCCCGTTGTCGCAAGTGCGGTTGATGAATGACGAGCGGTACCCGTGGTTGATCCTGGTGCCGCGTCTGGCGGATATCACCGAGTGGATCGAGCTGGACGGCGAGCAGCAGGACAAGCTGCGCACCGAATTGAACCGGGCCTGCAAGGCGCTCAAGGGCACCGACGGGGTCGAGAAGATCAACATCGGCTCGCTGGGCAACATCGTACGCCAGCTGCACTTCCACGTGATTGGCCGCCACCAGGGCGACCCGGCCTGGCCTGCGCCGGTCTGGGGCCACGGGCAGGCGCACCGGTTCGACCCGGATGTGCTGACCGAACGTGTCGCGTACTGGAAGGAACGGCTAGGATATTCGCCCCAGCCCTGAGTCCAGACCACATCCCATGCGTTTCAATCTTGTCGCTGCCATCCTGTTGATCCTGATCGGCCTGTTCATGCTGGCCAGCAACCTGGGCTGGACCCAGTTGAATCTGTCCCGGCTGTTCCTGACCTGGTGGCCGGTGGGCCTGGTGGCGGTGGGCGTGGCGATGTTGTTCGGTCGCGGGAAATGATCCCGCAAACGTGAAAATGCCGGCCTGAGGGCCGGCATTTTTGTTTCAGGGGGTTGTTGCCGGGCAAGCCCGGCACTACGTGCGCGGCAGGGTGACGCCGGTCTGGCCCTGGTATTTGCCGCCGCGGTCCTTGTACGAGGTTTCGCAGACGTCATCGGCAGCCGCCTGGAAGAACAGCATCTGGGCCACGCCTTCGTTGGCGTAGATGCGCGCCGGCAGCGGCGTGGTGTTGCTGAACTCCAGGGTGACGTGGCCTTCCCACTCCGGTTCCAGCGGGGTCACGTTGACGATGATGCCGCAACGCGCGTAGGTGCTCTTGCCCAGGCACACCACCAGGGTGTCGCGCGGAATGCGGAAGTACTCCACGGTGCGCGCCAGCGCGAAGCTGTTGGGCGGAATGATGCATTCGTCGGCGGTGATGTCGACGAAGCTGCCACTGTCGAAATGCTTGGGGTCGACGATGGTGGAGTTGATGTTGGTGAACACCTTGAACTCGCGCGAGCAGCGCACGTCGTAGCCGTAACTGGAGGTGCCGTAGCTGACGATGCGCTGGCCGTTGGCCTGCTTGACCTGGCCGGGCTCGAACGGCTCGATCATGCCGTGCTGTTCGGACATGCGGCGGATCCAGCGGTCACTCTTGATGCTCATCGGGGGGTCCTGGGTGCGTTGAGGCAAGGATTCTAAGCGGTTCAAAGCAGCTGGGACAGGATCGGGATGCTGGCGCGCGGACGCTTGCCCATTTCCTCGACCAGGCGCTCGGCGGCGGCCAGATAGGCCTTGGCCGCAGGGGATTCCGGCGCAGCGGCGACGATCGGCGTGCCGACATCGCCCTGCTCGCGGATGCCGATGTCCAGCGGCAGCGAGCCCAGCAGCGGCACGCCGTACTGCGCGGCCATGCGCTGGCCGCCGCCGTCGCCGAACAGGTGCTCGACCTGGCCGCAGTTGCTGCAGGTGTGCACGGCCATGTTCTCGACGATGCCCAGCACCGGCACCTCGACCTTCTCGAACATCTTCAGCGCCTTCTTCGCATCCAGCGTGGCGATGTCCTGCGGCGTGGTGACGATGACCGCGCCGGCCAACGGGATTTTCTGGGTCAGGGTGAGCTGGATGTCGCCGGTACCCGGCGGCAGGTCGATCAGCAGGTAATCCAGGTCGTCCCACAGGGTGTCGTTGAAGAACTGGGTCATGGCCGAAGTGGCCATCGGACCGCGCCAGATCATCGGCGTTTCGTCTTCAATCAGATAGCCGATCGACATGGTTTCCACGCCGAACGCGCGCAGCGGTTCGATCGACTTGTTGTCGGGGCTTTCCGGACGGCCGCTCAGGCCCAGCATGGTCGGCACGCTGGGGCCGTAGATGTCGGCATCGAGCAGGCCCACGCGCGCGCCCAGCTTGGCCAGGGCCACGGCCAGGTTCACCGCCGTGGTGGACTTGCCCACCCCGCCCTTGCCCGAGCCCACCGCGATCACGTTGCGAACGCGCGGATGCGGGCTGAGGCCCTTCTGCACCTGGCTGGCATGGGGACGTCGAGAGGGGCTGGCACTCACTGCGGGCACTCCGGAAAAGCAGAACGGGAAAGCCCGCCACTATACAGGGCTGCCCATCCCGGCCCTGCCTCCAGCTACCCGCCGGGGATGGAACGCGGCAATCCAGGTCGCGCATTCAGCCGTCACCCGCTTTGCCCACTTCCGCACGTCGATGTCCCGCGCTGTCCTAGGGTTGTCTTGGGCGTCAAATCCGACCTGCAACGCAACACAGGGGCGCGCCCGGCCAACTGAAAAAGCGTGCATACGTCACAGTTTGGATTTTGATCGTTCCAATTGAAACCATCATTTTTTCCTTTTAGCTCAATGCATTACACGTCAAATGAGAACGAAAGATTCGCTTTGCGTATCTTGTTTTTATGACTTCTTGATGAACAGTTGACAGGCCGCGTTAAGCCTGTGTTAACTTCAAGTCATCAGCTCGTAAAGCTGGTGATGCAGGGGGCAAAACAACGCCAACACCTGATCCGAGGGCACACGGAGACGCCTGCTGGTCACTGTCGCCGGTGTTTTACGCAAACGTTCGTTCCAAGGGGATCCATTCATGATCAATCGCAAGTCGCTCAGCCGTAATCCGCTGAGCTTCGCCCTGGCCACCGCCATGGTGTTCGCCGCTTCGGCACCCGTGTTCGCCCAGGACAGCACCACCTCGACCGAAACGAAGGAAGAGGCAGCCGCCAAGAAGAAGGCCACCGACCTGGGCACCGTCACCGTCACCGGCTCGCGCATCAGCCGTGACGTGTTCAACTCGGTCTCGCCGGTGCAGGTCGTGACCCGCGAAGAAACCACGCTGGCCGGCTTCAACTCCACGGCCTCTGCCCTGCAGAGCAACAGCGTCACCGCCGGCAGCTCGCAGATCAACAACTCCTTCGGCGGCTACGTCACCAATGGCGGCCCGGGTGCCAACACCCTGTCGCTGCGCGGCCTGGGTGCCACCCGTACCCTGATCCTGCTGAATGGCCGCCGCGTCGCACCGGCCGGTTCGCGAGGTTCGGTCGGCTCGGCCGACCTGAACGTGCTGCCCAGCGCGATGGTCGACCGCGTTGAAATCCTGAAGGACGGCGCATCGTCCATCTACGGCTCCGACGCCGTGGCCGGCGTGGTGAACATCATCACCCGCAAGAACGTCGACGGCGTGGAAGTCGAGTTCCAGCACAACGCCACCGAAAGCGGTGGCGGCGACGAAACCCGCTACTCGCTGGTCTTCGGCAACACCGGTGAGCGTTCGCACTTCTCCGGTTCGTACGAAAACTACCGCCGCAACGAAATGACCGTCGGCGACCGTGGCTGGGCCAGCTGCCCGATGGACCGCCTGCGCGACATGGACGTGGGCAACTACTTCGGCAGCGGTGACTACATCGACCCGACCACCGGCAAGTCCAAGTGCTTCACCCTGGATTCCGGCGGTGTGACCATCAACACCCTGGGTACGGCGACCTTCGGCGGCGCAAACCGCTGGCGCCCGAACCCGGCCGTCACCACCGGCCGTCTGCCGGGCTATGAGGCTGTCGGCTACTACGACCGCGACACCTTCGACCCGGGCCTGCTGAAGGAATCGCTGGTTTCGCCGGCCGAAACCCACACCCTGTTCTTCCAGGGTGGCGTGGACCTCGGCGTGATGGGCGATGCCGAGTTCTACTACGAGTTCCTGGGCAACAAGCGCAAGTCCACCCAGACCGGCTACCGCCAGCTGTCGTATGACTACTCGGTGGGCAACCCGCTGCTGGGCAACCTGTCGAACCTGCCGGCCTTCGCGCTGCCGAGTGAAACCACCAACGGTCAAAACGTCGCTGCCCGTACCTTCATTGGTTTCGGCAATGATCGCAGCAAGCAGACCGTGGACTTCTTCCGCGCGACCGCCGGCGTTCGTGGTTCGCTGGGTTCGGAGTGGAACTATGACTTCATGGTCAGCCACGCTGATTCGGACGCGGACTACACCTTCAACAGCTTCCTGACCAACCGTCTGGCCCAGAGCCTGAACGTGGTCTCCGACGGCGCGGGCGGCTTCAGCTGCGTCGATCCGTCCAACGGCTGCGTCGCCGCACCGATGCTCAACGCGCAGACCCTGGCCGGCAACCTGCCGGTGGCCTGGAAGAACTTCGTCTACACGCCGGTCACCGGCAACACGACGTACAAGGAATCGACCGCCAACCTGAACGTCAACGGCCCGCTGTTCGACATGCCGGGCGGCACCGCTGCCGGTGCCTTCGGTATCGAGTATCGCAAGGCCAAGATCGACGATACGCCCAATCCGAATTCGATCAGTCGCAACCTGTACAGCCTGACCAGCTCCGATCCGACCCGCGGCAGCGACTCGGTGTGGGAAGCCTACGGCGAAATCGAACTGCCGCTGCTGTCGGGCGTCACCGCCGCCGAAGAGCTGACCTTCAACGCGTCGGCCCGCTACACCGACTACAAGTCCTACGGCGATGACACCACCTACAAGATCGGTGGCCTGTGGACCCCGGTGAAGTGGCTGTCGTTCCGTGCGTCGTACGGCACCTCGTACCGTGCCCCGGCCCTGTTCGAACAGTACCTGGGTGCCACCAGCGGCTTCCTGGCCGCGTCGAGCGATCCCTGCAACAACTACGGCTCGCGCAACCCGACCACCCCGCGCTACATCAACTGTGCCTCCGAAGGCCTGCCGACCAGCTTCACCGCCACCAACTCGGTGCGCGTGGATTCGATCGGTGGTGGCCTGGTCGGCGCCAACCTGAAGGCTGAGACCTCGACCGCCAAGACCATCGGCATGGTGGTCCAGCCGGAGTTCGGCAGCGGCTTCGGTGACCTCTCCTTCGCCGTCGACTACTACGACATCGAAGTGGAGAACGGCGTGGCGCAGATGGGTGCCGCCTACATCCTCAGCACCTGCTACAACGGCACCACCGGTGATTTCGCCGCCAACAACGGTGTCTGCCGCCTGATCAGCCGCGCTGCCAACAACACCCTGACCGTCCAGAATGGCTACGCCAACCTGGCCACCGACAAGGTGCGCGGCCTGGACTTCACCACCCGCTACGTGCGTGACATTGGTCCGGGCGAGTTCCGCACCAACATCCAGATCTCGCGCTTCCTGGAGCAGTCCGGCAAGGTGTTCGAGGATGATCCGCTGGTCGATTCCAATGGTCTGATCAACAACCCGAAGTTCACCGGCCAGCTGGACCTGAGCTACAAGTTCAAGGAATGGCGCGTTCGTTATGGTCTGAACTGGGTGGACGACATGTCCAGCTATGCGTACTACGAGGAAGATCCCGCAACCTCGGCGTACGACCTGGCCGTGCCGAACTACATCACCCAGGACTTCTCGGTGCAGTACACCGCCGACAAGTGGCAGGCCACCGCCGGCGTGCGCAACTTCGCCGACAAGGAACCGCCGACCATCAGCCCGGGGGCCGGCGTGTACAACACCATCGGCAACTCCCCGCTGTACAGTGGCTATGACTACTTCGGCCGTACGTTCTTCGTGAACCTCAGCAAGAAGTTCTAAGCCTGCGTCACCGGCCGCCGCCCTTCGGGGCGGCGGCTGCGTTTTGGGCAGCGCACAGGCCTGCCCTCCCATTGCATGGACACAGTGAGACGTCGCATGAAGCAATACCTTCTGTTAGCCGCGCTGGCCGTGGCTGCGCCGCTGCAGCTCAACGCCAAGCCGGCAGTGCCCACGATCGAGCAGCTGGCCGCATTCCCGGCCCTCTCCAGCCTTTCCGTGTCGCCCGACGGCACCCAGATCGCCGGCCTGCAGGCCCGCGGTGAAGAACGGGTCATCCTGGTCTGGAAGACCGCCGACCTTTCCGCCGCCCCCACCACCATTGGTGCGGGCCGCATGAAGTTCCAGAGTGTCCGTTTCATCAAGAACGGGCTGCTGGCCGTCACCTTGTGGCAGCCGTACGACCTGCGCACCGACCGGGTCAACAAGACCTTCATCAGCAAGTTCTTCATCACCGACACCGAAGGCAAGCAGTGGAAGGAACCGATCAGCGTTCCGCGTGCCACCAGCCGCAGTGAAGAACTGGAGCAGGCGCTTTCCAACGCCACCGTGCTGGACACGCTGCCCAACGACCCCGACCACATCCTGGTGATCAACGGCGCTGGCAGCAACTCGGGCGACGTCTACAAGGTCAACCTGCGCAGCTTCACCTCCCAGCGCATCCAGAAGACCGAAGAGCGCGTGGCCGGCTATCTCACCGACCTCAACAGCGAACTGCGCGCACGCCTGCGCCAAGACGTGGACAGCGTCGGTGCGTATGTCTCCACGGAGTTCCGCAACCCGGCCACCAATGCCTGGGAAGAGCACTTCCGCTCGCACGTGAAAGACCGCGATATCAGCCAGGTGGTCGGCTTTGCCGATGACCCGAACATTGCGTTCATCCAGAGCAATGTCGGTCGCGACAAGACCGTCATCTACGAATACGACATCGCCGCCCGCAAGCAGAAGGAAGTGCTGTACGAGCACAAGTTCTTCAATGCCGGCTCGGTATACGTGAACCATTACAAGGGTGTCGAAGGCGTGCCGTTCGGTGCGCTGCTCGGCGTGGGCTACAGCGGCCCGCGTGAGAACGAGGTCGAGTGGACCCACCCGGCCATGAAGGGGCTGAACCAAGGCGTTCGCCAGGCATTGGGGATCCAGTCCAGCGCCGTGACCCTGGTGGACCCGGCAACCGGTCAGCAGGCCACCACCCAGGCGGACACCGGCAAGTCGGTGCGCGTACTCGATTACAGCGCCGACTTCAAAACCTTCGTGCTGGCGGTTTCCGGTCCGGCCAATGCGCCGGAGTACTACCTGCTCAAGGACGGCAAGCTGGAGCTGCTGGCCAAGTCCTACCCGCAGATCGACCCAGCCGCGCTGGGTGATACCAAGCTGGTGTACTACAAGGCCCGCGATGGCCTGGACATTCCCGCCTTCCTGACCACCCCGAACACCGAACTGTGCGGGGCCGGCCCGTGGAAGGCGGTCGTGCATCCGCATGGTGGCCCGTGGGCACGAGACGGCATGGACTTCGACGGCTCGATGTGGGTGCCGCTGATGGCCTCGCGCTGCATGGCGGTATTGCGTCCGCAGTTCCGTGGCTCGGCGGATTGGAGCCGGAAGCTGTGGATGGCGGGCGACGCCGAGTGGGGCCAGAAGATGCAGGACGACAAGGATGATGGTGCCAAGTGGATGATCGATCAGAAGATCGCCCAGCCCGGCCATATCGCCATGTTCGGCTTCTCCTACGGTGGCTATTCGGCCTTCGCCGCCTCGGTGCGCCCGAACGGCCTGTACAAGTGCGCGATTGCCGGTGCCGGCGTGTCCGACATCAAGAAGATCTGGTCGCGGTTCTACACCAACCCGTTCTTCCGCCAGGCGCAGGCCAAGACGGTCGACGGCCTGAATCCGCTGGACAAGGCCGGTGAGATGAAGATTCCGTTGATGGTCTATCACGGTGATCGCGACCGTACCGTGCCGATCGAACAGTCGGAATGGTTCGTGGCCAAGGCCAAGAACTCCGGCCAGCCGGTGGAGTATCACGCCATCGCCGATTACGCACATGGGCCGGCATGGACGCGGGCGATCATGGGTGACCAGTTGAAGCTGATTGATGATTACCTCACCAAGGGGTGTGGTGGCGGCGGGTTGTAGGAGATTGAACCGGTGGCACGCCGCGTGCGTGCCACCGTCTTCTCATGCACCGCGTGTGGACGCGCCATGCGCGTCCACACCGCATCAATCCGCCAGGATCACCCGCGCCGCATTGTGCCCGGGTGCCCCGGTTACGCCGCCGCCCGGGTGCGTGCCCGAACCACACAGATACAACCCCGGCAGCGCCCCACGATAGTCCGCCTGCCCCAGCATCGGCCGTGCACTGAACAACTGGTTGAGGCTGAGTGCGCCGTGGAAGATGTCGCCGCCGATCAGCCCGAACGTACGCTCCAGATCCAGCGGGCTCAACACCTGCCGTCCGAGCACCAGCTGGCTGAAACCGGGCGCGTGCTGCTCCACCGTGGCGATCATCAGGTCCGCCACCTCCTCGCGATGGTCATCCCAGCTGCGCCCACCTGACAGCACCGGTGCGACGTGCTGGCAGAACAGGCTGGCGACATGCTGCCCGGGCGGAGCGAGCGAGTCGTCCAGCGTGCTGGGAATCAGCATTTCCACAATCGGTGCGCGCGACCAACCGTATTCGCGTGCATCGCTGTAAGCACGGTCCATGTAGGCCAGCGTGGGCGCGATGATGATGCCGGCGGTGAGATGGTCGCCCGCGCCTGGCAGCACCGTGAAATCGGGCAGCGCCGACAGCGCCACGTTCATCCGGAAGGTGCCGGAGGCACAGCGCCAGTTGGCCATGCGTTCACGGGTAGCGGGCGGCACGTGTTCCGGTGCCAGCAGGCGTTCGTAAAGCAGCTTGGGATTGACGTTGGCCACCACCGCGCGTGCACGGATCAGCTCGCCGGCTTCGGTTTCCACGCCCACCGCATGCCCCTGCTCGACCCGCACGCGACGTACCCCGGCAGTCACACGAATCTGCGCGCCGGCGGCCTCTGCAGCGCGCGCCATTGCCTGGGTGATCGCGCCCATGCCACCAATGGCATGACCCCATGCCCCTTTCACCCCGTTGCTTTCGCCAAAGGCGTGATGCAGCAGTACATACGCCGTGCCCGGTGCATGCGGGCTGGCGTAGTTGCCGACGATGCCATCAAACCCGAACAGCGCCTTGATCGGCTCACTGTCAAACCACCGGTCCAGATACTCCGACGCGGAGATGGTGAACAGATCCAGCAGTTCCTGCCGCAGCGCCGGCTCCAGGCCGTGCAGGCGGCGACCCAGCTGCCCCGCCCGCCACAACTCGGGCAGCTGCCGCAGCCAACTGCCCTCGCCCACGTTCGGAGGGGGCTGCAGCGCGGTATCGCGCAGCACATCGGCAAAGGCCTCCAGGCGCTGCTCGAACACCGGCAGCCGGGCCGCATCACGCGCGGAGAAACGCGCAACCTGCGCCGCGGTCTGCCCCGGACCTGCCAGCAGGTAATCTCCCTCCAGCGGCAGGAAGTTGTTGATCCGGCGCGGAACCACGCGCAACCCATGCACGGCCAGGTCCAGGTCGGCAATGACCTTGGGCTGCAGCAGCGACACCGTATAAGAGGCCACCGAATTGCGGAAACCAGGGTGGAACTCCTCGGTCACCGCCGCCCCGCCGACCACGCCACGGCGCTCCAGCACCAATACGCGCTTTCCTGCCCGGGCCAGGTAGGCCGCGCAGACCAGGCCGTTATGCCCGCCGCCGATGATGACCGCGTCCCACACACCCGTCGTGGCTTTGCTCATTGTGGCTGTATACACCGCCCGGGCCGCAGCTGTCGCCCCGCGCGCCGCGTTCACATGCCGCCGCTTGCCTTCGCCCATGACCTTCGACACCCTTGCAGGCCGGGCCAGCGGCGTATCGTCTGCCCCACGCTCCGCCAAGGAGCAACCCATGCACGCATCTTCGGCCTGGAGGCCAACTACGTGATCGCACGCACTCCCAAGATCGTCCTGCTGACCCTGGCCGTTTCGGCCGCGCTGGTCGGCTGCGGCAAGACTGACACCCCGGCTACGGACAGCGCGGCCTCCACCGCCACGCCGACGGCCGCCCCGGCGGAAACCGCGTTCAAGCTGGACGAAGCCAAGCTGCCGGCCTACAACGCCTTCCACCCGTCCGACCTGGACAAGAACCTGGACGCCTGCACCGCGTTCGGCGATTACGTGAACAGCAAGTGGCTGGCCGCCAATGAAATTCCGGGCGACCGCACCAGCTGGGGCGCGTTCACCATTCTGGACGAGCGCTCGGTCGCCGTGCAGCACCAGCTGGCCGAACAGGTGGCCGCGGTGAAGAACCCGACCGGCATCGAAAAGATCGTCGGCGACTTCTGGGCCACCGGCATGGACGAGGCCAAGATCAACGCGCAGGGCATCGAGCCGATCAAGGCCGACCTGACCGCCATCGACGGTCTGCAGAGCAAGGAGGCAATCGCCGACTACCTGCGCAGCTCCGCGGCCAAGGGCCAGAACGTGCTGTTCGGCTTCGGCCCGGAAGCGGACTTCAAGAACTCCTCGCAGAACATCGCCTACGCCAGCCAGGGCGGCCTGGGCCTGCCGGACACCACCTACTACACCGACGCCAAGAACGCCGACAAGCTCAAGGCCTATGAGGCCCACGTGGCCAAGGTGCTGGAACTGTCCGGCGTGGCCGCGGCCGACGCTGCCAAGCAGGCGGCGGACGTGGTGAAGTTCGAAACCCGCCTGGCCAAGGCCTCCAAGTCCAGCGAGCAGCTTTCGCGCGACGTCTCGCTGTACTACAACCCGGTCAGCGTGGCCGACGCCGACAAGCTGACCCCGAACTTCAGCTGGACCGAGTTCTTCAAGGCCCAGGGCATCGCCGCGCCGGAGAAGTTCTCGCTCGCCATTCCGACCTTCCACCAGGAAGTGAGCAAGGCGCTGGGCGACACCGACCCGTCGGTGTGGCGTTCCTACCTGCGCTTCCACACTGTGGACGCGGCCTCGCCGTACCTGGCCGATGCCTTCGCCGATGAGAGCTACAACTTCTACGGCAAGACCCTGAACGGCCAGAAGGAACAGAAGCCGCGCTGGAAGCGCGTGCTGGGCACCATCGAGAACGACGCCGGCGAAGCGTTCGGCCAGCTGTACGTGAAGGTCGCCTTCTCGCCCGAATCCAAGGCCAAGATGGAAGAGCTGGTCAAGAACCTGGCCGCCTCGCTCAAGGAGCGTATCCAGGGCCTGACCTGGATGAGCGACGAGACCAAGGCCAAGGCGATTGCCAAGTGGGAAACCTTCACCCCGAAGATCGGTTACCCGGACAAGTGGCGTGACTGGAGCGGCCTGAGCACCCAGCGCGACAGCTACTTCGGCAACGTGCGCGCCGCCAACGAGTTCAACTACAAGTTCGCCCTGTCCAAGATCGGCAAGCCGGTCGACAAGACCGAGTGGGGCATGACCCCGCAGACGGTGAACGCGTACTACAACCCGCTGCAGAACGAGATCGTGTTCCCGGCCGCCATCCTGCAGCCGCCGTTCTTCGACCCGAAGGCCGACGACGCGCTGAACTACGGCGGCATCGGCGCGGTGATCGGCCACGAAATGACCCACGGTTACGATGACCAGGGCAGCCGCTTCGGGCCGACCGGCAACTTCGAGAACTGGTGGACCGACGCCGACACCAAGAACTTCAGCGGCCTGACCGGCAAGCTGGTCAAGCAGTTCGACGGTTACAAGGTGGGCGAGCAGGCGGTCAACGGCAAGCTGACCCTGGGCGAAAACATCGCCGACCTGGGTGGCCTGGCCACCGCCTACGACGCGCTGCAGAAGGCGTCGGCCGGCAAGGAAGACGCCAAGGTCGACGGCTTCAGCCGTGACCAGCGCTTCTTCTTCAACTGGGCGACGGTGTGGCGTACCAAGTACACCCCGGAAAACGCCAAGGTCCGCCTGGCCACCGACCCGCACGCCCCGGCGCAGTTCCGCGCGATGGGCGCGCCGTCGAACCTGCCGGCCTTCGCCGCCGCGTTCGAGTGCAAGCCCGGCGCGCCGATGGTGCGCACCGGCGACCAACAGGTTGTGATCTGGTAAGCGCTTTCAGGTCTGTATGAATGCAGAGGCCCGGGATTCCCGGGCCTTTGTATTTGGGCCGATGCCGCCTTTTCATGCGGGCTTGGTATAGTTCTGCGGTCTTCAATCCGACCGGATTTGTTTCGCATGCCCAACCTTCGTCCGCTTGCCATTGCCCTGGGTCTGGGGCTGGCGTCCCTGGTGATCACCGATGCCTCCGCCGCGCCGAAGAAGAAGGCCGCCCGTACCCCGGCCGCCAGCGCACAGTGCACTGACTTCTACGATGCCACCAACGCTGGCTGGCTGAAGGCCAACCCGGTGCCGCAGACCGGCGCGACCACCGCGCTGGGCCAGCTGGCCGACCGCACCCGCCTGCAGCAGCGTGAACTGCTGGACGCGGCGATGAAGGCGCCGCAGGGCAACACCCAGAAGCTGCTGGGTGATTTCTGGGCCAGCGGCCTGGATGAAGCGGCGGTGGAAGCCGACGGCTCCAATCCGATCGCCCCGCTGCTGGACCGCATCAACGCCATCAAGAAGGCCAAGGACGTGCCGGCCTCGATCGCCGCCCTGCACCAGGTCGGCATTCCGGTGGCCTTCAACTTCGCCCCGGACGTGGACCTGAAGGCGCTGGATCGTCATATCGGCTACTTCATGCAGGGTGGCATGGGTCTTCCGGACCCGGCCTTCTATACCCGCACTGACGCCGACACGGTGGCGCTGATGGGCCGCTACCGCAACTACGTCAAGCAGATCCTGGCCCTGACCGGCACCCCGACGGCCAAGCTGGATGCTGAAGCACAGGCGGTGATCGCGCTGGAAACCGAACTGGCGCGCAACGCGCAGTCGCTGGCCGGGATCAACAACCCGTTCAACAACTACGCGCCGATCTCCACCAAGGACCTCAACAGCCGCTACAAGAACCTGCAGCTGGATGCGTTCCTGAAGGTGCAGGGCGTCAACGACGACCTGGTCTCGCTGGCCGACCCGAACCTGTTCAAGGCGCTGGACGGCATGGTCACCCGGATCAAGCCGGACCAGTGGAAGTCCTACCTGCGCTGGCGCGTGGGCGATGCGATGGCCCCGTACCTGTCCAAGGCCTACCGCGATGCGGAGTTTGAGTTCCGCGGCCGCGTGATCCGTGGCGAAACCCTGGCCCCGGCGCGCTGGGAGCAGGTGCTCAACGCCATCAACGTGGCCGCCGGCCCGATGGTCGGCCGTGAATACGCCGCCCGTCATCTGTCCGCCGAAGACCGCCGCCAGGCGGCCTGGATCGTCGACAAGGTGCGCGAGGTGCAGATCGACGCGGTCAAGAACAGCAGTTGGCTGAGTGCCGAAGCCAAGAGCGAGGCGCAGGCCAAGCTGGCCGCGCTGAAGATCGAGATCGGCACGCCGCTGCGCGACCTGGACTACAGCGTGCAGCCGATGGGCCGTGGCAGCTTCGGCGGCAACATGCTGATCGCCTCCACTTGGCGCCATCGCGAGGAAATGAAGCGGATCGGCAAGGGCAACGCTGACCGCCGCTGGGACGTGCTGCCGCAGCAGCCGTCGCTGGCCTACGACATCGCCCAGAACCGCCTGATCGTCACGGCCGCCGCGCTGCAGGGCCCGGTGTTCAACGCCAAGGCCGATGCCGCCGACAAGTTCGGCAGTTTCGGTGCACTGGTCGCGCACGAACTGAACCGTGCCGTCGATGCCAAGGGTGCCCTGGTGGATGCCAAGGGCGAACTGCGCAGCTGGTGGACGCCAGCCGACAAGACCGCCTGGACCCTGCTCGGCAGCCGCGTCGCCGCGCAGTACAGCGCCTATGACTTCCCCGGCGTGAAGGGGGCCAAGGTGAATGGTTCGCTCACCCAGGAAGAAAACCTGGCCGACATCGCCGGTGTGGAGCTGGCCTGGGCCGCATACCTGGCGCAGGAGCCGAAGGCCAAGCCGGCCCAGCAGCAGGGCTTCTTCCGCGCCTGGGCGGCGCTGTGGCCGCAGCAGCTGTCGCCGAACGAGGCCGCGCAGCGCCTGACCAGCGACATCCGCGCACCGGGTCGCTGGCGCACCAATGGGCCGCTGAGCAACCTGCCGGCGTTCGGAGCCACGTTCACCTGCAAGCCGGGCCAGCCGATGCAGCGGGTGGACAACGACCAGATCAAGATCTGGCGTTGACCGACAAAGGGCACCTTCGGGTGCCCTTTTTGTTTGATTGTCTACGCAGGAAGCAACTGTCCGCGGTAGCCGACGATCAAACCGATCAACGGCGCGGCAATCTCCACTTCGAACACGAACTTGCCCTCGGTCTCGGTTTCAAAGGTGGTGCCGCGCGGCAACAGGAAACCCGGCATCGGCACACCGAGCAGGAACCAGCGACGCGGCACCAGATGCAACCGTTCGCCCTCCACCACCAGCGCCAACGCCACGTCCATCACCCCGAACCGCTCCACCAGCAGGTACTCGCTGCGCCCGCGTCCACGCCGCTGCCATGACGAGAACCGCCGGCCTCCGAAATCGCGTGTCCATCGCTCCCCGCCCTGCTCCGGCGTGAACGCCACGCTGACCGGCACATCCGTTCCCGCCTTCGGAAATCCGATCAGCGCCGCGATGGCGCGCGCCATGAGTCCCGTGCCGCGTCGGATATCCGCTCGTCCACTCCAGCGCCGCGCCTCGCTGCCACGGTGCAGCGCCTGCACCTGCGGCGGCAGCACACCGAACGCGCTGCCCAGCAGCTGCGGATACAGCGAGGCGTCCGGCTGCTCGCGGCGGAAACCGGTGTGGATCGAACGGCCCGCAAACAACGCTTCGTAGTCCGCCAGCTCCAGCGCGTGCGTGGCCGGCCGCGCACCATCGGCGGGATGCTCACCGCCCACCAGCTTGCGGATCACCGCCTCGATGGCCATTGACGGAATGTACGGACCGTCATCGCCCTCAGCCAGCAGATGCCAGCTCAGTTCCACCGGCGTACCTGCATGTTGGCCGCGTGCACGGACATACATGCCGCCGCGGTGCTCGCCGAACTTCATCAGGTTCAACACCCGGTAGAACAGCGGCGACAGCGGCTCCAGCGACGGCAGATGGAAGCGTGCACGCGCCTTGGCCAGCAGATTCAGCACCCGGTGCAGAACCTCCGGCACCGGCCCCGCGCCCATCCAGATGTCGGTCAGGGTGGGATGCTCTGGCGGCAGCACCTGCAGATCGGGCACATCCACCAGCGAGAAGTGCAGGTTGCGCAGCGGCAGGCGGCCCGGTACGGCGACGGTGAAGCGCCGGCTTTCGGCCAGCCCGATACCCTGCCCCGCGCGGCCGTCGCGCTGCAGCTTCACCGGCGAACCGGCGTAGCCGACCACCGCGCGCATGACGTTCAGGCCGATGCCGGCATAGGGAGACGGCGCAATGCCGCCCTCGACCGAACCCACCTCCATGGTCTTCGCCATCTCGCGCAGTACCGCGGCGGTAAGGACCGGGAAGCTGCTGACGCCCGAGAGTACGAAGATGCCCGCGGCTTTGGCGGCAGCATCGAACCGCGAAACACCAAAGACGAAATCGGCGGCGTCGGCGAAGTCAAGGTAATCGATGCGTGCGGCAATGCAGGCTTCAATGACGCTGTAGCCGTTGTCGCCATAGTCCTGGAACGGCCCGGAGGCGTCCACGACCAGGTCCGGGCGCTCGCGGTCGAGCGCGGTGGCGATGCTGGCGCGTTCGATGCGAAGCGGGCGCACGTGGGGGCCCCCCACATAGGACGCACAAAAGGCTTCGGCGGCGGAAAGATTGCGCCCGCAGACCAGCAGTTCGAGCCCGTTGAGGTCTGCGAGCAGCCGCGCCAGGCGGCCTCCGAAAACGCCGTAGCCACCCAGGATGAGAATCTTCATGAAGGTCCGTTGTTCATGTTCGACAAAGAAATGGGCACCACAGGGTGCCCATTTCGAGTATCAGCTCACTTGACGCTGCGCAGATGGTTCGGCCGCTTCGGCGGCCCGCCGCCCGGCGGTCGGCGCGTGAACGGCGGCTGCCCGCGCCAGTAACGGATCAGCAGCCAGCCGAACAGCATGCCGCCCAGATGCGCGAAATGCGCGATGCCCGGCTGCCAGCTGGTCGCGCCAAACACCAGTTCGGTCAGGCCGATCACGATCACGAAGGTGCGCGCCTTCATCGGAATCGGCGGGAACAGCAGCATCACCCGCTGGTTCGGGAACAGCATGCCGTACGCCAACAACAGACCAAACACACCCCCCGAGGCACCCAGCACCGGAGCCGGGTCGACCATCATCGCGCCGACCGCCAGCTGACACAGGCCGGCGCCCGCCACGCAGACCAGGTAGAAAATCAGAAAGCGCTTCTCGCCCCAGGTCTGTTCCAGCGGCGAACCGAACATGAAGAGCGCCAGCATGTTGAACAGCAGGTGCATCAGGTTGCCGTGCAGGAACCCGTAGGTCAGCAACTGCCAGGGCTGGAAGTTACCGCCGGGCGAGAACGGGTCGAAGCTGCGCAGCGGCTGCAGCATGAACGGCTCGAACGTGCCGTAGCCGAGCAGGAACGGCTGCTGCAGCAGGAACAGCACCGCGTTGGCGATCAGCAGGGCCTTGGTGACAGTGGGCAGTCGCGGAAACATGGAGGCATCCTTTGGAACCGCCCCCATCATAATCGCTCAACCCGGCCCCCACACCGCCGCATCCAGGTCATCTCCGCCACCACGTGGCATGTGCTTGACCCGCCCGCCCTCCATCACCACACCTTCGGCCCGCAGCCGCTGGTTCTGCTCGCGCCAGCCGCGCGAGCCCTCCGGCATGGCGATGCGCCCGTCCGAACGCAGCACCCGATGCCAGGGCAGTTCGGGGTCGTCATTCATGCCCAGCACGCGCGCAGTCAGCCGTGCACGCCCGGGCAGGCCGGCCTTCGCCGCAACCTGGCCGTAGCCCATCACCTGCCCGCGCGGGATGGCGCGGATCACCGCCAGAATGCGCTCGCGGGCCTGGGCGGCGGTGTCCTCTTCAGCCGCGGCAGTCGGCTTCACGCGCGTGCGCGGCTGACCAGCAGTACGCCGACCAGCACCAGCGCGGTCCCCAGAATCTGCCAGGGGCCCATGGGTTCGTCGAGCAGCCATAGACTCATCACGATGGTGGATACCGGGCCGAGCATACCGACCTGCGCGGCCAACGACGAGCCGATGCGCTTCACCGCCAGCATGATCGCCGCCACCGGCAGCACGGTGCAGACCGTCGCGTTGATCAACGACAGCCAGTACACCGGCACCGGGGCCTGCAACAGCGCGGGCAGCGGATGCAGCACGGCAAAATGCAGCACGCACAGCACACAGGCCACGCAGCTGGCATAGGCGGTCAGGCGGATGGCCCCGATGCGCGCCACCACCTGCCCACTGCCGAACAGGTAAAGCGCGTAACTCAGCGCGCTGCCGAACACCAGTGCGCTGCCCAGCAGGATGCGCCCGCCCTCCAGCTGCAGGTCGTGGCCAAAGGCCAGCAGCACGCCCAGATAACTGAGCACCAGCGCCGCCACCTGCCAGCGCCCGGGCTTCTTCTTCAGCAGCACCAGGCTGATCAGCAGCACCAGGGTCGGATTGAGATACAGGATCAGTCGTTCCAGGGTCACGCTGATGTACTGCAGCCCCTGGAAATCCAGCAGGCTGGACAGGTAGTAACCGGTAAAGCCCAACCACAGCACGCGGCCACGATCGGCCCAGGACAGCGCCGTGGCGCGGCGCGCCGACCACACCGCCAGCAGCGCGAACAGCGGAAACGCCATCAGCATGCGCAGCGCCAGCAGCGTGGTCGCGTCCACGCCCTGGCGGTAGCCAAGTTTGACGATCACCGCCTTGCCGGACGCGGTGATCGCGCCGATGGCCGCCAGGGCGATGCCGGAGGCCGCAATGCGGGGAGAGGAAGTGGCGACCGGGGTCATCGCATCAACACGACTTCTTCCGCACTCGTCGGATGGATGGCCACGGTATCGTCGAAGCACGATTTGGTGGCCCCCATCTTCACCGCCACGGCGAACCCCTGCAGGATTTCGTCGGCTCCGTCACCGAGCAGATGGACGCCGACCACGCGCTCATCCGGGCCGGCGCAGACCAGCTTGAACAGGCTGCGCTGACTGCCGTTGGCCAAGGCCTGGAGCATCGGGCGGAAGTTGCTGCGGTACACGCGGACATCATCAAAGCGCGCACGCGCCTCTTCCTCGGTCAGCCCGACCGCGCCCAGCGCCGGATGCGAGAACACCACGCTGGCCACGTTCTCGTAATCCATTTTCGCGTGCGGCTGGCCGCCGAACAGCCGGTCCATCAGCTTGCGCGCAGCGGCAATGGCCACCGGGGTCAACCCGACCTTGCCGGCAATATCGCCCACTGCGTGCACGCTGGGCACGGCGGTGGTCTGCCAGGCATCGACGTCGACCTCGCCCTTGTCGCCGACCACGACGCCCAACGCTTCCAGCCCCAGGCCGGCACTGTTGCCACGGCGACCGGTCGCGAAGAACACCTCGTCGAAACGGCCATCGCCTGGGCCGTCGTGGCCATACGCGACCACTGCGTCGCCGTCACGGCGCAGTTCACGCAGACGGTAATTGAAATGCACCTTGACGCCCTGGTGGCACAGGTTGTCGGCCAGCTGCGCGGTCAGTTCGGCATCGAAGCGCTCGAGCAGACGGTCGCCCCGGACCAGCAACGTCACCCGGCTGCCCAGCGCCTGCAGCAGGCCGGCCAGTTCCACCGCGATGTAACCACCGCCGACAATCGCCACCTGTTCCGGCGCGCTGCACAGATGGAAGAAATCGTCCGATACCTTGCCGAGCTCGGCGCCAGGAATGTCCGGACGCTGCGGATGCGCACCGGTGGCGATCAGAATGTGCGCGCCGCTGATGCGGATGCCGTCGCTGCACTCCACGGTGTGCGCGTCGATCAGGCGGCCTTTACGCGGCACGCGGACCACGCCATTGTCGTTGAGGCGCTTGAGGTAACTGGTGTGGATGTTGGCGATGTACGCCTGCCGGTGCACCACCAGTTCCTTCCAGTCCAGCGCAGGACGAGCCGGCACCTCGAACCCCAGCGCCGCTGCCAGCCCGATCCGCTCGGAGAGATCGGCCGCCAGCCACATCGCCTTCTTCGGTACGCAGCCCACGTTGACGCAGGTGCCGCCGAGTTCGCCGGGCTCGAGGATGGCCACGCGGCAGCCATGCTGGGCGGCGCGGAACGCGGCGGCAAGACCACCGGAGCCGCCGCCCAGCACGATCAGGTCATAGTCGTATTGCATGCTCATCGAACAGATCCAACCAGAAATGGCGCGGGCAGCATGCCATGGGTCGGGGCACGCCCGGCGTGAGTGTGTGCATCAGTGCGTGCCAGCGGTGCGACGCAACGGCGGCCAGCGCCCATAGGTCATCCCACGCCATACCCATTCCAACGGACCGAAACGGAAATGCCGCAGCCAGGCGTGTGCGAACAGCACCTGCAGCGCGAACAACCCCAGTGCGAAAGGAATCTGCCACAGCCGTGGCAGGCTTTCGAATGCCCCCAGCCCGTAGCCGTAAAACACCCAGGTGCCCACCAGCGACTGCACAATGTACTGGGTGAGCGCCATGCGTCCCATCGGTGCCAGCCAGTGCAGATGCGCGCGTGCATGCACGATCCACGCCAGGTAGCCCAGGCACATCAGCAGTGACGCTACCGATGACAGGGCGTAGGCGAATCCACTGGCCGGGGTGAACGTACCCGGGGCGACGTACGGCACCCAGCACGCGCTGATGATCATCAGCACCAGCCCTGCCGGCCAGGCGCCCCAGCGCAGGCAGCCGTACAGGCGCGGAAACCGTTCGGGGGTTGTGAGCGCGCCGCTGCGGGCAAACCCGGCCCCGATCAGGAACATGCCCAGCACCTCCGGCCCCACCACCAGCATGCCGCCCAGGTTGACCCGCAGGTCGTGCGCACGTTGCAGCAGCGCGTCAGTCCAACTGCCGTGTGCGTACGCCTGTCGCTGCAGTTCGATTGCCCGTTGCCCGGCGGCGGCGGCGTCGGCCATGGCGCTGGCGGCCGGATCCGCCTGCGCGGCGATGCCGACCAGCAGGCCCATGCCGACCATCAGTACGGATGCAAACAGATAGGTGAGCACCCCCATCGCGGGCAGCCAGCGGGGCGGTGCCTCGCGGAACGCGAGCAGCGGCAACGACATCAGCGCGTACAGCACCAGGATGTCGCCAGACCACACCAGCAGGGCATGGCACAGCCCGATCAGCAGCAGACCGGCGCTGCGGCGCAGATAGAACGGAGTGAAGTCACGCCGCGCTGCGTCGGCGCGCTGCGCCATGATCGCGAAGCCGGCACCGAACAGCAGCGAGAACAGGGTGAAGAACTTGCCCTGCACCAGCACATAGATCAATGCGTCCGCCCAGCGGTCAGCGCCTTGCCAGTGCGGGTCGATACCGGTGAAGGCCAGGTCCAGCGGACCGCTCAGCGCCTCCATGTTCATCAACAGGATGCCCAGCAGGGCCACCCCGCGCAGGATGTCGATGACCTCGATGCGGTCGCCGACGGCAACCGGCTGCAGGGGAGAAGCTACTGGGTTCACAGGGCTCTCGGGGACCGGGGCGGGTAGTGCCGGGCTTGCCCGGCAACCCGAAAAGCAGCCGGGCAAGCCCGGCTCTACATTCAGAAAGCAGCCGGGCAAGCCCGGCTCTACATTCAGCAACCCACCGTAGTGCCGGGCTTGCCCGGCAGCATCGGCTTAGTGCTGGTGACCGCCGTCGCCGTGCACGTGGCCGTGCTCCAGCTCTTCAGCCTGGGCTTCGCGCACGTCCACGATCTCCACCGAGAAGTGCAGGTCCTTGCCGGCCATCGGGTGGTTCAGGTCAACGTCGACCACGCTCATGCCGACCTTTTCAACGGTGACCGCGCGCGGACCGAAATTGGTCTGCAGCACGACCTGCTGGCCCGGGACCAGCTTGGCATTGCCGAAGTGCTTCTTCGGCACGCGCTGGGTCAGGCCTTCGCGGCGCTCGCCGTAGGCGTCAGCGGCCTTGACGTCAACCTCGAAGCTGGCACCGGCTTCCTGGTCCATCATGGCGTTTTCCAGGCCCGGAATGATGTTGCCATGGCCGATCAGGATCGCCAGCGGCTCACGGTCCTTCGAGCTTTCGATCGGGTCCTGGCCCTGTTCGGCCACGGTGTAATGGAAGCGGACGACACTGTCTTTTGCGATCTTCATACGGAACTCTTGTGCTGGGGCTGCCGGGGCAGACGGGTGGGACGGGTTGTCGCCCGCCGGTTACGCCGCCATCATGGCGACTTCCAAGGCCGCGCATTATCCGGACATCATGCTGCTGACGCCAGTTTCGCGCTTGACCCGCCTGCCAGCCCATCTGGCGCTGATTGCCGTTCTGGCCCTGCTGACCGCCTGTGGCGGCGGAAAAACCGCCCGCCCTTCCGCACCGCCGAGCTCGACCCAGGTCTGGCCCACGGTGACCCCGAACAACCCGCAGGCCGCCAACGCCGTGCTGATGCGCGCCATCGGTCTGGTCGGCACACCCTACCGCTACGGCGGCAACACCCCCGAATCCGGGTTCGACTGCAGTGGGCTGGTGACCTACGTCTACCGCGAGATGGTCGACCTGAAACTGCCCCGCACCTCGCGTGACCTCGCCGCCGTGCAAGGCCCGAAGATCGATCCCCAGCGCCTGGCGGCTGGCGACCTGGTGTTCTTCGGCAACCGCGGCAATGTCTTCCATGTGGGTATCTACGTGGGCGAAGGGCGCTTCGTGCACGCCCCCAGCACCGGTGGCACGGTCCGCCTGGACTCGCTGGGCGGCAGCTACTGGAAGGACCACTACACTGGCGCGAAACGCGTTCTGCACTAAGCTGAACAGGGGAAAGGTCGCAAAGTGTGACAAGCATCACGCCTAGTTAAACGAAAATTTAACGAAATTTGTACCTAATCACACGCTTTCCACGGCATCATCACCCATCGTTTTTATTCAGTGACCGCCGCGTGACGACAGCCGACTTGACGTGCCAAGGCCAGACCGCCACCCCACGGCGTATCGCCCGCCCCGCTCTTCTCGCTTTCGCCCTCTGCCTGGCCAGTGTTCCGGCCTGGGCCCAGACCGCTCCGACGGCCACGCCGGAGGCAGTTGCGATCCCGGCCACGCCGGCCACCGAGGTTCCCGCCGTTGCCAAGCCCAAGGCTGAGGCACCGGTCCGCAGCAAGACCGATGCGGCCGCCAGCGCCACCCTGGCCGCGCTGCTGCCGCACCTGGCAGCCAATGACACCATTCCGCTCATGGACCGCTCGGCGATGGTCGCCGGTGACCTGAGCCGCCTGCTGGCGAACTACGACGCGTCCAACGGCACCATCGTGGCCGCCGACCCGGCCGAGAACGGCAAGGTCCAGTCCCTGCTCCGCCGCGCCATGACCCTGCTGGGCACGCCGTATCGCTGGGGCGGCACCTCGCCGGACAGCGGCTTCGACTGCAGCGGCCTGGTCGGCTATGTGTTCCGCACCGCGCTGGGCATCGAGTTGCCGCGCGTGTCGCGCGAAATGGCCCGTGATGGCGAAGCCCAGCTGATCAACGACCGCAACGCCCTGGCCGCAGGCGACCTGGTCTTCTTCGGCCGCAAGGGCCGGGTCGACCACGTCGGCATCTATGTGGGTGAAGGCCGCTTCCTGCATGCCCCGAGCACCGGCAAGGACGTCCGCGTCGACAGCCTGATCACCGGCTACTGGGGCGGCAAGTTCATGCAGGCCCGCCGGGTCGAACTCTGACCGGCGTTTGCTTCGCACCTGAATCCTGAAGGCCGCTGCATCGCAGCGGCCTTTTTCGTTGCCTGCCGCATGGCCGTTGGCGGGTTGAACCCGCGTTGTTCTTTTCACAACCCACCCTGCCCTCCCATGGCCCGGTGGTGGACTCCGGCGTGGGGCGGCACGCCGGGTAGCGCTGAGCAGGAGACTCCGCCCGGATACCTTTCCGTGAAGGTGACGCATGGCGGCAGTCCCTGAAATTCCAGCCCGGTGTGTGATCTGGTTTGGGCAACCCCTGGCAGCAGAGCGCACGGCCCTGGCGGCCGCAGGCTGGCGGGTGCGCGGTGTGGCGACCGATGGTGCCGTGGCGATCGGCATGCGCGGCAACGACCTGGTGGTCGGGCTGCTGGACCTGCGCAGCGTGGCTCCCCCTCACCTGCCCCATCTGCAGGCGGTGCTGGACCAGCACCGCCACCTGCGCGTGCTGGCGATCCTGCCACCGGGTGCGGCGGCGGTGCATCCGCAGTGGCAGCCCCTGCTGGCCTGCTGCACGGAAACCTTCAGCGCACCGCTGGACGTTTCCCGCCTGGTGCAGCGGCTGCAGGAACTGGGCGCTGAACAACATCTGCAGCCGCCCTCAGGCGCGCAGGCCCTGATCGGCGAAAGTCCGGCGCTGCAGGTCACCCGCGCCGCACTGCGCAAGTTTGCGCCGGTGGAACTGCCGGTGCTGGTCACCGGCGAAACCGGAACGGGCAAGGAGCTGGCGGCGCACGCGCTGCACGCGCTGTCGTCCCGGCATGCGCGCCCCTTCCTGGCGGTGAACTGCGGGGCGATCCCGGCGGCGCTGGTGCAATCGGAACTGTTCGGCCACGAGCGTGGTGCCTTCACGGGTGCCGCCAGTCGCCGGCTGGGTCTGTTTGAAACGGCGAGCGGCGGCACGGTGTTCCTGGACGAGATCGGCGACCTGCCACTGGACGCGCAGACCAATCTGCTGCGGGTACTGCAGGAAGGCACCATCGAGCGGGTGGGCAGCAACCAGCCGCTGGCGGTGGACGTACGGGTGATCGCGGCCACGCACGTGGACCTGGAACAGGCGGTGGAACGCGGACAGTTCCGCCGCGACCTGTTCTACCGTTTGAACGTGCTGCGCCTGCCGTTGCCGGCGCTGCGCGACCGTGGAAGCGACATCATCCTGCTGGCCGAGCACTTCCTGGCCAGCTTCCGCCAGCGCCACGTCACCCGTGCGCGGGGTTTCAGCGGCGAGGCGCTGCAGGCGATGCAGCAGTTCCGCTGGCCGGGCAACGTACGTGAACTGCTGAACCGCGTGCAGCGCGCGGCCATCGTGAGCGAAGCGGAACTGATCACGGTGGCCGACCTGGAACTAGAGCCGGAAGGCATCGAGGTGCCGCAGCGCCTGCTGCATGACGCACGCCAGGCCGCCGAGCGCGATGCCCTGCTGCGTGCGCTGCGCCAGAACGACTTCAACATCACCGCCTGCGCCCGCACCATGCAGGTCTCGCGGGTCACCGTCTACCGCCTCTGCCGCAAACACCAGCTCGCCCTGCCCGAACTGCGCTGACAGCCTGGAAGTGCGGGTTTTCCCTGTCGCCGGGCGTTGCCTGGCTGCTGTGCGCGATTTGGCGTGCTGATGGAGTACCGGTGACACGCATGGCGTGTCACTACGCGCGGCGTGCGAACGGTAGCGTCGGTCGACAGACGACGGCACTGAAACAAACAACGACCGGTAGCGCATGACCCCGAAGCGAAGAAGCGCCTCAGAGCATGTACGGAATTCTGAAGGCAAGCGTGAAGTCCGGCGCATCCGGCGTCAGCCCGATCCCCAGCTGACTCACCAGCGTGGTGTTGCGGTTGAGCGCGTAGGTGATGCCCAGATTCAGCGTGGCTGCATTGGCGTCACTGCCGATCACTTTGACCCATTGCCCGCCCTTGTACCGGGTGGAAGCGCGGCTGCTGAGCTTGTCGCTGAAGGACATGCTGAGGCTGGTGCGCTCGTTGAACGCGAACGCCACGCCGGCACCGAAGTAGATCGAGCCGCCCAGCTTCACGTCACCCGGGTTCACCGTGTCCGGATTGCCATCCAGGTCGTCGAAACTGCGTTCGAAGGAATGGATGTAGCCGACGTTGGCGAACAGGATCGCCGGATCCGCCGTTTTCACTGCCGACAGGCCCAGGCTGGCCTGCCACACGCCGTTGCCGGTGGGCTGGTCGCCCGGCACGGCGAAACGGATGAAGTCGTCCTCGTCGCGCTCCAGTACTTTCCAGTCCACGCCGTAAGGCTCCTGCCCGGTCGGCGCGGTCACACCGACGTTGAGCACGGTTTCCGGCCAGCGCCCTTTCTCCTGGTTCAAACGGAAGTTGCCGCTCAGGCTGATGTCACCCAGCCCGTTGCCGGTCGTTTCTTCCTGTGCAATGGCCGCAGCCGAACCACCGGCACCGCCCTTCTGGAACACCGTCTTGCGCGCCAGATACGGCACGTCCAGGTTCAGCGTCATGCGAGGCGTCACGCCCCAGCGCGCGGCCAGGTTGTAGGTCAACGTGTCCGATTCGACGTTTTCGATGGCGATGTTGCCGAGGAAAATGGCGTCCAACGCCAGGAAGCCGTTCAACGTCACCTGCTTGCGGTCATAGCGTGCGTAGCTCAGGCTGTTTTCCAGCGTGAAGCGACGCGTGAACAAGGTGGCGGTCTGCTGCTTCACGTCGTCCACGCTGCGCTTGGACGCCTGTTGGGCCTGCTGCGCTTCGGCAGCCGTGCTGGCATATCCTTCGCCGCTGGGCGGCGCGGTCGCCGCCGCAACGGCCGGCGGCGGTGGTGCGGCCGCACCGGTGGCCGGACCGGTCTTGCCGGACAGGCGCGCCTGCATGGCCTGCACCTGCATGTCCAGTTCGCGCAGGCGGCGTACTTCCTGTGCGTAGTTGGCCTTCAGTGTTTCCAGCTGCTGGGCCAACGCCTTGATGTCGGCCTCATCGGCCGGTGCGGTCTGCGCCTGTGCACCGGCAGAGAGGATCAGCGCCAGCGCCGCCAGCGCCAGCGGAGTCATGCGGTAAGTGTGCATTGCCTTGTTCCACGGTTGTGGTGACGCCCCCCACCCGGCCGGTTACTGACCGGGTCCCATGCCAATGCCGCGCACCAAGTTCATGGCCTGCGCCACGTTCTGGCTCAACGGCGCATTGCTTGCCAGGGTCTGCCGCACCAGTTCGATCTGCATGCGGTTGCTGACCGCCTGGCCGTCGCTGCTCAGCGCGATGGTCTGGCCGACGCTGCCGTTGCGGATCCATTGCTGGACCGCACCGACGCCTTCGATCTGCAGCTGCACCTGGGCGTTGTTGCCCTCCATCTGTGCCACGGCGCTGACGCCGCCGTGCTGTGCCGTCGCCGCAGGCGCGGCGGACGTGGCCTGCCCGGTCGGCGCACTGCCCTCACGCACGGTGAGCTGGGTGCTGTTGCTGGCCACGTTGTTGTCGCCGGCCACCTGGATGGCTTGGGTCACACCGGCCACGTTCTGCAGCCCGGCCGATTCCACGCTGCGGCCCGGTGTGGCCGGCAGCGGCGCATCGGCCGCGGTCACGGTGACACTGGGGGTGAAGCTGACTTTCGGTGCCGTCGCGCTGTGGGTGAAGTCCATGCCGAGTGTGAGCGCACTTTCGGCGGCCTGTGTGCCGGCCTGCCACTGCGAAATCATGGTGACGCCGAACCAGGCCACGCTGTTGCCATTCACGGTGTAACGGCCGCGCATCAGGTTCAGCTCGGGATCGGGAATCTCGCTCAGTCCCTTGCCCGCCTTGCGTTGCCCGTCTGTGGCCGGGGCGTCGGCGGCGTAGGCCGGTAGCATGCCCAGCAGGGCCAGCAATACCGCACTTCGCGTCCATGGGGTGATGTTCATGATGCCTCCTAAAGCAGGTCGGCGTGGGTAAAGCCGAAATCCACCAGTTCCGCTTCGGTGATCGGCCCCTGCCGGGCGTACAGCGAACGCGCACTGGGGCGTTCGCCAGGCTGCAGCAACACCGTGTTGCGATTGAAATCGCTACCGATCACGATGAACACGGCGCGGGACGGCCATGACTGCAGAAATTCGTCAAGCGTGATGCTGCGGTTGCCCAGAATCGGATCGGCCAGGTCCACCACATCGCCACGGACCTGCTTGAGCACGACGAAGTGGCGGAAACCGCGCACATCCATCAGGACCAGGCCCGGCACCCGCAGCGAACGCAGGCGCTCTTCGTTGACGCGGTAGCCACGTCCCCGCATGCCCAGCGATTCGACATAGCGCTTGATGTCCAGCAACGAGAAACCGCGCTGATGCACCAGCTCCGGGTCGGAGACCCCCATCATGCCCTCGATCACGGTGGCCTCGTTCGCCTCCAGGTTGTAGGCGTAACGCAGGATGGTGGCCAGGGCGGCCGCGCCGCAGCTGTAGTCGGTGTGCTGCCGCACCAGGTTGCGGAATTTCCGCTCCTGCATGCTTTCCACCTGCTGGTTAAACAGGGCGCCATTGGGCAGTACTCCACTGAAGGCGACGTCACCCGCATGCAGGCGAGCAATCGGCAGCAACAGCAGTACCGCGCAGAGCAGACGGCAGAACGACATCGGCGTGGCTCCAGGAAAAGGAAGGAGCCCCTGCCCCAAAGGGGGAGGATGGAACAGGGGCTCCCGGGGAGCCCGGCCATTGGCGGATGACCGGGTTTGTTGCGCTCAACGCGTGTTGCTTGCGAAAACGGACAGGCTTACTCGCCGCCACCGCCACCCGGGGTGCCGGTGGACGGCTGGGCCACGGCCAGTGCCAGGCTGTTGGCCTGCAGGTTGCCGGTGCCGGCCGCGACGTTCACACCGATGTTGCCGCTGGCATTGCGGAACGCATCACCGGACAGCGAGGCGTTGTTTTCCGCACGCTCAACCACCCAGCGCGTGGTCTGCACCGTGCCGCTCAGGCTTGCGCGCAGATCGGCATAGCCGACTTCGCCGAAGGCCAGCACGCCTTCTTCTTCGGTGTCGAAGCCCAGACCGCCGACGCCCGGACGGTTCGGGTTCTGCACCGCACCCTGCGACTGGTTGTCATAGTCGATATGCCCGGTCGAATCGCCACCGGTGTGACGCTCGCCTTCCCAGCTGTCCGCATAGAAGTTGGACGACTGGTAGGCGTTGCCGCTGCCGCGATAACCGCCGACGCCGATGGCAGCGGTACCGCCGCGCACCGTGCCACGCAGGGTGACTTCGGTGGTGTCCTGCATGCGCTTGACGTAGCCTTCGTTGGACACGCTGTTACCCGTGGAGACCTGGTTGGAGCTGATGCTCGCCGTGGCCATGCGGGCGGTGGACACCGAAGCGGCCAGCGCGTTCTTCTGCTCGTTGTTGTTGCCGGCCGCGCTGTTCACGCCGATGTTGCCGGTCGCGTTGCGGAAGGCGTTGCCGCTGATGCTGGAGTTGTTGACCACGCCGTCATTCCAGGTCTGGTTGCCGGCACCGTACTGGTTCACGTAGACCTGGGCATCGGACATGCCGAAGGTGAACGAGGCATCCGCGGCGGACAGCGAGGCCGCATTGTCCTGCGCGTTGTTGTCACCGGCGGCGGTGTTGAAGCCGAGGTTGCCGGACGCTCCCTGGGCGACGTTCTCGCTGATCGAGGAATTGTTCTCGAGCAGTTCGTTGTCACCGTGGTTGTTGGTGACCGACTGGCGGTTGTCGATGATGGCGATGGCCGCCGAATCGACTTCCAGGTCACCCGACACGGTGGGACGGCCGCGGAACTGCACATCAGCACCAACCTGCAGGTCCGATTCCAGGTTCACGTCGACGCCGTGGTTGTTCTTTTCCTTGCGCTCGTCGGCCTGGATGTTGCTGTTCTTCTGTACGTTCTCGTTCACCGTTACCTGCCGCGAATGGTTCACGGTGCGGGTGTCGGTGCTGGTGTTGCTGCTGGTGTTGGTGGTGCTGGTGTTGCGGATCTTGGTCCGCGAATCCCATTCGTTGCGGATCTTGGTATCGATGTCGGTATCGATATCGGTATCGATGTTGGTGTCGATATCGGTATGGATGTCAGTGTCGATATGGGTATCGATACGGGTATCGATATCCGGTCCATTGTGGCGGGGGTTTGCGGCTACCGACGCAGAAGCAACGGCGACGGCCAGCGCCAGTACGGTCCTTTTCATCGTGGTATTCATGGTGCCCTCTCTCTCATCACGGACTATCGGGTGGGTGAAACAACTCACGGGGTGGACTGCACGGAGATGCCAAGCTGGTTGGCGGTGGCGTTGCCAGAACCCGCGATCTGATTGAGTTGCAGCACGCCGTCAAAGCCCCGCAATGCCGTGTCCTCCACGGCGACGCTGCGGGTACCAGCCGCTTTGCGGCTGTTGGCGAGGTCCTGCCCCCCTGCTGACGCAAGTGCCCCCGAAGCCGCGAGGGCCTCGTCGTCGGACTCGCGTATGCCCTGTTGCGCCAGCGTGGCTGTCACGACGTTGACCGTCGCGTTGCCGATGCCGCTGGCCTGATTGATCATGGCAACGCCGGTGGCTCCGTTCAGAGCCTGGCCGCCGATGCTGGCGCTGGCGTCCAGCGGACCCGAACCGGTGACCCGGTTGCCCGCCAGGCGCTGCCGCGCGCTGATGTTGATGGCCGATGTTTCGCCGCTGGCCATACCCAGCAGATTGGCCTGCTGGTTGAGATCGCCGGACACCATGTTCACGGTGATCGCGCCGTCGGCATTGCGCAGCGCATTGCCGTCAATGCGGCTGTGGTTGAGATAGCTCAACATCGCCGCGTAGTCGTCTGCCTGCTGCGCGGCGGCAGACAGTGGCAGCAGTGCGGCCACGACAAGGAAGGCGACAGTGCGATTCATTTGCCGGGCCCACCTGCAGGCTGGCCGGTGCCCATCGGGAACTGCGACAACGCGCCGCGAACGGTATCGCCGATGCCGCGCGTGGCGTTGCCAACAGCGCTCATCGGGGTGCTCATGGTCTTGGTCAGCCCGCTGCCGGAAAGCACCCCGTTCTCGGTGATGTTGCCCAGCGTGGCGTTGACCGTGCCGCCGGTGACCCGTTCCACGGTGGTCTGCGAGTGCCCCGTCGTGCCCGCGCCGGTGTTGGACCCCATCGAGGCGAAATCTTCATCCCCCAGTTCGTCCATGCCGCCAGACGTTCCCAGGGCGGCAGACACTTCGCGATTCGGCGAGGGGTCGGCAATCAGTGCGACCCCGGGCGGTGCGGGCCGGTACGCAGGCCGCGCCGAGACATCGCGCAGCAGGACGATCTCACCCGGCTGCGCCTTGACCCCGGTGCGTGCGCCCGAGGCCTGCGCGGCCATCGGCAGCAACACCGCCAGAGCCAGCAGCCAGGCGGCATTTCGTGCGGTTCTGCTTCGTACGGCAACGCTGTCCATCGCGATCTCCCGAAACCATGCGGGAGAGGTAGAGCAGCATTCGTGCCAAGTCCCGAAGGCCTGCAATTGCAGGCGTTTGGGCGCAAGCGCGTGACACTCAGCGCAACAGCGGTGTTACACCGCGCGCCGTCTTCACAGCGGCTGAACACGGGCAGGCGAGGTGCTGATGCCTTGATAACAACGGTTTAACGCCGGGTGTATCACGGCTGTTACACCCGGCGATACACCTGTTACAGCACGCAGTCAGCTGCCGGAACGCGGCTCCGGTGGCGCTTCATCCACCCCCGGGTTGGTGGACGGGTTGTCGTACACCTGCTGGTCCAGCAGCCCGGTTTCCTTGGCCACCAGCACCGGCACCAGCATCTGGCCGGTCACGTTCGTCATCGTGCGCATCATGTCGAGGATGCGGTCGATGGCATACAGGTACCCAATGGTCTCCAGCGGCAGGTTGGCCGCGCTCAGCACCACCGTGGCCATCACCACGGCCGTGCCCGGCACGCCAGCCGTGCCGAAGCTGCCCAGCACCGAGGCGATCAGCACCACTACATACTGTTCCGGGGTGAGCGGCACGCCGGTGTACTGGGCGATGAACACCGCGCACAGCGCGGGGTAGATCGCACCGCACCCGTCCATTTTGATGCTGGCACCCAGCGGCACCGCGAACGAGGCGTAGTCCTTGTTCACGCCCAGGTTGTGGGTGATCGAGCGCATCGCCACCGGCATTGCGGCGAAGCTGGACGAACTGACAAAGGCGACCTGCATGCCCGGCGACGCGCCGCGGAAGAACTTCAGCGGATTCAGCCCATGCGCCAGCAACAGGCTGCCGTACACCACCACGATGTGCAGGGCACAGGCGATGTACAGCGCCAGCACGAAATTGCCCAGCGGCAGCAGCTTCTCGAACCCATAGCTGCCGACCAGCCCTGCGATCAGGCCGAAGGTACCCAGCGGGGTCACCTCCAGCACGAAGCGGGTGATCTGGATCATGATCTCGCTCATCTGCCCGGTCAGCTTGCGCGCTTCGGCGACCTTGTCGCCGAGTTTGACCATGGCGAAGCCGATCAGACCGGCAAAGAAGATCACCGGCAGGATCGACCCCCGGCCCGCCGCAAGCACGGTCTCACCCGCGGCATTGACCCGCGTGCCGATGCCACTCAGTGCATAGAACACGTTGGACGGCACCACGTCCATGACCACCTTGACCACGCTGGGCACTTCGCGCGGGGTGTAGCCGTGGTCCATGCTCAGGCTGAGGTTGCCCGTGCCCGGCTGCATGACCGTACCCACCGCCAGGCCCACGCACACCGCCAGTGCGGCGGTGCCGATGAACCACAGGAAGGTGCGCCCCCCCAGGGCCGCCACCGACTTCTGCCCGTGCAGCGAGGAGATCGCGTTGATGACCGCGAAGAACACCAGCGGCACCGCGATCATCTTGATCAGGGTGACGTACAGGTCGCCGAGCGGACCAAACCAGGTTTCAGCGGCCGGACCCAGCAGCCAGCCGGCCAGCGCGCCCAGCACGAAGCCGCCAAGGACGCGCTGCCAGAACGGGATCCGCAGCCACGCAGAGACCAGCGTCATGAGCATTCCAGGGGAGAGTGATACAGCCCGTCACAGTAGCTGAACCCGCTCCCCGGAACGAGGTACCGCAGGGGGAATCAGCGTGTCATCGGCGTGCCTTTCTGGGTTCTGCATAATGAACGCCCGTTTCACATCGAGATGACTGCGTTCATGTCCCGCTTCACGCCCCTGGTCGCCGCCCTGGCCACCACCCTGCTGGCCGGCTGCGCCAGCACCGCGCCCTCCCCCTCTGCTGCCGCTGCTGCCGTACAGGTGCAGGTACCCACTGTCGCCCACCCCGCCGGTGAAACGCCGCAGTGGTGGTACCGCAACGGCGCGGCCCAGGCCGCCAGCCACGGGGCCATGGGCGGCAAGGCGAAGAATGTGATCCTGTTCCTGGGCGACGGCATGAGCCTGACCACGGTGGCGGCGGCGCGCATCTTCGAGGGCCAGCGCAACGGCAGTTCGGGCGAAGAGAACCTGCTGTCGTGGGAACGCTTCCCGGCCACGGCATTCAGCAAGACCTACAACACCGACTCGCAGACCCCTGATTCGGCCGGCACCATGACCGCCATCACCACCGGCGTGAAGACGCACATGGGGGCCATCGGGGTCAGTGCGGGTACCCGCAGCGATTGTGCCGACAGCCTGAACAAGGGGCTGCTGACCTGGCTGCAGCTGGCCGACAGCGCTGGCATGGCCACCGGCGTGGTCTCCACCGCCCGTCTCACCCATGCCACGCCGGCCGCGACCTACGCGCATTCACCCGAGCGCAACTGGGAAAACGACACCGACCTGACCGAGGCGGCCAAGGCCGCCGGCTGCCAGGACATCGCCCAGCAGCTGCTGTCGACTTCGCGCTACGGACGTGGCCCGCTGGTGGCGCTCGGCGGCGGTCGCGCGCAGTTCACCACGATCGAGGAAACCGATCCGGAGTACGACGACAAGGTCGGTCTGCGCCTGGATGGCCGCAGCCTGGTCAATGAATGGAAGCAGGCCCATCCGCAGGGTGCCTATGTGTGGAATGCCGGGCAACTGAAGGCCGCGGCCAACGCGCCCGCCCTGCTGGGCCTGTTCGAACCGGACCACATGCGCTATGAGATCGAGCGCAAGGACGACCCGTCCGGCGAACCGAGCCTGGCCGACCTGACCCGTGCGGCGATTGCCAACCTGTCCCGCCACGGCGAAGGTTATGTGCTGATGGTGGAAGGCGCGCGCATCGACCACGCCAACCACAGCGGCAACGCCTACCGCGCCCTGAGCGACACCGTGGCGATGTCCGACGCGGTGCGTGCGGCGGCGGAGGCCACCTCCGACCAGGACACCCTGATCATCGTCACCGCCGATCATTCGCACACGCTGAACTTCGTGGGCTACCCGGCACGCGGCAATCCGATCCTGGGCAAGGTCAAGGACAAGGGCGGCGAAGACGGTGCCGGCGCACTGGACCTGGCCCGTGACGGCACCGGTCTGCCCTACACCACGCTCAGCTATGCCAACGGCCCCGGGTTCACCGGCCAGACCAACCAGCAGCCGGCCGGGCCGAAGACCTACCCGCATGGCCCGAGCAGCTTCGACCCGGTCAAGGGGCGTCCGGACCTGACCCACGTCGACACCGAGCATCCGGACTACATGCAGGAAGCGCTGGTGCCGATGAAGAGCGAGAGCCACGGTGGCGAGGACGTCGGCATCTGGGCACGCGGCCCGGGCAGCCAGGCGATCCGCGGCACGCTGGAGCAGAACACGATCTATCACATGATCGTGCAGGCCACCCCGCGCCTGCGCCAGCGCCTGTGCGACGCCGGCACCTGCGACACGCAGGGCGTGCCGGTGGAACTGCCCAATGGCAAGGCCTTCGAGCGCAAGGCCGACTGACCCGTAGCGCCACGCCCTGCGTGGCGCTACACATTCTCTGATGGCGGCGGTCCCCGCGACCGCCGATACTGCCTGGATGACCGCCCCCCTGCCCCCGCCGCCCGATCTGCCGACCCCGGTGCTGGTGGGCTTCAGCGGTGGACTGGATTCCACCGTGCTGCTGCACTGGCTGGCGCAATCCCCGGTGCAGCGCGCGGCCGGCCTGCGCGCAGTGCACGTGCACCACGGGCTGCAGGACGGGGCCGACAGCTGGGCCGCGCACTGCGAGGCGATCTGCGCCGAGTGGTCGCTGCCGCTACGGATCATCCATGTCCGTGTGCCCCGGGACACAGGCAGCGGACTGGAAGCGGCTGCGCGCACTGCGCGCCGCGAGGCGTTCACCCAGGTGCTGCGCGAGCATGAACACCTGGCCCTGGCCCATCACCGCGACGACCAGGCCGAAACCTTCCTGCTGCGGGCCCTGCGCGGCTCCGGCGTGGATGGAATGGCGGCCATGCGCGCGCATGCACCGTTTGCGACCGGGTCGCTGTGGCGTCCACTGCTGCAGGTACCGCGCGAAGATCTGCGCACGTATGCACAGGCGCACGGCCTGCGCTGGATCGAAGACCCGAGCAATGCCAGCGATGCGGCCGATCGCAACTTCCTGCGGCTGCATGTGATGCCGCTGCTGGCACAGCGCTGGCCGCAGGCCGACGCCAGTTTTGCGCGGAGCGCCGAACTGGCAGGACAGGCGCAGCGCCTGCTGGAGGTGGCCGACCACGAAGCGCTGCGCCGCTGCATCCTGTCACCGGGCGTGCTGGACTGCAGCCGGCTGCTGCGGCAGCCACGCGAGCGCCGCGCCCGCCTGTTGCGGCAGTGGGTGCGCAGTTGTGGGCAGCCGCCCTTGCCGGCCGCCGGCATCAAGGCCATCGAACGCGAACTGCTGCCGGCCGCACATGATGCCGATGCCCAGTTTGCCTGGCAGGGCGTGCGTATTCGTCGCTGGCGCAATCAGCTGCACCTGCTTTCGGCGGCGCTGGCGCTGCCGCTGGACTGGAGCGTGCACTGGGAGGGGCGCAGCCCGCTGGCCCTGCCCGACGGCGGCGAACTGGCACTGCTCGGCCGCGACCGTCTGGCGACACCGGTGCAGGTGAGCGCGCGGCGCGGCGGTGAACGCATCCATCTGCCGGGCCGCCGGCATTCGCATGCGCTCAAAGACCTGCTGCAGCACAGCGGGCTGCCACCGTGGCAGCGACGCCAGCTGCCCTTGTTGTACGACGGCGAAACGCTGCTGGCCGCGGGGGATCGGGTGATTGCCGCACCGCTGCAGCATTGGCTGGATGAACACGGTGCCCGCCTGCAATGGACGCCGGGCGTCGCGTGAATTGACCCCACAGGGCTGGCGCATCACACTTGCGCCATGCCCAAGAAGTCCCCTACTGACGCCTCCCCCGTGGCCCACTTCGAGCAGTCGCTGGAAGAACTGGAGCAGCTGGTGGAGAAGATGGAAACCGGCGACATGAGCCTGGAACAGTCGCTCAGCGCCTACGAACGTGGCGTGGGCCTGTACCGCCAGTGCCAACAGGCGCTGGAACAGGCCGAGCTGCGTGTACGCCTGCTCAGCGACCCGGCCCGCCCGGAAACGGCTGAACCGTTCGACCCGCCCAGCCATGACGGCTGAGCTGACGTTCGCGCGCTGGCGCGACCGGATTGAAAGCCAGCTCGATGCCAGCCTGCCCTCGCCTGAAGCCGCCCCGCAGGGGCTGCACCGGGCGATGCGTTACGCGGTGCTGGGCGGTGGCAAACGCATGCGGCCGTTGCTGGTGTATGCCAGCGGCCAGATCTTCGGCGCGGACGAACATGCGATGGATGCGCCGGCGATGGCGGTGGAGCTGATCCACGCCTATTCGCTGGTGCACGACGACCTGCCGGCGATGGACGACGACGCACTGCGTCGTGGTCGACCGACAGTGCACATTGCCTTCGATGAAGCCACCGCGATCCTGGCCGGCGATGCACTGCAGACCCGCGCGTTTGGACTGCTTGCCGATGCACCGCTGCCCGCACTGCTGCGGGTGCACTGCCTGCAGGCGTTGACGCATGCGTCGGGCGCAGCGGGCATGTGTGGTGGCCAGGCGTTGGATATCGACGCAACCGGCCACCTGCAGCCGCTGGCGGACCTGCAGCACATGCACGCGCTGAAGACCGGCGCGCTGATTCGTGCGGCGGTACGCATGGGCGCGTTGTGTGGCGATGCACCGCAGACGGACCTCAACCAGCTGGACGATTTCGCCAGCGCGCTGGGCCTGGCCTTCCAGGTGCGCGATGACATCCTGGACGTGGAAGCCAGCTCCGAACAGCTGGGCAAGACCGCGGGCAAGGACCAGGCACAGGCCAAGTCCACCTTCCCGGCCCTGCTGGGCATGGACGGAGCCAAGGCCGAGCTGGCCGCACTGAGCCAGCGCATGCACGACAGCCTGGCCGGCTACGACGAACGCGCTGATGCACTGCGGGCGCTCGGTCGGTTGGCGGTGGAGCGGGATCACTGACTTGATCCCACGCGCTCCGTAGAGCCGGGCTCTGCCCGGCTGCTGTTGGATTCGTGCGAACAGCCCTCGGTCATCGGTTTCCGTGTTCGGGCGCACCGGGGTGGGTTTGCGGGACACGCCGTAAACCCATCCATGGGGGCTCGTAGAAAACATCCATGTTTTCTACGGTCCCGCAAACCCACCCCGGCACGCCCCAGACAGTTGGCCGGTGGCCACTGGGAAATGCCGAATCAACAGCGATGTCGATCCGCGGTCATGCGTTATCAGATGTTGGGGATTTCACGGCGATCGTCTGTCGACCGATCCCACCGGAGCCGCGAATGGGTTTTGATTTTCGATGGCCACCGACCCACTGTCGATGGTGGGTCGGGGTGGGCTGGAGGGGGCGTGAGCCGCATGGGTCGGGCGCATGCGCCCGACGGGTTGGGCAGGAGCCCAACCCCGGCCTTGCCGTGTGCGCAGGATTGCGCACACGTGCAAGCGGCGACCGAGCTTACAGGGACGTACTTGCAGCGTCCCCCGGAACGCCCATCCCGACCCGCCAACCCAGGGACGCCGTGAACCGAAGGCTGTTCGCCAAAAACCGACAGCAGCCGGGCAACGCCCGGCGACGCGCGATGCATCGAATGCCGACAATCCCGCACAAACAAAAACGCCCGGGAATCCCGGGCGTTCGTGCGTTCAAACAATGCGACTGGAATTACTTGATCAGGCGCAGCGCGAACGGGTAGCGGTACAGTTCGCCGTTGTTGGCCTTCACTGCCGCGATGATCGAGAAGACCAGGCTCAGGATGCCGACGATCGGAGCCAGCAGGCCGCCGATGAGCACGAACATCAGGATGAAGCAGATGACCATGGCGATGCTGATGGTGATCTGGAAATTCAGGGCTTCCTTGGCCTGGTCGGTGACGAAGGCCTTGGTCGGGTCATCCTTGTTGATCAGCCAGATCACCAGCGCGCCGATGAACCAGGTGAAGATGCCCAGCAGGTGCGCGGCCAGCGCCATGGTGCGCTGGTCGCTCGGCACCGGACCGTCGGTGACCGGCGGCGGCGGCGGGGCGGTGATGTTTTCGAAATCGCTCACGTGAAACTCCTTGTTCAGTGTATGGGTGGTGCGTGGCAGGCTCCCCGCCTGCCGAGGCAGCGCCCATAGGATACGTCAAGGATTACGTCAATCGTTACCTGCGACGGTCATCCGCCCGACCAGGATCGAGCCGACGTGGATATGCGAGCGCGGGTCGATGTCACTGCCCACCGCTTCGATCCGGGTGAACATGTCCTTGAGGTTGCCGGCGATGGTGATCCCATCCACCGGGTACTGGATTTCGCCGTTCTCCACGCGGAAGCCGCCCGCGCCGCGCGAGTAATCGCCCGTCACCGCGTTCACCCCCTGCCCCATCAGCTCGGTCACCAGCAGGCCGTCGCCCATCTGCCGGGCCAGCTCCACCAGCCCCGCGTCCGCGCTGGGCCGCACCTGCAGGTTGTACACCCCGCCGGCGTTGCCGGTGGTCTGCAGGCCCAGCTTGCGTGCCGAATAGGCACCCAGCACATAGCGCTGCAGCACGCCGTCGGCGACCAGCGCCGAGTTGCGCGTGGCCACGCCGTCGCCGTCGAAGGCACTGGAGCGCAGGCCGCGGCGCAGCAGCGGGCGTTCGTCGATGGCGAACCAGTCCGGGAAGATCTGCGTACCCACGCTGTCCAGCAGGAAGCTGGCGCGGCGATACATCGCGCCGCCCGACACTGCGCCAAGCAGGCTGCCAATCAGCGAACGCGACACCTCCGGCGCGTACAGCACCGGCATCTGCGCGGTGGCCATCGAGCGCGGCTGCAGCCGCGCCACGGTGCGCTCGGCCGCACGCCGGCCGATGGCGGCGGCGTCCTGCAGGTCTTCCCGCGCCAGTGCGCTGCTGTACCAGCCATCGCGCTGCATGCCGTCGCCCTGCCCGGCAATCAGCGCGCAGCCGATGGAATGGTGGCTGCTGCGGTCGCGGCCGATGAAGCCATGCGAGTTGGCATACACCGACAGGCTGGTGGCGGTGGAGGCCGACGCCCCGTCGGAATTGCTGATGCGCGCGTCGGCCGCGCGCCCGGCCGCTTCACAGGCCAGCGCCAGGTCAACCGCCTGGTCGGCCTGCAGCGCCCACGGGTGCCAGCCGTCCAGGTCAGGGAATTCACGCGCCATCAGCGCCGCGTCGGCCAGCCCGGCGGCGGCGTCGTCCTCGGTGTGGCGGGCGATCGCACAGGCCTGGGCCACCGTAGCCTCCAGGCTGGCCGGCTGCAGGTCGGCGGTGCTGGCACTGCCCTTGCGCTGGCCGAAGTACACGGTCACCGCGATGCCGCGGTCACGGGTGGATTCCACCGTTTCCACCTCGCCCAGGCGCACGTTCACATCCAGGCCGCGCTCTTCACTGCAGCTCACTTCGGCCTGGCTGGCCCCCAGCGCGCGGGCCCGGTCCAGCAGCTGCTGGGACAGGTCGGCCAGGTGTTCCAGACGCGACAGGCTGTCGTCGGCGACCAGGGCTTCAGGGGAGATCACGTTCAATGCTTTATCCTGTGCAGGTGAGTGCCCGGCGCAACGCGGGGCACAGTATTGGATGTGGAAGAAGAACGATGCGCGGACGCGACGAAGAAACCGGTGAATTTCATGACAGCAGCCGCAAGCAGAAGCGCCGTGACGCGCTGGACGTGCTTGCGCTGGGCGAAAAGCTGGTCTCGCTGACCCCGGCCCAGCTGGCCCGCGTGCCGGTGCCCGAAGACCTGCTGCCGCACATCGCCGAATGCAAGCGCATTACCGCGCACATCGCGCACAAGCGCCAGCTGGCCTACCTGGCCAAGCACATGCGCCGCGAAGAGGAGTCCACCCTGGATGCCATCCGCGACGCGCTGGACGCCAACAGCGAAACCTCGCGCCGTGAAGTGGCCATGCTGCACCGGGTGGAAGACTGGCGCGAGCGCCTGCTCAGCAACGGCGACGCCGCGCTGGCCGCGCTGCTGGACGAGTACCCGCAGGCCGACCGCCAACAGCTGCGCACGCTGGTGCGCAACGCCCAGGCCGAGAAAGCGAAGAACAAGCCGCCGCGTGCGTTCCGCGAAATCTACCAGGTGCTGCGCGGGCTGATGCTGCCGGCCGCGCTGGGCCTGGAGGCGGCCCAGGCCGCCCCGTCGGACGACGAAGACGGCGACGATTCCTTCGAGGACTGAGCGCATGCCCGGGCTCAGGCCTGGGTACCGCCCACGGTGATGCCGTCGATCAGCAGCGACGGCTGACCCACGCCCACCGGCACGCTCTGCCCATCCTTGCCGCAGATGCCTACGCCTTCATCCAGGGCCAGGTCGTTGCCGATCATGCGCACCTTCTGCATGGTTTCCGGCCCGTTGCCGATCAAGGTGGCCCCCTTCACCGGCGCGGTGACCTTGCCGTCTTCGATCAGGTAGGCCTCGGTGGCCGAGAACACATACTTGCCGCTGGTGATGTCGACCTGGCCGCCACCGAAGTTGACCGCGTACAGGCCACGTTTGACCGAACGGATCATCTCCTGCGGGTCGTGCTGGCCGGCACGCATGTAGGTGTTGGTCATGCGCGGCATGGTCATGTGCGCGAACGACTCACGCCGGCCGTTGCCGGTCGGGGCCACGCCCATCAGGCGGGCGTTGAGCGAGTCCTGCATGTAGCCGACCAGGATGCCGTCCTCGATCAGGGTGGTGCACTGGGTCGGGTGGCCCTCGTCGTCCACGTTCAGCGAGCCGCGGCGGCCGTCAAGGGTGCCGTCATCGACGATGGTCACGCCAGGGGCGGCAACGCGCTCGCCAATGCGGCCGGCGTACACGCTGGTGCCCTTGCGGTTGAAGTCGCCTTCCAGGCCGTGGCCCACCGCTTCGTGCAGCAGCACGCCGGGCCAACCGGGGCCCAGCACCACGCTCATCACCCCGGCCGGGGCCGGGATGGCCTCCAGGTTCACCAGTGCCTGGCGCAGGGCTTCGCGGGCAAAGGCTTCCGGGCGGCCATCGGCAAACAGTTCGGCGTAGCTGTAGCGGCCACCACCGCCGGCGTATCCGGATTCGCGGCGGCCGTTCTGTTCCACGATCACCTGCACGTTCAGCCGTACCAGCGGGCGGATGTCGCCGGCCAGGACGCCATCGCTGCGGGCGATCAGCACGGTATCCACGCCACCGGACAGGCTGACCATCACCTGCTGCACGCGCGGGTCGGCCGCGCGCAGGTAACGGTCCAGGCGCTTGAGCACCTCGACCTTGGCTTCGTTGCCCATGCCGTCGATGGGGTCCAGCGCCGGGTACAGCGCACGGGCATTGCCACGGGCCAGGGCGCGGGCCGGCTGCGCCCCACCTTCGCGGGAAATGGCACGGGCAGACTGCGCCGCGGCCAGCAGGGCGTCGCTGTGGATGTCATCGGAATAGGCAAAGCCGGTTTTTTCACCCGCTATGGCGCGCACGCCCACGCCCTGCTCGATGGAATGGGCACCGTCCTTGACGATGCCGTCCTCCACGCTCCAGCTTTCACGCCGGGCGTGCTGGAAGTACAGGTCACCAAAATCAATGCCGGGGCCCAGCAGGGTCCCGAACGTGCGTTCCAGGCCGCCGGCGTCCAGCCCGGCGGGCAGCAGCAGGCGATCCTGGGCAAGTGTCAGTGCGTTATCGGTCATGGTCCTGATCTATGGGCAGGGGCCGCCATCGCAAGCAGCACGGTAAAAAGAATCACGGTTTCACCGGCGCGGGGGCCGGTGCAGGGGGCAGCGGCGGGGCATCGTCGCGGTCGATCACCTCGACCTTGGGCTCGGCCCAGGGGCCGGTCACCCGGTAGGTCTTGGCCCCGATCTCACCGAGCGGCTTGGACAGCACGGCGTTGGCCGCCGCGCCCACCGCCGCACCCACCGGGCCACCGGCGACCGCGCCGACCACGGTCAGCAGGTTGCCGGCGCGCGGATTCACGTCGATGGTCTGGTCGAACTGCTGGCGACGCAGGTCGGTCTGGCCGCGAATGCTGATGTTGGCCGCCGGGCCTTCGATCAGCACCTTGTCGGTGGTGGCCATGCCGTCGGCAAACGCAAGCGTGCCTTCGACCTGGTTGAAGGCGAAGCCCTTGGAGAAGAAGTCGCGGAAATCGAACATCAACCGGCGCGGCAGCTGGGTCACGCTGAGCAGCCCGAGCACGCGCCCGGCCCCGGGCTCCAGTTCCAGCAGCTGGCCGTTGCGGGCATGCACCTGCATCTGCCCCTCCAGCGCCGCCAGCGCGAAGTCGGACGGTCCGCCGGGCCAGCCCGCCTCCAGCCGCAGCGTACCTTCACCGCCGCGCAGCTGGCCGCCGTAGTCCAGGTTCTGCATCAACCCGCCCAGGTCTTCGCTGTTCACCTGCACCTGCATCTGGGTGTTGGCGGTTGCGCCCATGCCCAGCCATCGGCCCTGGATGTCGATCTGCTGCTTGGGCGCGCGGAACTGCAGCTGGTCCACGCTCAGCCCGTTGCCGAACGGATGGGTGCGCAGCACGGCCTGGCCAAGCTTGGCCTTGCCGAACTGCAGGTCGCCGATATCCAGCGACAGCGGCGGAATCTTCGCCGGATTGGTGTCGTTGGCGCTGGCCTGGACCCGCGCCGGCAGACTGGCGTCATCAGGCAGCACAATCGCGGCCCCGTCATCGGGACGCTTGGCCGGGGTCGGCAGCGACTTCCAGTGCACCCGTTCCAGCTGGCCGACGATGGGAGCCCCATCGGCGTTGGGCACGCTCAGGTCTCCAGCCAGCGAGGGGCCATCCATGCGCACTTCAATGCTGGCGGGCGTGGGGCGCAACTGCAGGCGGGTCTGTTCGAACACGCCGCCGGCCAGCAGCAGCTGCCCGACCTGCACGTCCACGTGCCGCAGCGGCATCGGGTCGTCACCACCGCCGCCGGGCGAACGTGCCAGCGCGATCCATTCCAGTGCATCCAGCGAACCACTGCGCCCGTTCACCGCCAGTCCGCTGGCCGGCGGATCGCGGTCCACCCGGTCGCTGCCCAGGGTGACCTGCACGCCGGTCTGGCTGTTGTGGGTACGCGCTGCCAGCGCCAACCGCTGGCCGAAGGCCACGTCGACCCGACCGGCCCCCATCGGCAACTGCGCGTTGACCGTGGTCGGCAGGGCCACCGGGGCAGGCTTGTCCAGCGGAGCCGGCAGATCCAGCCGTGTGCCAACCAGATCCGAATGCAGGGTCAACAGCGTAGGCGGCTCGATCTTCGCCCCTGCCGCCACCTTGGGCAGGGTCACCCCGATGGTCCAGCGTGACGTGCCTCCGATGTAAGGCTTGATCCAGCTCAGCTCAGGCGCGCGGTCCAGCAGCAGGCCGGCATCAAGCGACGCACTGAGCTCCGATTCGAACGCCTGCGCCGGATCCTTCACGAAACCACCCGCGCGCAGGCTCAGCTGACCGTCCTGGCCGAGATGGCGCACGGCCAGCTGCTCGGCCCCGAAGCCGTCGTTGCTGTAGCGGGCCTTGCCGTGCATGTTGTCGAAGCTCAGGTCAAAGCGCTTGTCGCTGAGCGTTGCTCCGGCCAGTTCGACCGAGCCCTGCAGCCGGCCGGGGCCGGCGTCGTGGTGCAGCGGCTGCAGCAGGTCGAAGTCGACCACGGCGGGACCCTTGGCGGTAAGGGCATCGAGGGAATCGCCGTAGGTCTTCTGCAATGGGCTCTGCTTGAGCATGGCCAGCAGCGCGCTGGCATCACTGCGGGTGCTGGCCTTCACGTAAAGATCGGACTGGCCGAAATCGGCAATGCCGGCCTCGAAGTGGTTCACCGCCACGCCGGCCAGGTCGCCGCGGCCGTGCAATTCGAAGCCCGGGCCAATGAAGGCGATGTCCGCATCGACCTTGTTCATGGTTGGCCAGTCGTGCTGGAAACGGATGTTGCCGTTGTCGATGTGCCCGGTGGCTTCAAAGCGGCCGTTGTTCTGATCGAACGGCCACTCTTCGAGGTCACCGGTAACCAGCCCCACCCCGCCGCGCACATGGCCGGAGACCAGCGCGGCATCCAGCCAGTCGGTGGCCCCCTTGCTCATCTTGGAGTGAATCCAGAAGCGCTTGGCGGCGGTCATGGGCACATCGTCCAGTTTGGCCGCCAACTGCAGCCACGGACGCGTGCCGTTTCCCTGGAACCATACCCCGCCGCGCACGTCGGCGGCGTAATCGGTGCCCTGCACCCTCAGCGCAGGCGTGCCGACCCGCCAGCCACCGGCTTCGTCGCGCCAGCCCACCACGCTGCCGGCCAGGCGCACGTCGTGGCGCACGCCGAACCCGGAAGGCCAGTCGAAATGCATGACCCGGCTGGGCTGCAGGTCCAGACGGAAGCCGTCGGCGTCGCCCTGGACGTGCCCGCCGACGCCGCTCAGGCCGGGTGCGTGTCCCGCTGCGGCGAAACGAATGTCTTCCAGGTCGCCTTCAAAACTCAGGCGGCCGGCGCGCTCGCCACTGACCCGCACCCGGGTCATCCGCACCTGCGGTGCGGCGGCATGCAGCCAGCTGCGCAGGCCCGGGTCGATCCGGTCGGTCAGGGCCAGCCCTCGCAGCAGCGCCGTTGCGTCAATGTTGTCACCGGCCAGCGCCAGGTGCTCGCCGCCGGCCACCAGCAGCCCGTCCAGGGTCTGCTCACGGCCGTCCATGCCAATGCGCAGGCGCGACGCATCGGCGCGCCAGCCGCCCTTGACCCAGCGCCAGCGCGCGCGCAGCTCCAGGTTTTCCAGGGTCATCTGCGGGCGCTTGCCGTCCGCCAGCACCGCGCCCTGCAACTGCACGTCATGCAGGTCGGCGTCGGTCGTGACCATGACCAGGCGCGAGTCGCGCACGTCCACCCAGGCGTTGAATTCGCCGGTGCCCTGTTGCAGGCGGGCACCGCCGAACTGCAGCAGCGACGACCACGCGCTGAAATCAGCCGGGTCCGCGCCCAACCAGACCTGGCCGTCGCCGCGCCTGCGCTCGAAGTCCAGCACCGCGGTCAGCGGCTGTGCCTTTTCATCGGCCCAGGCGCGCGCGCCCACGCGCAGCCGTTGGCCATTTACGCGCAGGCGCAGGTCGATGCGGGGCAGCTCGGTGTGCAGCTGCAGCGACGGCGCATCCACCGTCAGCCGCCCACCAATCACCTGCAGTTCGCCCAGCCGGCGCAGCGATTCCAACGGATCACCGGTGCCCGACTGCGGCAGGCCCTGCACAGACCAGCGACCGTCATCGGCCCGTTGCAGTTCCAGCGCCAGTCCGCGCAGGCGCAGCTCGGTCAACGAATGGCCGGGCAGCAGGCCGGCATACATCGACACCAGCACTTCGGCTTCGCCAATGCGCAACCCCTGCCCTTCGCCGATGCGCAGCCCCTGCAAGGCCAGCAGCGGCCCGCGTCGGGTCCAGCGGGTGTCCAGCTGGTCGAAACGCACCGGCTGGCCGGCGCGCGCGCTCAGCCAGGCAGCAACCTTGTCGGGGTGCCGCTCGGCCAATGGCAGCAGCTGGCTGACCGTGCCCACCAGCACGGCAACGCCCACCAGCACGATGGCCAGCGCGTAGACAGCATGGCGGCGGATCCTTCGCAGCCGCAGTCGCAGCGGCGTGGTCATCGACCCGCCGGCACGCCACGGCGTGCCTGTGCGTGAAGATCAGAGCAGCACGACATCAAACTGCTCCTGCAGGTACTGCTCGTCGGCCTGGAACCGGATCGACTTGCCGAGGAATTCCTCCAGCTCGGCTACCGCGGCGGATTCCTCATCGGTGATGCGCGCCACCACCTTGCTGGAGGCGATCACCAGCAGGCGCGCCGCGTCGAACTGGCGCACCGCGCGGGTGATCTCACGGAAGATTTCGTAGGTGACCGTTTCGGTGGTCTTGATGCTGCCGCGACCACTGCACTGCGGGCAGGTTTCCGACAGCTGCCGCTCCAGGCTTTCCACGGTGCGCTTGCGGGTCATTTCCACCAGGCCCAGCGGCGAGAAATCGTACACCGTGGTCTTGGCATGGTCGCGGGCCAGCGCCTTCTCCAGCGTGCGCAGCACCTGGCGGCGGTGCTCGGCGTCGTCCATGTCGATGAAGTCGATGATGATGATGCCGCCCAGGTTGCGCAGCCGCAGCTGGCGCGCCACCGCCTGCGCCGCTTCCAGGTTGGTGCGGAACACCGTTTCCTCGAGGTTGCGCTGGCCCAGGAACGACCCGGTATTGACGTCGATGGTGGTCATCGCCTCGGTCTGGTCGATCACCAGGTAGCCGCCGGACTTGAGCGGCACCTGCTTGTCCAGCGCGCGGCCGATTTCGTCCTCCACCCCGAACATGTCGAAGATCGGACGGTCGCCGCTGTAAAGCTCGAGTTTCTCGGCCAGCACCGGCATGTACTTGGCGACGAAGGCCTGCAGCTGGGCGAAAGTTTCCTTGGAGTCCACCTTCACCTTGTCCACGTCCTTGCGGATCAGGTCACGGACCGAGCGCAGCGGCAGGCTCAGGTCTTCATAGATCACGCTGCACGGTGCCGCTTCGCGCCCGCGCCGCTCGACCACGTTCCAGACCCGCGACAGGTAGGCGATGTCCTCGGCGATGGCCTCGGCCGGCTGGCCTTCGGCATTGGTGCGCACGATGTAGCCATAGCCGCCGTGCTGCGCCGACAGTTCAGTGACCAGGGTCTTCAGGCGCGCGCGCTCGGCCTCGTCTTCGATCCGTGCCGACACGCCCACCACCTTCGACTGCGGCAGCAGCACCATGTAGCGCGAAGGAATGCTGATCTGGGTGGTCAGGCGCGCGCCCTTGGTGCCGATCGGGTCTTTCACCACCTGCACCACGATGTCCTGGCCGTCGCGCAGCAACTCGACGATCGGCACCGAGGCCGGCGGCGGCAGGGTGGTGCCTTCGGTGTCGGCACTGGCAACCGGGGCCGGACGCACCACGTCGTTGGCGTGCAGGAAGGCCGCGCGCTCCAGCCCGACTTCAACGAAGGCGGCCTGCATGCCCGGCATCACCCGTTGCACCTTGCCCTTGTAGATGTTGCCCACCACCCCGCGACGCCAGCCGCGCTCGATGTGCAGTTCCTGCAGCATGCCGTTTTCGATGACCGCCACGCGGGTTTCGCGGGGGGTGACGTTGACCAGGATTTCCTCAGACATGGGCGACTCCCTTCGGTTCAAACGCCAGCAGCAATTGTTCGGTCTGTTGCAGGGGCAATCCCATCACACCCGAGTAGCTTCCCGCCAGATGGCGGATGTAACGCTCGGCCCCGCCCTGGATGGCATAGGCACCGGCCTTGCCCATCGGCTCGCCGCTGGCCACGTAGGCGGCAATGGCAGCCTCGCTCCAGTCCATGAAGGTGACCTCCGACACCACCAGCACGCTCTGCTGGCGACCGGCGGCGACCAGCGCCACGGCCGTGGCGACCTGGTGGGTGCGGCCGGACAGCCGGCGCAGCATGGCGGCGGCATCGGCGGCATCGGCCGGCTTGCCGAATACCTCCCCGTCCAGGATCACTTCGGTGTCCGAGCCCAGCACCACCGCGTCGGGATCGGCGGCGACCCGGGCCAGGCCGGCGCGGGCCTTGTCGGCGGCCACGCGCTGCACGTAGTCCAGGGCGGCCTCGGCGGGCGCGCGGACTTCGGGCACATCCAGGTCCAGCGCGCGGAACGGCCGGTCCAGTCGAGACAACAATTCGGTTCGTCGGGGCGAACGGGAGGCAAGATAAAGCATCGTGGAAGGATAACCTGCGGCCGCTGTCTGAATCGCGCACAACGCGACCAAAAATCCTTCAACCCCTCCTGACCTCACCAGACGTTCATCGCTCCGACACCAACCTCAACGCCTTCACAAGGAGATGTTATGCGCCGCTTGACCCTGTCCCCGCTGATGCTCGCCCTGTCCCTTGCCATGGGAGCCACCATGACCGCCCACGCCCAGTCCGCCCCGGCCATTGCCGCCCCGATCGACGGCACCCTGCTCAACGTGTCAGCCAACGCCGAGGCCAAGCGCGTACCCGACGTGGCCACCCTGTCGGCCGGCGTGGTCACCCAGGCCGCGGATGGCAATACCGCCATGCGCCAGAACGCCGAGCAGATGACCAAGGTGCTGGCCGCGATCAAGGCCGCCGGCATTGCCGAGCGCGACGTGCAGACCAGCGGGGTCAACCTCAGCCCGCAGTATCGCTATGCCGAGAACGAGGCCCCGAAGATCACCGGCTACCAGGCCAGCAACACGGTCAGCCTGAAGGTGCGCGACATCGCCAAGCTGGGCAAGGTCCTCGATGCCCTGGCCGCGCAGGGCGCAAACCAGATCAACGGCCCGCAGTTCGAGATCGACCAGCCTGAGCCGGTGTATGACGAAGCCCGCCTGGCCGCGCTGAAGAAGGCCCAGGCCCGCGCCGACACCTATGCCAAGGCGCTGGGGCTGCGGGTGCGTCGCATCGTGAGCATCTCCGAAAGCGGCGGCGGCAATTTCCGCCCGGTGATGATGCGTGCGGCGGCCGCACCGATGGCGGCTGACATGTCCACGCCGGTGTCGCCGGGTGAATCGAGCGTGTCGGTGAATCTGGACGTGGTGTTCGATCTGGGGCGTTAAGCGCCGACGACGTTTCCCGGTCAACCGGAAACCATGACTGGCAGCCAAACGCTGCGTCTGCCCCTGTCTTCCGGCGGACGCGCCACTCCAGTATTCCTGTCATTGCGCGGCCCCCGCGGCCGCGCCGCAACGTTGATGTTCCCGCACATCTGGCAAGGAGAGTCGAGCATGGTCCGGACCCATCCCCGCGTTGTACCCCAGCAGATCGAAGCGTCCCGCGTGCTCGGTTGGAGCACCGCCATCGCAGTGCACGCGCTGGCCTTTCTGCTGTTGTTGATTCCCGCCACCTATGTGGCCGCCCCACTGCCGCGCGAACGCACGCCGATCACGTTCTTTGAAGCGCAACCCGAACCGCCGACGCCGCCGGTCATCATCCGCAAGGAAGAACCCAAGCCGATCACCCCGGCAACCTCGACCCCGGTGCCGCGTGTCGCCCCGCTGCCGCCCCCCACCGCCGACGCCAGCGACGCGCTGGCGGTACCGCCACTGCCCGCCGCCGATACCCAGGCCCCGTCCCTGGCCCCGGTCGATCCGGCCCCGGCCATGCCGACCGGCGTGCAGCTGCAGTACCGCACCGCACCGCCGCCGACCTACCCCACCGCCGCGATCCGCGCCAACGAACAGGGCACGGTGACACTGCGTGTGCGTGTCGAGGCCGACGGCAAGGCCTCCAGCGTGGTGATCGAACGCAGCAGCGGCTCGCGTGCACTGGACAACGCGGCGCGGCAGCAGATCCTGCGTCACTGGCGCTTCGTGCCAGCCCAGGTGAACGGGCAGACCGTAGCCGCAGAGGGCCTGGTGCCGGTCACGTTCTCGCTGCCGGATTGAACAATTGAGACACGCGCGGCGTGTCTGTACAGGTTGGGTACCGGGGCGCGCAAGCAGCGCGCTCCGGCTTTGTGACACACATCAGAAAGCGCTGCCAATTAAGCAATTTTTCACGGCTGCGTCACCTGCGGGAAACATAGATTTGCGCGGTCGCCACTGATCCCAGTGCGATCAACCGACTTCGATGGTTCCCCGTCAGGAGAGAAGCTGTGAAACACCCGATCCAACGGCCCACCCTTGGCCGCCGCAACAATCTGGCTCACTCCGTATCCGTCGCGCTTACCGGCGGCCTGCTCCTTCTGAGCGGTGCCCTGGCGTCGTCGACGGCCATGGCCCAGGATCAGGCCACCAATCTTGACCGCATCACGGTCACCGGCTCCAACATCCCCCGTACAAACACCGAAACTCCCTCGCCCGTGCAGGTGGTGACGCGCCAGGAAATCGACCGCAGCGGTAAAACCACCGTGGCCGAATACCTGCAGACGCTGACCTCCGACGGCGCAGGCTCCATTCCCAAGACCTTCGGCAACGGCTTTGCCGGCGGCGGCGCGGGCATCTCGCTGCGCGGCCTGGGTGCCGGCTCCACCCTGGTGCTGTTGAACGGCCGCCGCATGGCGACCTATGGCCTGGCCGATGATGGCCAGAAGGTGTTCACCGACCTGAGCACCATTCCGCTGGACGCCGTGGAGCGCGTGGAAGTGCTGAAGGACGGTGCATCGGCGATCTACGGTTCGGACGCCATTGCCGGCGTGGTCAACATCATCCTGCGCAGCGATTTCGAAGGCGGCATCCTGCGCGGCTCCTACGGCATGTCCGAAGACGGTGACGGCGACGCCAAGAAGGCGACGTTGACCATCGGTACCGGCAACCTGGTGGAAGACGGCTGGAATGCGTTCGTCAGCGTGGACGTCGGCAAGACCGACGCGATCAAGATCAGCGACCGCAAGAACCGCAAGTGGATCGGCACCGGCGACCTGCGTCGCTGGGGCATTTCCGCGCAGGACTCGCAGTTCCTCGGCGGCGCGTTCCTCAGTGGCGGCACCAGTGGCGGTGCCGGCCCGAACGGTTCGGTGTTCGACGATCGCGCCGTGACCGACGAAGACCCCGCCTTCCTGGTTCCGCTGCCCGGCTGCCAGGGTCTCACCACCATTCCCGGCCAGACCGACGCCTCCATCGCCCAGGACGGCTGCCTGTGGAATCCGGCACAGCTGTACCGTGACCTGAGCCCGAAGGAGGAGTACGTCAACGTGTTCGGCCGCGCCAGCTTCGCGTTCGGCGAGGGCGGTGAGATCTACACCGAGATCGGCTACTCCAAGAAGGAAACCACCTTCAGCAACACGCCGTCGGGTGTGTCCGGCAGCTGGGGTTTCCCGGGAGGTCCGCGCAACGCCAGTAGTGGTGATGGCGCGGTGGTGCTTTCGCCCACCCATCCGGACAATCCGATTCCGGGCCAGGAATCGCGCCTGCGTTATTCGGCCTGGGACGTGGGCCCGCGTGTGACCGAGAACACCAACGAGTTCAACCGCTTCCTGGTGGGTGTGAAGGGCAACTGGGGCGAGTGGAGCTATGACACCGCCTACCTGCATTCGGGCACCGACCTAACCAACGTGCGTACCGGTTTCCTGCGTTACAGCGCGGTGCAGTGCGCGCTGGGTGACCCGAACTGCGCCGGCGGTGTGTGGCGTATTGGCGACGACGCCGGACTGAACTCACAGGCGCTGTACGACTACATCTCGCCCACCATCAGCGCACGCGCCAAATCCAGCCTGGACATGTTCGACTTCACCGTGTCGCGCAGCCTGGCCGACCTGAAGGGCGGCCCGCTCGGCCTGGCACTGGGTACCGAGTGGCGCAAGACCAGCAACAGCCTGACCCCGCAGACCTACACCGACGAGGGTGACATCATCGGCCTGGGCTATTCGGCCTACGACGGCACCCAGAACGTGTACGCCGGCTACGTGGAATTGTCCGCACCGGTGCTGGAGCAGCTGGAGCTGACCGGCGCAGTCCGCTATGACAAGTACGAGAGCGGTGAGGGCAAGGCCACGCCGAAGCTGGGCGTGAAGTGGACGCCGGTGGACTGGATCGCCCTGCGCGCCACGTATGCCGAAGGCTTCCGTGCACCGAACCCGGCCGAGAACGGCGACGGCGGCCTGGCGGCGTTTTCCACCGCCCGCGACCCGGTGCGCTGCGCCGCGGACCCGACCACCACCAACTGCGGCGCACGCCCGGTGGCGATCATCACCAGCCCGAACCCGGACTTGAAGCCGGAAGAGTCCAAGAGCTACTCGGTGGGCATCGTGCTGCAGCCGACCTCCAGCACCTCGCTGACCGTGGATGCCTGGCAGATCAAGCGCACCAACGAAATCGCCCAGGGCAGCACCGCCCAGGCAATTGCCGACGGCGACGTGCTGCGCGATACGGACCTGATCAACGGCGTCCCCGGTACGGGCTCCATTCTTGCGGTGAACACCGCCTACGTGAACGCCAACTCGTCGCGGGTGCGAGGTATCGATACCGATATCCGCCAGACCTTCGACATCGGTCCGGGCCAGCTGGAGATGGATCTGCAGTGGAGCCACGTGCTGAAGTTCGAACGCACCGAGGGCGGCGAAACGGTGGATTACGTGGGCACCCACGGCAACTGCGACGTCACCAACTGCATTGGTACGCCGGAAGACCGCGTCAACTTCGGCACCACCTGGAAGCAGGGCCCGTGGAGCGTCAGCGGCGTGGTGAACTACATCTCCAGCCTGGAAAACAAGGACCGTCGCGGTGGCGACTACCTGGCGTTCTATGCCGACGGCTCGCCGGTGGAAAAGATCTCCTCGTTCACCACCTTCGACCTGTCCGGGCGCTGGAACATCAACGACGCGTTCGAACTCAATGCCTCGGTGCAGAACGTGTTTGATCGCATTGCCCCGCTCGACCCGACCACCTACGGTGGCGTCAACTACAACCCGCTGCACTTCAGCGGTGCGATTGGCCGCTACTTCACGGTGGGGGCGAAGTACACGTTCAACTGATGCAACAGGTGTAAGTGACGCAGAAGGCCCGGGCTTGCCCGGGCCTTCTGCTGTACGCGGCTGAGGCGGCACTCCGACGCGCGGAGCCAATCCGAACGAAGCCAGCGGCAGCGGACTAACAGTCCGCTCTATCTTGTCTTGGTGTCAAAGTCCTGAGATGAACGTCCGACCCAGGTCGTTGTGCACCATTACAAGGGACTCAGCGATCCGTAGATCGTTCATCGTTCGTAGCGTTTCATCGGTCAACCGCACCCCCCTCTCCGATTGACAGTGGATGCCCGAAGGGTCGATAGGCGCCGGTTCCATGTTCCATGCTTTCAACGCGGCAGTCGCCTGCGCGAACTTTTCACGCGCCAACTGAAGCTGGTCCTTTGCAGCCTGCAATTGTTCCGTGGCCGGACCAGGGCCATTGCCCAGATCATCAGGCCCAAGGTTCCGCGCAGGAGCTTCCGGCCGCGAACCATTGTCAGCAGGAAGGGAACAAGGGGAGAGGAAAGGCGGCGGTGAGGTGACAGTAACCATGAGGTCATCCAGGTTTCTTCGGAGGACAAGAAAATAGCCGCCCTACCGCCCAGTCAACACGCAACAAGTACGAATCGCGTAGACAAAAAAAAGCCTCGCATCGCTGCGAGGCTCTGAAACTTGGCGCCCGAAGTTGGACTCGAACCAACGACCCCCTGATTAACAGTCAAGTGCTCTAACCGGCTGAGCTATTCGGGCGGGGTGCGCATTGTAACCGGGTTTTTCACAGGATGAAACCCCTGTGACGCGCCCGCTCTGTCAGGCGCGGTGATACGGATGATTGGCCAGCATCGCCGCGGCGCGGTACAGCTGCTCGGCGACGACCAATCGCACCAGCATGTGCGGCAGGGTCAGCGGACCGATAGACCATTTCTCATCGGCCAGCGCCGATACCTCGGGCGAATGCCCTTCCGGCCCGCCGATCAGGAACGCCAGGTCGCGGCCTTGGCTGCGCCAGTGCTCCAGGCGCTGCGCCAGCTGCTCGGAACTGAGCTGGCGGCCCGGAACATCCAGTGCAACCACATAGGCATTCTTGGGCAGCGCGGCGATCACCCGCTTGCCTTCATCCTCGGTGGCGCGACGCGGGTCGCGGCCTTTGCCGCGCAGCCCCGGTTCGATCTCCACCAGTTCAAATGGCAGCCAGTGCGAGAGCCGCTTCTGGTACTCGGCAAAGCCCTGCGCCACCCAGGACGGAGCGCGTTCACCGGTGGCGATCAGTTTGGCTTTCAACGTGCGGCGTAACCGTCTTCGTCGTCGTCCTGGCCGTCTTCATCGAGCAGGCTCGGCGGCTGGTCACCCACCGTCCACAGACGTTCCAGTGCATAGAACTCGCGCACGCGCGGCAGCATCACGTGGACAATGACATCGCCCAGGTCGACCAGCACCCACTCTGCCTCGCGCTCACCTTCCACGCCCAGCGGCATGTTGCCGGCCTGCTTGGCGAACTTGACCACTTCATCGGCAATCGACTTGACGTGACGGCTGGAAGTGCCCGAGGCGATCACCATGTAATCGGCGACGCTGGACTTGCCGATGACGTTGATTTCAACGACATCCTTGGCCTTCAGCTCTTCGGTCGCCGCGCGTACGCATTCCAGCAGCTGCTGGGTGGACGGCGCGGGATGGGGCAGTTCGACCTTGATGGTCTGAGGCTGGGTCTGGTCGCTCAAAGCAGGAAACTCAAAAAGTGTTGGCGCGATTATACGGGGCCTTGGGCCTGAACGTATTCACGCCGCACCGGCACCGTACAGCCGGTGGTCGGCGATGTAGGCGGCAACCGGTTCAGGCAGCAGGGTGCGCCACGCGCCGCCCTGGGCGATCTGATCACGCACAGCCGTGGCCGACTCCCCCCGCAGCGGTGCGCGCAGACGCAGGATGCGGCCGGCGGGTGCGGCAAACAGCCCGCGCTCGTCGCTGACGAAACGCCCGTGCAGGGCCACCGCCAGCGCCGGAGCCAGCCCGCTCTGAAGCGGGCTGCCCATGCGGTCGGCCACGATGAAATGGCAAAGCCCGAACAGTGCCTCCCATTCATGCCACTGGTTCAGGCTGCGCAGGCTGTCGGCACCGACCAGCCATGCCAGCGGCTGGCGCGGCCCCAGTTCCTCACGCAGCGCCCGCAGGGTGTCGACCGTGTAGGACGGCACGCCCGGATGCTGCTGCGCGCGGTCGATCTCGCGCCGGTCAAGCAGCAGTCCCGGCTCGTCGCCAATGGCCAGCTCGAGCATCCGCGCACGCTGTTCAGCATTGGCCCCCGGCGGGGTACGGTGCGGCGGATCGGCCGCCGGCAGCAGCCGCACCGCCACCTGCAGCTGGTCACGCGCGGCACGCGCAATAGCCAGATGGCCCAGGTGCACCGGGTCGAAGGTACCGCCATAGAGGATGCGCAGGGGCATCAGGCGCGGGCCAGCAGACGCACCGCACGGGCCTCGGCCACCGCTACCAGCAGCCGTTCCAGTCCCAGCCAGGCATCGCCGTCGGCACGACCCTTGGCCATGCGGTCGACCAACCCGGCTTCGGCCACGAAGCGCTCCCAGCGTTTGGGTTCAGGATGCCGCTGCAATGCGCGCTTGAACGGAGCCTGGCGCGCTTCCCAGATACCCCGGCTCTTCATTTCGGCGGCCAGGTTGCCCCCGCGCGCCTGCACCCGTGCCAGACCCGCGGTGGACAGCAGCTCGCGGATCACCATGGGCATCAGCGCGGCCACCGCCTCGCCCTCGCCGCGCAGGCCGGCCAGCATGCGCAGCACGGCCGCCGGCTGGCCCGAGAACGTGGCTTCAAGCAGACGGAACACGTCGTAGCGGGCCGCGTCGGCGACCAGCGATTCCATGGTGTGCACGTCCAGGCTCTGCCCTTCCGCCAGCAGCGCCAGCTTGTCGATCTCCTGCGCTGCGGCCAGCAGGTTGCCCTCCACCCGTTCGGCCAGCCGCTGCACCGCCGCCGGATCGGCACGCAGCCCTTTCTGGCGCAGGCGTCGCTCGATCCATTCGGGCAGCTCATGCGGTTTGATCGCCCAGGCCACCGACAGCACACCGACGCGGCTGACGGCTTCGGTCCACTTGGTCTGGTGCGCTTTGCTCCATTCGTTGCAGGTGATCAGCAGAATCACGTCCGGCGCGGGGTTCGCGCAGAACTGGCTGATCACCTCGCTGCCTTCCTTGCCTGGCTTGCCGCTGGGCAGGCGCACTTCCACCAGCCGGCGCGCACTGAACAGGCTGGGCGCATTGAAGGTGCCGTCGAGCTGGTTCCAGTCGAAATCACGGCCGTCGGCGTCGAACACTTCGCGTTCGTTGACCCCGTCGGCGCGCGCCCGGGCGCGGATCGCATCGGCCGCTTCGAGCACGCGCAGGGTTTCCGGGCCGGCAATCAGATACACCGGTGCCAGCGGCTGGCTGGCCGGTTGGCTGGCAAGTTGTTCCGGGCGCAGTTCCATGCGGAGCGGAGCCGAGGACGGCTCAGGAGCCCTGCGGGGGAATGACCGGGCTGGCCGGTGCCGCCGGCACCGCAGCCGGTGCGGCCGGGCTGGGCGCGCGACCGCGCTCCAGTTCCTTGCGCACCACGCTGTCGATGCGGCGCATGATGGAAGCGGACATCTCGCGGCGCAGTTCGTCGGCCAGGATCTCGCGTTCGGTGGTGGTACCGGTGGCGTCGGTCGGCGGCGACACGTAGTCGCGCGACAGTTCGATCACCTGCTGCGGCACCAGGTCGCTGCCATCCTCGCGACGGAACACGAAGATCACGGCATAGCGCAGGCTGTATTCCTGGGCACGACCCTGGGCATCAATGGCAATGGGCAGGTCGCCCCAGCGCTCGGACAGCACCTGCAACTGTGCTGCCGGCCCCTTGCTGTTCTCGTCCGCCAGCTCCGCGCCCGACGCCTGCAGGCCCCGGCGCAGCAGCTTGGCCAGTTCACTGTAGGGCGCGGTGGAGACCACCCGCACCGCGGCGGTGTCGGCCGGCAGCATCAGCTTGTTGCGCAGATGGAAGCCGCACCCGGCCAGGGTCAGGGTGAGCAGAACGGCAAGCAGGAGTCGAGTCATGGATACAGTCTGATTGAGCCGGGCGATACCGGCAAGGGATGCCGTACACCATGCCCGAGCGCACGTGAACGTGGCACGTAGAGCGGGGCTTGCCCCGCTTGCCGGCACCGCGCCAGATGCAGCCGGGCAAGCCCGGCTCTACGTCATGGCGGTGCGGTCAACCCGCCACGATGTTCACGATCTTGCCCGGCACGATGATGATCTTGCGCACGGTCAGGCCTTCCAGGAACTTCGCCGCGTTCGGCTCGGCCACACCCAGCGCTTCGATCTGGTCACGCGGGGCGTCAGCGGCCACCTCGATGGTGCCACGCAGCTTGCCGTTGACCTGCACCGCCAGGGTGACCGCATCGCGCACCAGCGCGGCCTCGTCGGCCTGCGGGAAGCGCTGGTCTTCCAGCAGCGACTCGCCCTTGCCCAGCACCTGCCACAGCGCGTGGCTGGCATGCGGGGTGATCGGGTTGAGCAGCAGCACGGTGGCCTGCAGGGCCTCCTGGCGCACCGCCCGCCCCTGCTCGGAGCTGTCGTCGAACTTGGCCAGCGCGTTCATCAGCTCCATCACCGCGGCAATGGCGGTGTTGAAGCTGTGGCGGCGACCGAAATCGTCGTTGACCTTGCCGATGGTTTCGTGGGTCTTGCGGCGCAGCGCCTTCTGTTCGGCGTTCAGCGCGGCCACGTCCAGCGCCGGCACGCTGCCGTCCGCGGCGTGCTTGTGCACCTGTGCCCACAACCGGCGCAGGAAGCGCGCCATGCCGTCCACGCCGGCTTCGTTCCATTCCAGCGACTGTTCCGGCGGTGCGGCGAACATCGAGAACAGACGCACGGTGTCGGCACCGTACTTGCCCACCATGGCCTGCGGGTCCACGCCGTTGTTTTTGGACTTGGACATCTTCTCGGTGCCGCCGATCTGCACCGGCTGGCCGTCCGCGATCAACGTGGCACCCGTGATGCGGCCGCGCTCGTCGCGCTGCACGTCCACATCGGCCGGGTTGATCCAGTCCTTGGAGCCGTCTTCGTTCTGGCGGAAATAGGTGTCGGCGATCACCATGCCCTGGCACAGCAGGTTCTGAGCCGGTTCGTTGCTGTCCACCATGCGCGCATCACGCAGCAGCTTGTGGAAGAAACGGAAGTACATCAGGTGCAGGATCGCGTGTTCGATGCCGCCGATGTACTGGTCGACCGGCAGCCAGTAGTTGCCGCGCTTGTCCACGGCATCGCGGGCACCCGGCGAGGTGTAGCGGGCGTAGTACCAGCTCGACTCCATGAAGGTGTCGAAGGTGTCGGTTTCACGCTCAGCCGCGCCGCCACAGTCCGGGCAGGTGGTCTTGCGCCATTCCGGGTCGGCCTTGATCGGCGAACCGGTACCGACGAAGTTGACGTCTTCCGGCAACACCACCGGCAGCTGCTCTTCCGGCACCGGCAGTGCACCGCACTTCGGGCAGTAGATCACCGGAATCGGGCAACCCCAGTAGCGCTGGCGGCTCACGCCCCAGTCGCGCAGGCGGTAGTTCACGCGGCGCTGGCCCTGGCCCTTGCGCTCGAAACGCTCGGCCAGGGCTTCGAATGCGCCCTGGAAGTCCAGGCCGTCGAACTCGGCCGAATTGACCAGTTCGGTTTCGCGGCTCTTGTCGCCGTACCAGTCCTGCCAGCGGCTGCCGTCGTATTCCCCCTCATCCTTGCGCGGGGCCTTCAGCGCAATGACCTGGCGGATCGGCAGGTTGTACTTGTTGGCGAATTCGTTGTCGCGCTGGTCGTGGCCGGGCACGGCCATGACCGCGCCGGTGCCGTAGCCCATCAGCACGAAGTTGGCCACCCACACCGGCACGGTGTCGCCCGTGACCGGGTGTACCGCGCGCAGACCGGTGTCCATGCCGCGCTTTTCCTGGGTTTCCAGTTCGGCTTCGGACACGCCGCCCTGCTTCATTTCAGCCAGCAGCGCGGCCAGTGCCGGGTTCGACTTGGCCGCATGCAGCGCCAGCGGGTGTTCGCCGGCAATGGAGACAAAGGTCACGCCCATCACCGTGTCCGGACGGGTGGTGAACACCCGCAGCGGGTCCAGTGCGCTGCCGTCGACATCGCGCACGTCGAACTGGATTTCCAGCCCTTCGGAGCGGCCGATCCAGTTGCGCTGCATGGTCTTGACCGAATCCGGCCAGCCCGGCAGGTCGTCCAGGCCGTCCAGCAGTTCCTGGGCGTAGTCGGTGATGCGCAGGAACCACTGCGGAATCTCCCGCTTTTCCACCAGCGCACCGGAGCGCCAGCCGCGGCCATCGATGACCTGCTCGTTGGCCAGCACGGTCTGGTCGATCGGGTCCCAGTTCACCACCGCGTTGCGGCGGTAGGCCAGGCCCTTGCGCATCAGGCGGGTGAACATGCGCTGTTCGTGCACGTAGTAGTCCGGCGTGCAGGTGGCGAACTCGCGCGACCAGTCAATCGCGTAGCCCATGGCCTTGAACTGGCCCCGCATGTGCTCGATGTTGGCGTAGGTCCACTTGGCCGGCGCGGTCTTGTTCTTGATCGCGGCGTTTTCGGCCGGCAGCCCGAACGCGTCCCAGCCCATCGGCTGCAGCACGTTGTGACCGGTCATGCGCTTGTAGCGGCTGATCACGTCGCCAATCGTGTAGTTGCGCACGTGGCCCATGTGCAGCGCCCCGGACGGGTACGGCAGCATCGAGAGGCAGTAGTACTTCGGCTTGTCCGAAGACTCGTTCACCTCGAAGGCGCGGGTGGCGTCCCAGAACTTCTGGGCGGCGGATTCAACCTGCTGCGGGTCGTAAACGTTGGGTTCGACGCTGGTCATGGAAACGCGTGTGCGGCGGCAAAGCGGCACAGGGTACCGCAGTGCGGCAAAGCGCTCCAATCGGTGCCGGAAACGACACAGACGATGGCGTCAGGCTGTTGATATATCAAGGATTTGTGAAGAACAGCCGGGGGCGCACCTGACCCGGTAACGCGCCGGAACGCGCAATACCCACGATGCCTTGGATGTCGTGCCCTGTCCCACCCGATGTCCCGGACACGTAGAGCCGGGCTTGCCCGGCTGCTCTACGCGCGATGCCAACAGCAGCCGGGCAAGCCCGGCTCTACATGTCGGCCGATCAGCCGGGCTTGCCCGGCGCTACCGTCGGGCCACCGGCAACACCGCTGCCAGCCACACCGCCCAGGCCACGAACGCCAGGCGCTGCGCCAGAGGGGCCGGCATCACCATCTGCAGCACCAGCGCACCCAGCCCGGTGGCCACACCTGCGGCCAGATGGAAGGCCGCCAGCCGCTGCCCGCCGGACAGCCCGCGTTCGCCCAGCCCGGACAACACCGCCCCCGGCACGAACGCCAGCACCCACACCATCCACGCGCTGGCGTGGTACTGGCTGGCCCGGCTTTCAATATCGCTCGCGTCCAGCGGCAGCAGCCCCATAGCCGCAAAGGCCAGACCCGACAACAGCAGCATCTGCCCCCCCACCCGCAACGACCACGGGGCCGTGCGCGGCACCCGCGCCAGCAGGCGCAGCGCCACCGCCACCGCGATCAACCCGGGCAACACGAAGCCGAGCAGGTTGAACGCCAGCGCATGGGGTACGCCCAGGGCGCCCAGCAGCGCCACTGGATGGCCCAGCGGCAGGTAGCCCGGCAGCGCGGCTCCAAAGCCGATCACTGCCAGGATGAACAGGCCCGCGCCCACCGCGCCCAGCCAGGGGTCAAAACGTTGAAGTGTCTGCATGTGCCCATTGTCTGCCACCCGGGCACGCACGCCTATAGCCCGGCATGACGGCATAGGCCGGGGTTGCGCCGGGCCATTAGCGTCACCATAAACTGGAGACATCTTTACCGGTTGAACTGCCTGCCATGAGCGAAGTGACCCACGTCTTTGAAGCCACCACCGCCACCTTCGAGGCCGAGGTTCTGCAGAAGTCCCTGCAGACCCCGGTGCTGGTCGACTTCTGGGCCACCTGGTGCGAGCCCTGCAAGACCTTGGGCCCGATCCTCGAAAAGCTGGCCGCCGAGTACAACGGTGCCTTCCAGCTGGCCAAGGTGGACGTGGACAAGGAGCAGCAGATTGCCGCCGCCTTCCAGATCCGCTCGGTGCCGACCGTGTTCCTGGTCAAGGGCGGCCAGCTGGTCGACGGCTTCCCCGGCGCATTGCCTGAAGGCCAGCTGCGCGAGTTCCTGAGCCAGCACGGCATCACCCCGGCCGACGCCGCCGAGGCGGCCGCCGCCGACCCGGAACCGCTGGATCCGCAGGCCCAGGTGGACGTACTGCGCGCCAGCATTGCCGCCGAACCGGACAACGAAGCACTGAAGCTGGACCTGGCACTGGCCCTGCTGCAGACCGGCGGCACCACCGAAGCCCGCGCCCTGATCGACGCGCTGCCGGCCAACCTGGCCACTGACGAACGCGCCGTCCGCGCCCGCGCCCGCCTGGATTTCGCCAGCGCCCTGCAGGACGCACCGTCGCCGGAGGCCCTTGATGCGCGCATTGCGGCCAATGGCGACGACCTGCAGGCCCGCCATCTGCGCGGCGTGCAGTTGCTGCTGGGCGGCCAGGATGACGCCGCGCTGGAGCAGTTCATCACGCTGCTCGAACGCGACCGGACCTTCAACGACGGCCTGCCGCGCAAGCTGCTGGTGGACGCCTTCAAGGTGATTGACGACCCCGCCCTGGTCGGCAACTACCGCCGCCGGATGGCCGCACTGCTGTTCTGAACCGGGCCGGAAACGGCGTGAGCCCCCTTCCCCGCCCGGCAACCGGGTCATAATGCCGGCGCGGGGTGACAGCCACCCCGATCCACCGGGGGGAGGTGCGGTTCAGACCATGGGGGTCGCGAACCAGGCCCCGTGCATCAGGGCTCAGATGATTGTGAGTTCACGTCGCTTGCCGCACCCGCTGTCGTGGCCCCGGCGCATCGCACTGGCGGTGCTGGCCGGGGTGCTGGCCGCCATACTCAGCCACGGCCAGGTCCTGTGGAAGCAGGACGAGTCCCTGTATGACCGCTGGGTCGGTCACTGGACCTATGCGCCCGACCCGCGCCTGCTGATCATCGCCATCGACGCCGCCAGCGTGAACCAGCTGGGTCCGCTGCCCTGGCCGCGCTCCACCCATGCCCATCTGCTGGACCGGTTGACCGAAGCCGGCAGCACCCGGGTGGCGATGGATCTGCTGCTGTCCGAACCCGACCCCGACGCCAGCCAGGACGCCGAACTGTCTGCGGCGATCCGCCGCCACGGGCAGGTAGTGCTGCCGGTGGTCGCGCTGGCCACCCGTCGTCCGGGCGTGGCCGAAGAACTGCTGCCCATCCCGATGATCGCGGCCAATGCGACCACGCTGGGCCACAGCGATGTGCAGGTCGACCCGGACGGGATCAGCCGAAGTCTTTATCTCACCGCCGGTGTCGGGTCACCGCACTGGCCGGCGCTGGGCGCGGCACTGGCCGCCCGCCGCGGGCTGCTGCCCGGACGGCTGGAGCCCGGACCGGACAATGCCTCGCCGTGGCAATGGCGGCGCAATCATCTGGTGCGGGTGCGTTTTGCCGGCCCGGCGCGCACGTTCCCGCAGGTGTCCTACGTGGATGTGCTGGAAGACCGGGTTGACCCCACCGTGCTGCGCGGCCGCCTGGTCATGGTGGGGGTGACCACGCCCGCCGAAGCGCCGCTGCTGCTCACCCCAAGCGCCCCGGTGCGCGGCCTCAGCGGCAGCGAGTACCAGGCCAACGTCGCCGCCATGCTGCTGGACAACAAGGTGATCGGCGTGATGCCGGCGTGGCTGCAGACATTCCTGAGCGGCCTGCTGACCGCGCTGTTCGGCCTGCTGTTGACCCTGCCGCGCGCACGCCTTGCGGCGGTTCTGGCAATTCCGGCGGTGCTGCTTGGCAGCTTCCTGCTGCTGCGGCTGGGCGCTCTCTGGTTCGCGCCCATGGCCATCGCCGTGAGCATGGGCGCGGCGCTGGCCGCGTGGCTGGGTTGGTGCGCGCTGCACTGGCGCCGCTTCATCCATATCGATCCGGTAACCCGGCTGGGCACGCGCCGACGCTTCGATCACCACCTCGAAGAGGAGCACGGTGCCGCACAGCGGCTACAGCGCCCCCTCAGCGTGGTGCTGGTGGAACTGGATCACTTCAACACGCTGGTGGACCTGCACGGTCTGAACGCAGGCAACGCCGCGCTGCGCGCCATCGCATCGCAGCTCACCGCACACGCACGCCGCCCGCACGACATCAGCGCGCGCCTGGGCACTGACCGTTTCGCGCTGCTGCTGCCGGAAACCAATGGCGACGGCACCCTGCAGGTGGTGGAAGACCTGATTGCGCGGGTGCGCGGACTGAACGTTCCCGTGCAACTGGGGCAGACCACGCCGGTGACGGTATCGGTGGGCGTGTACGTACGCGTCCCCGACGCCAGCAGCACCCCCAAGGCCGTCATGCAGGGCGCGGAAGCCGCCCTGCAACGCGCCCGCGCCGCCGGTAACGACGGCTACGCGACGGACATCGTCGATTACTGACACGGCACATGCGATGCACGCGACGCCAACGCCGCATGGAACACGCCATCGGTAATGCTGCTGGTAACGCTGCTGGTAACGCTACCGGTAACACTGCTGGTAACGCTGCTGGTAACGCCGTCGGTAACGACGTTGGTAACGCCGCTGGTAACGCCGTTGGTAGCGTCGGTCGCAAGACGACGACCGATAGCGCCCGATCGGCTCATTAACGACGCGCACCCACCCGAAAAAATCCCCCAACCCCCATCACAAACCCTTACCCCGCACCGCCCCCAGAAACACCACACCCGACTTAGGATAATTCCGATACCGTGCCCGCCACGCACGCTGCTCCACTGCGCACTCCGCACACTGCGGATCACATGGAGCAATACGATGAAAAAGCTGTTCTGGATGATGCTGGCCGCACTCCCCATGCAGGCGATTGCGAACGAAGAAGACCCCATTGCCTACAAGTGCTACTACTGCACGCCAGCGGAGATGGAGGACGTGGCGCTGGCGCAGGGGGTTGGACGGCATTATGTGTATGACTACGCCAGCCGCAGCATCATGGGATTTGAGATTGCGCAGGCAGGAAACAATCTGATCGCGAATCCGTTTACGGCTGAGAGCTGGGTGCAGCGGCAGTTCAAGGGAATGGTCGCCCTGTATCAACTGATCGACGGCTCAATGCGCGCAGAATTCAATTACGTAGCCATACTCGCACCCGGCACGGAGCATGGTCGTTCACCACGCATCCTATGGGGCCACCATCTTTCGGCGCTCCACCCAGACCACGCAACCGCGAGGGAGACTGTTCATCGGTTTCTTGAAAGCTCCCCTGAGCTGAGTTTTCTCGATACTTCAGATTCCGATGGAAAGTTGTTGAGACTTGCCCATACCGTGGATATGGACAACACGATGATCGCCCACCTGAGCTTCGGCGCACACCCTGGATTTGACGACGGACTGCTTGCAAGGTTCCTCTTCGATCACGCCACTCGCAGATGGGAGTATCTGGATGCGCAAGATCGAGATCATCCGATCCAACAGACTCGTGATGACTTCGCACCCGCCGAGGGAATCACGCGATTCAACTACCAGCGAACCTACAGTGTGTACACCAGCACGTTCATTGACCGTGCGCGATGGGCTTCCATTCCCGTCCATGGTGAAGTTCCAAGTTCCGGGTTGAAGAAGGTTCGCTGCGAACGCAACACCGACGACATTCAATGCTACATCGAGTGATCGACTTCGTCGGGTAGCGCCCCAAACCGCCCAAGTCCCCGGGGACGCGCATGGCGCGTCCCTACAAGGGATCCCCCTCCGGGCCAACCTTTGAACCATACGCAAGCGAATGGTAGGCTCTCCGGGTCTCCCCTACCCCGTCCTTTCCCATGAAGGCCAGCCTGTTCCGCCACGGCATCAACCTGTGGCCGCCGTTCCTGTTTGCCGGCATCCATGTCACCCATGTCAGCGACGACTACCGCTACGTTCGCGTGGAACTGCGCATGCGTCCGTGGAACCGCAACTATGTGGGCACCCATTTCGGCGGCAGCCTGTTCGCCATGACCGACCCGTTCTGGATGCTCACGGTGATGCAGAACCTGGGGCGCAACTACTACGTGTGGGACCGCGCCGGTGAGATTGAATTCCTGAAACCCGGACGGGGTACGGTGGTGGCTGAGTTCCGGCTGGATGACGCGCTGCTGGACGGGCTGCGGGCGGAGACCGCTGACGGCCAGAAGCACCTGCATTGGTTCAGCAATGACGTTGTCGATGCGCAGGGCGAGGTGGTGGCGCGCGTTCGCAAGCAGGTATACCTGCGACTCAAGCCGGACGCCCGCACATCGGCCGGGTGAAGACGCGATCGCCTCCCCGAAGCCGCATCCGGCGGCCACGCGCAGCGTAATCCGGGCACCGGGGCCGCTACAATGCGCCGATGTCGATCGAAGCCCCCCACCTGGTTCCGCGCCCCTCCCTGCAGCGTCTGTTCCTGACCGGCCTGCTCACCCTGCTGCCGATCTGGCTGACCTGGGTGGTGGTCAAGTTCGTGTTCGTGCTGTTGTCAGGCATCAGCAGTCCGCTGGTGGTGCCGTTCTCTGAACAGATTGCCGGCTCGTTCCCGCATTACCTGGGCTGGGTCAAGGTGGAATGGGTGCAGAACGTGATCGGGCTGGGTGCCACCCTGCTGGTCATCCTCAGCGTGGGCGTGCTCAGCCGCCGGGTGATCGGCCAACGCCTGCTGCGCTGGTTCGGGGCGGTGATCAAGCGCATTCCGTTGGCCAGCATCATCTATGAAAGCGCCAAGAAGCTGCTGGACATGCTGCAGACCGAGCCGGGTACCACCCAGCGCGTGGTGCTGATCGACTTCCCACACCGCGACATGAAGTCGGTCGGCCTGGTCACCCGGGTGATCAAGGAACAGGGCAGCGGCCGGGAACTGGCGGCGGTGTACGTGCCGACCACCCCCAACCCGACCTCGGGTTACCTGGAAATCGTACCGGTGGAGCTGCTGACCCCCACCGACTGGACCGTGGACCAGGCCATGAGCTTCATCATTTCCGGCGGTGCGGTGGCCCCGGAGAGCGTGCCGTTCACCCGCGCTGGCGACCGCTGAACCCGGTAGCGCCGGCCGTTGGCCGGCCCACCCGAACCTGAACGACGCAGTGGCTGCGCCCGGTCGAATCAGGCAAGCTCCCGGATCTGTATAGGATTTACGGAAGTGCTCCATGCCCCACCCCGCCCGCGCTCTGGCGCTCGCCATTGCCGCCGCGCTGATCTTCAGCGCCGCGCCACCGGCTGAAGCCGCCAAGAAGAAGGCCAACCGCCCGACCGCCGCGCAGACGCGCCCGGCCGCCAAGCCCAAGGCCAAACCCCGCGCGCGCCCGGCCGCGCCGGCACGCAAGCCGCTGGTACGCCAGCTGAGCACGGCCGACCAGCTGAACCGGGTCTACGATGAATACTGGGACGCCTCAATGCGGTTGAACCCGCTGCAGGCCACCTTCCAGGGCGACGGCAGCCACAACGATCAGCTGCCCAACATCCTCTCGGCCGCCTGGCGCCAGCAGTCGCACGACTTCACCACCGAATGGCTGGGCAAGGTCGAGAAGATCGGTCCACAGGGCCTGACCGGCCAGGACCTGCTGAGCTACCAGATCTTCGTGCGCGACGCGCAGATGTCGTTGGCCGCCGAAAAGTACCCGTCCTGGCAGATGCCGATCAGCCAGTACTACAACCTCGGCAGCATCATGGCCATCCTCGGCTCGGGCTCCGGGGCGCAACCGTTCAACACGGTGGCCGACTACGACGCCTGGTCGCGTCGCTCGCTGGGCATCCCGCCGCTGTTCGACCAGGCCATCGCCAACATGCGCGAAGGCATGAAGGCGGGCGTGGTGCAGCCGCGCGACCTGATGGAAAAAGTGCTGCCGCAGCTGGATGCGGTGATCAAGCCCACCGCGGAGGAAAGCATCTTCTGGGCCCCGGTGCGCAACCTGCCCGATGATTTCCCCGAGGCCGACAAGGCCCGCATCAGCGCCGAGTACAAGCGCATGATCGAGTTGCGCATCATGCCGGCCTACCGCGCCCTGCGCGGTTTCATCGCCACCGAATACCTGCCGGCGGCCCGCACCACCGATGGGCTGTCCGCACTGCCCAACGGGCAAGCCTGGTACGCCCAGAGCATTGTGCAGACCACGGCAAGCACGCTGACGCCGCAGCAGATCCATGAACAGGCCGAGCAGCGCGTGGCCGCGCTGCAGGACCAGATTGGCAAGGTGCTGAAGGACAACCGCATCCGCGGTTCGCAGCAGAAGGTGCTGCGCAACATGCGCAGCGACCGCGACTTCCAGTTCGCCACCCCGCAGGCGCTGCTGGGCCGCTATACCCAGCTGCAGCAGCAGGTGGCCGCGCGCCTGCCGACGCAGCTGGACACGCTGCCCAAGGCCAGGCTGGACATCCGCGCGGTGGAACCGGACCGTATCGGCAGTGCCGCGGCGGTGAGCTACCAGCCGCCGATGCCCGACGGCATGCGCCCGGGCACGCTGTATGTGAACACCGGAGGTTTGCCGAGCCGGCGTAGTTGGGCTGCGCCCATGCAGTACCTGCATGAAGCCGTTCCCGGCCACCATGTGCAATTGGGGCTGCAGCAGGAACTGGACAAGCTGCCGCGCTTCCGCCGCCTGGGTGGCGACGTGGCATTCGTGGAAGGCTGGGGTCTGTATGCGGAATCGCTGGGCGACGCGCTGGGCGTGTATGACGACCCGTACGCCAAGGTGGCCTACCTGCAGGCTGCCTTGACCCGCAGTGCGCGCATGGTGGCGGAGACCGGCGTGCACGCGCAGGGCTGGAGCAAGAAGCAGGCAGTGGATTATCTGGTGAAGACGGCTGACATGCCCGCTGAAGATGCTGCAGCGGAAGTGGAGCGGTTCATGGCGTTGCCCGGCCAGACCCTGGCCAATGGCCTGGGCGAGCTGAAGATGCTGGAGCTGCGTGATGCGGTGCAGAGTGCACAGGGGGCGCAGTTCGATCCGCGTCGCTTCCATGCGGAAGTGCTGCGTGATGGGTCGATGCCGCTGGATATTCTGGATGCGAAGATCAAGCGGTGGATGGCCGCACCGGCCAGCCCGTAACGCCCGACCGCACGGGATACCTGTCGTAGAGCCGGGCTTGCCCGGCTGCTTTTGATATCGGCACCGCCCAGCCGGGCAAGCCCGGCTCTACGATGCATGCCAGCGAACCGTCAGGCGTACGGCTCCGGCTTCACGCCCAGTTTCTCGTCCGGGTCGCCCAGCAGCATGGCCTGCAGGAAGTCCGCCTCGAACCACTTGCGGACCATCATGTCGAGCACCTCCTTGACCGGCACCGGCTCCGGCCTGGTCACGGGCTTTTCCTTGATCGGCTGGATCTCGGGCACCAGGTCACCAAAGTCGGGCCGACGCCCTTCCTCCCCCATTGCCGCGCGCATGCGCTGAGCCAGCGAGGTCGGGTCGGAATAGAGGGTCTCAGGAATCGCGGACGGCGTCATACCGCCCAGTTTGTCCAGCATCATGCAAGTGCTCCAGTCGTAACATCAGGGAAAGGCAACGGTTTCAATCGGGCATTCAGCGCAGCCAGATACGCGGCCGCACGCTCACGCGCACCGGCTTCCAGGGCGTCGGCGTCGATACTGGCTTCCACCGCGCGGCTCATCGACCCGGCGGCATCGAGTTCGTAGACCAGCGGCCCAACACTCAGCACCGGCAACTCGCCCTGCCCGGCCAGCACCTGCAAAGGCAATGCAGGAACGCGCTGGGAAAGTTCGGCCTGCAATGCCTCACGCAGTGCGCCCATCTGCGGCGGCACATGCAGGCACAGCGCGGTTTCGCCGCCGGCCAGGGCCTGCTCGCAGCGCTGGACCACCAGTTGCGCGTCGATAGACTCGGCGGCCAGACTGGCGTTGATCACCGAACGCAGTTGCCCCAGCACGTGCTCGCGCAGGATCTGAGCGTCGGCCAGGGTGGCCTGCAGCAACGGCACCACCTGGGTCAGCGCATCCGCGTAGCCTTTGTGGAAACCGTCGCGATGGGCCTGCGTGGTGGCCTCGGCCACCTGCGCGGGAACGCCATCCAGCGCCTGCGCAGCGCGGCGGCGCGCCACCGCCAGCAACTGGTCGGCACGTGCCGCCTGCTGCAGCGCGCTGGGCGCGATCACGCCGCCCACGGCAAAGTTCAAGGCCTGCTCAGGAAAGCTTTTCAACATAGCTCATCGCACTCCAGAAAAGATCCACGTCGGGCACCACGTCGCGCTGTGGCGCGTCACCGCTCGCGGTGTGCAGCGGCAACGCCAGCCGGGGGGCCAACCAGGTCGGCAACATCGGCGAAAGCGCACGCACTTCGGCCGCACCCCAGCGCAGCAACGCATCGGGGTCATGCTCCAGCAGTTGTGCCGGGCGCTCCGCCGTGTCGTAGCGCGAATAGCCCGAGCGCATGAAGGCCTGCACCTGCAGTGGCAACGCGGTACCACCGCGCTGCATGGACACCCAGTCGCGCAGCCGTGCCGCGCCCATCAACACGGCGACCTCCGGCAAGCGGTCCCAGACGGCGATCATGCGACGCGCCAGCGGCGTATTCGCCGAGGCACGTGCCGACGGCATCGGCAGATTGCGCTCACGGATCAACGTGGCATTCAACCAGCGCTGCTGTGCCGGCGTGGCATTGGCATAGACACTGCGCCACGGCCGGTAATAGCTGGCCGGGGCGTAGACCAGCCGCAGCAGGTCAGGCCCCACGCCAGCGACTCCTCACCGGGGCGGGGGCACGCTGGCGAAGGCGCTGCCACAGCCTGCGCAGGCGGCCGGCCACCGCGGGCACCGTGCGCACGAGCACCCAGCCGCCCAGCACCAGGGCCACGCCCAGCACCGCAAACAGACCCAGCACCAGGCCGGACATGCCGCGCTCGGCGGCTGCGGTCACCGCCAGGGTGCGCGGGCCCTCGACCTCGGTCAGAATGACCGAGACATTGTCGTAATCGATACCGTCGAAGGTGTTGCGCAGGAAGCGCTTGATCGACTGCATCAGCACCTCCTCGTCGACGTCGGGTGCATGCGCGACCACCGCGGCCACATGCATGCGACGCTTGTCGGTACGTCGGTTCTCGCCGCCAATGCTGGCGTCGTAGTTCAGATGCACGCGGGTGGACTGCACGCCATCGATGAGCTGCAGCGACTCCTCCAGGCGCTGCTCCACGGCGGAGATCAGCCGTGCGCGCTCGCCCAGTGGCGTGCTGACCAGCGAATCGGCCGGGAACGCGGTTGCCACCTGGCTGCGAGGGGCCGATGGCAGGTCGTTGCGCTGCATCAACTCAATGGATTCGGGCAGGTCGCGCGCGGCCACCTGCACCTGGAAGCCGCTCTTGCCGACGTTCAACTTCTCCGCGCTGATGTTATGGCGCAGCAGCACGGCGATCACTTCATTGGCCTGGCGCTCGTCCAGGCCTTCCAACAGGGGCTTGCGGGCGCAGCCGGTCAATACCAGCACGGCCACCACTGCCAACAGCACCCACCGCGCCCTGCGGAAAGTGCCGGCAAACAACGGCGTGTTCATGACTTGAGCAGCGTCTCGAAGGTCTTGTTCATGTGGTTGGCCAGGCCAGCGGCCACGGTCATGCGCTTGGTGTAGTCGGCCAGTGCGGTCTGCAGGGCGAACAGGTGCGCCGGGTTGCTGGCGGTGTACGGGTCGTTGCTGGCCGCCTGGATCATGGCCATCTGTTCGCCGGAGGTGACATAGCTGTCGGCCAGGGCGTGGGTCATGCGGTCGGACAGCGATACGGCGGCACCGTCTGCGCCTTCGGCCGCGTTGATCGCGGTGGCAATCTGGGTTACTTGCAGCATGGTGGGGACTCCTGCGGGTTATCGCGTGTGGAAGCGACAGGCCGGCGCGCAAGGCACCGGCCTGCCGGATGCATCAGCCCAGGTTTCGGGCGTTCTGCTTCTGCATGTCGGCCAGGCTCTTGGCCGAGTTCGACTGCAGCGAGCGGTAGGTGGTGTACTCGGACAGCTTGGTCTGGTAGTTGGCCAGCGCCTGCGGATTGGTGGGATCGCCGTCTTCACCATCACCACCCGAGATCGCCTTGAAGGCCTTGTCGAGTTCTTCCTTCAGCGTCACCACGCCTTCGTCGAATTTGTGGCTGTGTTCACTCAGCCACCCCTTCCAGGGGCTCTCAATAACGCCGTCATCCCACTTCGGCGGTGCCGGCCTCAACAGTTCACTCATTTCATTTCTCCAATCGTCAATGTTTCATCTGCTGCCTGCGGTCGAAAACTCCCAACGACCCTCACCAATGGAGAGCAGCTGATCGTCGGAGTACTGATAGGAGCGACCCTTGAGCAGGTCGTCCCACAAACGGATGTTGATATGCACGCGGCGCGCGCCCCACTCCTGCACGTACTCGTCGCGGTAGCGCGCCATGCTGTGCAGCGCAGCGTCATCCAGGAAGCTGTCATTGGTGAGGCTGGTACGCGCGCCCTGGGTGCCCAGGCGGGTACTGATGCCGCGCGCACGCAGGCCATTGCGGGCCAGGTTGATCAGCTGCACGTCGGTGACGGTACGCACATCAATGCGCTTGGCATACGGAAGATGCGGAGACAGCATGGCTGCTACGCGCTTGCGCCGCTCGGCGTCTTCCGGCCCGATGGAGGTGATGACCACTTCCGGCACTTCCGGCGTACGCAGGCGGATCACTGCGTACTCCACGCCAGCGCTGTCGAGGAAGGTACCGATGCGCTCAATCTCCAGATGCCGCACGTGGTAGATGTCGTGATGACGGCCGGCACGCTCGCTGGCCCGTTGGCCCCAGGACATGGCTTCGGCGGTGTCGCTGAAGGCGTGGATGCGCCCGTGCCTGTCAGGCACCACGTTGTAGTCATACGGCGAATGCGCCAGTACCCGCTCCAGGTTGCGCACCTGGGTGGCCGGACGCTGGCGGTCATACAGCCACCACGCGGTGGCGCTCAACAGCGCCGCCAGCAGCACCAGCATCGCCCACATCGCCGGCGGGGTGCGATTGACCATGGCAACGGGCGTCGCGTCGTCGAAGGCGTCATACGGCGACAGCACCGGCAGGCGGTGATTCAGCACGGCTTCCGACCAGGTCTCGTGCTCAGCGCGAACCGCCATGGCCAATCCGGCCGCATGCACCACCTCGTTGATGGGCAGCTCCTGCGCCATCCAACAGGTGTTATCGCCTTCGCGCACCTCGAGACTGAGCCCGGCGTCACCGCAGCGGATACGGAACGACGCCGGCAGATGATCGCCCGAGATGTAGAACACATTGTCGGCGTTGGCCAGCGTGGGAGCCAACTTGCTCTCGTGGAATGTGCGCGCCGAGCCGACGTGGAAAACGGTATCACCCGGCAGCAGCGTGAATTCAACGCCGTCGAGCTGACCAGAGAGCAGTTTCAACTTGTGAATACGAGGCATGCGAAATCCGGAGTCAATGTCAAGGAAGGAGCCAATGCAGCGCATCGGCTGCCACGGGGCGCAGACTGACAGCTGCGCGCGGGGCAACGTACAAAAAAAGTTTCAAAGTGATTTCGCAGGACGATGTCAACTGCATCGTGTGCCGTGCTGCACCGTCCTGGAGCAGCCGCGCGCCGCGTCAGCTGCGGCGCGCGTTGTACAGCGCGGTGACCTTGGCCACGTACTGGCGGGTTTCCGCGTAGGGCGGAATCCGGTTGCCATGACGCTGCACTGCGCCCTCGCCGGCGTTGTACGCCGCCAGCATGAGTTCCAGGTTGCCGTTGAAGCGCTTGTTCAGCCAGACCAGGTAGGCGGTGCCCGCACGCAGGTTCTGCAGCGGGTCCAGCAGATCACGGGCACCGAAGCGTCTGCCGGTGGCGGGAATGACCTGCATCAGGCCCAGCGCGCCCGCATGGGATCGGGCCTGGGGGTTGTAGGCAGATTCGACGGTGACGATGGCATGCAACAGATGGGCGTCCACGGCGTGCTCGGCGGCCACCTGGTCAATGAGAGAAGCCCAGCGTGCAGACGCCGCTGGGCGTGCGCGGGGCACTGCCGGTTCGGGCGCGGGCAATCTCCCACGCGCAGACGCCCGCGCCGCCACAGGGCGACGCGGGTCGAATGGGGTGGCACCGGCTACGGGTGTCTGCGACACCTGCAGCTGGCCGTCGGGCCCGAAGGTGGCATACACACGGGCCTGAGCAGGGACGGCGGCGACCATTGTCACCATCGCCCAGAAGAGCCAGCGGATCACGACACCGCGGCACCGGCGACGGCGGCATGCAGATCAGCCACCGTGGAGACGGCCTCCAGCACCCCTGGCGGTGGAATGATGCCGCCGGACTCTTCGAGGTCGATCAGCAAGGCGTGCATGGCCAGGGAGTCAACGCCCAAGTCCTCGGCCAGCCGGAGCTGGCCTTGAACCTGGCTGACGTCCATGCCGAGCTGCGCGGCGATGGCCACCCGGAACGCTTCAAGGCACAGTTGCTGACGCATTGATGAAGTCCCTGAACGGATTGGTAGGGTGAAGCTGGACCGGCGGCGGCCCTGCCAGCATGGTCATGGCCTGCTCAATGCTGACCCGATTGGGTTCAACCGGTCCGGAACCGTTCGAACGATTTGCCTCGAACGCAATTTCAGATTGATCGTCGAGATTATCTTCGTGCCCGTTCGCGGATGCTGCCTCCTTTTCCGCAGCCATCTCCCGCTTTACTTCCCTCGCAACGTGACCAATCTTTCCAAATTTCGGCGAGTCCGCCAAAGCGCGCGCCCTCAAACCGGCAAAGACCCTCAGAAGCTCACCCTGCTCACCCTGTGGCTTCGGAATCGGATCCGGGTTCGGCGCGGTCGTATCCAGCTTCGGTGCGGGCGGCTGGACATTCAACGGATGACCACTCTCGGCTGCGAAGCGGCTGAAATCCTTGACCAGCACGCTCCAGTCCCCATTCAGCGTGCCCGGAGACCCAATGACAGCCTCCGCATCGCCGACGTTGACGTAGCGCTGCGAATCAACGGTGGCTTCCTTGCCCTCCAGTTCAAGGGCATACGCCTTCCACAATGCTTCTTTCGTAGTCGGGCCACGTCCCGTACTGTCGCCCCGGTCAGTAGACGTGGTCGACAGCCGATCAGAGGTGATCCCACTTTCACCCCGCGACCGCGGGATGCTGAGGGAGAAGGGCTGCAAGACGCTCGCGCTGCTTCGCAGGTTGTTCACGCGTTGCGAGACATCAGGCGCCACGTCTCGGACCTTTGGCTGCGGAACCTTGATGATCTGAGATTCTTCCGCGCGCTTCTCTTCCCCCACGACAGCTGGTCCGCCTGCATTCCTCTGATGCTGATCGGATACCCAATGCACTGTCCGGATCCGGCTCGATACCTGACGTGCATCCTGCGGTTGCTCGACATCCCCGCCCTCCATGCGCGCCTTCTGCTGTAGCTGGTCAGCGAGAAGTCGATCCGTCCCGAATGCCCGGGCGAACGCATTGTCAACGTCGAAAACGTCACGCCAGCCCATCTCTTCAGGATTGAGTGGATCCGGCCCAAACCCGCTGTCGGATGAGTGGATCGACAGCGCTCCACCCTTGACACCGAACAGGCCATCTATGCGAGCTTCATCGCCCGCCTTCATATACGCTGGCGGCGGGGACGAGAAATCGGCCGGGGACTGCGGTTTGAGCGGTGGTCCCCACCCGCCTTGGCTGACGAACGGCTCCATCTCCGAATGAGCGTCCGCGCTTTGCTCGCCCACTGCCACCTGATTCAGCGTCACGTGCGCGCGATCATCCTGGGCGCGTACCCTCGCGCTGCCTTCATCGTAAAGGTTGCGTACCGAGTCGGTATCGGAGTCGCGCCTGTTTCCTCGGCTGGCAAAGGCCTGCAGCGCTGTGTCGCGATCACGCTGCCTCAGCTTCTCCGAGAGCGTATTGATCGTATCAAACGCGGACTGCAGCTCATTGTTCTGAGCCTTGTTGATGTTGAGCTGGTTCTGGACGCGCTCCTGCAGCCGCCCGTGCTCGATCAGCATGTCACGGGATGCCGTGAACTGGTTGTTCAACAAGTTGAAAACCTCCAGCAGCTCGCCGCCCTTGAACCCTCCGCCGCCAAACTCCTGCAACTGCCCGAACAGCTCCTTGAGGAATCCATCCATATGGATGTTCGTGGTGTTCGGGCTATGGTTGTAGAACACGCTGCCATTGCCCGCCCTGTCCAGCATGGGCTGCGGGATGCCCGGCGGAGCCTCAGGCGGGCGCGGCTTGTCCGCGGGAGCGGGGATGCGCCGATCAGGCTGCAACACAAGGTCCGGGATGTTGAGGAGCTGGCTGATCGCTGTTTCGACGTGATGGTAGCCCCCCGAGTTGAGGAGGTCCGTAATGTTCGCCTGCAGCTTGTCCGACCACGTACTGCTGAGTGCCTGCATCAGATCCAACTGACGGGTTGGGTCCTGGATGAGCTTGGCGTACAGCTCGGGATTTCGGGCTTCAATGGATTGCATCAACGGCCCCGCAACCACTGCACGGCCGATGGCATCCAGTAGCGTAGAGCCCCCCGCTTTCTGCATGGCCTCGATGACGCATCCCTTTGCATCGCTGAGCGCGTCGGTGAACCGCTTCGACGTCTTGCTGTCGGCCCTATAGGTACCCGTCTCGGGCAGATCGCCCCTGCCGCCCAACACGGCGATTTTCCCGACCGCATCCTTGACCGATGCACGCAGGCCGATCAAGGTCGCATCGCCAGGACGTTGATCGAGCAGCTCGGAGATACCTGCGTGTATGCAACCCAAGGTCGTCAACCGGTTCAGGACGAACTGGTCATAGCGCTGCCCCACACCCGGCGAAGCCCACGCGATGGACTTCTCCAACGCCGCAACATGCCGACTCGTCTGGCCGGGGGCATCTTTCACCTCTGCCATGATCTCACGTGCAACGCCCAGCGCCGCGCCTGCGCATTGTTTGAAGTACTCGCCTGACGCATGGGCCAATGGCGTGCCAATGGCTTCGGAGCAGGGGCGGTTCCCGATCTTCTGGAAATCTCCGCCCAACCGCACTCCATTCACGGTCGAGGACAGGGTAAACGGCCTCACGGCGGGGCCGACGTTGGTAATGGAACCTGGGGGCATAGTAGTAGCTGCTCTTTCTGGAATCGAATTAAAGACCGCGCACGAAGCTCATGTCGGCTTCGGTGATCTTGTCGATGGTTGAGCTCAGAATCTTTACAATATTGTCGAATTTCTGTGTCACCTCGTTCAATTTCTCGCCAAGCACCTTGCTGACGTGCTTGATGTCTTCGACGCTGCCATCCTTGGCAGACAGCCAGGCGTTGTACTTGGCGGGACTCCAGTGGATCTGTCCGGTGTAGTCGTTGCCATTCCCGTCTTTCAGCGATTGCAGGATTTCCTGCACGGAGTCCAGGTTGATCATCACGTGGAACTCCCCACCGCTCTTTGTGATTTCCAGGCCCGGCAGGTTGAGCGACGCAATGAAAGCTTCAGCCCCTGCCTCGGTCGAGAAAGACGCCATGGGCTTGCCACTGAACTCATTGAGCAGGGCTTTCAATGCGTTGCGCATCTTGTCGAAGTTGAGCTGGATGTCTTCCTTGCCATTCGAGGGCTTGCCCACCTCGATCTTGTCCATGGCGTCCGAGAATTTCTCGTAGAAATCAAGAAACACCTTCATGGCATCCTGATACTTGCTCAGCCAGTTCTGCTGCAGGGAAGCAATGAGCTGGCCGATCATCTCGTAGAACTCCGAATGCGAGTCCCAGATCAAGCCACTGGCGTCCTTGTCGTGCGGATTGATAATCGGCTCGTCGCCAACTTGGGTCTTGTCCTCCCGACTGTCCGGGCTGTACGGATTATCCAGGAAGTCCAGGAAGCCGAAAATGCGCAGCATGTCCACCATGGGCCGCTCGGTGCCCTCGATGGCCGAGCGGGCATCCGCGGACAGGCGGGCTTCGCGCTCGCGGTGCTTCTTCAGCTCTTCAAGCATCTCCGGGTGCGCCACCACTTCGGTTACCTGCGGACCCACCGCGCTCGGCGGGGCACCAAGGCCCAGTTGCGCCGCGCTCGCAGCACTGAACTGCAGGGAGGTACTCAACTGCGACATGTAACGCGTGACTGCATTCGCGCGGCGGTCGATGGCGCGGGCCAGATTGTCGACGAACGTTTGAAGCTGGCGGATTCTCGGGTCAGCGTGAGGGCCACTGGCTTCGTGGGCTGCGTGGGCTTCCTTTGCCTCCGGCGTCAACCCTGAAAACTGCGAGCGGTGGACGTGATTTGCGGAAGAGGTAGGATTGATCGTGGTCATGAGGTCACCTTAGAAATTGCTGATGATGTGATTGCCGGTGCTGGCGATCAGGCTCTGCAGCTTGTCAAGCAGTTCCGCGGCACCGTCGCGCATTTCGCGGGTCTTGTTCTGCTGATCCAGATGCCCGTCGGCGATGCGCTTCATGGTCTCTGCGAAATTGAGCAGCAGCTGGCGCTCTGCTTCGGTCATTTCTGCTTCGATCTGCACGCCTGCGGTCACCGAGCCCGCCACAGACGGTGCCAGCATGTTCAGCAGCATCGCGTGGCTGGCGGGAATCTGGGCATGCGCCACCGAGGCGGCGTGCGCCGACTGCAGCGCCTCGTTGTGGGGGGCCCCGGTCTGATCGAGAACGCCGTGCCCCATGGGCTTCAGATCGGCGTCCATGTCGGCCTGCAGCAACGCACCCGGTCGATTCGCTTCTGTGCCGCCCGCCACCGGAGTTCCGTCCGCGTCGCGCGCCGGTCGGTGATTGGCCGTCGGGGTCGTGGTGCTTTTGAGGTTGGCGCGCGAGTCATGCACCGCGATGCTTGAGGCGTTGCCCTCGTTCATGTTCCTCACATGGCTGTTCTTCACCATGTCAGTCGATTCGCTGGTCTTCTTGGTAGCGTATCCTCCCACCGCGCCCATCAGCATGGTCGCGCCGATCTGTCCGCCGAGGTTCTCCTTCGCCTTCTCCACCCCGCGTTTGCCGGCCTCAACCACCGTTTCCAGCTGTACGATGATCATGTTCGAACCGTGCCTGCGCTCCATGTCCTCGAACTTCAGCAGCAGCTGTCGCAGCATCGTCAACAGGTTTGAAAGCGGATTGGTGGCCAGCCAAAGCCCGGCGTTGGCCGAACGCGACGTCACATCGGCATCGACGCCATTGGCGGGTGCATTGAGCGCAGGTTGCTGCAGCCCGTCGAGTGCGCGTACCTGCAGCATCGCGGCCGCGCCTTCAGTCGCACGTTGATCGGCACCGTCTTCGTGCTGCAGGGAATCCTGGCTACCCAGCAATGCACCCAGCAGGACCGGCAGTTTGGCAAGAATGCTGGTCAGGGTTGTGCGGGCCTCCCCTAGCGTCATATCGGGCGCGCGCAGTGCCACCGGCGTGTCCACACCCGTCCTGCCGCTACCGGGATCGATCTGTACCAGCTGATCGGTGACGGCGTTGACCAGCAGGGCGACCGTGGCTGCGGTCATTGCCTTCGCAGGTACCGTGCCGTCTACGCGGGACTTCGCTTCGTGGGACGAAGCTGGGCTGTACGGCTGGGTATTGAATGCAATTGAAATGCCATTGGGCATGTCTGATTTTCCTTGAAGTGCGGAATGTGCGCGTTCAGGCCGTGCGGCCGACGCGCGAGGTGATGTGATTGGCGGTCTGATCCTGATCGGCCATGACGCTGCTCAGATCCTGGAACATGACCGCGATCTGCTGATTGGTCTGCAGGAAGTAGTTCAGGATGCGCTCAATGAGATCGCGCAGGACCTCCGCCACTGCCATGCCCTCGTCCAGCTTCGCCTCGATCTCCGCCGCGTCCACGTCGATCTTGGCAACGATGCTGGCCCCCGTTCCCTGCGCTATTTGGTGGCCCAACTGCACGTAGGCCATGCCTTTGGTTGTCTGCGCGGCACGGATGGCGAGCGTGTCGGCGTCGCGCTTGACCACGTTGGCGGTGGCGTTGGTGATGGCCTTGGCGACGTCATCCACACTGCCTTTGGCGGCATGCGCGAAGGACTTGATCATGGCCGGCAGCGCCTTGCTGATCGCTTCGGTCACCGCCTTGGTGACCGCCTTGGTGATGCTCTGCACTGCGACCGTGCTGGCGGCCTTCTTGCTCAGGAAGGCGACAGCGATGACCATGGCGGCGACCGCGATGACGGCCAGCACATCCTTCATCTTGTTGGCCACGTCTTCCGGCATGCCGATGGCGGTGAGCATGTCGCCCAGCACGCCGCCAACGGCCTTCACCAGATCCATGACCACTTTCATGATGGGCTCCATGATCTTGCCCATGATGTTCAGGCCGAGCTCCTCGCCGATGGCCAGGGCCAGACCGATGCCGGCCAGGGCCATGCTGGCGCCACCGGTGAAGGGTGCGGCCACCACAGCGATGGTGGTCACCGCCCAGCCCACGATCTTGCCGATGCAACCCATCTTCTTCTGCAGCTGCTCGGCCTTTTCCTTCTCACGCTCGTACTCTTCGGCGCGGCGCAGGCTCTCCTCTTCGCGCCCCTTGAGCACGGCCTTGGTGAATTCGATTTCCTTGGCCATTTTTTCGTCGTTGGCTTTCGCGACGAGTTCCATGAGACGGGCCAACAGCGCGCTCAGCGCGGCCTGATTGGTAAGCGCTCGCTCGTTCCCGCCGCCACCCGGTCCCTGCACCGGGTCGAGGTCGGCCACCGCTTGCTCAAGCGATTCCAGATCCCCCATGGCACCATCAAGCACGGCTGCTGCCGCGTTGAGCCGGGTAACGGCTGCGTCCGCTTTCTCCTGCTGCACGCCGACGTGTGCCTTGGCTGCTTCCAACTGCGCGCGAATGGCTTCTTTCTCGTCCTCCGGCGCATCAGTCAGCGCCTGCTCCAGACGGGCTACTTCGGCCTGCGCCTGCTTCAGCGCCTCCATCGCCGCGGCCAGCTCACCTTCGGCGGCACCGACATCACCCAATGCGGAGTCGACCAGCTTCTCGGCCAGTTCAATGGCGGCCTGCAGTTCGGCGGCGGTGGCCTGGCGGGCGGCCAGGCGGCTCTTCAGCAGCTCCAGCTGCGCGGCCAGGCTGCGGCTGTTCTCTTCGCTAAGGACTTCCGCCAGCTGCATGGTGTAGAGCACCAGTACCGCATCGCGCGCCATAGGCTTCTGCCCGGGCGCGCTGTGCGCCTGCGCGGCACGCACCAGACGCGCTGTTTCGGCCGGACGCAAATCCGGCCTGCTTGCATCACCCTTGGTGGTATTGGCTTCGGACATTTCCGGAGCCGAGGTCAGCAGTGCGATCAGTCTGCCTTCGATGTCCTTCACCTGCTGCATCGAAGCAGCACCGAAGCCCGCCGAGGATGCGGCCGCTGCCTGGGAGTTCTGTTGGGCCGCCTTGGTGAAGGCGATCGGGGTGGCACCGGTTGAAGCGATGGTGATCATAGGGAATCAGTCTTCATGATTGGATTCGGGAGGTTCTTGTCCGCTGTTGCCCATGGCCTGCAGGTAGGCCTGCGCCTTTGCTGTCAGCAACGGGTCTTCCGAACGCAGCTTCACAGTCTCGAAGCAGTCGCGCGCCAGTTGCAGCTTGCCCATGGCCAGATGGCACTGGCCGACATGCAGCATGGGGCGCTCGTCGCGCTTGAGCAGGGCATACGCCAGTGCGTACATGTCAATGGCTTTGGCGTACTGCTTCTTCATCTGCAGCACGGCGGCCAGCCCGAGGGCGTAGTCACCGTTGTAGAAGTCGTACAGGTAGAGGAAACGGAAGAAGGTTTCCGCCTCGTCCAGCCGGCCATCGGTGTAGAAGCGATGCGCGTACGCATAAACGCTTTCCAGCATGTCGTCACTGACACCCTTGAGGTCCTTCAGGGCGGCACCTTGTTGGGCACCTTCCATCAGAACCTGGGCCATCTCATCCAGCATGGCCTGGTCGGCGTCGGATCCAGCAGTGTTTTCGGGGGCAGTGGAGGTCATTCGGTTATTACCTGGGTTGGGTGCCACCGGTACTGCAGGACAAGCACAGTGTGGCGTTGGGGGCAAGAGGGGGCTTTCGTGTTTCACTCATTTGGTGCGTCGTCAGGCAGCTGTTGGCCGGCCTTCTGGCGTTCGATGTCGAGCAGCCAGTCGAGGATGCGCAGGATCGGTTCGGCGAAGCGGCTGGGCGCGAACTGGTAGCGCTTGGTGCTGAAGTAGATGCCGCGTGCCAGCGAAATGTCGCGCACCACGGGCACGCCGAGCCTCTCGGCCAGCTTGATCACCTTGCGCGCGCGGTTGCCGCGTTCGCGCACGGAGACGAACTGCAGGCCCGGATAGTCCGGGTGCATGAAGATGCCCACCGCGATGTGCGTGGGGTTGGCCAGAATCATGGTGGAGCCGGCCACGTCGGCCTGTACCTGGCCCGAGAGCTCCTCGTTGATCTGGCGGCGCTTCTGTTTGATCTCCGGGTTGCCGTTGTGGTCCTTGTGCTCCTGCTTGACCTCGCTCTTGTCCATGCGCATCTCGCGGATGTACAGGCGATACTCGACAAACGCGGCACCGAATATGATGGGCGACAGCACGCCGAGCAGCAGCGCGGTGCTCTTCCAGCTGACGCTGTGCCACAGTGCACCGGCGGCCTTGTCCGGCAGCATGACCTGGCCAAACAGCGTCGGCGCAAAGATCTGCCAGGCCAGGAACGCGAACACGGTGCCGGCGAGCAGATACAGCACCGCCGTCACCGCACCCTTCACGGTCTTCAGCGAGAACAGATTCTTGAAGCCGGAAATGGGATTGACCCGGGCAAGGTCGATCCGCACGGCTTCGGCGGCGATCACGCCCTTGCTTTGAATGAGTGAGATCAGCACCGCGGCAATGATCGCGGCCACGCCGACCGGCACCGCCATCCAGAGGAACGCCAGGGTGGCCTGGTGTGCGGCCTCGGCCGGGGTCAGCGCGAAGCCGCGCTCGGCCATGCCACGGTAGAAGGCGTGCAGGTGTCCTGCGGAGGTTGCCGTGGCCAACGCGACCAGTCCGGCCACCAGCACGGCAGCCCCGGCCAGGTCACGACTGACATAGCTCTTGCCCTTTTTCGACTCTTTCAGGAGTCGGTGCGGTGTCGGCTTCTCAGTCTTCATGAGGCCGCCGGCAGCAACAGTTTCAGCGCGTCGGTGCTGTCCCGGATCAGGGGCACGTGACGGGTGATGGTGGGCATCAGGTAGAGGAACAATGCAATGAAGGCGATGAGCGACTTCACCGCCAGCGAGATCGAGAACGGGTTCAGCTGCTGCGCGAAGCGCGACAGCGTGCCGAGCAGAATCTCGACCAGGAACAACAGCAACAGCACCGGCAATGCCATGCGCACCGCTCCGGCCAGCAGGGTGCCGGCGAAGTCCTGCAGGTTGCCGAGGTTCAACGACATCGGCCCGCCCATGGGCACCAGCGCGTAGCTGTCCTGGATCACCTCCAGCAGCGCGATCATCCCACCGGTGGCCATGAACACCACCACGCTCATCAACTGCAGCAGGTTGGCCAGCTCGGTGGCTTCCATGCCGCTGACCGGGTCGAGCATCGCCCCCACACCGGCACCGCGCTGGTTGTCGACGATCGCGCCCATGCCGTGGAAGATGTGAAACGGCAATGCCACCACCAGCCCGATGGCAGTGCCGATCAGCACTTCGCGCAGCAGCACGCCGCCCATCGACAGCATGTCCTGCGGCATGCCGGTGGCGGTGCCCACGGTGGCCGGCCACAGGCCGATGAGCACCATGACGGTGACCACGGTCCGGGTCATCTTGGCCGGCATCACGCCTGGGGCCAGGTACGGCACCCAGACCAGGCAGGCCCCGATCCGGGCCATGCCGAACACCAGTGGCAGCAGGTGCTCGCGACTGAGCGCGACCAGCTCGGCGTCAAGAGGGGACAGCTGCATGGCTTACCCGGTCAGCGCGGTCTGCAGGGCCAAGCGGGCAAAGTCGAGCATGCGCGCGCTCATCCACGACATCAGCAGCAGCAGGCAGGCGATCACCGCCAGCAGCTTGGCACCGTAAGGCAAGGTCTGCTCCTGCAGCTGGGTGACGGTCTGGAACAGACCGATGGCCAGGCCGACAATGGTGGCCACCGCCACCGGTGCGGCCGACAGCAGCAGAATCAGCAGCAGGCTTTTGTTGCCCATGAACATGATCGCGTCCATGGCGCTACATCGGCACGTCGAGGTACTGGCGGACCAGACCCTGCGACAGCAGGCTCCAGCCATCCATTGCCACGAACAGAATCAGCTTGATCGGCGCGGAGATGGTCACCGGGCTCATCATCATCATGCCCAGCGACAGCAGCACGCTGGACACCACCAGGTCGATCACCACGAACGGCAGGTACAGGTAGAAGCCGATGCGGAACGCATCCTTCAGCTCGCTCAGCGCGTAAGTGGGCATCAATGCAAACAGCGAGCGCTCGTGCGGCTCCAGCGCGGGCAGCGGCTGGCCGGGCTCGGCCTGGCGGGCGCGCTCGAAGAACTCCAGCAGCTCCGGGTCGGAATAGGTTGCGAGGTAGACCTTGTAGCCGTCCAGGCTGCTGTCCAGGAACGCGATCACGGCAGCCACTGAACTCAACGGTGCCTCCAGGGCCAGGTAGGCTTCGTACATGTTCTGGACGATCGGCTGCATGACATAGAACGCCAGCATCAGCGCCAGCGCGTTGAGCACCATGTTCGACGGCACCTGCTGCAGGCCCAGCCCATTGCGCAGCAGCACGAACACCACCGAGAACTTCAGGTAGCACGTGCCGGCGGCAATGATGAAGGGCAGCAGAGCTGCCATGGACATCACCGCAATCAGCGAGATGTCGTTGTTGACAAAACTCATGACAGCACAGGGGCCTGATGCAGTTGCACGCCAAGCTGTTCCCCTACCTGCACCAGCTCGCCACGGGCGATGGTCTGGCCGTTGACCCGCAGCTGCAGCTGGGTCCAGGCATCGGGCGGCAGGTTGAACACGGTGCCCGGCTGCAGCGTGGCAAGGTCACCCACACGCTGCTGCAGCTGGCACAGCACGACCTCCACGGTGACGGGCAGGCGTGCCACGTCCAGGCCCGGCGGGGTTGCTGCGGGCGCGCTGCCGGGCGGCAACGGATCCAAGCCGAGGGTATCGGCGTCGTCCTCGGTGAAATCGAAAGGGGTGTTCACGGAAACGGTCTCCAAAGTGAAATCGAAGGTGTAGAGGCGCTGCGCACCATGGCGTGCGATGGGCTGGAACTGCTCCAGCAGCAGCACGCTGCCCGGGGACAGCGTGCGCAGCCGATGCAGGGGCAGCGTCACGCGTGCCACTTCCAGCTCCACCGGCACGCACAGGTGAAGGGCGGTATCGGAGGCGCGCAGATGCGGCACCCCCTCGGCGTGTTCAATCCAGGCAGGGCCCTGCCCGGTGGTCACGCAGGGTCGTGGTTGCCCGGTCGCCGCCATCACGCTGGCGGGAACGACTTCGCGCAGGGCCACCTGGCTGCCGGCCAGTGGCGGATCGATGAAGTCGAGCAGCGGCGCATCGGGCAGCCATCGGGCGAGCGTGTCGCGGTCCACCAGTTCCGACCACGCCAGACCCTCCAGTGCCGGCAGCATCCGCGGACACCAGTCGTCGGCGGCGACGGCCAGCTGCAGTGCGCCGAACGGGCCGCTGACGTCGAAGCGCAGCAGCGCTCCCTGTGTCGGCGGCGCTCCCCATTCCAGGCGTACACCCAGACGCGCACTTTCGGCCGCGACCTGGGCGCGCGCCGCGTCGGCCTCGGTCAAGGTCGCGAACGGCCAATGGCGGGCGCTCATGGCGTGTCCTGCTCCTGCTGTTGGCGACGACGGCCATCCGGGTCGGTGGCAAGCACCGCGTCCACGCCCTGCCCTTCACCGGCCAGCCGCACTGGCACGCCGTCGGGCGCGGTGCTGCTGCTCAACGCCTGGCTGACGCGGGTGGACGACGGCTGCAGAATCCAGTGCCCGCCCTGCTGGCGCGCCACCACCGCGTGCCGTGGCCCCCAGCTGGTGAAGGTGAAATCCACGCGCGACTCCGCGCGGGCGCGCTGTGCGAGCATTTCCTGGGTTTTCTGCGCCTGCTGCACGTGCTGCACACTGCGCTGGGTGGCCGCCTGGGTTTCGCCACGGGTCTGTGCGGCGTCGCTGCTGGCGGCGTCGGCGCCGTGACGGGTCGCGGCCTCCTGCGCGCTCATCGCCTGCGGCGGTGCCGTACCCATGTCGCGGCTGTCGACGGCGGTGCCTGCTTCCGGCGCAGCGACCTGCGCAGACGCC
>DGLB01000032.1 GCA_002387845.1 Stenotrophomonas maltophilia | reverse complement strand
AACCCCCAAACACAAAAACGGGCACCCTTGCGGGCACCCGTTCTGGTGACGCCAGCCTTTCGGCCGGAATCAGGCCTTTTCGGCTTCCACAACCACCTTGACGGTGGTTTCCACGTCGGCGTGCAGGTGAACAGTCACCTCGTACTCGCCCACGTTGCGGAAAGCGCCTTCGCCCAGGATCACTTCGCTCTTTTCCACCGGCAGGCCGGCCTTGGTGAAGGCTTCGGCGATGTCGCGCGGGCCAACCGAACCGTACAGCTTGCCTTCCGTCGACGCGTTGGCGGCGATGGTGACGCTCTTGCCTTCCAGCTGTGCCTTGCGGGCTTCGGCGTCAGCGTGGATCGACTGGGCCTTGGCTTCGTAGTCGGCGCGCTTGGCTTCGAACTCGGCAACGTTGGTGGCGGTGGCCGGAACGGCCTTGCCGGTCGGGACGAGGAAGTTGCGGCCGTAGCCCGGCTTCACGTCGACCAGATCGCCCAGACCGCCGAGGTTGGTGACCTTCTGGAGAAGAATCAGCTTCATGGTGTAGCTCCAAATATGTATTCGTTAGCGAGGCGTGGCCCCGCAGCGATGGCTGTCCGAATATCCGAACGGTAGACCGTGAAACCGCCCGACGCTCTGCAGCGCGGGCGGCCAGGTCCACGAAAGCGGCGACCGAAGCCGCCGGCTTTCATCAGACGTCGTGGTTGTCGGTGTACGGGATCAGGGCCAGGAAACGGGCGCGCTTGACGGCCGTGGCCAGCTGGCGCTGGTACTTCGACTTGGTGCCGGTGACGCGGCTCGGCACGATCTTGCCGTTCTCGGTCAGGTACTGGCGCAGGGTGTTGAGATCCTTGTAGTCGATCTCCTTCACACCTTCAGCCGTGAACTTGCAGAACTTGCGGCGACGGAAGAACTTGGACATGTGCGTGCTCCTTAGGCGGCAGAAGCGGCGTCGTCGCCGGCTTCGTTGTCAGCGGTGTTGGCGGCTTCGCCTTCTTCGTCGTCACGACGACGACGCTCGCCACGCTCGGGCTTGTCGCCCTTCTCGTCCTTGCTCTTCATGATCAGCGACTGCTCGGTGTCAGCCTCGTCGCGGAGCAGGACGAGGTTGCGCAGCACGGCATCGTTGAACTTGAAGCTGTTCTTCAGCTCGTCCAGGACGGCCTGGTCAACTTCGATGTTCATCAGCACGTAATGTGCCTTGACCAGGTTCTGGATCGGGTAAGCCAGCTGACGACGGCCCCAGTCTTCCAGACGGTGGATGGTGCCGTTGCCGCCTTCGATCAGCGACTTGTAGCGCTCGATCATGGCCGGGACCTGTTCGCTCTGGTCCGGGTGGACCATGAACACGACTTCGTAATGACGACTCATGTGTGTATACCTTTCGGATGTGGCCCCTTCGGGCCGGACAGCTCCCCGCAGGTGAACGCGGTGGAGCAAGGGTTCCCGCCCTGAAGCGGGCAGGAAGCCGCGCATTATGGCAGCGCAACGCCCACCAGGCAAGCCGGGGCAAGGCCCGGGCCCAACCTGAACGCGACTCAGGCCTTGTCGGCTTCCGTGGTGAAGCTCTCGCCGCAGCCGCACTCGGCGGTGGCGTTCGGGTTCCTGAACGTGAAGGTCTCGCTGAGGCCCTGCTTGCCGAAGCCGATCTCGGTGCCGTCGACCAGCGCCAGGCTGGCCGCGTCCACGTAAATGCGTACGCCGTCCTGTTCGAACACGGTGTCGCCCTCGCGCTCTTCCAGGGCCAGGTCGGTCACGTGGCCCCAGCCCGAGCAGCCGGTGCGGGTCACGCCGAAGCGCAGGCCGAGCGCACCCGGGGTCAGGGCGACGAACTTGCGCACGCGCTCCAAGGCAACAGGGGTAAGGGTTACAGCCATGACAGACATCTCCAGCAGATGGGTTTCATTATAGGTCCATGGCCCCGCCAGAAATGCCTCGCAAGCGGAACGCTGCAACCGTTAAACTTCCCGTTCAGAGATCGAGTCGATCAACAGAGGATTCAAGTCATGACGGTGGTCAGCGTTGAACATGCGCTTGCCGGGAAGATCCCGGAAGGCGGCGAGGCAACAGTACGGGGCTGGGTGCGCACGGTGCGCGGCTCTGCGGCCCTGGCCTTCGTCAATGTGACCGACGGTTCGTGCTTCGCCCCCATCCAGGTGGTGGCCAACGACACGCTGGAGAACTTCAAGGCAGTCAAGGCACTGACCCCCGGCTGCTCGCTGATCGCCCGCGGCACCCTGGTCAAGTCGCAGGGCAAGGGCCAGTCCTTCGAGATCCAGGCCGAATCGATCGAGATCGTCGGCCTGGTCGAGGACCCCCTGACCTACCCGATCCAGCCGAACCCGATGTCGGCCGAGTTCCTGCGCGAAGTGGCGCACCTGCGCCCGCGCACCAACCTGTTCGGCGCGGTCACCCGCATCCGCAACTGCCTGGCCCAGGCCGTGCACCGGTTCTTCCACCAGAACGGCTTCAACTGGATCAGCACGCCGATCATCACCACCTCCGACGCCGAAGGCGCGGGGCAGATGTTCCGCGTGTCGACCCTGGACATGGTTAACCTGCCGCGCAACGACAAGGGCGAGGTCGACTTCAGCCGTGACTTCTTCGGCAAGGAAACCTTCCTGACCGTGTCCGGCCAGCTGAACGTCGAGGCCTACTGCCTGGCGCTGAGCAAGGTGTACACCTTCGGCCCGACCTTCCGCGCCGAGAACTCCAACACCACCCGCCATCTGGCCGAGTTCTGGATGATCGAGCCGGAAATCGCCTTCGCCGACCTGGCCGAAGACGCGCGCCTGGCCGAGCAGTTCCTCAAGTACCTGTTCCGCGCGGTGCTCGATGAGCGCGCTGACGACCTGGCCTTCCTGGCCGAGCGCGTGGACAAGAACGCGATCACCAAGCTGGAAGGCTTCATCAACGCGCCGTTCGAGCAGATCGACTACACCGAGGCGGTCAAGCTGCTGCAGAACTCAGGCAAGAAGTTCGACTTCCCGGTCGAATGGGGCCTGGACCTGCAGACCGAGCACGAGCGCTGGCTGACCGAAGAACACATCGGCCGCCCGGTGGTGGTGACCAACTACCCCGAGCACATCAAGGCCTTCTACATGCGCCTGAACGACGACGGCAAGACCGTGGCCGCGATGGACGTGCTGGCCCCGGGCATCGGTGAGATCATCGGCGGCAGCCAGCGCGAAGAGCGCCTGGACGTGCTGGACGCGCGCATGGCGCAGTTCGGCCTGGACCCGGCGCACTACGGCTGGTACCGCGACTTCCGCCGCTACGGCTCGGTGCCGCATGCCGGCTTCGGCCTCGGCTTCGAGCGCCTGGTGGTGTACGTGTGCGGGCTGGGCAACATCCGCGACGCCATCCCCTACCCGCGCGCACCGGGCAGCGCCGAGTTCTGACCCTGCCGCGCCCACCCTGATCACGGAGGCCACTGCATGACCCTGTTCTTCGCGCTGTGTTTCGTCGGCGTGGCGATCGCCGGGTTCAGTGCCTTCGTGATCTTCTGGCCGTTGACGCTCATCCACATCCGCGACCGCCACCCGGCCCTGGCCGACCGTTTCGGCAGCGGCGCGTTCCTGCAGCCGCAGGCGCTGCGCTGGCTGCTGGGGCGCGATTACCGGCAAACCCCCGACCGCTCGCTGTCGGGTCTTGCGACGCCAGCGTGGCTGTCGCTGCTCACCTTGCTGGCCGGGCTGGGCATGGCTGCCCTGCTCTGGCTGCTTTCACTGGTACTGACATGAACGATATTTCCGCCGACCGCGACTCCTGGTGGCTGGCCAGCCTGGGCAACACGCTGATCTGGGCCCGCCTGCGCATCCGCCCGGCCGGCACCGCCGAGGTGCTGGACAGCGACGGCAACACGCTCAGCTATGACAGCGAAGACACGGCCCGCGCGCAGCTGTTCGACGCCGAGTTCGTCGAATTTGATGGACTGGACGAGGAAGACGCGCTGGTGCGCGGCTTCTCGCTGCACGAAGTGCAGCCGCCGCAGGCCGCCAACGACGATGGCCTGCGCGGGCGCATGGTGCAGAGCCTGGGCCGGAGCGTCTGAGGCCACCGTGTTCACCCCGTCCTCTTTCGCCACGCGCGACCCGATCTGGCTGGACCGGCTGATCGCGCGCGATGCGTTCGTGACACTGGTGACCACCGGCCCCGATGGCCTGCCCTGCGTGACCCTGCTGCCGGTGCTGTACCGCCGCGATGCGGACGGCATCGTGATTGAAGGACACTGGGCCAAGGCCAACCCGCAGTCGCGCCACAGCGGTCCGGCCCTGGTGCTGGTGCACGGCCCGCACGGCTACGTGTCGCCAGGCTGGTATCCGGACAAGGACAGCGAAGGCCGCGTGCCGACCTGGAACTACGCCGCCGCCGAACTGCGCGGCACGCTGGAAACCATCACCGATCGCAACTGGCTGATCGACCTGCTGGACCGGCTCAGCACGCATAACGAAACCCAGGTCGGCAGCGATTGGCGCTTCGACCCGGACGACACCCGCCAGGCCCAGCTGCTGCCCGCCATTGTCGGCTTCCGCTTCCGCGCCGAGCAGGTGCAGATCAAGCTCAAGCTGAGCCAGAACCACCCCGACGCCAACCAGGCGTCGGTGATTGCTGCCCTCGAGGCCGAAGGCACCCCCGCTTCCCGCGAGCTTGCGCAGTGGATGCGCGACGTTCGCGACCCGGCCGCCAGCGGCGGCTGACACCACAGGAATACCCGCCCCATGAAAGACATCCACAAGCTGCTGCAGAACAACCGCGACTGGGCCGACCGGATCGAGAAGGAAGACCCGGAGTTCTTCGCCCAGCTGGCCAAGCAGCAGCACCCGGAATACCTGTGGATCGGCTGCTCGGACTCGCGCGTGCCGGCGAACCAGATCATCGGCATGGCCCCGGGTGAAGTGTTCGTCCACCGCAACATCGCCAACGTGGTGGTGCACACCGACCTGAACTGCCTGAGCGTGATCCAGTACGCGGTGGACCAGCTGAAGATCAAGCACATCCTGATCGTCGGCCACTACGGCTGCGGCGGCGTGCATGCAAGCCTCAACAACGTGCGCGTGGGCCTGGCCGACAACTGGCTGCGCCATGTGAGCGACGTGGCCCAGAAGCATGCCGCCATTCTGGATGAGATCGAAGACCCGGACCTGAAGCATGCGCGCCTGTGCGAGCTGAACGTGATCGAGCAGGTGGTCAATGCCTGCCGCTCGACCATCGTGCAGGACGCCTGGGCCCGCGGCCAGAAGCTGATGGTGCACGGCTGGGTGTACAGCCTCAAGGACGGTCGCGTGCGCGAAATGGGCATCGACGTCGGTGCGCCGGAAGACCTGGCACCCGCCTACGAGAAGGCCCTGGCGCATGTACCGCGCCGCGGCAAGCGCGACTGACCCTTTCTGCAAGGAACGCCCCATGCTGCCCGCCCCGATCAACCTGCACGCCTGGATCGAAGACAACCGGCATCTGCTCAAGCCGCCGGTTGGCAACAAGATGATCGAGAACGGCGACTTCATCATCATGGTGGTGGGCGGGCCAAACAGCCGCACCGACTTCCATTACGACGAAGGCCCGGAGTGGTTCTACCAGCTGGAAGGGGAAATGACCCTGAAGGTGCAGGAAGACGGAAAGGTACGCGACATTCCGATCCGCGCCGGCGAGATCTTCCTGCTGCCAGCCGGCGTGCCGCATTCGCCGCGCCGCCCGCCCGGCGGCGTCGGCCTGGTGGTGGAGCGCAAGCGCCTGCCGCACGAGCGCGACGGGGTGATGTGGTTCTGCGAGCGCTGCAACCACAAGCTGCATGAGGTGTACTTCACTTTGGAGAACATCGAGACGGACCTGCCGAAGGTGTTTGCGGCGTACCAGGCCAACCTGGAGCTGCGTACCTGCGATGCCTGCGGCCATGTGGATCCCTTGCCGGCCACGACGTAGAGCGGGGCCTTGCCCCGCTTGCCGGCACCGCGCCAGATGCAGCCGGGCAAGCCCGGCTCTACGGTAAATCCGGATCGATGCAGCCGGGCAAGCCCGAGCCGGATCAAGGCGTCTGGGGCTAAACTGCCCCATCTCAGACAATCGCCATTGCCATGTCCGAACTGCTCAGCCGTTCCCATGCCGTCGCCCTGGATGCCGCCGACCCGCTGCGCGCGCTGCGCGCCGAGTTCGTGTTCCCGCAGCACGACCATCACGACCAGACCTATTTCGTCGGCAACTCGCTGGGCCTGCAGCCGCGCAAAGCCAGGGCCGCCGTACAGGAAGTGATGGACAAGTGGGGCGCGCTGGCGGTGGAAGGCCACTTCACCGGCGACACCCAGTGGCTGCGCTACCACCGCCTGGTGAACGAGCAGCTGGCCCGGTTGGTCGGCGCGCTGCCCAGCGAAGTGGTGGCGATGAACACCCTGAGCGTGAACCTGCACCTGATGATGGTCAGCTTCTACCGGCCCACCGCGCAGCGCCCGGTGATCCTGATGGAAGCCGGGGCGTTCCCCACCGACCGCCACGCGGTGGAATCGCAGATCCGCTTCCACGGCTTCAACCCCGACACCGATCTGGTCGAGGTGCAGCCGGACGAAGCCAACGGCACGATCTCGCAGCAGGCCATTGAACGCGCCATCGCCGAACATGGCCCGCGCCTGGCGCTGGTGTTATGGCCGGGGGTGCAGTACCGCAGCGGCCAGGTATTCGACCTGGACGCCGTGACCCGCGCCGCGCGCCTGCAGGGAGCCAACGTGGGTTTTGACCTGGCGCACTCGGTGGGCAATGTGCCACTGCAGCTGCACGACATCGCCCCCGACTTCGCGGTGTGGTGCCATTACAAGTACCTCAACAGCGGCCCGGGTGCCGTTGCCGGTGCCTTCGTGCACGAACGCCATCACCGCGACACCACCCTGCCGCGCTTCGCCGGCTGGTGGGGCCATGAGGAAGCCACCCGCTTCAAGATGGCCCCGCAGTTCGTGCCCGCGGTCGGTGCCGAAGGCTGGCAGCTGAGCAATCCGCCGGTGCTGGGCCTGGCCCCGCTGCGCGCGGCGCTGGACGTGGTGGATGCCGCCGGCGGTATCGAAGCACTGCGCGCCAAGTCGCTGCAGCTGACCGGCCTGCTGGATGCGCTGGTACGCGCCCGTCTGACCAACGTGCTTGAAGTGCTGACCCCAGCCGAGCCGGCGCGTCGCGGCTGCCAGCTCTCCCTGCGCGTGATCGGCGGGCGCGAGCGTGGCCGCAGCCTGTTCGAGTACCTGCAGACCGTGGGGGTGCTGGGCGACTGGCGCGAACCGGACGTGATCCGCATCTCACCCACGCCGTTGTACAACCGTTACCTCGACCTGCATCACTTCGTCGAGGAAGTCGAATCCTGGGCCGGACTGTAAGTCGCCCCCTCCCCCGCTGGAACGCACTTGATCGCAAATGCACACCGCTCCCTGAGCATCATTGGTGCCGGCCTGGCCGGCTCGCTGCTGGCCATCCTGCTGTCACGCCAAGGCTGGCGCATCACCCTGTACGAGCGTCGCGGCGACCCGCGCATTGCCGACTACGAGTCCGGCCGCTCGATCAACCTGGCGCTGGCCGAACGCGGCCGCAACGCGCTGCGCCAGGCGGGCGTGGAAGATGCCGTCATGGCCAAGGCGGTGATGATGCGCGGCCGCATGGTGCACACGCGCGAGGGGCAGACCCAGCTGCAGCGCTATGGCCGCGACGACAGCGAGGTGATCTGGTCGATCCACCGCAAGGACCTCAACCACACCCTGCTGCAGCTGGCTGAAGATGCCGGCGCGCAGGTGCACTTCCACCGCCGCCTGCATACGGTGGATTTCGAGGCCGGCTACGCACGCTTCATCGACGACCGCGACGACCAGCCGCACGACATCCGCTTCGACACCCTGATCGGGGCCGACGGGGCCGGCTCGGCGCTGCGCGCGGCGATGAACCGCAAGCACCCGCTGGACGAACGTATCGAGTTCCTGGGGCATTCGTACAAGGAACTGGAAATTCCGCCGACTGCAGACGGCGGCTTCCGGATCGAAGCCAACGCCCTGCACATCTGGCCGCGCGGCCAGTACATGTGCATTGCCCTGCCGAATGACGAAGGCACCTTCACCGTCACCCTGTTCCTGCCCAACGAGGGCAACCCCAGCTTTGCCACCACCCGCAGCGGAGCCGAGGCCGAAGCGCTGTTCGCGCGCGACTTCCCCGATGCGTTGCCGCTGATTCCGCACCTGCGCCGCGACTGGGAAGAGCATCCACCCGGCCTGCTCGGCACGCTTTACCTGCGCCAGTGGCACCTGGGCGGCCGCGCCGTGCTGCTCGGCGATGCCGCGCATGCGATGGTGCCGTTCCACGGCCAGGGCATGAACTGCGCCTTTGAGGACTGCGTGGCGCTGGCCCGCCACCTGCAGGAACAGGATTCGCTGGAAGCGGCCTTCGCGGTGTTTGAAGCCGAGCGCAAGCCGAACGCGGAAGCCATCCAGCAGATGGCGCTGGAGAACTACCTGGAAATGCGCGACCGCGTGGCCGATCCGGCGTTCCAGCTGCAACGCGAACTGGAACAGCAACTGCAGGCGCGCTGGCCAACCCGCTTCGTCCCGCATTACACCATGGTCACGTTCCTGCACACGCCGTATGCGGTGGCGCTGGAACGGACCAACCTGCAGCGGCGCATTCTGGAAGACGCCACTGCCGGCCACACCACGCTGGAGCACATCGACTGGGCGGCATTGGAGCGCATCGTGCACGACCAGCTGCCGGTGCTGGAGGGTGCGCACTGATGGCGGCTGACAGCTTCCTGTTCTATGACCTGGAAACCTTCGGCCAGGACCCGCGCCGCACCCGCATCGCCCAGTTTGCCGCGATCCGTACCGACGCTGATCTGCAGGTCATCGATGAACCGGTGAGCTTCTACGTCAGGCCGGCCGACGATGTCCTGCCCTCGCCGATCGCCACGCTGATCACCGGCATCACCCCGCAACACGCGCAGGCCGAAGGCGTGAGCGAGGCCGAGGCCTTCGCGCGCATCAACGACCTGATGGCACGCCCCGGTACCTGCACCCTGGGCTACAACACGCTGCGCTTCGACGACGAGTTCGTGCGCCATGGGTTGTTCCGCAACTTCTTCGACCCGTACGAGCGTGAATGGCGCAACGGCAATTCGCGCTGGGACCTGCTGGACATGCTGCGGCTGGTGCACGCACTGCGCCCGGACGGCATCGTCTGGCCGCAGCGCGAAGACGGTGCGACCTCGTTCAAGCTGGAGCACCTGGCCACGGCCAATGACGTGCGCGTCGGCGATGCGCATGAAGCGCTGTCGGACGTGCATGCCACCATCGGCATGGCCCGCCTGTTCAAGCAGGCGCAGCCGCGCCTGTGGGACTACGCGCTGAAGCTGCGCGACAAGCGTTTCGTTGGCAATCTGCTGGACGTGGACGCCGCACAGCCGGTGCTGCACATCTCCATGCGCTACCCCGCGTCACGCCTGTGTGCGGCGCCGGTACTGCCGCTGGCGCGCCACCCGTACATCAACAACCGCATCATCGTGCTCGACCTGGAAGGTGACATCGACGGCCTGCTCGACCTGCCCGCCGAAACGCTGGCCGCACGCCTGTACACGCGCGCCGCCGACCTGGCCGACGGGGAACAGCGGGTGCCGCTCAAGGAAGTGCATCTGAACAAGGCACCGGGGCTGGTCGCCTGGAACCACCTGCGCCCGGCCGATCACGCGCGCCTGGGCATCGACGTGGCGGCCGTGGAGGCCGCCGCCGCGCGCGTCCGCGCGGTTGCGCCGATGGTGGCTGAAAAGGTGCGCCAGGTGTTTGGTGGCGAGCGCGAGATGGCTCCCAGCGACGTGGATGCCTCGCTGTACGACGGCTTCCTCGCCGACGGCGACAAGGCGCTGATGACCCGGCTGCGCACCAGCCCGCCGGCCGAACTGGCCAGCTACGCCGCGCGCCTGCGCGACCCGCGCATGCCCGAACTGCTGTTCCGCTACCGCGCACGCAACCACCCTGAAACCCTGGATGCGGCCGAACGCCAGCGCTGGAACGACTACCGTCGCCAACGTCTGCTCGGCGAACCCGGCCTGGGCGAGCAGCCCCTGCCGCAGTACCGGGCGCAGATCGAGGCGCTGCGTGCCGAGCACGCCGCCGAACCTGCCCGGCTGGCCCTGCTGCAGCAGCTGGCCGACTGGGGCAACCACCTGGAGCAGACCCTGTGAGTACCTATTTCACCCCTGCCAGCTTCACCTTTCTGCGTGGCCTGGCGCGCAACAACGACAAGACCTGGTTCAACGAGCACAAGGACAAGTACGAAGCGCATGTGCGCCAGCCGTTCCTGCGCCTGATCACCGACCTGCAGCCCGACCTGGCCACGGTGAGCCCGCATTTCCGTTCCGACCCGAAGACGGTGGGCGGCTCGCTGTTCCGCATCTACCGCGACGCGCGTTTTTCCAACGACAAGTCACCGTACAAGAGCTGGCAGGGTGCGCGCCTGTTCCATGAGCGCCGCAAGCAGGTGGCCGCACCGTCGTTCTACATCCATCTGCAGCCGGGCGAGAGCTTCGTCGGGGCCGGGTTGTGGCATCCGGAACCGGATACCCAGCGCAGGATCCGCCATTTCATTGTCGACAACCCGGGCGCGTGGAAGGCAGCGGCGCATGCGCCGGCGCTGCGGAAGAAGTTCGACTTCGAACAGAGCGAGATGCTGGTGCGGGCCCCACGTGGCTTCGAGCCGGACTTCGAGTTCATCGACGACCTGAAGCACAGGAACTGGGTGTTCTGGCGACCGCTGGAAGATGCGGTGATGACCGGGCCGAAGCTGCGCCAGACCCTGGCCAAGGACCTGACTGCGCTGGGTCCGTTCGTGGATTATCTGTGTGCGGCGTTGGATCTGGAGTTCTGACGGTGGGTCGGGCAGCCACGCCGGGCGTGGCTCTACATGGGATTGACGGGGGCTGGGGCAAGGTGACGCCATGAAGAAGCTGCTGTGGATTGTTGTTGCCTTGGGGGTGCTGCTGGCGGCCTATGTGGTCGGCGGGCCTTACCTGACCCTGCGCGGCCTGGCCCAGGCGGTGGAGCAGCGCGATACCTCCAAGCTGGACCGCTATGTTGACTTCCCGATGCTGCGCGCCAACCTGCGCGCGCAGCTGGATGACTACGTGGTGCGACGGGCCGGGCCGGATGTGCAGTCGAATCTGGTCGGGGCCCTGCTGCTCACCGCCGGGCAGCAGCTGAGTGGCACGGCGGTGGATGCGATGGTCACCCCGACCGGGATCGGGGCGCTGCTGGAGGGTCACACGCTGTGGAAGCGGGCCAGCAATGACCTGGAAAGCAACGACACCTATGCGCCGCCGAAGGCCGCCCGGCCGTTGGAAGGGGCCAGCCATCGGTTTGAATCGACGTCACGGTTTACGGCCACCACGCATACCGCGCAGGGGGCACCGGTGGTGTTCGTGCTGCAGCGGCAGGGGTTGAGCTGGAAGCTGGTGGATATCCGCTTGCCGCTGCAGTGATTCGCGGCGCTACCGATCCCGCCACAACCGGATCAATCGTTCGCCACGCCGTGCGGCACATGGCCGGCGGCCACGCTCTGGTGCTGGCGGGCGCTGTCGATGTTGTGCTGCGAATCGTCGAAGAAGATGTCTGCGCCGAAGGCTTCCAGGAACGGCCCCTTGTGGCGGCCGCCCAGGAACAGCGCTTCGTCCAGGCGCACGCCCCATTCCCGCAGCGTGCGGATCACCCGCTCGTGCGCCGGCGCAGAGCGCGCGGTCACCAGTGCGGTTCGGATCGGCGCATCATCGCCGGACGGGAACACGGCCTGCAGGGTATGCAGCGCCGACAGGAAGTTGCGGAACGGCCCACCACTGAGGGGCTCACGGGCATTCTCACGCTCATGCCGGCCAAACGCTTCCACGCCCTGCTCGCGCGAGATGCGTTCGCTTTCATCGCCGAAGATCACCGCATCGCCGTCGAAGGCGATGCGCAGCTGGCTGCGTGAACGCCCCAGGTCGCCCGGATCGGCGGCGGCCAGGGTTTCATCGTACGGCTTGGGCAGAATGGTCGCCGCGGCGATGCCATGGCGCAGCGCGCGCCGCACCGATTCGGGATTGGCCGACAGGAACAGGTCGGTGCCAAATGGCTTCACGTACGGCCAGGTGGGCTCTCCGGCGGTGAAGGTGGCGCGGATGATGCCCAGGTCGTAGTGCTGGATCGAATTGAAGATGCGCAGGCCGGTATCGGCGGAATTGCGCGACAGCAGGATGACTTCCACCCGCGGCGACTCCGGCGACTGGCCCTGGTTGAGCGCCAGCAGCTTGCGCACCACCGGGAAGGCCACACCGGGGCGCAGGATGTCGTCCTCATGCTTGCGCTGGTATTCGGCATAGGCATCCACGCCTTCGGCCTCGAACAGGGCATGGCCCTCTTCCAGGTCGAACAGCGCCCGTGAGGTCACGGCTACGGTCAGCAAGCGGGGGGTATTGTCGCCCATAACGGTCTGCAATCCAGTGCGGCCAAAGCGGCCGGCCAGCTATTGTCGGTCAAAACATGAACTGTTCGCTGAGAATCCGGTCTTCGAGGTTGTGCTCCGGATCGAACAGCAGGGTCACCCGGCGCTCGCGCGATTCGCGGATGGTGACCTCGACCACGTCGCGGGTTTCATGCGAATCAGCGGTCACGCTGACCGGGCGCTTGTACGGATCAAGCACGCGGAAGCGCACTTCGGTGTCCGCCTTGAGGATCGCCCCGCGCCAGCGCCGGGGCCGGTAGGGGGCCAGCGGGGTGAGCGCGATGGTATGCGAGCCCAGCGGCAGGATCGGCCCGTGGGCCGAGTAGTTGTAGGCGGTGCTGCCGGCCGGCGTGGACACCAGCACACCATCGCCGATGAGCTCGCTGACCCGTTCCTGGCCGTTGAGGTCCACGCCGATATGCGCGGCCTGGCGGGTCTGGCGCAGCAGCGAGACGTCGTTGTAGGCCAGCGAGCCGGTGGTCGTACCCGACTCGGTCAGCGCCAGCATTTCCAGTGGCCGCAGGTTGGCCGGTTCGGCCAGCGCGATGCGCATCGGCACGTCGTCTTCGGCCCGGTACTGGTTCATGAGGAACCCAACCGTCCCCAGTTTCATGCCGAACACGGGTTTGCCCAGGTGCCCATGGCGGTGCAGGGTCTGCAGCATGAAGCCGTCACCGCCGAGCGGGCACAGCACGTCGGCGTCTTCGGGCGCGTGCTCGCCGTAGCGCGCCAGCATGGCCGCACGCGCCTGCTGCGCGGGTTCGGTGGTGCTGGCCAGGAAGGCGATGCGGGGGGTATCGCTCATGGGGGCTCCGGGGTTCCGCGTGGGGCTTTGGTTCAAGGATAACCGGGTTGTTCGCGAACGGCGGCGCTTTGATTCATCCGTGCTGGGCGGGGGCCAGGCACCCTCGCTCCGGGACACGCCGTGAACCCATCCATGGGGGCTACTCCACGGCATCCATGCCGTGGAGTGTCCCTCCGGAGGGTACCTGGCCCCCGCCATGATGGTTTGTCGCGATGCGGATCGAACGGCAACGGCAACGGCTGGAGCGTGCGTTGTTTTGGGGTCATGCGTTACCGGATGTTGGGAGTTTCAGGGCCGTCGTCTGTCGACCGACGCTACCGGGGCATGCGAACGGGTTTTGATCTTCTTTGGCCGCCGATTGATTGTCGGGGGGCCATCGGATGGGGGGTACGGGACCGTTGAAAACATGGATGTTTTCGACGAGCCCCCATGGATGGGTTCACGGCGTGTCCCGTACCCCCCATCCGATGG
>DGLB01000043.1 GCA_002387845.1 Stenotrophomonas maltophilia | reverse complement strand
GGCGGGTTCGGCCGCCACCGCCGCCTGCACGCGGGCGGCGAAATCGACCGGGGCCGGCGCGCAGGCCTGGCCGCGCAGTACGTCGCCCAGCAGTTGCCAGCGCTCGTGGCAGCCGGCCAGCGCGTCGTCGTGTTCCAGCCGCCGCAGCATGAAGCGGGCTTCGTCGGCACTCAGCTCGCCATCGATCAGCGCCGACAACTGCTGACGGTGGTGGGCATCGAATTTGTCCGGCACATGGCCGGCGGAATCAGCATTGGGGTTTTCGGGGTTCATACGCGGCTCTTCTCGCGGGTGGCGCTGCCCACATCCAGCAGCGGCCGAAGTTCGGTGTCGATCGCCTCACGGGCACGGAAGATCCGCGACCGCACGGTGCCGATCGGGCACCCCATCTTCTGCGCGATGTCCTCATAACTCAGACCATCCACCTCGCGCAGGGTGATGGCCGAACGCAGCTCTTCCGGCAGCGCCGAGACCGCCTTCATCACCGTGTTTTCCAGCTCCTGGCGCATCAGCTCACGCTCCGGCGTGTCGGTGTCGCGCAGGCGGGTGCCGCTGTCGAACTGCTCGGCGTCGCCGATGTCGATGTCATCGGTGGGCGGGCGGCGGTTGTGGGCGGCAAGGTGGTTCTTGGCAGTATTCACGGCGATCCTGTGCAACCAGGTATAGAACTGGGCGTCGCCCCGGAAGCTGTTGATCGCGCGGTAAGCGCGGACAAAAGTGTCCTGTGCCACGTCCTGACATTCACTCCAGTCGGCGATGTAGCGCCCGATGAGGGCGACGATCCGGTGCTGGTACTTGCGCACCAGCACATCGAACGCCGCGCTCTCGCCGCGCTGCACGCGCCGGACCAGTTCCAGATCCAGCTCCTGTGGTGTTTCAACCTCGGCCATGCGGGGCCGCACTCCTGTCAGCCCAACCGACGTCGGGCAATGAGACTGCCAATCCCGGGAAAAGTTCAGCGCTCCGTGAGGAATGCCGTACCAGCTTTTAACCACCATTCCGTTAAGGTTTCCGCTCACGGTCGTGAACGGTCGTTGCGGATACCCCAGCTATAGGGATTTGACGGGGAGGAAACAACCTCTGGATCATAGCCCCCTTCTCCATACACAACCGGATGGAACGTCCCCATGCTCTCAGGCTTCGACGGGCTCCGCTTCTCGCATTGGCACCCACAGATCCGTGACGATGGTGTCGTGGTGCTCAGCCTTGACCGCCAGGACAGCAGCGTCAATGCCATGTCCCAGGACGTACTGCTGGAACTGGGCGACCTGGTGGAGCGGCTGGCGCTGGATCCGCCCAAGGCGGTGGTGGTGCAGTCGATCAAGCCGGCGGGCTTCATTGCCGGCGCGGACCTGAAGGAATTCCAGGAATTCGACCGCCGCGGCACCGTCAACGATGCCATCCGTCGTGGCCAGACCGTGTACCAGAAGCTGTCCGAGCTGCCCTGCCCGACCGTGGCCGCCATTCACGGCCACTGCCTGGGTGGCGGCACCGAGCTGGCACTGGCCTGCCGCTACCGCGTGGCCTCCAGTGACGCCTCCACCCGCATCGGCCTGCCCGAAACCCAGCTGGGCATCTTCCCCGGCTGGGGTGGCAGCGCGCGCCTGCCGCAGCTGGTGGGCGCACCGGCGGCAATGGACCTGATGCTGACCGGCCGCACCCTGTCGGCCTCGGCCGCCCGCAACATCGGGCTGGTCGACAAGGTGGTGGCACCGGCGGTGCTGCTGGACACCGCAGTGGCGCTGGGGTTGTCGGGAACGACCCGGCCGTTCAAGCAGCGCGCCACCGCCTGGGCCACCAACACCTGGCTGGCACGCAAGCTGCTGGCCCCGCAGATGGCCAAGCAGGTGGCGCGCAAGGCCAAGAAGGACCATTACCCGGCCCCGTACGCGCTGATCAACACCTGGGCGCGTACCGGTGGCAGCCCCATCCAGACCCGCCTGGATGCCGAACGCCGCGCCGTGGTCAAGCTGGCCGGCACCCCGACCGCGCGCAACCTGATCCGCATCTTCTTCCTGACCGAGCGCCTGAAGGCGCTGGGCGGCAAGGACCACGGCATCCGCCACGTGCACGTGGTCGGAGCCGGGGTGATGGGCGGTGACATCGCCGCCTGGTCGGCCTACAAGGGCTTCGAGGTCACCCTGCAGGACCGTGAGCAGCGCTTCATCGACCCGGCGATGGACCGTGCGCAGGCGCTGTTCGCCAAGAAGGTCAAGGACGAGAGCAAGCGTCCGGCGGTCGCGGCGCGACTGAAGGCGGACCTGGCCGGCGACGGCGTGGCCCAGGCCGACCTGGTCATTGAAGCCATCATCGAGAACCCCGAGGCCAAGCGTGCGCTGTACCAGACGCTGGAGCCGAAGATGAAGGCCGATGCGTTGCTGACCACCAACACGTCTTCGATCCCGCTGGTGGAACTGCGCGACCACATCCAGCGTCCGGCCCAGTTCGCCGGCCTGCATTACTTCAACCCGGTGGCGCAGATGCCGCTGGTCGAAATCATCCATCACGACGGCATGGACCCGCAGACCGAACAGCGCCTGGCCGGGTTCTGCAAGGCGCTGGGCAAGTTCCCGGTGCCGGTCGCCGGCACTCCGGGCTTCCTGGTCAACCGCGTGTTGTTCCCGTACATGCTCGAGGCCGCCACTGCGTACGCCGAAGGCGTGCCGGGCCCGGTGATCGACAAGGCCGCAGTGAAGTTCGGCATGCCGATGGGGCCGATTGAACTGCTGGACACGGTCGGACTGGACGTGGCGGCCGGCGTGGGTCACGAGTTGGCCCCATTCCTGGGCCTGCAGATTCCGGCGGCACTGCAGACCGTGGAGCCGGGCAAGCGCGGCAAGAAGGACGGCCAGGGCATCTACAAGTGGGAGAACGGCCGCGCGCAGAAGCCGGACGTGCCGTCCAATTACCAGGCTCCAGCCGATCTGGAAGATCGCCTGATCCTGCCCCTGCTCAACGAGGCCGTGGCCTGCCTGCACGAGGGCGTGGTCGCCGATGCCGACCTGCTGGACGCCGGCGTGATCTTCGGCACGGGCTTCGCGCCGTTCCGCGGCGGCCCGATCCAGCACATCCGCGCGACCGGGGCCGATGCGCTGGTCGAACGTTTGAAGGTGCTGGAGCAGCGGCATGGCGCGCGCTTCGCGCCGCGCCCCGGTTGGGATTCTCCGGTGCTGCGCGAGCCGGTGGTGTAAGCAGTTCCGGCCAGCGGGCCTGCATGTCAACGCCGCCGCAAGGCGGCGTTGCTGTTTTCCGGACGACCTGTTGCTCGAATGGGGCATCCGGGCGGCACCACGACGTGCCATGCTGGGGTTCTGTCCACGCCAGCGAGAACGCCCGCATGACCACCATCATCGCCCCGCGCGTCCACGATATCGGCGGCCTGGAAGTACGCCGCGCCGTTCCCACCCTGCAGGCTCGCAGCGTCGGCCCGTTCGTGTTCGTCGACCAGATGGGCCCGGCGGTGCTGTCCGCCGGTGCCGGTATCGACGTGCGTCCGCATCCGCATATCGGCCTGGCCACGGTGACCTTCCTGTGGTCCGGCGCGATCGGCCACCGCGACACGCTGGGCTCGGACCAGGTGATCCGCCCCGGCGACGTGAACTGGATGACCGCCGGCCGCGGCATTGCCCATTCCGAACGCACGCCACCGGTGGAGCGCGAGCACGACCACCCGCTGCACGGCATGCAGACCTGGGTGGCACTGCCGAAGAACTTCGAGGAAACCGACCCCGCCTTCTACCACCATAGCGCCGCCACCCTGCCCCAGCAGCGCCGTGATGGCGTGTGGCTGCGGGTGATTGCTGGCCGCGCCTATGGCGAGGAATCGCCGGTGAAGGTGTTTGCCGACACGCTGAACGTGGCGCTCGACCTGGAGCCCGGTGCGGAACTGGACCTGGATACCAGCCACAAGGAACGCGCGATCTACGTACTGGAAGGCGAATTGCAGCTGGACGGTGTGGATGTGCCGGCACAGCATCTGATCCTGCCCGAGTTCAATGCGCGTGGCCGGCTGCGTGCGAAGACGCCGGTCAAGGCGATGCTGCTGGGCGGCGAGCCGTTGGATGGCCCGCGTCATCTGTGGTGGAACTTCGTGTCCAGTTCGAAGGAACGGATCGAACAGGCCAAGCACGATTGGGAATCGGGGCGATTCGGGACGATTCCGGGCGATGACAAGGAATTTATTCCGTTGCCCAGTTATTGAGGTTGCCGGGCAAGCCCGGCACTACGTTCACGCGGTGTCCGGCATGGCGTTCACGCGTTTTCACGCGGTTTTTGCCGTTCGTCGGCAGCTGACGCGGGCTTCACCCCGATGAACCGCGCTTCAGCTACGGTCGCCACAGCCCTCCTCCCCCGGGCGTTCGTGGAGACATGCAATGAACATGGCAAAGCGATTGGCGGCCGAGCTGCTCGGCACGTTCTGGCTGGTGCTGGGCGGCTGCGGCAGCGCCGTACTGGCGGCGAAGTTCGGTGGTGATGGCAATCCGCTCGGCATCGGCTTTGTCGGTGTGGCCCTGGCCTTCGGCCTGACCGTGCTGACCGGGGCGTATGCCTTCGGGCATGTCTCGGGGGCCCATTTCAATCCGGCCGTCACGGTGGGGCTGTGCGCTGGAGGCCGCTTTCCCGCCCGCGACGTGGTGCCCTACGTCCTGGCCCAGGTGGTGGGCGGCTTCCTCGCCGCCTGCATTCTTCTGCATATCGCCAGTGGCGCGCCCGGCTTTGCCATCGATGGCAGCCAGGCCGGCGCATTTGCCAGCAACGGCTACGGGGCGTTGTCGCCCGGCGGCTACAGCGTGGCCGCCGCCTTCCTGTGCGAGGTGGTGCTCACCGCCTTCTTCCTGGTGGTGATCATGGGAGCCACCCATGGCCGCGCCCCGGCGGGCTTCGCCCCGCTGGCCATCGGCCTGGCGCTGACCCTGATCCACCTGATCAGCATTCCGGTGACCAACACCTCGGTGAACCCGGCCCGCTCCACCGCCGTGGCGGTGTTCGCCGGCAGCGGCGCGCTGAGCCAACTGTGGCTGTTCTGGGTGGCCCCGCTGCTGGGCGGGATGATCGGCGGCATCGCCTACAAGTGGATCGGGGCCGAACCCCGCCCCGGCTGACCATACGCCTAGCCGGATTCAGATACATTTGAAACAGTTATTTGAAGATCCGGTCACATTCCGTTAAGGTCAAAATCACCAGCCCGTCACGCGACCGGAGATTGGACGCTCCCGCCCGTGGCCCTGCCATTCGACTTCTTGGGGGAAGCATGAACGTCCTGCGCGCTGTTGTAACGCTGTGTCTGTTGTTGAGTGCCACCGTGGCCTCGGCCCAGGCCACTGCCGAATGTCCCAACCTGCCGGCCGACAGCGGCCTGCAGTGGAAGGAACAGGCAGAGAACAATTACCTGTCGTGCAAAGCCACGACCGCCGACGGACGCGAAGTGCTGAGTCTGATGCTGACCCAGCGCGATCCTGACATCCCGCTTTCGCGCCCTCTGCGCCAGGAAAAAGGCAGCTTTGCCGGCGAGGACATGTACTGGTACCTGCCTGACCTGGGCGGCCAGCAGCCGCCCGGCTATGCGGATCGGCGCATGACGATCGTGAAGCTGGACAAGAACAAGTATGCGCAGATTGCGCTGTATCCCAGTGATTCGAAGGAACTGGGCTCGCTGCAGACGCTGACCCGGGGCATGGCGCTGGGTTCGTCGGCGGTCGCTGCCGAACGTTGATGCATGGCGCGGCCCGGAATCGCCGCGCCCTTGTAGAGCCGGGCTCTGCCCGGCTGCTCTTCGCTCAGAAGCGGCCTTCCTGGAAATCAACAAAGGCCTGCATCAGTTCCTGACGCGTGTTCATCACGAACGGACCATGGCGCATGACCGGCTCGCGCAACGGCCGGCCTGCCACCAGGATCAAGCGCGCGCCTTCACCGCCCGCCTGCAGCTGCAGCACTTCGCCACCGCCCAGCACCGCCATTTCCTGCGCACTCACGGGCCGCGCGTCCTCGCCCTGCCCCACCGTCAACGCCCCTTCGAACACATAGGCGAACGCGTTATGCCCGTCCGGCAGCACGTAGTCCCACGCCACACCCGGTTCCAGCGCGATGTCCAGATACACCGGGTCGGTCGCCGGCTGCGCGATCGGACCGAGAGTGTCGCCCACCTGCCCGGCAATCACCTTCACCTGCACGCCCGGCACCGGCTGTGCCACCGGAATGCGCTCGGGGGCGAATTCCTGGTACTTCGGCGCGGTCATCTTCTCGCGCGCCGGCAGGTTCACCCACAGCTGGAAGCCGCGCATGCGCCCGGACTCCTGCTCGGGCATCTCCGAATGCACCAGGCCACGGCCGGCGGTCATCCACTGCACGCTGCCCGGGGTGAGCAGGCCCTCGTTGCCGTGGTTGTCCTTGTGGCGCATGCGCCCGTCGAGCATGTAGGTCACGGTTTCAAAGCCGCGGTGCGGGTGGCTGGGGAAGCCGGCCAGATAGTCCTCGGCGCGGTCGGTGCCGAACTCGTCCAGCAGCAGGAACGGGTCGAGGTCGGGCAGCTCGGGGCCACCGATGACCCGGGTCAGGCGCACGCCGGCCCCGTCGGAGGTGGGCATGCCACGGATGGTGCGCTGCACACGCACCGGGGAAGAGGCGCTCATGTTGACTCCACGAAAAGGTAACCCGGTACAAGATGGGCGCATCATCGGCAGCGACCAACCGCCACGCCCGCAACCCATTGTTCCAGCCATACCCCCCATTCGACCAAAGTACTAGCGGCAAGCCACCGCGTTCTCATTGACCCGGTCAGTGACAGCGCGGACCCTAACGATGCACTCCAGGGAGACGCAACTCATGAAAGGTTTTTCCAAGTTCGGCTGGGCGGCGCTCGCGCTGCTCGGTGCGTTCTGTCTTGGCACCGTCGCACTGCGGCGGGGCGAGCACATCAACGCCTTGTGGATCGTGGTCGCCGCGGTCTCCATCTACCTTATCGCTTACCGCTTCTACAGCCTGTTCATCGCCAGCAAGGTGATGCAGCTCGACCCGACCCGGGCCACCCCGGCGGTGCTCAACAATGACGGCCTGGACTACGTGCCCACCAACAAGCACGTGCTGTTCGGCCACCACTTCGCGGCGATTGCCGGTGCGGGCCCGCTGGTCGGGCCGGTGCTGGCGGCGCAGATGGGCTACCTGCCCGGCCTGTTGTGGCTGGTGGTCGGCGTGGTGCTGGCCGGTGCCGTGCAGGACTTCATGGTCCTGTTCATCTCCAGCCGCCGCAACGGTCGCTCGCTGGGCGACCTGGTGCGCGAGGAAATGGGCCAGATACCCGGCACCATCGCGCTGTTCGGCGCCTTCCTGATCATGATCATCATCCTGGCGGTGCTGGCGATGGTGGTGGTGAAGGCACTGGCCGAAAGCCCGTGGGGCATGTTCACGGTGATCGCCACGATGCCCATCGCGATCATGATGGGCGTCTACATGCGCTACATCCGCCCGGGCAAGATCGGCGAGATCTCGGTGGTCGGGCTGATCCTGCTGTTGCTGGCCATCTGGTACGGCGGCCGGGTGGCGGCCGACCCGGTCTGGGGCCCGGCCTTCACCTTCACCGGCACGCAGATCACGTGGATGCTGATCGGCTACGGTTTCGTCGCTTCGGTGCTGCCGGTGTGGCTGCTGCTGGCACCGCGCGACTACCTGTCGACCTTCCTGAAGATCGGCACCATCGTGGCGCTGGCGATCGGCATCCTGATCGTGATGCCGGAGCTGAAGATGCCGGCGCTGACCCAGTTCGCGGCCAGCGGCGACGGCCCGGTGTGGAAGGGCGGCATGTTCCCGTTCCTGTTCATCACCATCGCCTGCGGTGCGGTATCGGGCTTCCACGCGCTGATCGCGTCGGGCACCACGCCGAAGCTGCTGGCCAATGAGAGCCACATGCGCTACATCGGCTACGGCGGCATGCTGATGGAATCGTTCGTGGCGGTGATGGCCCTGGTGGCTGCGTCGATCATCGACCCGGGCATCTACTTCGCGATGAACAGCCCGGCCGCGGTGATCGGTGCGGATGCGGTATCCGCCGCGCACTACATCACCAACACCTGGGGCTTCACGATCACGCCCGAACAGCTCAATGCGACGGCGGCGGCCATCGGTGAACCCACCATCCTGCACCGGGCAGGCGGCGCGCCCACCCTGGCGGTGGGTATCGCGATGATCCTGCACGAGGCGATCCCGAGTGGCAGCGACGCGATGATGGCGTTCTGGTACCACTTCGCGATCCTGTTCGAAGCGCTGTTCATCCTCACCGCGGTGGATGCGGGCACGCGTGCCGGCCGGTTCATGCTGCAGGACCTGCTGGGCAACTTCATTCCGGCGCTGAAGAAGACCGAGTCGTGGACGGCGAACATCATCGCCACGGCGGGCTGCGTGGCGCTGTGGGGCTACCTGCTGTACACCGGCGTGGTGGATCCGTTCGGTGGCATCCAGACCCTGTGGCCGCTGTTCGGCATCTCCAACCAGATGCTGGCGGGTATCGCGCTGATGCTGGGCACGGTGGTGCTGTTCAAGATGAAGCGCGACCGCTACGCATGGGTGACGGCAGTGCCGGCGGTATGGCTGCTGATCTGCACGACCTATGCGGGCCTGATCAAGATCTTCGACAGCAACCCGGCGCAGGGCTTCCTGGCGCAGGCGCACAAGTTCCAGGACGCGTTGGCCAGCGGCACGATCACGGCTCCGGCCAAGAGCGTGGCGCAGATGGAGCAGATCGTGCGCAATGCGTACGTGAACACCGGCCTGACCGTGCTGTTCCTGTTCGTGGTGTTCGCGATCCTGGCCTATGCGATCAAGGCGATCGTGGTGGCGCGTCGTTCGCCGGTGCGGACGGACAAGGAGACCCCGTACGTGGCGCTTCAGCCGCACCAGATGGCGGACCTGTAATGGGTACCGGTCTGGTTCCGGTCGGTCAGTACCAGGCGCACCGCCGCATCTGGCGGCGCCTGGTGCAGACGGCGCGGCTGTGCTGCGGTATTCCGGATTACGACAACTACGTGCGGCACGTGCTGGAGAAGCATCCGGACCGCACGCCGATGGACTACAAGACGTTCTTCCGGGAACGTCAGGAGGCACGGTACGGCGGTCGCAACGGCGGTCGCTGCTGCTGAGCTAAACGAGTTGGATGCAAGAAAAAGGCGGCGCATCTGCGCCGCCTTTTTTGCTCAGCCCCCCGCCATCCACTTCAAAATCAACCCGGTCACGTAGGCGATGCCGGTGCCGGTCGCGTACCCCACGGTGCCCAACAACACGCCCACCGGGGCCAGGCTGGGATGGAACGCCGCGGCCACCACGGGGGCCGATGCCGCAGCACCGATGTTCCCCATCGAGCCGATGGAGAAGAAGAACAGCGGCGCGCGCAGCAGCTTGGCCACGATCCACAGCACGAGCACGTGGACGGCCATCCAGATCACGCCGAGCGCGAACAGCCACGGCTTGTCGAGCAGCGAGAGCAGGTCCATCTGCATGCCGATGCAGGCAATGAGGAAGTACAGGAATACCGTGCCCAGGCGCGAGGCACCGGCGGCTTCCAGCTTGCGGGCGCGGGTGAAGCTGAGGCCCAGGCCGAGCGCGGTGGAGAGCAGCACGACCCAGACGAAAGCGCTGTCGAGGCTGAACTGGCTGGCCCAGCTGACGTTGGCCTTGAACCAGGCACTCAGCGGCGCGGCGATGGCGTGCGCGAGGGCGACACCGCCAAGGGCGACGCCGACGATGATCATCAGGTCGGTGAGCGTCGGGATGCGGGCGTTCTGCGCCTCGTAGGCACTGATGCGTGCCTTCATCTCGTCGATGGCACGGGTGTCGGCCCCGTTACGGGTGTCGATCTGCTGCGCGCGGTTGGCCAGGAACAGCAGGATCGCCATCCACAGGCTGGCACAGGCGACGTCGACGACGGCGAACTGACCGAAGGTGGTGGCGTTGACGCCGAAGACTTCGCGCATGGCGACCATGTTGGCCCCGCCGCCGATCCAGCTGCCGGCCAGCGCCGCCATGCCGGCCCAGGTGTCGCCGGCCATGGTTTCCGGATGGATCCAGGTCATCAGCTGGAACGAGACGATGGCACCGAGGACGATGCCGAGCGTGCCGGCGCAGAACACGATGAGCAGCTTGGGGCCGAGTTTGAGAATGCCCTTGAGGTCGATGGAGAGCGTGAGCAGCACCAGCGCGGCCGGCAGCAGCACGTCGCGGGCGATGGGGTTGTAGAGCTTGGTGCTGTGGCCGTCGATCAGGCCGGTGGTGTTGTAGATGGCCGGAATGAAATAGCACAGCAGGAGGGCCGGGACCCAGGCGAAGATTTTCTTCAGCAGCGGGGTCGGCCCGCTGGCGGCCCAGAAAATAAGGGCCAGGGTGGCGGCGATCAGGCCAAGGCCAACGATGTCGCTGGTGATGAGGGCGGTACTGGGTTCGGTCGGCATGCTGCCATCCTCTGTCGATCGAAAGGGCAAAAAAAAGCGCCGCATAAGGCGGCGCTGATCTGGAGATTAACATCATCTTCACGTATTGCCACCTTGGGTACCCCGTGGACACGCATGGCGTGTCCCTACGCGTGATCCGCATCAGGGCGGGAATCGATGACCCGTAGTGACACGCCAAGCGTGTCATCGCGGTGCCCGGATCAAGCGGGCAGCGAAGCCCCCAGGTCCAGCAGCACACGCGTGCCGCGCGGATCGCTCGGCTCGATGGTCAACCCCCAGCCCAGGTGCTCGCACAGGCGCGCGATCAGTTCGAGGCCGATACCGCTCTGTTCATTGCGGTCCCCCCGCGCCAGCCGTGCGTAGACGGCGGCGATCTCCTCCGGGCTCATGCCCAGCCCGGGATCCTCCAGGGTGACGACACCCCGTTCTGAAAGGGCCAGCCGGATCTGGCCGCGCCCGCTGTTCTCGATCGCATTGCGCAGCAGGTTGCCGATGGCGGCCTGGACCACGCCCAGCGGCGCGATGATGTCCACCCGGGGCAGCGGGGCCAGTTCAATCTGCAGGTCCTTGTCGCCCAGCAGGTGACGGTGGTCGTCGATGATGTCGGGCAGCAGTTCGTCGAGCGCGATGCGCTCTTTCAGCGCGGCCAGGCGGGTTGGCTCGCGCGCCAGCACCAGCAGCAGCTGGATCAGCTGCTCCACGCCCTGTGCGCTGCGGTGCACGCGCAGCATCTGCTGGCGCGCCCGCTCGGGGACGTTGGGCTGCTCCAGCGCAAGCTCGGCCGCACCGGTGATCACGGCGATGGGCGTGCGCAGCTCATGACTGGCGGTACTGATGAACACCCGTTCGCGTTCGACGAACTGTTCGTTGCGGCGCAGATAGTCGTTGAGCGCGTCGGCGATCACGTACAGCTCGGAACTGCCGCGCGGATCGACGTCCACGCGTTGGCCGGGTACGCCGGGGCGCAGATCATGGATGTGCCGGGCCAGCGAGCGCAGGGGTTGCACCAGCCGGCTGACACCAATGGAGGCCATCAGCACGGTCACCAGGATCATCACCACGCCGGCCAGCATCACCCAGCGCGTGGCGAACTCCTCCAGCTCATGGAAGTCGTTGATGTCCAGCGCCAGCGCCAGCCTTCCCCGGGAGGTGTCGCGGACCATCACCGCCGCAGAGCGTTCGTTGATCACCACCCCATCGTGCAGGCCCGGGTGCAGCGTGCGCAGCACCGGCGGCAATGCGGGGTCGTCATTGATGGTGAACAGCCGCAGGGTGTCCGAATCCTGCCAGCGGTAGTGGGGCTCGTGCTCGACGTGATTGATGATGCTGTCCAGCTCGGAATTGAGCAGCGCGCGCCATGCGGAATGCTCGGCATGCTCGTGCACGTAGTTGCCCACGCTGAACACCGCCACCGAGATCAACCCCAGGTAGGCCAGCAGCCACCAGAGCAGGCGGCGGTGCAGCGGGCCGGGTTTACGCAGACGCATCGCGGCCTTCCGTGGCGGAGGTGGCCAGGCGGTAGCCGACGCGCGGCAGGGTGTGGATCAGTTTGGTCGCGAACGGGCCGTCCACGCTGCGGCGCAGTTCGTATACGTGCGAGCGCAGCAGGTCGCCGTCGGGCAGTTCGTCGCCCCACAGCGCAAACTCCAGCTGCTGGCGGGTGACGGCTGCCGGGCTCGCGCGCATCAGCACTTCCAGCAGCTTGCGGCAGGCCGGGTACAGATGCAGCACCTGGCCATCACGGCGCGCCTCCAGGGTCGCCAGGTCCAGGCTGAGGTCAGCGACTTCCAGCACCTTGCGCGGGTTGCGTCCGTGCGCACGTACCTGCAGCGCCTCCAGCCGCACTTCCAGCTCCGGCAACGCGAACGGCTTGGTCAGGTAGTCGTCCGCGCCGGCGCGGAAGCCGGCGATCTTGTCGGGCAGGTCATCGCGGGCGGTGAGCATGATCACCGGTACCTCTGAACCATGCTCGGCGCGCAGCCGACGCAGCACTTCCGGTCCTTCCATGCGCGGCAACATCCAATCAAGGATCACCGCGTCGTAGGCGTGGGTACCCGCCAGGTGCAGGCCGGTGATGCCGTCCGGCGCGACGTCCAGCACATGGCCGCGCGCCTCGAAGTACTCGAACAGGTTGGACACCAGCTGGCGGTTGTCTTCGATGACAAGCAGGCGCATGCGCGCGGTTCCGGGGGCAATAAGGACCATGGTAGCGTCGGAAATGTCGAAATACGGTCGCAATTGGCCCGATTCGACGCCTTTCTTACATTGCCCCCTCCAGAGTACGTTTTTTGGCCGCGACTGCCCCCGTGACCCGAATGCTGCTGCGCCCGCACTGGCGCGTTCTGATCTGCCTGGCCCTGCTGCTGACCCTTGCCGCCGGCATCGGGCTGCGCTCACCGTCTCCGCCGGACGAGCCACGCTTCGTGCTGGCCGCCCGCGACATGGTGGAGAGCGGGCAATGGCTGCTGCCACACCGGGGCAGCGAGCTGTATGCGGAAAAGCCGCCGGTGTTCATGTGGATGCAGGCGGCAACATATTCGGTGGTGCGCAACTGGAACCTGGCCTTCCTGATTCCCTCGCTGCTGGCAGCGCTGGCGACGCTGTGGTTGTGCTGGGACCTGGGCCGGCGTTTATGGGGCCGGCGCGTGGGCTGGTGGGCCGTGCTCGCACTGATGAGCTGCCTGCAGTTCGGGTTGATGGCCAAACGTGCACAGATCGACATGGTGCTGGTGGCCCTGACCACGCTGTCGCTGTGGGGGTTGCTGCGGCATCTGCTGGAACGCCCCAACACGCGTGCGTTATGGCTGGCGGGCTTTGCCGCCGGCCTGGGCACGGTGACCAAAGGCGTCGGCTTCCTGCCCCTGCTGGTGCTGCTGCCCTGGGCCCTGTGGCGCTGGCAGGTGCGTGGCCGCGCCGACGTCTATCTCGCCCCTGCCCGTCCCCTGCTTTGGCTGCTGCCGGCGTTCCTGCTGGGCACGGCGGTGTGGCTGGGTCCGTTGGGCATCGCCCTGCTGACCGCGCCCACGCCGGAGCTGCAGGCGTATGCCCACGAACTGCTGTTCAAGCAGACCGGCACCCGTTACGCCAACGCCTGGCACCACGTGCAGCCAGCGTGGTACTACCTGCAGGTGATGGCCACCTTGTGGCTGCCCGGCAGCCTGCTGTTACCGGCGCTGGCCCCCGGCTGGTGGCGCCGGCTGCGCCGGCTGGATGCACGCTGGTGGCTACTGCTGGGCTGGGCGCTGCTGGTGCTGTTGTTCTTCAGCGCCAGCCCCGGCAAGCGCGAGGTGTACATCTTCCCCATGCTGCCGGCGCTGTGCGTGGCGGCTGCGCCGTTGCTGCCGGGACTGCTGCGCCGGCCCGGGCCGCGCTGGGTGTTGCTGGCCTACGCCGCCGTGCTGACCGTGGCGGCGCTGGTGATCGGCGTACATCTGCTGGGTGGCAGCCCGTGGGCGCACGCGCAGTTGGCCAGGCGCGCCATGCCGGACAGCCTGCTGGATCCGCTGGGTCTGTGGCTGTTCGGCTTCGGCCTGGTGATGGTGGTGCTGCTGGCGGTGCTGCGCTTGCGCCGCGCCGGCCTGCTGGTCGTGCTGGCTTCGTTGCTGCTGTGGAACCTGTATGGCTGGGGCCTGATGCCGGCGCTGGATCCGTACAGCTCCGCCTCGGCGGTGATGCAGCGGGTGGGCGAACGGATCGGTCCGCAGGCCGAGCTGGGCGCGGTCGCCTGGCGCGAACAGAACCTGCTGCAGGCCGACCGCCCGGTGACCGATTTCGGCTTCAAACGTGACTGGAACGACCAGTGGCACGATGCCGCGCCGTGGCTGATGCAGGCTCCGCACAACCGCTGGCTGCTGGTATCGGAACCGGCACTGAGCCCGTGCGTGGATCGCGCCAGATCCCTCTTGATCGGCAGTGCCAACCGCAATGTCTGGTGGCTGGTGCCGGGCACGGCGCTGGATGCGCAATGCCATGCCACGGTGGCGGGCGGTGAAGCCATGGGCGATGACGGCGATTGATGAACGTCCGCCCGCGTTTAACGGGTGCCAAACGCGGCTCTGACCGGTCTCCGACAGCGCGCTGACGAGCATCGCCCGGGTCCTTCCTGACGGTGGTTGTTCGCATGCGCCCTGCCCCTGCCGCGACGGTTGTCGCGCACCCTGTTCCCCGCGCGTTCCCCACGACGTTCGTGACCCTGCACCTGCTGTTGCCCTGGATCGCGGCGCTGCTCCTCAGCTGGGCGTTGATGAGCGCCGGTGGTGACCAGTGGCTGGCCGACCAGCTCTATCGGCTGGAAGGCCACCAGTGGGCGCTGCAGAACGCCTGGGTGACCACCCGGTTGATCCACAAAGGCGGCAAGTGGCTCAGCGCCTTTGCCACGCTGCTGGCGCTGGTGGCCTGCTTCCACGCCTGGCGGCATGCGCGCTGGCGAAGCTGGCGCTGGCCGCTGCTGTACCTGGTGCTGGCTGTCGGGCTGGGCACCGGCATGGTGTCGCTGCTGAAATCGCTCACCCACATGGACTGCCCCTGGGACCTGACCCGCTATGGTGGCCTGCGCGAGTACGTGGGCCTGTTCGCGGCGCGGCCGGCCGGCATGCCGCGCGGGATGTGCTTCCCCGCCGGGCATGCCAGTGCCGGGTACGCCTGGGTCAGCCTGTACTTCTTCGCGTTGATGGTACGCCCGGCCTGGCGCTGGCGCGGGCTGGCCGTGGGACTGCTGGCTGGCGCCGTGTTCGGGTTCGCACAGCAGCTGCGAGGGGCGCATTTCCTCTCGCATGACCTGTGGACCCTGATGACCTGCTGGACCGTAGCGCTGGGCCTGTATCTTGTGGGCCTTGCGGTGTCGCGTACGGCCCACTAGCCTTCGGGCGGTAATTCACCACCCAAGGATCTGCCCGTGAACCACCGCCCGCTTTTGCTGGCCCTGGCTGTTGGTGCTGCCGCACTGACGCTGGCGGCCTGCCAGAAGGAACCGTCCCCCGCCGCGACTCCGGCGGCCGGCACCGCCAAGCCTACCGAGACCGCGGACCAGTTCATTGCCCGCGTCAATGCCGAGTACAAGGCCATGTACCCGGAAATGACCTCGGCGCAGTGGCTGTCGTCGACCTACATCAATGACGATTCCGAACGCGTGGCGGCCAAGGCCAACGAGCGCTGGCTGACCGTGCTGAACGGCTGGATCACCCAGGCCGGGCAGTACGACGGCCAGCCGATGACCGAAGACACCAAGCGCCAGCTGCACCTGTTGAAGCTGATGACCGCCATGCCGGCCCCGCGCGACCCGGCCAAGCTGGGCGAGTTGACCCGCATCGCCAGCCGCATGGAAGGTGCCTACGGTGCCGGCAAGTACTGCACCGACGAGGCCAACCCGGCCACCTGCCGCCAGCTCGGCGACCTGGAACAGGTGCTCGCCCGCAGCCGCGACTACGACGCGCAGCTGGATGCCTGGCAGGGTTGGCACGGCACCACCAAGCCGATGCGCGCCGATTACCAGCGCTTCGTCGGGCTGGTGAATGAAGGCGCGAAGGAAATGGGCTTCGCCGACGCCGGCCAGATGTGGCGCAGCGGCTACGACATGCCGGCTGACCAGATCGGCCCGGAAACCGACCGCCTGTGGGAACAGGTCAAGCCGATGTACGAGCAGCTGCACTGCTACACGCGCGGCAAGCTGGACACCACCTACGGCAAGGACAAGGCCGAAACCCAGGGCGGCCTGATCGCCGCGCACCTGCTGGGCAACATGTGGCAGCAGGACTGGTCGAACCTGTGGGACCAGCTGGAGCCCTACCCCGGTGCCGGCAGCCTGGACATCACCGCCGCGCTGGAAAAGCAGTACCAGGGCAACCTGAGCGGTGCCATCGCCAAGGCCGGCGGCAGCAACGCCAGCATGGAAGCGCTGTACAAGGCGCAGCGTGACGCCGAGCTGCGTACCGCCAAGCAGATGACCGAGCGCGCGCAGGACTTCTACGTCTCGCTGGGCATGCCGGCGCTGCCGAAGTCGTACTGGGAGAAGACCCAGTTCATCAAGCCGCTGGACCGCGACGTGGTCTGCCACGCCAGCGCCTGGGACATGAACATGGAAGGCGACGTGCGCACCAAGATGTGCATCAAGCCGAACGAAGAGAACTTCACCACCATCTACCACGAGCTGGGCCACATCTATTACGACCTGGCCTACAACCCGCTGCCGCCGCTGTTCCAGGGCGGTGCCAACGACGGCTTCCATGAAGCCATCGGCGACACCATCGTGCTGGCGATGACCCCGCAGTACCTCAACTCGATTGGCCTGGTCGACAAGCCGCAGGAAAGCCGCGAGGCCACCATCAACGCGCAGATGCGCATGGCGCTGAGTGGCGTCTCGTTCCTGCCGTTCGGCCTGATGATCGACCGCTGGCGCTGGGGCGTGTTCGACGGTTCGATCACCCCGGAGAACTACAACAAGGCGTGGTGGGACCTGAAGGCGAAGTACCAGGGCGTGGCTCCGGCCACCGCACGCGGCGAAGACTTCTTCGACCCGGGTGCCAAGTACCACGTGCCGGGCAACACCCCGTACACGCGCTACTTCCTGGCCCGCATCCTGCAGTTCCAGTTCTACAAGGGCCTTTGCGACGCGGCCGGCTACAAGGGCCCGCTGCACCAGTGCAGCTTCTACGGCAACAAGGAAGCCGGGCAGAAGTTCTGGGCGATGCTGAGCAAGGGTGCCAGCCAGCCGTGGCAGGCCACGCTGAAGGAGATCACCGGCGGCGAGAAGCTCGATGCCGGCCCGATGATCGAGTACTTCACCCCGGTCAACGAATGGCTGAAGCAGCAGAACCAGGGCCAGATGTGTGGTTGGCAGGCCCCCGGCGCGGTTGCGGCGGCTCCGGCGCAGGCAGCACCGACCCAGCAGTAATGCCACCGTTGTGATGATTCAAGACAACGCCCCGCAAGGGGCGTTGTTCGTTATCGCGTCGCGCCATGCAGCGTGTGGATTGCGGCGGCGCATTAAGGGGGCGTGGAAATGTGACGCAGCGCATTTCGCAAAGCAGATGCCGATCAAGGAATCGGCGAGTTCAAACAAATACGAAATCCAATCGCGCACGCCAGCGCTACCGTGCAGCTTCCCTTCCGCATCAGGACGCATCATGCACACCCCTGCTTTGCTGAGCACCGCCCTGCTGGTGGCCCTCGCCAGCGCCGCGCCGGCGCACGCCGCTTCGTCCCAGCAACCGCGCACCGCGACCGCCGTTGCCAGTGACACCTGGAGCCCCAGCCAGACCTACACTGCTGGCTGCGTGGTGATCTTCCAGGGCCGTTACTTCAAGGCCAAATGGTGGGCGGACGCCGGCCAGTCGCCTGCGCAGATCGACCCGGCCCAGCCGTGGTTGTCCCCCTGGGAAGAAGTCGCCGAAACCGCGCCCGGCTGTGATGGCGGTGGCGGTACCCCGGTCGATCCCGATCCCGATCCGGACCCGCTGGAACCCGTGCAGATTCCGCTCAGCACCCTGCGTGCCGACGAAGCTCGCCTGACCGATTTCCCACTGATGCAGCAGACCCTGGCCTCGATCCGCACCCTGCCAAACGCCGAGGTGGAGGCCGTGCAGCCGCTGCGCCCGACCAATCCAGAAAACGTGCGCCGGGTGGAAGCACTGGTCGGCAACGAACAGTTTGAATTCCTGTTCCCGCTGCGTGCGCCCGAGTACACCTACCGCGGCTTCCTGCAGGCCTTCGCCAAGTTCCCGGCCATCTGTGCCACGTATACCGACGGCCGCGATTCCAACGCGATCTGCCGCAAGACCCTGGCCACCATGGTCGCCCACTTCGCGCAGGAAACCGGCGGACACGATGCGCACAGCGCCATTCCCGAGTGGCGGCAGGCGTTGGTGCACGTGCGCGAGATGGGCTGGAGCGAAGACCGCGCCGACGGCTACGCCGGCGAGTGCAACCCCAGTACCTGGCAGGGGCAGACCTGGCCATGTGGCACCTTCGCCGATGGCCCGAATGCCGGCCGCTACAAGAGCTACTTCGGGCGTGGGGCCAAGCAGCTGTCGTACAACTACAATTACGGTCCGTTCTCGGATGCCATGTTCGGCACCGTGCGCACGCTGCTGGACCGCCCGGATCTGGTCGCCGACACCTGGTTGAACCTCGCCAGCGCGGCGTTCTTCTACATGTACCCGCAGCCGCCCAAGCCGTCGATGCTGCATGTGATGGATGGCACATGGCAGCCGAACGCGCATGATCTCGGTAATGGCCTGGTACCGGGTTTTGGTGTCACCACGCAGATCATCAACGGCGGCGTGGAATGCGGCGGCAGCAGCGAACACCTGCAGTCGCAGAACCGCATCACCTACTACAAGGCGGCCGCGCAGCACTTCAACGTGCCGGTGCCCGGCAACGAGGTACTGGGCTGCAAGGGCATGAAGCAGTTCGACGAAGGCGGGGCCGGCGCGCTGCCCATCTACTGGGAAGAGAACTACGACTGGGTGCCGGGGAATGTGGGCGGTCGCAGCTATCAGTGCAAGCTGGTGACCTACCAGACGCCGTACTCGGCGTTGAAGCCGGCCGATTACGTGAAGTGCGTGATCGACAAGTTCCCGAACGTGGAAGTGGTCGAATAACGTTCGCCCCCGGGGCTACGATTTCTTCTTCAAGCTCTCGGCGAACTGCAGTTTGAACGCGTCGAAGTCCAGGCCATCGGCCCGGGCTTCGGCATGCGCGGCGTCTTTGAGCACGTCCGAATACATCAGGCGCACCGGGGTGCCCTGGCGTTCGTGCAGTTCAGCGGCCTGCATGATCAGCGCCAGCACCCGCGCAGCGCTGGGGCTTTGCCCGGCAATGCGGCCGTCCATGCCCAGCACCCATTCGCCGTCACGGCGGACAATACCCGCCAGCAGCGTGCGCTGCTGGTCACGCAGTTCCGCATGCGGCTCGACCGGCGAGGCGTGGGCCTTTTCGCGGTTGGCTTCTTCGATTTCACGGCGCCGGCGCAGGTCGCGGCGCAGCTTGGAGGTGGTCGACATCAGGTACGTCCGGACTGCATCAATGGGGAAAGGATACCGCAGCGGGCCGCGGGGGCCGGTGTTCAGGCCGGCTCGGCCAGCAGTGCCCGGCGGCGTTCACAGTGGCGTTCCCAGTACCAGAAGCCGGCCCCGATGGCGAAGAAGCCGCCGTAGCCCAGCGCCAGGTGCAGCGGCTGGCTGCTCAGCAGCGGCGAGACCATGCCGGCCACCACCGTGTTGATCATCAACTGCAGGAACATCTGCATCGAGGAGGCCAGCCCACGCTGGTGCGGGTACATGTCCAGCACCGCCAGGGCCAGGATCGGGAAGATCAGCGCCATGCCCACGCCGCCCAGGAAGATCGGCAGCACCGCCCATGGCACCGCAATCTGCGACACCGACAGCACATAGGCCAGGTTCACCAGCGCCGACACCCCGCACAGCGCGAAGCCGATGCTGACCTGGCGCTGCGCGGTCATGCGACCGGCCATGCGTCCGGACAGGAACGAGCCGAAGGTCATGCCGCCGATGGTCGGAATGAACAGCCAGGCAAAGCCCCCCTCGCCCAGCTTGAGGTGCTGCATCACCAGCACCGGGGCCGAAGCGATGTACAGGAAGATGCCGGAGAAATTGAACGCACCGGCCGCGGCCAGTCGCAGCAGGCGCGGGTTGGAGCCCATGCGCACGTAGCTGCGCAGCAGCGGGCCCATTGCCAGCGGGGTGCGCGCCGGCTCCGGGTGGGTTTCCGGAAGCCACTTGCCGGTGGCCAGCAACAGCAGCGCGGCGAAGCTGACCAGGAACCAGAAGATCAGCGGCCAATCGCCCCCACCGAGCAGGATCCAGCCGCCGATGATCGGCGCAATGGCCGGGGCCACGCCGAAGATCATCGACACCTGGCTCATCAGCCGCTGCGCGTCCGCACCGTGGTAAAGGTCGCGGATGACCGCGCGGCCGACAATGACGCCAACGCCGGCCGACACGCCCTGCAGGGCGCGGAACACCAGCAGCGTGGTCAGGTCGCGCGACAGCGCGCAGCCGATCGATGCGCCAATGAACACCACCAGCCCCCCCAGGATCACCCGCCGGCGGCCGAAGGCGTCCGACAACGGCCCGTGCGCCAGGCTCATCAGCCCGTAGAACAGAAGGTAGACGCTGACCGTCTGCTGCACCGCCACCTGGTCCACCTGCAGGCGCTCGCCCAGCAGCAGGAACGCCGGGAAGATGGTGTCGATCGAGAACGGACCGAACATGGCCAAGCCGGCCAGCAGCAGGGCCAGGCGACGCGTGGAAGGTGAGGCGGGTGTCATGGCTGGGTTCCGTCAGCAGCCTGCGCGAACGCAGGCAGGCACCGGCCCAAACCCGGGCGGTGCCTGATGAATACGAGAATCCGACCATGATAGGCCGTTGCGCCGGCCAGTTCCATGCCCGATGGGCTGAATGCGTACGGTTCGCAGCCCGTGTTCATCTGCCGTGTGGCCGTTGCGCGGCGGGGGTCTGGGCTATAATTGCCGGGCAACATGGTGGGAGAAGCGGAGCGTCGTTTTGAAGCCCCCGCTGCCGAAGGCGCAACGCCCGTAATCGCTCAGGCCCGATACCACCCGCAGCAAAACTCTGGAGAGACCGGCCAGTGCCGGCGCCGAAGGGGCACGAAGCACGCAGCCGCGCGCTTCCAAACTCTCAGGCAAAAGGACAGAGGGGCACCTTGGAAGACCGCAGGGTCTGGCTGCGCTCGCTTGCCCGCGATGCGTCACGACACTGCCCTTCCGACCGTGCGTGCCCACTTTTCCGGATGCCAGCCATGTCCCAGAACACCCCTACCCTGCGCGAGCTTGAACACCACGCCGCGTTCGTCGAACGCCACATTGGCCCGAACGACGCTGAAATCGCGCAGATGCTCGACGTGGTCGGCCACGCCTCGCTGGACGCCCTCACCGACGCCATCGTGCCGGCCTCGATCAAGTCGCCCGCGCCGCTGGCACTGCCCGAGTCGCTGACCGAAGTGGAAGCACTGGCCAAGATCCGCGCCATTGCCAACAAGAACCAGGTGTTCCGCACCTTCATCGGCCAGGGCTATTACGGCACCCTGACCCCGAACGTCATCCTGCGCAACGTGCTGGAAAACCCGGCGTGGTACACCGCCTACACCCCGTACCAGGCCGAGATCTCGCAGGGCCGCATGGAAGCGCTGATCAACTTCCAGACCCTGTGCGCCGACCTGACCGGCATGGAGATCGCCAACGCCTCGCTGCTGGACGAAGCGACCGCCGCCGCTGAAGCGATGACCCTGGCCAAGCGTTCGGCCAAGAGCAAGTCCGACACCTTCTTCGTGCACGACGCCGTGCACCCGCAGACGCTGGAACTGCTGCGCACCCGCGCCGAGCCGCTGGGCATCGTGCTGCGCGTCGGCACCCCGGCCGAAGCACTGGAAGCCGAATCCTTCGGCGTGCTGCTGCAGTACCCGGACACCTTCGGCCACATCGGCGACTACAAGGCGCTGGCCGATGCCGTGCACGCCCGCGGCGGCCTGGTGGCCGTGGCCACCGACCTGCTGGCCCTGACCCTGATTGCCGCGCCCGGCGAATGGGGTGCGGACATCGTGGTCGGCAACAGCCAGCGTTTCGGCGTGCCGTTCGGTTTCGGCGGCCCGCACGCCGCGTTCATGGCCTGCCGTGACGCCTACAAGCGTTCCATGCCGGGCCGCCTGATCGGTGTCTCCATCGACGCCCAGGGCAATGCCGCCTACCGCCTCACCCTACAGACCCGCGAGCAGCACATCCGCCGCGAGAAGGCGACCTCCAACATCTGCACCGCGCAGGTGCTGCTGGCGGTGATGGCTTCGATGTACGCCGTGTACCACGGTCCGGAAGGTCTGACCCGCATCGCCCGCCGCACCCACCGCCTGGCCGCCATCCTGGCCGCCGCGCTGCGCGGTGCCGGCGTCAATGTCGGCGAGCACTTCTTCGACACCCTGCACGTCAAGGACATCGACGCCGCCGCCATCCACGCCAAGGCCGCCGCTGCCCGCATCAACCTGCGCGCGATCGACAGCGAAGCGGTGGGCATCAGCCTGGACGAAACCACCACCCGCGCCGACATCGTCGCGCTGGGTCAGCTGTTCGGTGCCGTGGTGGACGTGGACGCGCTGGACATCGCCACCGCCGACGCGCTGCCGGCTGAGCTGGTGCGCACCAGTGCGTTCCTGACCCACCCGGTGTTCAACACCCACCACAGCGAACACGAGCTGCTGCGTTACCTGCGCTCGCTGGCCGACAAGGACCTGGCCATGGATCGCACCATGATCCCGCTGGGCAGCTGCACCATGAAGCTCAACGCCACCGCCGAGATGATTCCGGTGACCTGGCCGGAGTTCGCCAACATCCACCCGCTGGCTCCGGCCGACCAGTCCACCGGTTACAAGGAACTGATCGACGGCCTGGAAGCGATGCTGGTGGAGTGCACCGGCTACGACGCCGTCAGCCTGCAGCCGAACTCCGGCGCGCAGGGCGAATACGCCGGCCTGCTGGCCATTCGCGCCTACCACCGCTCGCGCGGTGAGGGCCACCGCGACATCTGCCTGATTCCCGATTCCGCGCACGGCACCAACCCGGCCTCGGCGCAGATGTGCGGCATGAAGGTGGTGGTGACCAAGACCGACGCCAACGGCAACGTGGACGTCGAGGACATCCGCCTCAACGCCGAGAAGTACAGCGACCGCCTAGCCGCGCTGATGGTGACCTACCCGTCCACCCACGGCGTGTTCGAGGAAGAGATCGTCGAGATCTGCAACATCGTTCACCAGCACGGCGGCCAGGTGTACACCGACGGTGCCAACATGAACGCCCTGGTCGGCGTGGCCAAGCCGGGCAAGTGGGGTTCGGACGTTTCGCACCTGAACCTGCACAAGACCTTCTGCATTCCGCACGGCGGCGGCGGCCCGGGTGTCGGCCCGTGCGCGGTGAAGTCGCACCTGGCACCGTTCCTGCCCAAGGTGCTGGGCGGCGAAGGCGACGTCGGCATGGTCAGTGCCGCCAGCTTCGGCAGCGCCTCGATCCTGCCGATCAGCTGGATGTACATCACCCTGATGGGCACGGCCGGCCTGCGCAAGGCCACCCAGGTGGCCCTGCTCAACGCCAACTACATCGCCAAGCGCCTGGCCCCGTACTACAAGACCCTGTACACCGGTCGCAACGGCCTGGTCGCGCACGAGTGCATCCTGGACGTGCGCCCGCTGGAGAAGACCTCCGGCGTGGTGGCGGAAGACGTGGCCAAGCGCCTGATCGACTTCGGCTTCCATGCGCCCACCCTGAGCTTCCCGGTGGCCGGCACGCTGATGGTGGAACCGACCGAAAGCGAATCGCTGCACGAGCTGGACCGCTTCATCAACGCGATGATCCAGATCCGCGAGGAGATCGCCGCGATTGAAGACGGCCGCCTGGACCGCGAGGACAACCCGCTCAAGCACGCCCCGCACACCGCCACGGCCGTGTCGGGCAGCGAGTGGGCTCACGCCTACCCGCGCGAACTGGCCGCCTTCCCGCTGGCCAGCCTGCGCCAGCAGAAGTACTGGCCGCCGGTGGCACGCGTGGACAATGTGTACGGCGACAAGAACGTGATGTGCGCGTGCATTCCGATCGATGCGTACAAGGAAGATGAGGGTGTGGAGGTGTAAACCTTCGCTGCCTTGGTTTGAAACGACAACGGCCCGCGCAAGCGGGCCGTTGTCGTTTTGGGGATGGCGTAGTGACAAGCCCAGCGCGTCTCCGCTGCGCTCGATGACTACGGTGCTCCAACGCGCCGCTGCGCGAACGGGGGACGCATGCGCATTGGTACAGCGACACACATACCACCGGTAGAGTCGGTCGCAAGACGACTGCCGATAACGATGATCAGCTCTTTGACGCATTGACCTCGCCGGAACGACCCCTCCGCCAATGGTCATGCGCCACCGCGCCGATCAGCAAGGTCAGCAGTCGTCTGGGAACCGACGCTATCGGGCCGATGAGCGTAGAAGTCGCAGGTGCCCCAGCGCGTATGGCAAGGTCGCGAACTGATGCGTCGAAGGATTGAAATGTTATTGAAAGCGCCTCGCAGTCCAGAGAGTTAAGTTCTTACCCCCTCCTTTCTGGGTGCCCGAAATGCCTATTTCTCCCGTACACCTCTCTGCTGCGTTTTCGAGCGCGAGCGTGGCTCCGCCGCAGCAACCTGTTCATCGACCGCAGCCAACTGAAGTGAAGAACACCCCAGCAGAAAATGGCGATATCCCGGCCGGAGCGCTGCGCAGGACCAGCATCTTTGAGTCGAACGATTTCCAGACAGAGACGCATCGCTTCCGATCATCGCAGATGGAGTCGATCAGGCAGATGGAACACGGCAGCTGGATTGATTATGGTCACCGTATGGCTGCCTGACGCCAAGAGTTAGCTCTGAAGAGTGAAAACGGCCCGCGAAAGCGGGCCGTTTTCTGTGGGGCTGCGATGACACGCATGGCGTGTCACTACGCGGGTTCTGGCATCGCGAAGCCACGCAGGGCGTGGTTCCATGGTCCGATCAAATTGACCGAAGGATGGGCCGCCGATCATTCCTCAATGCGGTTGCGGCGCACGCGGCGGGCGATCTCGCTGCTGGCCGCGATGAACGCGGTCAGGCCGGCCATGGACAGGAACTGGATGCGGGTTTCCGCCTCCGACAACAGCAGCCCGAAGATCATCGCCAGCACCGCCAGACCCAGCAGGGTAAGGAACGGGTAGCCGGCCATGCGGAACGGCAGTCGCGTGCCATCGCGGTTGGCGCGGCGGCGCAGGATCAGCTGCGACAGCAGCGACATGGTCCACACCAGCAAGCAGGTGGAGCCGACGATGTTCAGCAGCACCGGCAGCACCTTGTTCGGGAACAACAGCTCCATCACGGTGGCGGCGAAGCCGAACAGTACGCTGGCCAGCACGGCGATGATCGGCACCTGGCGCGGGTCGGTCCAGCCGAGTACGGCCGGCGCTTCGCGGCGCTGGGCCAGCGAGTAGATCATGCGCGAGGCCCCGTACAGGTTCGCGTTGAGCGCCGAGAGCAGCGCGATCACCGCGATGAGGGTGATGGCGGTGGCCGCCCCCGGGATGTTGGCGACCTGCAGCACGGCGGCGAACGGCGACTTCAGCGCTTCGCTGTTCCACGGCACCACGGCGATGATGACGCTCAGCGAGCCGATGTAGAACACCAGGATGCGCCACGCCACGGTGCGGATGGCCCGGGCAATGCTGCGCTCGGGGTCTTCGGTTTCGGCTGCGGCCACGGCCACGATCTCGGTGCCGCCGAAGGCGAACACCACCACCAGCAGCGCCGCACCGATGCCGGCCAGCCCGTTCGGCGCGAAGCCGCCATGCTGGGTGAAGTTGCTGAAGCCCGGCGAGGCGACATCCGGCAGCCAGCCCATCAGCAGGGCCACGCCGATCAGGATGAAGCCGATGATCGCCGCCACCTTGAGGATGGCGAACCAGAATTCGAACTCACCGAAGTTCTTCACCCCCAGCAGGTTGATGGCGGTAAAGAACAACATGAAGGCCAACGCGGCCATCGGCACCGGAATGACCGGCCAGACCGTGGCCAGCAACCCGGCCGCACCCACCGCCTCGGCGGCGATCACGATGACCAGCTGCACCCACCACAGCCAGCCCACGGTGGCCCCGGCGGTGGCCCCCATGGCGTCGGCGGCGTAGACCGAGAACGCACCGCTGGTCGGCTTGGCTGCGGCCATTTCGCCCAGCGCGTTCATGACGATGATCACCAACGCGCCGGCGACCAGGTAGGACAGCAGCACGGCCGGCCCGGCGGCGGCGACGCCCACGCCGGAGCCCAGGAACAGGCCCGCACCGATGGCGCTGCCCAGGCCCATCATGATGAGCTGGCGCGGTTTGAGCGCATGCCCCAGGCGGGGCTGGGACGGGGTGGAAGGCGTGGCCGGAGTCTGGGATGCGGGCATCGGATTCATGGGCAGGCAACAGGTGCGACACGATACCGTGTACGGCGTGTCGCAGGTATCCCGCTTAGGTCATGCCGCCCGCTCGGTGACCTGGGCGCGGTAGGCGCGCGGCGACAGGCCCACTTCTGCCTTGAACTTGCGGGTAAATGCGCTCTGGTCGGTGAATCCGCACGACTGGCCGATGCTGGCGATGCTTTCGCTGCCATGCAGCAAATGCATGGCCATCTGGATCCGCAATCGGGTAAGTACCTGCTGCGGGGTCATCTGGAACACCTTCCGGAACGTCCGCTCAAGCTTCGACAGTGAGAACCCGGTGATGTCCAGCAGGGTCTGCATGCGGACGTTTTCGGCATAGTGCGCATTCAAGTGCGCCAGCGCCAGCCGCAACTGCTCGTACTGGGTGCCCAGGCTGTCCTTCTGGCCAAGGTCGCGGGAAATGCCGATGACCCCCTCGATGCGCCCGTCGACCAGCAGCGGTCGCTTGCAGGTGAGGCACCAGCCCGGCTCGCGGTTGGCGAACAGGTGCAGCTCCATCAGGTTCTCGATCACCTTGCCGCCCAGCACCTGTGCGTCCTGCGTGGCGTAATCGGCGCTGAGCCCGGTCGGATAGATCTCGGCGGCCGTCCGCCCGATGATCTCCTTGCGCGAGCGCAGCCCCAGCCGCCGCAGCATGGTCTGGTTGATATGCGTGTAGCGACCGTCACGGTCCTTCATGAAGAACAGCACATCGGGAATGGCGTCAAACAGGGCTTCGATATCGGCAGGTTCGACGCGCATGCGGGCAGACGGCAGCAGGACGGGGGGTGCCTGAAGGATACCGCCCCTGTCGCTTTCCACCCAACAGGATGCGGTGTGATGTGAAGCACAGGTCGAAGCATTCGGGAAAACTCCTACCCGCGATTAACGGCCCAGCCGCGAAGGTGGAGCGATCCCCTGCCAGCCCGGAGTGCCTCATGGCCGCCAGCAAGCCCCGCAGCAAGCCCGCCCCCAAGCGCAGCCCCGCCCCCGCCGCCGATGTGCGCGGCAATGCCGACGAACTGCACCAGCGCGCCGGCAGCGGCCATCCGGTGCTGACCACCAACCAGGGCATTCCCGTTGGCGACAACCAGAACTCGCTGCGTCCCACCCCGCGCGGACCGACCCTGCTGGAAGACTTCATCCTGCGCGAGAAGATCACCCACTTCGACCACGAGCGCATTCCCGAGCGCATCGTGCATGCCCGCGGCAGCGCCGCCCATGGCTACTTCGAGCTGACCCGCTCGCTGCACGAATTCACCCGCGCCCGCGTCCTCACCGAGGTGGGCGTGCGCACCCCGGTGTTCACCCGCTTCTCGACCGTGGCCGGCGGGGCCGGCTCGGTGGATACCCCGCGCGACGTGCGCGGCTTCGCGGTGAAGTTCTACACCCGCGAGGGCAACTGGGACCTGGTGGGCAACAACATCCCGGTGTTCTTCATCCAGGACGCGATGAAATTTCCGGACCTGGTGCATTCGGTGAAGATGGAGCCGGATCGCGGCTACCCACAGGCCGGCAGCGCGCATGACACCTTCTGGGATTTCATCTCGCTGATGCCCGAGGCCATGCACATGATCATGTGGGCGATGAGCGATCGTGGCATTCCGCGCTCGCTGCGGATGATGGAGGGCTTTGGTGTGCACAGCTTCCGCCTGCTCAACGACGCCGGCGAGTCCACCTTCGTCAAATTCCACTGGCGGCCCAAGCTGGGCATCCAGTCCACGGTGTGGGACGAGGCCCTGAAGCTGCAGGCGGCCGACAATGACTTCCATCGCCGCGACCTGTTCGAGGCGATCAGCGCCGGCGACTTCCCCGAGTGGGAACTGGCCGTGCAGTTGTTCAGTGAGGAGGACGCGGAGAGCTTCCCGTTCGACCACCTGGACCCGACCAAGATCATTCCCGAATCGCTGGTGCCGCTGACCGTGATTGGACGCATGGTGCTGGACCGCTGGCCGGACAACTTCTTCGCTGAGACCGAGCAGGTGGCCTACTGCCCGGCCAACGTGCCACCCGGCATCGACTTCAGCAACGACCCGCTGCTGCAGGGCCGGTTGTTCTCCTACCTGGACACCCAGTTGAGCCGGCTGGGCGGCCCGAACTTCAACCAGATTCCGGTCAATGCCCCCAAGTGCCCGTTCGCCAACCACCAGCGCGACGGTCACATGCAGATGCAGGTGCCCAAGGGCCGGGTGGCCTACGACCCCAGTTCGCTACAGGACGACAGCCCGCGCGAAAGCGCCGACGGCTTCCCCAGCCACGCCACCCCGGCCGACGACGGCAACAAGGGCCGCGTGCGCCCGGAAAGCTTTGCTGACCATTACAGCCAGGCACGTCTGATCTTCCGCAGCCTGGAAGCGCCAGAGCAGGCCCATCTGGCCTCCGCGCTGGTATTCGAGCTTTCCAAGGTGGAAACCGCCAAGGTGCGCGAGCGCACGGTGAGCCACCTGCGCAACATCGACGACACACTGGCCCAGCGCGTCGCCGATGGCCTGGGCATGACCTCCCTGCCCGACCCCGCCGCCACCGCCACACCCGCGCAGGACCTGCCCAAAGCCCCGGAAGTGCGCATCATCGGCCGCACCAAGGACACGCTGAAGGGCCGTGCGATTGGCATTCTGTTCGACGAAGGCTCCGACGCCGGCATTCTCAACACGCTGCGCAAGGCCGCCGAAAAGGCCGGTGCCACGGTGAAGCTGGTGGCCCCGAAGCTGGGTGGCGGCACACTCAGCGACGGCAAGCGCCAGGCGGCGGATGGCCAGTTGGCCGGCACACCCTCAGTGGTGTTCGACGCGGTAGCCGTGGTGCTGAGCACCGAGGCCGGCAAACGCCTCAGCAAGGAAGCCGCCGCGATTGATTTTGTCAGCTTCGCCTGGGCGCATCTGAAGGCGATTGCCGCGGACGAAGGCGGACAGGCTTTGCTGAAGACCGCCCGCGTGGGCAACGACGCCGGCGTGGTGGAAGCCGAAGATGCCAAGGCCTTCCTCACCGCTGCCGCTACCCGCCAGTGGGCACGCGAACCCAAGCTGCGCACGCTGGCGTAACCGAGGAGACACGATATGCCTGTGGGAGACAAATCCAGCTACACCGACAAGCAGAAGCGCCAGGCCGCGCACATTGAAGAGAGCGAGAAGAAGCAGGGGCGCAGCGAGAAGACCGCCGAGCGCATCGCCTGGGCAACAGTCAACAAACAGGACGGCGGCGGGAAAAAGAAAAAATGATCGGTGCGTGAAGGTAGGGTCGGTCGACAGACGACCGCCGATGACACCTCAACGCTCATTGACGCATGAACCCATAACCGGAATACCACGGGGTGCCGGACAACCCAACACCCCGTGGGCCGGCCAACGGCCGGCGCTACCGGCTAACACTCCTTGAGCTTGGCGGCCTTGTCCACCACCAGCGTCAGCCGGTCCTCACCCGGAATCAACGTCAACACGGTGCCCACATCAATGCGCAGCCGGGTCAACCACATGCCCCGCAGCTTTATGCACGGCACCTGTTCTTCCCCATAGCGGTCCTTCGACCCGGGGTAATTGACCGCCTGCACCTTGAGCTGCTTCGGCACATGCCAGTGCAGTACCTTCGGACGGCTCTTGCCGCCGTCGCGCCCATCCGAACCAGAATTCTCTTTCATCAAACGTCCTCATGGCTTGCATGTTCCCCGCCGGGATGGCGGGGAAATCGGGAGGCTGAAATCCGTAAACGCAGCGAGACGGAGTGACGTATTCCCCAAGGGTGTTGTATTGCGCCACCCTCCCGATACAGGACGTTCGTTCTCTATTTGCTGCGTTTAGGAGATTTCAGTCTCCGGCGCACACCATGCGCGAAGACGCATGAAAAGTGATCTAGGAATTGTTGCAAGGATACGCATCACGCTGCCGCGCGGCACTTCATTCCCCAACCAGCTCACCGCTTCGGTGACGCAACTGTCCTCTAGTGCGTCAGGCAAAGACAATATCCCCAATCCGATAGAGTTCCTTGTGATGCTTCGGAAGATCAGGCTGCACGATGTCGCCATGGATCTCCAGCACCAGCGCTTTGAGCAGATCGGATGGCCCCTGCATGAGGCCGACCTACTTCCGTCTCTGAATGGAACGTCCTGATGAACGAAGGTTACCGTCACGCGCCCGTCCCTGTGGCAGAGGGCGCTTTTACTCCATGGGCGTCCCTCCCATGCACCCACTTCATCAAGCGATCGCGGTGAAGCGACGCTGATCACTCCCTTGACCCGACTGGAATGGACCAATACCAGGCTCGCTCGGCTCCCTCGTCCACCAGTAGTCCGAACTCTGTCGCCGAACTCGAGGTGCCAAGCGCCCTGCAGCGATACGCCGCGCCCGTGGTCTGTCGCGATGCGCCTCCTGCGATCAGCGCTTCCGGCCACCAAGCGGCGCTGCGCCGGGTCTGGCGCGCGGGCGGCAGGGGGACATCCGTAGCGACTACGCAGCGTTGAAGCAACCGATCCAGTGTCATACCGTTTGGCTGGAAGCGGATCCACATCTGATTCGAGTCCAGGTTGTGGGATTCCATGATGTCGCTGGCCTCAGATGGGAGATCCACGGGCAGCCATCCGCGCGCGAAGGCTCCATCGCGCTCGGCGTCGGCCCGGGTCGGGTAATGACGTGTCTGCGACTCACCGGGAAGCTCCATGCATGAGCAGAGCAGCAGGCAAACCATAGCGGCTGCGAACGACCTCATTGTGCGGACTCCAACATTGCCAGGACAAATGGCCCCCGGTCCAATTTCTGAACACCCGGCCCAGACATCTGCTTCAACCGTGCGACCCGTACGCATCCAGCTGCATGGAAATAGGCCTGCGGACGTCACCTGCCATGAGCTGATCTGGATCCAGCTCGGACAGCTCCCACAACTGGCCGAGCAGCTCCCTGGACGGATTGCGCTTCAGCCACCAGTGGAAGAATGAATTCCGCTCATGCTCCGATGCGTTCTCCATGCCCGGCTCGTACGAGGCAATGAGCTGGTCGATAAGCTCCGAGGGCAGCAGGTCATACTCCTGCCACTTCGGGTGAAACTCCATCAGTCTCAAATAGCGTGCCATATCCATAAGTCAGTCCATCAAGGGCCACATGAGCAGCCGGCCTGTTCCGTAGGCTTTGGCCTCGTTCGCTGATCCACTTCGGTAGAGTCAGTCGACAGACGACTGCCGATAACGGTGATCTGCACGGTAACGCATGAACATCGCCCGGAAAAGCGCGCCTGCGTTCAATGGTCATGCGTCACCGGACGATGCAGATTCCACGGCGGTCGTCTATCGACCGACCCTACCGCACACGGTGGCCGGTCCACTGCTACTCACCCAGTTGTTCATCCGCGTCAGGCAGGACAGGCGCGTAACGAGATTGAGTGGTTTCCGGCGGCTGCTGTCGTGCGCCGCAGCGCCGCTCGGCACGTGCCAGAACGAGTTCGTGCGCTTTGTACCAGACCAGCTTCTCCACCAACCCTCGGCACTCGGGAAAATTGCCGGCGTCACCGGGGTAGATCATCAACTCGCCATCGCGCTCCACCCCATCCAGGTGCAGCACCGCGCAGCGCTCCGTATCCATGCGAACGCGTAGCGCGCGCGTGCGCCGGTCGCTGTACTCCGGCGCATCCGGCTTGCACATCACGTGGTAATAGAGACCGCTCATGTCTGCGTACGCGGGTTTGGTCTGTAATTCGCCCTTGTAGCCGCTGTCGCACGCCACCAATGCCAAGGTGACGAACAGCGTGATGGCACGCTTCATGCTGGCCGACCCTTGGACACCTGCAGCGGCGTGGCATTTGCCACGTAGCCGCGCAGCCAGTCGGCAATGACACCGGCGGCCGCTTCGGTGCGGGCCTGCAGGAGCAGATGCGGGCCATCCAGCGTGACCCAGCGGGCACCCGGCAGCCCTCGCTGCAGCGCCGCGACGCTGGGTGGCCACAGCAGTCGGTCCTGACGCGCCACCAGCCCGAGCACGGGCACCTGGACGCGCGCCAGGGGTGCACGAACATCCACCCGCAACGTGGCGGCTGCGCGTTGACGCAGTACCTGGGCCGGCACCTGTTCCAGCGCGACGGCCAGCATCCGGACCGACTCACGGGTTGCCCATCGGCCCACCAGCAACGGCACCAGTACCGCCAGTGGTGGCAGCGGCCAGGCCGGTGCGAGCAGAGGGGCGAACGCGGCAGGAACCGGAACGGGACGGTGTGCGAAGGTCGTGGACAGCACCACGCCGCGCAGCGCGGGCGGGGCCTGCGCGGCCAGCAACACGGCCAAGGGGCCGGCGAAGGATTCACCGAGCAGCACGAACGGCGTTTGCGGCAACTGCAGGCGTACGCGCGCGGCCAGTGTAGCGTAGTCCTGCGGACCATCCTGCGGATAGCGCAACACCTGCGCGGGCACACCGCGCGCGGCCAGCGCGTCCAGCAACGGGGTGGTCAGCAGGCCGGTGCCGTCCAGACCGGGCAGCACCACCAGGGTGGGTTGAGCGTCCATGCAGGCAGCCACAACAGCGGGGGGCACGGGCATGGTGGCATGCGGGCGGCGACGGGTTCAACGCCCTGCACCGCCTTGACGGCAGTGGCCGAGCGTGGGCGATACTCGTGTTTTACTGCCGGATGCGGTTCACAAGGGGAATGACAGATGAAAACGTTCGTACGGGCGCTGGCCACGCTGGCGCTACTGCTGCCGTGGGCCGCGAGCGCACAGAATGGAATCATGCCGGAAGGATCGGCAACCAAGGCCGAGGGCGGTTTTTCAGCCTCGCTGCTGATCACCGCCGATCCGAACTGGCAGCAGGAATGGGAAGCTCCCAAGGGTGAAGTGCCGAACTTCCGGCTGGCGGATTCGGTTGCCGTGGGCGGCGATCTGTACGTGCTGGCCTTCCTGAGCAATCCGCAGCTGGATGAGGCCGGTATGGCCAATGTGCGCTGTGACCTGAAAGTGGCCCATCCGGACGGCGCGCTGAGCAGCAACGATCATGACCTGCCCTGCTTCGTGACCCGGCTGGAAAGCGATCCAAACCGGGTCTACCTGTCATCGGTGGGGCTGAAGTTCACCGCCGAGGAAGGCGATGCCCAAGGAACCTGGACCGTGGGCATGACGGTGCATGACAAGAACCGTGGCGTGTCGTTGCCGCTTGAAGCGACGTTCGAGTTGCGTTGAGAGGTCACGACCCACGGTCGTGACCCCCGCATGCCTCACGCGGCGCGCAGCGTGCTGCCTGCCCTGCCCTGCTGCTCCAGCTTGAACACCGCCACCGCCTCGTTCAGCGACTGCGCCTGCTCTTCCAGCGCGCGGCTGGCGGCGGTGGCTTCTTCCACCAGCGCGGCGTTCTGCTGGGTCACCTGGTCCATCTGCACGACGACCTGGTTGACCTGCTCGATGCCGGCCGCCTGCTCCTTGGTCGCCGCGGCAATGTCGCTCATCAGCTGGTTGGTGCGCGAGCTGGCCTGGGTGAGGCGCGCGATGGCGGCTTCCGATTCGACGGTGACGCTCAGGCCGGTCTTGACCTTGTCGCTGGCGACATCGATGAGGTCCTTGATCTCCTTGGCGGCGGTACCGGCGCGCTGGGCGAGCGTGCGTACTTCGCTGGCGACCACGGCGAAACCACGGCCGTTCTCACCGGCGCGCGCCGCTTCCACGGCGGCGTTGAGCGCGAGGATGTTGGTCTGGAACGCGATGCCGTCGATGACCGAGGAGATTTCGGAAATGCGCGCGGAGGACTGATCGATCTCGCCCATCACCGCAGCCATCTGCGCAATGGCCTGCTCGGTCGCACGCACCGCAGCGCCAGCGGCATGCGCTTCCTGGTCGGCCTGGTTGGCCAGTTCGGCGTTCTGGCGCACGGTGGAGGTGAGTTCCTCCATCGAGGCGGCAGCCTCCTCCAGGTTGGCGGCCTGCTGCTCGGTACGGCGCGACAGGTCGTTGTGGCCGGCGGCCAGTTCCTGCGCGGCATTGTTGATGTTGCCGGCCGCGCCCTGGATCTGCCGCACGATGCCGGTGAGCTGCGCGGCGGTGACATTGGCATCGTCGCGCATCTGCGCGAACACGCCCTGGTACTGGCCGCTCATGCGCTCGGTGAGGTCGCCGGTGGAAATCGCGCGCAGCACGGTGGAAAGGTCGGCAATGCTGGACTGCGATGCGGCCATCATGCCGTTGAGGTTGGCGACCATCGCCTGGAACTGGAACTGGAACGCGCCTTCGTCACCGCGCACGCTGAAATCGCCGGCGCGGGCGGCGGCGGCCAACGTGTCGATGCTGTGGTTGATGGCGGTGAGGTTGGCCTTGACCGTGGCCATGGTGCGGGTGAGCACGGCCTTTTCGCCGGGGTAGCTGTCGAGGTCGCGGCGCAGGTCACCAATGGCGTAATCCTGCATCACGTCAACCATGTGGTTCTGCACGGCCACGTGCGAGCCGACCAGCGCATTGGTGGCGTGCAGCATGCGGCCGTAGTCGCCCGGCAACGCGTCAGCGTCCATGCGGTAGCTGATCGCGCCGGCCTCGTGCTCGCGCGCCATGTCCAGCTGCGCGGTGATGGCGGCCTGCACGTTGCGGCGTACGCTGCCCATGGCCTCGCCCAGGCGGGTGAGTTCGTCACGGCCGCCGAGGTTGAAGTTCTGGTCGAGCTCACCCTTGGCCATGCGGTCGGCCAGGGTGACGGCGCGGCCAAGCGGCGCGGTGAAGCTGCGGCCGATCAGCACCGAGGCGGCAATGCCGACCAGCAGGGCGATACCGCCCAGCACCAGCAGCTGCAGGTGGGTGCGTTCGCCGACGCGGATGGCTTCGGCGGCCGCCTTGCGGCTTTCGGCCTCTTCATAGGCGACGCCATCAGCCAGTGCCTTGTTCCAGCCGTTGGCAGCCTGCTGCACTTCGCTCAGGGTGAAAGCAACGGCACCGGCGAAGTCGCCGTCCGCCATCATCTGCCCGGACTGCTTGTTGAGTGGGCGGGCGATGGCGCGCTTGGCGGTGATGTTGTCGATCACCTGCTGGCCTTCGGCGTTGTGCGGTAGCGCCTGGTAGGCGGCCCAGCTGGCTTCGTAGCGGGTCACCAGGTCGGCGATGCGCTTTTCGTCGGCTTCGCGCTCCTGGCCCTGTCGGATCAGCATTTCACGGCGGACCACCAGCATCTGGTTGTTGGCGTCGAGCAGGTCGGAGAGCAGGTGGACCTTGGCCACGCCTTCGTCAACGACGGTCTGCATGGCCTGCTTCTGTACGGTGGCACCGACTGCGCCGGTGGCGACGACGGCCACAACCAGTATGAGTAAAAGGCCAAAGCCGAGGCCAAGACGCCAGACGACGCTGACGTTGCGCAACAGATCCATGAGTGATCCACGAATGTAGGGGGAGAAACCGGTTATCGGCCGGTCTTCACGGTTTCTTTACATTGTGGTTCAGGCAGCGTAGCGACACGCCATGCGTGTCATCGGGAGGCCTGGCAGGACCGCGAAAAGCAGAAGCCCCGCTTTCGCGGGGCTCCTTTTCCGGGCAAGCCCGGCACCACGGTGGGTATCAGGCGAACGGGTCCTGCAGGACCATGGTGTGGTCGCGGTCCGGGCCGGTGGACACGATGCTGATCGGGCAGCCGGCCAGCTCTTCCAGCGAACGCAGGTAGGCACGGGCGGCGGCCGGCAGCTCGTCCCAGTTGGTGATGCCGTGGGTGTTTTCGCTCCAGCCCGGGAACTCCAGGTACACCGGGGTGCAGTCTTCCCAGCCCTGCGCGTCCAGCGGGGCGTACTCGGTGCGCTTGCCGTTGTATTCGTAGGCAATGCAGACCTTCAGCTTTTCCATGCCGTCCAGCACGTCCAGCTTGGTGATGCACAGGCCGCTGATGCCGTTGATGGCCACGGCGCGCTTCAGTGCGACGATGTCCATCCAGCCGCAACGACGCGGGCGGCCGGTGGAGGCACCGTATTCGGCACCGCGGTCGCGGATGCCCTGGCCGATTTCATCGTCCAGTTCGGTCGGGAACGGACCGCCGCCAACGCGGGTGGCGTAGGCCTTGGCGATGCCCAGCACGTAATCAATCGAATCCGCGCCAACGCCGGTGCCGGCCAGTGCGCCGCCGACGGTGGTGTTCGAGCTGGTGACGTACGGGTAGGTGCCGTGGTCGATGTCCAGCAGCGCACCCTGCGCGCCTTCGAACAGCACGCGCTTACCCTGCTTGCGCAGGTCGTGCAGGATGCCGGCCACGTCGGACTTCATCGGCTGGACGTACTCGCCGAAGGCCAGTGCTTCGTCGTAGGTCTTCTGGAAGTCGACCGCGTCGGTGCCCAGGTACTTGGTCAGCACGAAGTTGTGGTAATCCAGCGCGGTGCGCAGCAGTTCTTCCAGCTGCTTGGGGTAATGCAGGTCGGCGATGCGGATACCGCGACGGGCCACCTTGTCTTCGTAGGCCGGGCCGATGCCGCGGCCGGTGGTGCCGATCGCCTTGCCGCCAGCAGCGCGTTCGCGCGCCTGGTCCAGGGCAATGTGGTACGGCATGATCAGCGGAGCCGCCGGCGAGATCTTCAGGCGCGAACGCACTTCCACGCCGGAGGTTTCCAGCTCGGCGATTTCCTTCTGCAGGGCCGCCGGGGAAATCACCACGCCGTTGCCGATCAGGCACAGCGCGTCGTCACGCAGGATGCCCGACGGAATCAGGTGCAGCACGGTCTTCTTGCCATTGATGACCAGGGTGTGGCCGGCATTGTGGCCGCCCTGGAATCGCACTACGGCACCGATTTCCTCGGTGAGCAGATCGACGATCTTGCCTTTGCCTTCATCGCCCCACTGGGCACCCAACACTACGACAGACTGACCCATGACGGGCTCCTCGAATTGTTGCGGCCATCGGGGCCGCGAGAGAGTAAACCGTGGCAGCGCCGGCCAGCGCGTGAAGGCAGCTCCAGCGGGGAGCGGCCAGCGATGGAAGGCCCAGACACAGAAAAAGCCGAACGGGAGGGCCCGTCCGGCTTTTGTGCATTATCCGGGTTTCCGGGGTCCGCCGCCACCCCGGGGGGCAGCGGCTTCATCCAGCGGTCAGCGGTCGCTCTTGAGGTACTGCAGGAACGGGTCGTTCTTGTCCAGCACGATCACGCCGTTGCCGTCGGTCATGGAGCCGCGGTAGGCCTCCAGGCTGCGGTAGAAGGCGTAGAACGAGGGGTCGGCACTACCGGCCTTGCCGTAGATGCGGGCCGCTTCGGCGTCGCCCGCACCGCGCAGCTGCTGGGCATCGCGTTCAGCTTCGGCCACGATCACGGTCGCTTCGCGGTCGGCCTGGGCGCGGATGGTCAGCGACTGCTCCTCACCCTCGGCACGCAGCTTGGCGGCCTCCTGCTTGCGCTGGGCGCGCATGCGCTCGTACACGTCGCTGATCACCTGGCTGTCGGTGGGCAGGTCGATCTGCTTGATGCGCAGGTCGACGATCTCCATGCCCAGGCCCTTCACCGCTTCATTGATGCCGGTCAGCTGGTTGGCGATCAACTCGCTGCGGTCGCCGGACACCAGCTGCTGCAGGGTGCGCGAGTTGATCTGGTTGCGCAGCGAGTCGGTGATGATCGGAGCCAGGCGCTGGTTGGCCTGCTTCGCATCGCCACCGGTGGCACGGTAATACGCACGGGTGTCCTTGATGTAACCGATGGCGAAGAAGTCGACACTGACGTCCTTCTGCTCGGCGGTGAAGTAACGCGCCGGGGCGGTGTCGAGCACCTGGAAGCGGCGGTCGAACACGCGCACGGTTTCCACCAGCGGCAGCTTGAAGTGCAGGCCGGGCTTCACGTCGGCGCGCACCACCTTGCCCAGGTTCAGCACCATGGCGGTCTGGTCCTCACGGACCACGTACACCGACCCCAGCAGGGCAAGCAGGGCGGCCACGGCCAGGCCAATCCACAGGGGACTCTTCATCGGTTGGCTCCTTCACGACCGGTCGGTCGCGTGGTCGGGCGTTCGGTGTTGCGCACACCGCCGTCTACCGGGGTGCTGGCCGGCAGCGAGGGCATCATCACCTCGGAGGTGATGCCCGGCAGCGTGGGGCTGGCCGGAGCGGCTCCGGTGCGGTTGTCGGGCATGGGCACGTAGATCAGCTGACGGCCGTCGCCGCCGATGACCTTGCGGTTCTCCGACAGCACCTGCTGCACGGTTTCCAGCCACAGGCGCTTGCGGGTGACTTCCGGGGCGTCCTTGTACTGGGCCTGCAACAGGGTGAAGCGCTCGGCGTCACCGGTGGCCTTGGCCACGGCAGCCTGCTTGTAGCCTTCGGCGGTGGTACGGGCACGCGAGGCCTGGCCACGCGCTTCCGGCACCACCTTGGCGGCATAGGCCTGGGCTTCGTTGATCAGGCGTTCCTTGACCTGCTGGGCGGCGTTGACGTCGTCGAACGCAGGCTTGACCTCTTCCGGCGGGCGGGCGTCGGGCAGGGTCAGGCCGGTGACGCTCAGGCCGGTGCGGTAGCTCTTCAGCGAGGCCTGCAGGCGCTCTTCGGCCGCCACGGCCAGCGGGCCACGGTTGTTCAGCACGGTGTTGAGGTCGGCACGGCCGACCTGCTCGCGCACGGCGCTCTGCGCGGACTGTTCCAGCATCTGGTCGGCGTCGAAGGTACCGAACAGGTACAGCTGCGGGTCGTCCACGCGGTACTGCACGTTCAGCGAGACCCGCACGATGTTTTCATCGCGGGTCAGCACCGGCACGTCGCTGCTGAAGGTCTTGATCTGGGTCGCGTTGACCTTGGTGACCGATTCGATCGGCCACGGCAGCTTGAAGTTCGGGCCGGGCTGCAGGACGCGCGAGAACTGGCCGAAACGCAGGACCACGCCGCGCTGCTGCTCGCCGATCAGCTGGAAGCTGGAGAACAGCAGCAGCAATACCACCGCCACGGCCACCCAACGCAGGATGCCCCCATCGAACAGGTCCCTGAGCGGACCGGGCAAACCGCCCCACCCGCCGCCACCGCCACCGCCGCCGCGCGGGCCAAAGGGTCCGCGTCGATTGTCGTCGGGGCCTTGTCCGCCCTTGTTGCCGCCGGGTGTATTCCAGGCCATGCACGCTCCATCAGTAATAGGTTGCCTGCGGGCCACTCCCGCACCGTCAACCGGTCATTGCTTCCCGATTCTACAAGATGGGGCAGACCGGCAGGATTGGAAGGGGGGGCCTGTCTGAAAGGTCGATTCATCGGCGGGTCGGACTGGGACCGGCGTCGTGCCCTGCCCGGACCAGACGGGGTAAGGTGAAGGCCCCTGCTCCCCGATCTGGCCATTTGATGACGCTTCCAGCCACGTTCAACGCCTTCCGCATCCATCAGGACGACAACGGCCACCGCAGCGGCCTCGAGGCCATTGGCCTGGACCAGCTCAATCCGGGCGAGGTGGTGATCCGCGCGCAGTGGTCGTCGGTGAACTACAAGGACGCCCTGGCCGGCACCGGCAAGGGCCGCATTCTGCGCCGGTTCCCGCTGGTGGGCGGGATCGACGTGGCCGGCACCGTGGTGGCGTCCAGCGACCCGGCCTGGCGCGAGGGCGACGCGGTGCTGGCGACCGGCTGCGGGCTCAGCGAGACCCGGGACGGCGGCTACAGCCAGTACGTGCGGCTGGAATCGAGCGCGGTGATCGGCCTGCCCGCCGGGCTGAGCCCGCGCGAGGCGATGATCATCGGCACCGCCGGCTTCACCGCCGCGCTGGCCCTGCTGCGCATGGTCGACAACCGGCAGACCCCGTCCCACGGGCCACTGGCGGTGACCGGGGCGACCGGCGGCGTGGGCGCGCTGGCAGTGGATATCTTCAGCCAGGCCGGCTTCGAGGTGCATGCCATCAGCGGCAAGGCTGACCAGGCAGACTTCCTGCGCGGGCTCGGGGCGACCGAGGTGCTGCCGCGCGAGGTGCTGTCGACGACCCGGCCGATGGAGTCCTCGCGCTTTGGCGGCGGCCTGGACAATGCTGGCGGGCCGATGCTCGCCAGCCTGCTGGCGCAGACCGTGCCTTACGGCAGCGTGGTCAGTGCGGGCCTGGCGGCGAGCCCGGCGCTGGACATGACGGTGATGCCCTTCATCATCCGCGGCGTGTCGCTGCTGGGCGTGTCGTCGTCCTCGGCCCCGCGTGAGCTGCGTGAGCAGGTGTGGCACCGCCTGGGCAACGAATGGAAACCGCGTCACCTGGCCGCGATCTGCACGCGCGAGATCACCTTGGACGGCCTGCCGGACGTGTTCGAGGGCATGCTGGCCGGCCACTCACTGGGGCGCACGGTGGTGCGAATCGACTGAGCGTTGCAGCTGGGCGACAGACGGCGAATCCAGTCCTTCACGCTGACACGGGCCGGGCCTACACTGCTGGCATTATCTGGGGAACAACATGGCACGCATTCTGATCGTCGACGATTCGCAGGTGCAGCAGATGGCGATCAAGCGCATCGTCGAAAAGCTGGGACATGAAATCCTGACCGCCGAGGACGGTGCCATGGGCGTGGAAGTAGCCAAGGCCGAGCTGCCCGACCTGGTGCTGATGGACGTGGTGATGCCCAACCTCAATGGTTTCCAGGCCACCCGCACGCTGTCCAGGGAGCCCACCACGAAGCACATCCCGGTGATTCTGGTGACCACCAAGGACCAGGATACCGACCGCATGTGGGGCATGCGTCAGGGCGCGAAGGCTTACATCACCAAGCCGTTCTCGGAAAGCGAGCTTTCCGAGGTGCTCGAGCGCGTGTTCAACAGCAAGGAATCGCCGGCGGGTTGAGCCGGCGATACATTCACACCGTTTCGCCGAAGGCCTTGGCCAGGTTCCGGTACGCCTTCTTCTGCGCGTCATCGGTGGGCACCGGGGCCACGATCTCGATTTCCACGATCTGATCGCCGTCCGGGTTGCCCGGCAGGCCGCGGCCGCGCAGGCGCAGCTTGCGCCCGGCGTCGGAGCCGGCAGGCACCTTCAGCTCCACCGCACCGCCCAGGGTCGGCACGCTGATGCTGGTGCCCAACGCGGCCTGCCACGGAGTGACATCCAGCGTATGCAGGATGTTGCGGCCGTCGACCTCGAACTGCGGGTGCGCGGCGTATTCCACTTCCAGCAGCAGGTTGCCGCCGTTGGTGCCCTGCCCGCTCAAGCGGATCACCTGGCCGGGGCGGATGCCCTTGGGCACGCGCACGTCCAGCTGCTTGCCGTTGACGGTGATGCGCAGGCTGTCGCCGTTGTAGGCTGCTTCCAGCGGTACCGACAGCTTGGCACGGGTGTCACGGGTCGGCTGCGGGCCCGGGCCGGCACCGCCGAAGCCGCTGGCGCGACCCGCACCGCCGCGCTGGCGCGCGAACAGGCTTTCAAAGAAGTCGCTGAAGCCGCCGCCACCGGCACCGCCCCCGAACACTTCCTCGAAATCGAAGCCCTGGCCGCCACCGTAACCCGGCGGCGTATGGAACTCCTCACCCGGGCGGTAGCCCTGGGCCTTGAGCTGGTCGTAGGCAGCGCGCTTCTGCGGATCGCGCAGCGCCTCGTAGGCCTCGTTGACCGCCTTGAACTTCTCTTCCGCGCCGGCCTCCTTGCTGACGTCCGGGTGGTACTTGCGTGCCAGCCGGCGGTAGGCGGTCTTGATTTCGGCATCGCCTGCGCTGGGTTCCACCCCGAGCGTGGCGTAGTAATCCTTGAATTCCATTGAAAAACACCTCGAATAGAGTCGGCCACCCGCGCCGGCGGAGGCTGTTCAGGCAATTCTAGCCGGTGCAGGTGCCTGCGCCGTGATCGAAACATGATCCGGCGCAATGCGGTACCGGTACGCTTGGGCTACGCTGCACCTGTGCCCTGCCCTGACCGTGTTACTGGAGCCCCCATGACCATCCACGTAGGCGACGCGATTCCTGAAGTAACTCTCAAACGCATCCGCGAGGGCATGGAGACCCTGGACACCCACGCGCTGTTCGACGGGCGCAAGGCGGTACTGTTCGCCGTGCCTGGTGCATTCACCCCCACCTGTTCAGCACGCCATCTGCCCGGTTTTGTCGAACACTTCGAACAGTTCCGTTCGCGTGGCATCGATGTGTTCTGCATGGCGGTGAACGATCCATTCGTGATGAAGGCGTGGGGCGAAAGCCAGCACGTGCCCGACGGCCTGCAGCTGCTGTCCGATGGCAACGGCGACTTCACCCGTGCGTTGGGGCTGGAGATGGATGCCAGCAGCTCGGGCATGGGGGTGCGCTCGCGGCGCTTTGCCCTGTATGTCGAGAACGGTGTGGTGCGGCAGGCGTGGATCGAGGAGCCAGGCAAATTCGAGGTGTCGTCGGCAGAGTACGTATTGGCGCACCTGCCGGCCTGATCAACGCAGAATCCGGAACCGCACCTGGGTCCACGCGCCATCGGTGGCCAACGCGGTCAGGGTATGTTCGCCGGTTTCGTCGAAATCCCGCTGCAGCAGGCGCGCGCCTTCGGTGCGCGCGATCCAGCGATCATCCAGCAACCAGTCCACCGGCTGCTCGGTGCCCAGCGCGCGCAGCTGCAGGCGCACGCCATGTTCGGCATTCGGCGCGCGCGCCAGCGTGGCGCGGTCGTTGAGTCCTTCAATGTGCAGCGTGCCGATGCTGCCCGCGCCTTCGTCGCGACAGTCCGGCGACAGCGCCGGCAGCTGCGAAGCACGGCGCAACGCCAGCGGAAGCCACGGCGACACCCGCGCTGGCCAGCGCGCAATCTCGCGGGTCTGCGCTTCGTGTGGCAGGGCGCACTCCGGTGACAGGCGCAGGCCGCTGCGCGCATCCACCTGGAAGCGCTGGCGACCGGCCTGCCACAACCGTGCATCGCGCTCGGCGAAGGTCGGCGGCACGGCAGCGTCCAGTACATAGGCCTCCAACCGGCGCTGGCACAACGCGGCGGGCACGTCCTGTTCGCGCTCTCCGGTGGGCCAGCAGATGGTTGCGCTGCTGACGCTGGCCGGCAGCGGCGCAGCGCTGGCATCGCCCGGTTGGCGCGGCAGACTGTCCACCACTTCGAACATCAGCGGCAGCGCGGTGACCGCGCCGTACTGGCCGGGCAGCGGGGTGCCATCCGGCCGCCCCACCCACACACCCACGGTGTAGTGGCGGGTGCTGCCAATCGCCCAGGCATCCCGGTAGCCGTAACTGGTGCCGGTCTTCCAGGCCACGCGTGGCCGCCCGGTGACGTCGAACGTACCGCTGCCGTAGCCGGGCCGCGGATTGGACTCAAGCACTTCACGGGTGATCCAGGCCGCACCGGGCGACATCAGCCGCCGCTCAATCACCGCATCGTCCGGGCGGTAACGCACGCGACCGGCGATGCCATTGCGGTTGAACGCGGCGAAGCTTCCGACCAGATCTTCCAGCCGCGCCCCGGTGCCACCCAGAATGAGCGACAGATTGGGCGCGCTGCCATGCGGGAAACGCAGGTTGATGCCCGCATGGGAAAGACGTGCGGCAAAACGCGCCGAACCCACCCGGTCCAGCAGGTCCACCGCCGGCACATTGAGTGACAACCGCAACGCGGTGGCGGCACTGACCGGGCCATTGAACGCGGCATCGAAGTTGCCGGGGCGGTAACCGCCAAAGCTCTGCGGCGCGTCCACCATCAGGCTTTCCGAATGGATCAGACCATCGTCCAGGGCCATCCCATACAGGAACGGCTTGAGCGTGGAGCCGGGCGAGCGCCACGCCTGCACCATGTCGACGTGACCGAGCCGCTGCTTGTCGCCAAAGGCCACCGAGCCGACATAGGCGCGGGCCTCCAGGGTGCGGTTGTCGACCACCAGCAACGCGGCCGAGGTGCGCTCGGGCAACTGCGAGAAGTACGAACCGACCCGTTCTTCCAGGGTGCGCTGCAGGCCGACATCCAGCGTGCTTTCAATACGCGCCGCGCGCGGTTCGGCCGCACGCAGCCGCTGCGCCAGCAGGGCGGCGTGCAGCGGCGGCTGCAGCGCGCGGGTAACCACCGCCTCCATGCGGGCGTCATCGACCTCGTCGCGCGACCACACGCCCAGCGCGACCATGCGCTCCAGCACCTTGTCGCGTGCCGCCTGTGCCGCTTCAGGATGACGGTCGGGGCGCAGGCGGCTGGGCGACTGCGGCAGCACGGCGAGCAGGGCGGCCTCGGCATGCGACAACTGCGCCGCCGGCTTGCCGAGGTAGGCCCAGCTGGCCGCCTCCACGCCCTCGATGGTGCCGCCGTAAGGCGCGCGCTCCAGATACAGCGCCAGGATCTGCGCCTTGCTCAGATGCAGCTCCAGCTGCACCGCACGCAGCAGCTGTTTGGCCTTGCCCCACGGGGTGCGCGTATGCGGGTCGAGAATGCGCGCCACCTGCATGGTGAGCGTGGAACCGCCGGACACGATGCGTCCGCTGCCCAGCCACTGCTTGCCGGCGCGCAGCAGCGCCCACGGATTGACGCCCGGGTGCCGCCAGAACCAGCGGTCTTCGTAGTTCAGAAGAGCCTGCAGGTACAGCGGGGACACGCTCTCGATCGACGCCGGGTACCGCCACACCCCGTCGGCATCGGCAAAGGCGCGCAGCGGGGTGCCGTCGCGCGCGACCACCAGGGTGCTGGTGTCACGCTGCTTCGGCAGCGGGGGCGGAAACGCCAGGTCCAGCACCAGCAGCACCGCCAGCAAGGTGGCGGTGCCCCAGCGCAGGCCCCGCCACAGCCAGCGGTTCCGGCTCAATCAGGGCTCCACCACGGTGATGGTGGTCGGGTTGCTGCGCCCCACCCCGCGCAGGTCGGGACGGTACATGTCCTCGACCAGCGGTGGCGGCACGGTGTAGGTGCCCGGGGTGACCGCACGCACCAGGTAGAACACCTTGGCGGTGCTGCCCCGCGACAGCTTCAGCGCGGCCACGTAGCGGTCGTCGCGGAACTCTTCGTGGCGCAGCGTGGCCGCTTCGCCCCGCTCGCTGATGCGCAGACCGTCCACCACCACGTCGGCCCACTGCTTGGCGTCGCCGAGGTTGAGGTTCTCGATCTCCAGGCCGGCCGGCAGCAGGTCGGTGAGCAGCGCGTCGGGCATGTCCAGATTCGGGGTGATGTTCACCCGCACGATCAGGGTTTCGCCCTCCTTCAGCGCGCGCGGGCTCCACGGCTTGCCGTCGGTGGTGTACCAGCTGCGCTCCACGCCCAGATGGCGGTTGTCCGGCTCCGGTGCGGTACGCGGAATGCCGGCCACTTCCAGGCTGGCGAACATCGGCGGCTCACCCTGCGGGGTGAACCGCACGCCCTTGGCCAGCGCGGCGTAGTCGAAGCCGCGGCCAAACAGGCGACGCGCGGCAATGGCCTCCACTTCGCCGCCAATCGCCAGCTCGCCAGCGACCTGCTTCTTCTGGTTGGCGGCCAACGCCTTGCCCAGGCGTGCAAGCGCGACCTGTTCCTGCGTGCTCAGCCACATCCAGCCGTTGTTGCGGCGGGCATCCAGCGCACGACCCAGGTCAACCGCGCGGGCGTCGTAGGCCGGCTTGGCCAGCTTGCGCTCGTGCAGCAGGGCGATCATCAGGGCGTCGTCGCGCACCGCACTGCCGTAGTCGCCGAAGTACTGCGGGCGCTCGCTGCTGGGCTTGGCAAAGCCGGCCGCGATGGCCGCATCGCCGCGCTTGTGGTCACCCTGCAGCGACAACGCGACGCCCAGGTGCACCAGCGACAGACCCGTCAGCGCCTTGCTGCGTTCGTTGTCATACAGCGCGCGCAGGGTGCCGAGTGGCGCGCGGTTGACCCGCGCCAGCACGTAGCCGGCATAGGCCTGGTTGGCGAACTTGAGGTTCTCGCGACGATCTTCGCCGTAGAACTGGTTGCCGCCGGCCAGCAGGTCTTCGCTGAGGCGGTTGAGCGCCTTCTGCAGCACTGCATCGGGCACTGCGAAACCGGCGTCCTTGGCGTCCAGCAGGAACTCGGCGATGTACGGCGTGAGTGCCGGGTTGACGTAACCGTCGTCGCCCCACATCGAGAAGTTGCCGTTGGCCACCTGCATCGACGCCAGCCGGCCGAAGGCACCTTCCATGCGTTCGCGGCGCTGTTTGGCATCCAGGCCATCGGCCCCCAGCATCGTCGCGGTGGCTTCATCCAGCATCAACGCCGCATAGCCCTTGCTGGTGGTCTGCTCGGCGCAGCCGTACGGGTAGCGCAACGCACCTTCCAGCGCACTGGCAAACGGAATGGGCGGCAACGCGCTGACCAGCATGCGCGCGCTCACCGAGTCCTGCATCAGGCCATCGGCCAGCGCAGCATCCATGCTGACCGCTGCCAGCGGATCCAGGGTACGGGTCTGCGCGCGCAGTACCTGTGGCCACGCCGCACGCACCGGCAGGTCGTAACGGCGGTCCACCTTGAAGCCGTTGCCGTCCACGCGCACGCGCACCTGGGCCACGGTGTAGCCCTCGCGCGCGCCCAGCGGGAAACTCAAGGTCTGCTTGGCATCGGCATTCAATTTCAGTGTACGGCTGCCCTCGCCCAGGCTGATGGGACCGCTGCCATCCACCTGCACCTTGAACTCGCCCGGCTTGCCGGTGAAGTTCTGCACATCCAGGGTCACCGTACTGCGGTCGCCCGGGGCCAGCACGCGCGGCATGCTGGCCTCGGCCAGGATCGGCGCGCGCACCACCGTTTCCATGTCGCGTTTGCCGTACTGGTCATCGGAGTACACCACGGCGGAAACACGCAGGGTGCCGTTGAAATCGGGCACCTTCAGGTTGACCCGGGCATTGCCCTTGGCGTCCAGCTTCACCGGGCCGGCGAACAGGTCCACGGTCTGCACGCGCGCGGTGGGACGCTTGGCCTGCGGCAGCGCGGCCAGTGCCATGTCGCCACCGAACTTGAGCTTGCCGCTGCTGCCGTCGAAGCTTTCAATCACCCGGCTGTAGATGTCGTAGGCATCCACGCCCAGGCGGCGCTGGGCGAAGAAGTGCGCGGCGGCATCCGGTACCGGGAAGCGGGTGATGTTGAGGATGCCCACGTCCACCGCTGACACGGTGACGTGCGCGACCTTGCCGGCCAGCTGCGGTGCGCTGACCGTCACCGGCAGGGTCTGTTCCGGACGCATCTGTTTGGGCGCGGACAAGCCCACGGCCACGGTGCGCGCCTTGCGGTCCATCGGCACATGGACCACGCCCACGGCACGGGCCGGCGTGATCTTGCTGGGCGCACTGCCGCCACGGAACACCAGCGCGGTGATGTAGACGTCGTGGCGTTCCCAATCCGCCGTGACCGGCAGATTGAAGGTGCTGCCAGGCTTGGCGTCGATTTCCTGCACGTACAGCATCTTGTCGCTTTCGACCATGATCACGCCCTTGCCGGCATGCGGCGGGGTGACCGTGACGCGCACGGTGTCGCCGGCCTTGTAGCCGGTCTTGTCCAGGCTCAGCTTGACCTTGTCAGGCCGGGCATCCAGGCCACGATTGTCGTCGTTCCAGCTCCAGCCGGCATGGAACGGATAGCGGCTGGTCAGGCCGGTGCCCGGGTCGAACACTTCCAGGCGGTACTCGCCCCATTCCACCGGGAAATCGATGCCGAGCGGCGCATTGCCGGCGTCGACGGTGCGGGTTTCCTTGTTCTCGAAACGACGGGTGAAATCGTAGTCCCAGCGGTTCTCGTTGAAGGTCCAGTGGTAGTCGCGCAGCTCGCGCACCAGGGTGACCTTCAGCCCCTTGCCCGGGTGGGCCTTGCCGGCCGCATCCACGCGGGTGATCTCAAACCGCGCATTGCTGTTGGCATCGGCACCGTCGTTGTGATCGAACAGGGGGCGCACCCCGACCAGCACCGGGGCCGGCCACATCACCCGCTTCAGTGTGCGGCTGACGGTGCGGCCACCGGTTTCGTACACGCTGCCTGACAGCACCACGGCAACCGGTGCGGTGGCTTTCACTTCGGCAGGCAGATCGACATCCTGGCGCAGCTTGCCGTCGGCCGGGAACTCGGTGTCGATCACATCGCGCGCTTCGCGCGGCAGCTCAACGGTGGGGTCGCCGAAGAAGTACCCCGGCAGCGACTCCACCGGCGACGTCTCGGCGGTCACCGCCAGACGCGCGGTGAAACGGTTGCCGTCGGCCGGCGCGCCATACAGGTAGGCAGCATCGGCCTGCAGCTTGAGTGGCTCACCGGGCTTGAGGGTCTTCTGCGGGCTGTCCAGGTCCAGCTTCATGCGCTCGGGCAGGAACTCCTCGATGCGCAGGGTCATGCCCTGGATGGCTTCCTTGCTGGCCGGGTTGCTGCGGAACTCCACCTGCCAGCGGCCGGTCGGGGCATCCGCGGGAATGGTCTGCTCGAAGCTCAGATAGCCCTGTTCGCCGGGCTGCAGGCGGGTTTCACGGAAGGTCTTGCCGTCGGGCTGCTTCAGCCGCAGGTACACCGGCTGCGGCTTCACCGGCTTGCCGTCATTGTCGCGCAGCAACGCGGACACGCGTACGGTTTCACCGGGGCGGTAGAGGTCACGCCCGGACCAGGCGAACACGTCGAACCAGGCATTGTCGCGACCGGCCACGGCGAACTCGCTCAGATCCAGCGCCGGCTGGTTGAACGGCAGGAAGGTGGTGTCGGCACCGCTGCTGGCAATCAGCACGTGACCGGCATCCAGGGTGTACTTGAGCAGGGCGTTGCCGTTGCCGTCGGTGCTGCCCTTGAGCACCAGCTCGCCCTTGGCATCGAGAATGCGCAGGTCGATCTTCTTCAGCGCCGCCCCGCTCTGCAGCGAGGCCGTGTGGACGAACAGGGTGTCCTTGTAGGCGCGGGTGTGCAGGCCGATGTCGCTGACGGTGAAGAAGGCGGTGTCGAACTCGCTGTCGAACGAACCGGTGCGCTTCATCACCGCGAAGTACAGGCCGGGTTCCTGCAGTTCCTTGATGTCCTGGGTGGGCAGGTAGGTGAGCACGCGCTCGTTCTGCTTGCCGCCGAGCACGAAGCGGTTCACATAGACCGGCTCAGCCAGCTGCGACATCGGGGTCTTGTCGCCGTATTCGCTGTCCAGCTCCCAGCTGCCACGGCGGCCACCGCGCTGGTACTGGCTGAAGAACTGCGGCAGCTGCTTTTCGCGCACGCGCAGGAACTCCACGTCCACTTCCGGCACGTTGACCGATACCACCGGCAGGCCGCGGCTTTCACGCGCGGGCAGAACGCTGCCCTGCGAGGCGAACCCGGCCACCGGCTTGAGTTCGCCGGTGAAGACCTTCTGTTTCAGTTCCTTGCCGATGCGGCTGCCATCGGCGGCCAGCAGGTCCGCCGAGACGACCAGGGTGTAGTCCTTGGCCGCTTCCACGAACGGGTAGCGCAGCGTGATGCCGTCGTCGGACAGGGTCCAGCTGCTGTCCTCGGTGCCGACCTTCTCTTCGAACCGGACCAGCTTGTCGAAGTCCTGGGTGCCGACCAGCGGGCGCGAGAACTCCAGCGCCAGCGAGAGGCCGTCGCCCTTCTCGTCGGGGTAGGCGCGCAGCAGGGTGAACTCGGTGACCGCTTCGGCCTTGGCGGCGATCGGCTTGCCGGAGGCTTCCGGCAGCTGGCCGGTCTCATTGCGTTTGCAGCCGCCGATGCCGACTGCCAGCGTGGCGGCGAGCGCCAGCGCGATGATTCCCTTCCACTTGCCCTGCCCGACCCGACCCAGCGTAGCCATGACGTCACTCCTTGAACGATGCCACCAGTATACGGTGGCACCGGGACGCGGATGGGTCGGGAAATTCCGAATTGACGGTTACAGCGTCCCCGCCGGCACCCGCACCGCGCCTTCCATCAGGACCCGGGCGCTGCGGCTCATCAGCGCCTTGGTGACCACCCACTCGCCGTCCACCTGGGCCGCCTGCGCCCCGACCCGGAGGGTGCCGGAGGGATGCCCGAAGGTCACCGCGTCACGCGTGCCACCACCGGCGGCCAGATTGACCAGGGTGCCCGGAATGGCGGCCGCCGTGCCAATGGCAACAGCTGCAGTGCCCATCATGGCGTGGTGCAGCTTGCCCATCGACAGCGCGCGCGCGTGCAGGTCGATGTGGTGGGCGGGGATCTGCTTGCCGCTGGAGGACACGTAATCCTGTGCCGGCGCGACGAAGGCAACCTTGGGGGTGTGCTGGCGGGTGGCGGCCTGGTCGATATGTTCGATCAGGCCCATGCGCACCGCGCCATGCGCGCGGATCGCCTCGAAGCGGGCCAGCGCGGCCTTGTCGTCATTGATGGCGGGCTGCAGCTCGGTACCGGTGTAGCCCAGATCGGCGGCGTTGAGGAAGATGGTGGGGATGCCGGCGGTGATCATGGTCACGGTGAAGCTGCCGACGCCGGGCACGTCCAGCGTGTCGGTCAGGTTGCCGGTGGGGAACATGCTGCCGCCGTCGGCGTCGTCGGACGGATCGATGAACTCCAACGCGATCTCGGCCGCCGGGAAGGTCACCCCGTCCAGCTCGAAGTCGCCGTCTTCCTGGACCTGGCCATCGACGATCGGCACATGCGCCAGAATGGTCTTGCCGATGTTGGCCTGCCAGATCCGCACCGTGCAGGTGCCGTTGTGTGGAATCCGCGCCGGGTCGATGAAACCGTTGCTGATCGCAAACGGACCGACCGCGGTGCTGAGGTTGCCGCAGTTGCCGCTCCAGTCAACGAATGCGGTGTCGATGGAGACCTGGCCGTACAGATAGTCCACGTCATGATCGGGCACGGATGCACCGGAGATGATCACGCATTTGCTGGTGCTGGAGGTGGCACCGCCCATGCCGTCGGTATGCTTGCCGTAGGGATCGGGCGAACCGATCACGCGCATTAGCAGCGCATCACGCGCGGGACCCGGCACCTGCGCCGCAGCGGGCAGGTCCTGCAGGCGGAAGAAGACACCTTTGCTGGTGCCGCCGCGCATGTAGGTGGCGGGAATGCGGAGTTGGGGAACAAAGGTCATCGTGCTGTCCAGGTCACAAGTATCAGGAGGCGTGATCCAACAACGCATCCAAACCCCGTTCTACGCACCACACGCGAACGACGTCTACGTGGGTGGGAAGATCAAGGTAATAGATGACATAGCGGTCAAACGCGGAAACAACCATGTAGCGCAGTGGGCCTGCCAGCATCTCGGCAAGGTGCGCGTGTCGGCTGGACCCTGCACCCGGGAAAGCAGCAATCCGCGCCAAGGTGTCATCGACCTCGGAAAGAAAGCGCTGACCCAGTGCCAGTCCGCCTTGCCGCGCATACCAGTAGGCGGCGTCAGCGGCGTCCACTTCGGCCTGGGGACGCCACTCAATCTTCTTCACGTGCGATCCGTTCGGCCAACTCCCGGCGCATCCGGTCAAAGTGACCCGGCTCAAGCGGCCTGGCCGGCCCGGAGGCCAGACCTTCTGCGATGAGTTGCCGCAGCAGGTCTTCGGCCTTGCGCCGCTGGCGCTGACGGATCAGGTCGCGCACGTAGTCGGAGGTACTCGAATAGCCACCTTCGCTGACTTCTTCGTCGACGAACTGCTTGAGCGGGTCGCTGAGTGAGATGTTCATGGTGGCCATAAGGGGAACCTCGGAATGGCAATAATTGCCATTGATGGTGCGCCGTCAAGGGTCTGGGCGCAAGATTTCGGGGTTCAGGGTTGAGGGGACGACCGCTGTCCTCATCCGGCAAAGCCACGCAGGGCGTGGCTTTGCCGGGTTTTGGGTCAGGCGGCCTGGGTGGATTCCAGGAAGTCCTGCGCGAATCGCTGGAGGACGCCGCCGGCTTCGTAAATGGCCACTTCCTCGTCGCTGTCCAGGCGACAGGTGACCGGAACGACCACGTCCTGGCCGTCGCGGCGGTGGATGACCAGACGCAGGTCGGCGCGCGGGGTGCGTGCGCCGACCACGTCGAAGGTCTCGGTGCCGTCGATGCCCAGGGTCAGACGGGTGGTGCCCGGCTTGAACTCCAGCGGCAGCACGCCCATGCCGATCAGGTTGGTGCGATGGATGCGTTCGAAGCCCTCGGCGACGATGGCTTCCACGCCGGCCAGACGCACGCCCTTGGCGGCCCAGTCGCGCGAGCTGCCCTGGCCGTAATCCGCGCCGGCAATGATGATCAGCGGCTGCTTGCGCTCCATGTAGGTTTCAATCGCTTCCCACATGCGCATGACCTTGCCTTCCGGTTCGACCCGGGCCAGCGACCCCTGCTTCACGCTGCCGTCTTCGTTGCGCACCATCTCGTTGAACAGCTTCGGGTTGGCGAAGGTGGCCCGCTGCGCAGTGAGGTGGTCGCCACGGTGCGTGGCGTAGGAGTTGAAGTCCTCTTCCGGCAGGCCCATCTTCGCCAGGTACTCACCTGCGGCACTGGACGCCAGGATCGCGTTGGACGGCGACAGGTGATCGGTGGTGATGTTGTCGGGCAGCACCGCCAGCGCGCGCATGCCGGCCAGGGTACGCTCGCCCGCCAACGCCCCTTCCCAGTACGGCGGACGCCGGATATAGGTGCTCTGCGGACGCCAGTCGTACAGCGGGCTGACGGTGGGGGCCGCGTGCTCCACGCGGATGTTGAACATGGGGTTGTAGACGCTGCGGAACTGTTCCGGCTTCACCGCCGCCTTCACCACGGCGTCAATCTCGGCGTCGGTGGGCCAGATGTCCTTCAGGCGCACCTCGTTGCCCTGCGCGTCCAGGCCCAGTACGTCCTTCTCGATGTCGAAACGCACCGTGCCGGCGATGGCGTAGGCGATCACCAGCGGCGGTGAAGCCAGGAACGCCTGCTTGGCATACGGATGGATGCGGCCGTCGAAGTTGCGGTTGCCGGACAACACCGCAGTGGCGTACAGATCGCGGTCGATGATTTCCTGCTGGATCACCGGGTCCAGCGCGCCACTCATGCCGTTGCAGGTGGTGCAGGCGAACGCCACGATGCCAAAGCCCAGTTTTTCCAGGTCCGGCAGCAGGCCGGCCTCTTCCAGATACAGCTGCACCGCCTTGGAGCCCGGGGCCAGCGAGGATTTCACCCACGGCTTGCGCAGCAGGCCACGTTCATTGGCCTTGCGCGCCAGCAGACCGGCAGCGATCACGTTGCGCGGATTGGACGTGTTGGTGCAGCTGGTGATGGCCGCGATGATCACCGCCCCGTCCGGCATCAGGCCCTGGGCCTGTTCGGCCTTGCCCGCTTCCAGCTTGGCGGCATCGGCAATGCCACGTTCGGCCAGTGCGCTGACCGGCAGTCGGCGATGCGGGTTGCTGGGGCCGGCCATGTTGCGGACCACGCTGGACAGGTCAAAGCGCAACACGCGCGGGTACTGCGCGCTGACCAGGTCATCGGCCCACAGGCCGGTGGTACGGGCGTAGGTCTCGACCAGCGCGACCTGCGCTTCCTCGCGCCCGGTCAGGCGCAGGTAGTCGGTGGTCTGGCTGTCGATGTAGAACATCGCCGCCGTCGCGCCGTACTCGGGGCACATGTTGGAAATGGTGGCGCGGTCACCGATGGTCAGCGCCGCGGCACCTTCGCCGAAGAACTCCAGCCAGGCACCGACCACGCGCTCGGCGCGCAGGAACTCGGTGAGGGCCAGCACCACGTCGGTGGCGGTGATGCCCGGCTGCGGCTTGCCGGTGAGCTCCACGCCGACGATGTCGGGCAGGCGCATCCACGAGGCCCGGCCCAGCATCACGTTTTCGGCTTCCAGCCCGCCAACGCCGATGGCGATCACGCCCAGCGCATCCACATGCGGGGTATGGCTGTCAGTGCCGACGCAGGTATCCGGGAAGGCGACGCCGTCCTGGACGTAGATCACCGGCGACATCTTCTCCAGATTGATCTGGTGCATGATGCCGTTGCCCGGCGGAATCACATCCACGTTCTGGAAGGCCAGCTTGGTCCAGTCGATGAAGTGGAAACGGTCTTCGTTGCGGCGGTCTTCAATCGCACGGTTCTTCTCGAAGGCCTGCGGGTCAAAACCGCCGCATTCGACCGCGAGCGAATGGTCGACGATCAGCTGCACCGGTACGACCGGATTGACCTTGGCCGGGTCGCCGCCCGCATCAGCAATGGCATCACGCAGGCCGGCCAGGTCGACCAGCGCGGTCTGGCCCAGGATGTCGTGGCAGACCACGCGCGCCGGGAACCAGGGGAAATCCAGGTCCTGGCGGCGCTCGATCAGCTGGGTGAGCGAAGCGGTGAGGGTGGCCGGGTCACAGCGGCGCACCAGGTTTTCAGCCAGCACGCGCGACACATACGGCAGCGTGGCATAGGCCCCCGGCGCGATGGCGTCGACTGCGGCACGTGCATCGAAATAGTCCAGCGAGGTGCCGGGAAGGGTTTTGCGGAAATCAGTATTCATGGCTGGCGATAGCTGCGAATTGGCGGGCCGGGGCGAGGAGTGCGTGGGCCGGCCAACGGCCGGCGCTACCGGCGGCCGTTGACGGGCCATGCAAGGGGCGGGCTGAACCCACCCCTGTCCAACGTTACGCGCGCTCGGACAGCGGCACGAAGACCTGGTCTTCCGGGCCGGTGTAGTTGGCGCTGGGGCGGATGATCTTGCCATCGATGCGCTGCTCGATGACGTGCGCGCTCCAGCCGGAGGTGCGGGCAATGACGAACAGCGGGGTGAACATCGCGGTGGGCACGCCCATCATGTGGTAGCTGACCGCGCTGAACCAGTCCAGGTTCGGGAACATCTTCTTGATGTCCCACATCACCGACTCGAGGCGTTCGGCAATGTCGTACATCTTCAGATTGCCCTGCTCGGCCGACAGCTCACGGGCGACGTCCTTGATGACCTTGTTGCGCGGATCGCTGACGGTGTACACCGGGTGCCCGAAGCCGATCACCACTTCCTTGCGTTCCACGCGGGCCTTGATGTCGGCCTCTGCATCGTCCGGGCTGTCATAGCGCTTCTGCACCTCGAAGGCGACTTCGTTGGCCCCGCCGTGCTTGGGACCGCGCAGCGCACCGATGCCACCGGCAATGCAGCTGTACATGTCGCTGCCGGTACCGGCAATGACGCGGCAGGTAAAGGTGGACGCGTTGAACTCGTGCTCGGCGTACAGAATGAGCGAGGTGTGCATGGCGCGCACCCACGAGTCCTGCGGCTTCTCGCCGTGCAGCAGGTGCAGGAAGTGGCCACCGATGGAGTCATCGTCGGTTTCGACGTCGATGGCGCGGCCGTTGTGGCTCCAGTGGTACCAGTACAGCAGCATCGAGCCCAGGCAGGCCATCAGCTTGTCGGCGATATCCCGCGCGCCCGGGTGGTTGTGATCGTCCTTCTCCGGCGACACGCAGCCCAGCACGGACACGCCGGTACGCATGACATCCATCGGGTGCGCCGACGGCGGCAGCTCTTCCAGCGCGGCCTTGACCGCCGCCGGAATGCCGCGCAGCGACTTCAGCTTGGCCTTGTAGGCGGTCAGCTCGGCGCGGGTCGGCAGCTTGCCGTGTACCAGCAGGTGGGCGATTTCCTCGAACTCGCTGGTGTTGGCCAGGTCCAGGATGTCGTAGCCGCGGTAGTGCAGGTCGTTGCCGCTGCGGCCAACGGTACACAGCGCGGTGTTGCCGGCAGCGGTGCCGGACAGGGCGACGGACTTCTTCGGCTTGAAGCCGGGGGCGGTGGTTGCTTCGCTCATGATCCCTCCAGAAAACGATGGTGCGGAATTACTTCTTGGCGGCGAACAGCGCGTCGAGCTGCTGCTCGAAGGCGTGGTAGCCGATACGGTCGTACAGTTCCTCGCGCGTCTGCATGGTATCCACCACGTTCTTCTGGTGGCCATCGCGACGGATGGTCGCATAGACGTTCTCGGCGGCCTTGTTGGCGGCGCGGAAGGCGGACAGCGGGAACAGCTGGATGGCCACGCCGGCCGAGGCCAGTTCATCGCGGCTGAACAGCGGGGTCTTGCCGAACTCGGTGATGTTGGCCAACACCGGCACCTTCACCGCATCGACGAAGCGACGGTAGGTGTCCAGGTCATAGGCAGCCTCGGCGAAGATGCCGTCGGCACCGGCTTCCACGCAGGCGATGGCACGCTCGATGGCGGCGTCCACCCCATCCACCTGGATGGCGTCGGTGCGGGCGATCAGGAAGAAGTCCGGGTCGGTCTTGGCGTCGGCGGCGGCCTTCACACGGTCGACCATTTCACCCTGCGAGACGATTTCCTTGCCAGGGCGGTGACCGCAACGCTTGGCCCCGACCTGGTCTTCAATGTGGCAGGCGGCGGCACCGGCCTTGATCAGCGACTTGACCGTGCGGGCGATGTTGAAGGCACTGGGACCAAAGCCGGTGTCGATGTCCACCATCAGCGGCAGGTCGCACACGTCGGTGATGCGGCGTACATCGATCAGCACGTCTTCCAGGGTGTTGATACCCAGGTCCGGCAGGCCGAGCGAACCGGCGGCCACGCCGCCGCCGGACAGATAGATGGCCCGGTAGCCGGCGCGCTGCGCCAGCAGCGCGTGGTTGGCGTTGATCGCACCGATCACCTGCAGGGGCGATTCGGCGGCGAGGGCGGCGCGGAAGCGCGCGCCGGCGGAGGAAACAGAAGTGGTCATTCGGCCATCCATCTTGGGTAACTGTAGGAGGAGCGCAAGGGTCATGCCAACATGCAAGTGATTGATTCATAACACCCGGAAGGGACCGTGAAACGTTTCATATTGAAACACTGAAACACATGTAACATCGCCTTGTTGAAACAACTGGTCTCGCCATGAACCTGCCCCGCCCTCGCCCGCCCGAACCGGATCCCGGCCACCTGCCGGTGATCTGGACGGTGAGCGTGTCGCGCCTGACCGGACTGCTTGGGGATGTGATCCCGGAGTTCGACCGCCGTGCCCGCATCGTGCCGATCAACCTGGGCTTCGAGGAGGCGGTGGATGTGATCGGCCAACGCCTGCGCCGCGAGCACTGCGACGTGGTGATTGCCGGTGGTTCGAACGCGGCCTACCTGCGCAGCCGGCTGGAGGTGCCGCTGGTACCGATCCAGGCCAATGGCTTCGATCTGATGGAAGCGCTGGCGCGGGCGCGGCGCATTGCCCCGCGGATCGGCCTGGTCACGCATGCCACCGACGTCCCGACCTTCGGCAGCTTCCAGCACAGCTTCGGGCTGGACATCGAGCACCGGCGCTTCGTCACCCGCGAAGATGCACGCGACTGCATCGCCGACCTGCGCGCCAACGGCATCGAAGTGATCGTCGGCACCGGCATGGCGATCGACCATGCCGAGCAGATGGGCCTGCCCGGCGTGCTGCTGTACTCGGCCGATTCGGTGCGCCAGGCCTTCGAACATGCATTGGAACTGACCCAGACCCTGGCCCGTTCCGGTGCCACGCCGCCACGCCGCCGCTCGCCCGCGCGGCGCGCCGAACGGGCGCCTGTGCTGCTGGGTGACAGCCCGGCCCTGCAGGCCGTGCGCGAGCGCGTCGCCCTGTACGCGCCCCACGACAGCACAGTGCTGGTCAGCGGAGCCACGGGCACCGGCAAGGAACTGGTGGCGCGCCAGCTGCATGCGGCCAGCGGGCGGCGCGGCCGCTTTGTGGCGATCAACTGCGGCGCGATCAGCGAGTCGCTGCTGGAGGCGGAACTGTTCGGCTACACCGAAGGCGCGTTCACCGGAGCCCGCCGCGGCGGCCGGGTCGGTCTGGTGGAAGCCGCCGACACCGGCACCCTGTTCCTGGATGAAATCGGCGAGCTGCCCCTGCCCCTGCAGACGCGGCTGCTGCGGGTACTGGAGGAGCGCGAGGTGCTGCGGGTGGGAGCCACCGAACCGGTCGCGGTTGATGTACGCGTGGTCGCGGCTACGCTGCAGGATCTCGAGTCGCAGGTCGAAGCCGGACGCTTCCGTCGCGACCTCTACTACCGTCTGGCAGCGCTGCGCATCGCTCTGCCCGCGTTGCACGAGCACCCCCAGGACGTGCCGATCCTGCTGGACCACTTCTTCGCGCAGCTGGGGCAGCGGGCGTCGCCCCTGGACGCCGCGTCACGCGAGCACCTGCGTGCATACCCGTGGCCGGGCAATGTCCGCGAACTGCGCAACCTGGTCGACCGTCTACGCATCCATTGGCCGGCGAGTGCCGGCTCCCTGCCCCTGCCGCAGCTGTTGGCCTGGGCACCGGAACTGCGCGCCGCGCCGCGCCGCCCTGCGGCCGATACCCGGCCCGGCCCGGCGATGCGCCGGCCGTCGACACAGACGCTGCACCAGCTGATGGCCGAGTGCGAAGGCAACCGCGAGGCGGTCGCCGCCCGCCTTGGCGTTTCCCGCACCACCCTGTGGCGCTGGTTGCGCGGCGGTGCTCTGGATACGGGCGACTGAACAGGCCTTATCCGACACGGGCGTACGGCACGTCGCCCGTGCTTGCGCGGCACTCGATTGGCAACGTCGTTCATCCAGCGCGCGAGCCGGGTGCGCCGCCACGCCGCCACATCGGCCTGCACGCATCATGCCGCAATGGGCATTTGCGGCTCCGGCGCGCTCCCGCTGCTCCAGGTCAATCGCATTCCTCCTGTTCGCAGGATCCGGCCCGGGTGTTCAGCACTCCAAACCCAAGGTGAATTGTTCCCGAAAAAGTTAATTTCGCTGTTCTCCGACGGCGGTTACGTTCGGGCAGCCCCAGGGTGCGCACATGTCGCGTCGCATCCGCTGCCTCGAGGATTGCCATGTCTCCCGCTCGCGTTGCCCCCTCCCCGGTCGTACTCACGCATTACGGCCCGCTGCCCGCCGAACCGCGCCCGGCCCACCCGGTCCGCCCCCTTCCCCAGCAGGTGGGAAACCGCACCCGCGCGACTGCAACCGCCAGAACCGGTATCGATGCCCTGGCCCTGCAGTGCCATGCGCTGGCCAGGGCACTGGCACCGCACTCGCCTGCCTTTGCCAGTGCGTTGGAGCGGATGCCAGCGGGATGGCAGCATGACCTGGACCTGGGCGCGACCGTGCAACTCCTGCGCGCGCTCACCCACCTGCCACGGAGCGCGACACGCGACGGGCGGGTCGGCATGCTGCGCGATGCGTTGTTCGACCTCCTTCGCGCGGCGCGTGCCGAGCAGCTGCTGCACGCGTGTATCGCCGTCCACGCAGAGCGCGAGTCGGTCAACAACATGCCCGGGGCGCTGAAGGAAACCGGCGGTGGCGGCGGGCTGGGGGCCGGTGTCGGCCTGCCCCTGGCCGCCGAGGCCGGTGCGGTCGTCGGCGCAGCGCGCACGGTCAACACCGCGACGTTCGACGATCTGGCAGTGGCGAGGTTCGACACCGTCACGCTCAACCTTCTGGCCTCCGCCGAAGCAGGCCTTCCTGCCGCGGTGGGCGCACAGGCCGGTCTTGAACCGCAGGTCAGCTGGGGTCAGGGCCGCATCGACGACAAGATGCCGGACCACGTGCTGGCGCTGGCACGGGCATCGGTCGCGCGCCGGCTGGGTGGATCGCGGGTGGTGCGCACGCTGAAGGGGGTGTTCAACCCGGGGCGCGACCGCTACGCGGAGCGGATCAGCCGCGCGCTCGCCTGGCAGTCGCGACTTCCCCTGCTGCTGGGCGCGCGCTCCGGCGCCCCGGTGCCGACCTTCCATGCGGCACCACCGGTCCCGATCGAAGCCACGCTGAAGACGCGCGTCACGCCCGTCGGGGCGGGTGCTGCGTGGGGACCTGCGGGGGTGAACGTGCGAGCAAGCCGCGAGAAAACCAAGGTGCACATCGACCTGCCGCTGCGGCTGACCGATCGGGATGCGGATGCGATGCGCGCACGCACCTCGCCGCAGGTGAAACAGGAGCTCGATGCCCGCCTGCAGGCCGTACTGACGCACCGCGACGATCCGCATTCGCCGGCGCTGAAGAAAGTGCATGCGCTCTGGACCAATGCCGGTTCTGCGTATGCGCTGGATGCCCGCCGCGAAGCGGTCACCCTGCTGGCGCGGGAGTTCGATCATCTGGAGGCGCTGGTCCGCCTGCGCATGGATTCCCCCGGACTTGCGAAGCTGCCGCTCGCCTCGCTGCTGGATGATTGGTGTGACACCCCATCGACCCGTGAGGCGGCGATGATCCGGATGCTGGACACGCTGGCCTGGCTGCAGGCGACCCCGGTCCCGCCGAACGCGCCTTGCACGCCTTCGCACCGGGACACCTGGAACGCGCTGCAGGCGGACGTCGAGGCGTTGGCGAACCGGATCCATGACAGTGCCTTTCCGCATGATCGCCGCGACGTGCATCGCGGAACCCATGCCTTCGCGGACATGCAGCAGCGCATCCAGACCTGGCGTGCCACGCTGGAAGCCAGCGCGCAATGGACCGTGCTCAGTGCCGGCGCACGCGCTTCGGTGGCCCGCCAGCAGCGCGCGGACTCCGACCCCCTCCGCGATGGCACCTATGTGGACGTGACCCTCGCCGGCGACTTCACGCCCTCGGTGGCCACGCTGCTGGGCGAGGCACAGGGGGCGCTGGGAGAATCCGTGGGTACGCTGCCGGTGGCGCAGATCAACCAGGCGCTGACCGCGCTTGAACCGAGCTTCGGGTCCACCGGCCACGCGCACTGCGTGCTGCGCTTCTTCCGCCCGAGTTTCCAGGACGATCCGCAGTTCCCGGCCGGGGCGCGCGGGATGCACCTGCAGGCCATCCGTCTCGCCGCGGGCAGCACCCTGCGCATGGACCTGAAACCCTCGGTCCCCGTGTTGCCGGCCGTGCTGCTGAAACTGCGGCTGCATGCCCACCGCACCGAGCTGGTACCGCAGCATGAACACTTCTGCGACGGGACCTTGACCGGTGCCCTGCTGCGCTACAAATCACTGCGTACGCGCGACACCGATGCGCTTGCGACGTGGAACGAGATGGTGACGCTGCACGGCGCGGACCTGGACCGGCTTGCCCGGGCCCTGGCCCGTCCGGAGTCCGTGCCAGCCAACGAGGCGCGCTACTGGCTGCAGCGGCATTCCGACGCGATCAATACGCCCGGAAAGCGGGGCCGGGTTGAGCTGCTGCAGGCCGTGGCACGACCTGCAGCCGACACGCAGCAGCGCCGCGACGCGCTGCATGCACTGTTCATGGCCCTCACCGAGGCCACCCAGGAGGCGAAACGCGCATCACCGCTGATCGGCCCTGCGATGCTGCCGCCTTCGCCACTGACCTAGGACCGCCGCCCGCGCTCAGGGATAGAGCTGACGCTTGCTCCACACGCCGTCCGCACCGCGCTCATAGCACCAGCGCTCGTGCAGGCGGAACTGCGCGCCGTACCAGAACTCGATCCGTTCCGGTACGACGCGCAGACCGCCCCAGCCTTCGGGGCGCGGCACATCGCGGCCAGCGAAGCTGGCTTCGGCGCTGGCCACGCGTGCGTCGAACTCCTCGCGCGAGCCCAGCGTATGCGACTGCAGCGAGGCCCAGGCCCCGATCTGGCTCATGCGCGGGCGCGAGGCAAAGTACGCATCGGCTTCGGCGGCATCCACGGCTTCGACGCGGCCTTCCACACGGACCTGGATGCCGGCCTCACGCAGACTGCGCCACAGGAACAGCAGCGCGGCATGCGGATTGGCCTTCAGCTCCCGACCCTTGTGGCTGTCCAGGTGGGTGTAGAACACGAAGCCACGCGCATCGAACGCCTTCAGCAGCACGGTGCGTGCCGATGGGCGTCCCTGGGTATCGGCGGTAGCGACGGTCATGGCATTGGGTTCGAACTCGGCGCTGGCCCGGGCTTCGTCAAACAATGAAGCGAAGGTGCTCAGTGCTTCGGTGTAGAGATCGGTCATGAGGGTTTGGATTCTTCACACGGTGGGTTTATTGTCATCGCATGCGTACCGCGCCGTACATGCCCCGCGACAAAGGATTTCCGGCCGAACTGGTGGCACAGGCGCTGGATGACGCCCTGGCCGTGCCCAGTCCGGTCCCAGTATTGGCCATCAGCGGCCTGCAGGGCAGTGGCAAATCGACGCTGGCGGCACAGGTGGTGAACCTGGCGCAGGCACGCGGAATGCGCGCGGCGGCATTGTCGATCGACGACTTCTACCTGACCCGTGCGCAGCGCCAGCGACTGGCCCGCCAGGTCCACCCGCTGCTGCTGACCCGCGGGCCGCCCGGCACCCATGACCTGCCACTGGCACACGCCACGCTGGACGCCATTGCGGCACGCCGGCCAGTAGCGCTGCCACGCTTCGACAAGCTGGCCGACGAACGCATGGCATCGGCGCAGTGGCCGCACCTGGACGGAGCGCTGGACCTGCTGGTGTTTGAAGGCTGGTTCCTGGGGACGCCGGCGCAGGCACCCGAGGAACTGATCGCACCGCTGAACGCGCTGGAACGTGAGGCCGATGCGGACGGACGCTGGCGGCAGTGGTGCAACCAGGCGCTGGCCGAGCACTACCCGGCGCTCTGGCAGCGCTGTGACCGCCTGTGGTTCCTGCAGCCACCGGATTTTGCGGTGGTGCCGCGCTGGCGCTGGCAGCAGGAACAACACCTGCAGGCCGCGCAGCCGGAGCGCAGCAGCATGAGCCGTCCGCAGTTGGAACGCTTTGTGCAGTATTACGAGCGGGTCAGCCGGCAGGCGCTGCGCCGGCTGCCGGCGCTGGCCGACCGCGTGGTGGTGCTGGACGACCAGCGCCAGGTGGTTGCATCGGCAACCACTGCCCGCTGAGAGGCGCGCGCGGCGGAGGTGGTAGCATCCACGGTGATGAATCCTGCTCCGAACCTGATCCTGATTGGCCCCATGGGCGCCGGCAAAACCTGCATCGGACGCCGCTTGGCCGAGCGCTTCACCCTGGACTTCGTGGACGCGGACCAGGCCATCGTGGACGCTGCCGGGGCCAGTATCGCCACGATTTTCGAACACGCCGGCGAAGCCGGCTTCCGCCAGCACGAACGGCAGGTGCTGCAGACGCTGCTGGCCGGCCGCGGCCAGCTGATCTCCACCGGCGGCGGCGCGGTGCTGGATGCAGACAACCGCAGTGCCATCGCTGCACGCGGTTTCGTGGTGTACCTGCGGGTCAGCGTGGCGGCGCAGCTGGAGCGGCTGGCACGCGACCGCACCCGGCCGCTGCTGCAGCGCCCCGACCGCGAACAGGTGCTGCTGGACATGGCCGAGGTACGCGACCCGCTGTACCGGTCACTGGCCGACCTCACCCTCGATACCGACCTTTACACCCCCGCCGACGCCACCGCGCAGCTGGTGCTGCGCCTGGCCTCGCAATGGCAACGCCTGGACATCCCCCATGAGTAGCACCTCCCCTTCCGCCCCCCGTACCGTTGCGGTCAGCGGCGACACGCCCTACACCATCCACATCGGCCCTGGCCTGTTGAGCCACGGCGAACTGCTTGCGTCGCATGTGCGTGGCCGCCATGTGCTGCTGCTCAGTGACAGCGAAGTGGCCCCGCGCTACCTCGCCGGGGTTCGCCAGGCCCTGCTGGCCCAGCGTCCGGACCTGCTGGTGGGCGAACTGGTGCTGCCAGCCGGAGAAGCCTCCAAGACACTGGCCAACTTCGGAGCGGCCATCACCGCACTGGCGGCGCTCGGCGCGACCCGCGATGCCTGCGTGATGGCACTTGGCGGGGGCGTGCCGGGTGACCTGGCCGGCTTCGCCGCGGCCTGCTGGATGCGCGGCGTGGACTGCGTGCAGCTGCCCACCTCATTGTTGGCCATGGTCGACTCGTCGGTGGGTGGCAAGACCGCGGTGGACATTCCCGAAGGCAAGAACCTGGTGGGTGCCTTCCACCCGCCACGCGCAGTGGTCGCCGACACCGCCGCCCTGCGCACCCTGCCCCCGCGCGAACTGCGTGCCGGGCTGGCCGAAGTGATCAAGTACGGCGCGATCCGCGATCCGTTGTTCTTCCAGTGGCTGCAGGCCGAGCGGACCGCGCTGCTTGCCGGCGACGACACCGCACTGGCCCAGGCCATTGCGCGCAGTTGTGAGCACAAGGCCGATATCGTGGCCCGCGATCCGCTCGAGCGCGGCGAGCGCGCGTTGTTGAACCTGGGCCACACGTTCGGTCACGCGATCGAGACCGAACAGGGCTACGGGGCTCCCGGCAACGACAACCTCAACCACGGTGAGGCGGTGGCCGTGGGCATGGTGCTGGCGGCACGGCTGTCGGTGCGGCTGGGCATGAGCGACGCGGCCGACACCCAGGCCCTGCAGGACCTGCTGGTGGGGTACGGCCTGCCGGTCAGCATTCCCGCCGGACTGGAACCGCAGGCATTGCTGGCGCGCATGCGGCTGGACAAAAAGAATGTGGCCGGTCGCCTGCGCCTGGTGCTGTGGCGCGGCATCGGCCGCGCCGAAGTGGTGGCGGATGTAGACGAAGCCCTGGTACTGGCTGAACTGCAGGGCGGCTGACCGGGCCTGCCGGACGCTGCCCGTCCGCTGCGACCGTTCGCCGCACGGGTGGCCGCCCCAGGGTGACGGCCACCTGCACGTGCGACCGTTACAATGCACCGCATGCATGTCTACCTGCAGCAACATCTGGGCGGCACCGAACCGGTCCGCTTCGTACGGCTGACCCTGCAACCGGACCTGTTCGGCTGCTGGGAACTGCTGCGCGAAAGTGGCAGCCCCGGGCGGCGCTCGCAACTGCGTGTCACCCAGTTCGACGGTGCCGACGAGGCACGCCACGCCTTCGAGCGCGAACGCGATGCGCTGCTGACACGCCAGTTCCATATTCTCCCGCACCCGTTGCTGCCGTGAACCCGGCAGCGCCCCATTCCAAGGAAGCACCCCGTGACCAGCCACACCCGCCACGATCGTCTGCTGCGCGCCCTGCGTCGCGAACCGGTGGATTGCACCCCCGTCTGGCTGATGCGCCAGGCCGGCCGCTACCTGCCGGAGTACCGCGCCACCCGCGCCAAGGCCGGCAGCTTCCTGGCGATGGCCAAGAACCCGGAGATCGCCTGCGAGGTCACCCTGCAGCCGCTGCGGCGCTACGACCTGGATGCGGCCATCCTGTTCTCGGACATTCTTACCGTTCCCGATGCGATGGGGCTGGAGCTGTACTTCGTCGAGGGTGAAGGTCCGAAGTTCCGGCACCCGGTGCGCGATGCCGCGGCGATCGCCCGCCTGGCCGTGCCGGACATGGAAACCGAACTGCGCTACGTGATGGACGCGGTGCGGGTGATCCGCCGTGAACTGGACGGACGCGTGCCGTTGATCGGCTTTTCCGGCAGCCCGTGGACGCTGGCGTGTTACATGGTGGAAGGCGGCGGCAGCAAGGACTTTGCCCGCATCAAGGCGATGGCGCTGAACGAACCGGCCGCGCTGCACCAGCTGCTGTCGGTGGTGACCGACGCGGTGGTGGCCTACCTGGCCGCACAACGCGCGGCGGGCGCACAGGTACTGCAGGTGTTCGATACCTGGGGCGGCGTGCTCAGCCCCGCCATGTATCGTGAGTTCTCCCTGCGTTACCTGACCCGCATTGCCCAGGAACTGGACCGTGGCCAGGGTGAATCGCGTACACCGCTGATCCTGTTCGGCAAGGGCACCGGGCTGCACCTGGGCGCGCTGGCCGATACCGGTGCCGACGCGCTGGGTGTGGACTGGACGCTGGACCTCTCTGACGCGGTCGCACGTACCGGCGGACGCGTGGCCCTGCAGGGCAACCTGGACCCGGCCACGCTGTACGGCAACCCCGACGCGATCGAGCGTGCCGCAGGCCAGGTGCTGGACAGCTACGCGCAGGGCAATGGCGGCTCGCGCGAAGGCCATGTGTTCAACCTGGGTCACGGCATGTCCCCGGACATGAATCCCGAGCACGTGCAGGTGCTGGTGGAGGCCGTGCACCGTTTGAGCCGGCGCTGAGGAACCTGCCATGACGACCGCCAGCTACGCCTCGATGCGCCCCTTGTTGTGGCTGGTGTCGCTGGCGATCTTCATGCAGATGCTGGACTCCACCATCGTCAACACGGCCTTGCCGGCGATGGCGCGCAGCTTGGGCGAAAGCCCGCTGCAGATGCAATCGGTGGTGTTCAGTTACGCGCTGGCGGTGGCGACCTTCATTCCCGCGTCGGGCTGGATTGCCGACCGCTTCGGCACGCGCCGCACCTTCCTGGTGGCGATCATCCTGTTCACCCTGGGCTCGCTGGCCTGCGCGCTGGCGCAGACCCTGCACCAGCTGGTCGCCGCGCGCGTGCTGCAGGGCGTGGGCGGCGCGATGCTGCTGCCGGTCGGACGGCTGGCGGTGATGCGTTCGGTCACCCGCGAACAGTTCCTGCGCGCGATGAGCTTCATCGCGATTCCCGCCCTGATCGGGCCGCTGATCGGCCCTACCCTGGGCGGCTGGCTGGTGGAAGTCGCGTCCTGGCACTGGGTGTTCCTGATCAACCTGCCGATCGGGGTGATCGGCTACGTCTGGGCAATGAAGGTGATGCCCGACCACTATGCCGAACACCGCACGCGCTTCGACCTGGCCGGGTACCTCATGCTGGCGTTCGGCATGGTGGTGCTGTCGCTGGCGCTGGACGGGATTTCCGGCATGGGCACGCCGCACGCGCTGGTGATGCTGATGACCGTGGCGGGATTGGCCGCACTGGTGGGCTACTGGCTGCATGCCGCCAACTCGACCGCGCCGCTGTTCTCGCTGGCGCTGTTCCATGTGCCCAGCTACCGCATCGGCATCCTGGGCAATCTGTTTTCGCGGATCGGCAGCAGCGCGATGCCGCTGCTCATTCCCCTGCTGCTGCAGGTCGGCCTGGGCATGAGCCCGATGAATGCCGGCCTGTTGATGATCCCGGTGGCTGCCGCCGGCATGCTGTCCAAACGCTACGCAGTGAAGCTGGTGGAGCGCTTCGGCTACCGCCGCGTGCTGATGGTCAACACGGTGCTGGTGGGGCTGGCGATGGCCAGCTTCATCTTCATGCTGCCCGGCCAGCCAATGTGGCTGCGCATCGTGCAGCTGGCGCTGTTCGGCGCGGTCAACTCACTGCAGTTCACCGTAATGAACACGGTGACCCTGCGCGATCTGGATCGTGACTTCGCCAGCTCCGGCAACAGCCTGCTGTCGATGGTGATGATGCTGGCCACCGGTTTCGGGGCCGCCGCCGCCGGCAGCCTGCTGGCCGCGTTCGATCATCTGGACGTCCTGCACGGTGCCACCGCGGCCCTGCATGCCACGTTTGTCTGCGTGGGCGCGATCACCCTCACCTCGACGGTGATCTTCTGGCAGCTGCCCGACACCCGCCCTTCACCGCGGGATGTGGAGGAAGTCGCCGAATAGGCGACTTCGGTAGCAGCGGGCCGCTGGCCCGCTGGCATCAGCGCCCCAGCAACACCCGCGCGATCGCCTCTTCCAGCAGATCCGCCGTGATCGGCTTGCGCAGGAATCCACTGAAGCCCGCCTCGCGTACCCGCGCTTCAATGCCCGGGTCCGTGCGCGCGGTCACCGCCAGCAGCGGCAGGCGGTACCCCTGGTTGCGCAGGTGGCCGGCCAGCTCCATGCCGCCCAGCCCCGGCAGGTCCAGGTCAAGCAGCGCAACGTCGAACGACGACGCGCTGACTTCGCGCAGCGCAGCCAGCGCATGCAGCGCGTGTTCGACCTGATGGCCACGCGCGCCCAGCAGACCGGTGATCACGCTGGCCACGGTTTCATCGTCCTCCACCAGCAGGATGCGCAGCGGCGGCAACGGCTGGCCCTGCACCACGCCCCCTGCGCCGGCCACGTCGGCCGCCATGGCCGGCTGCAGCGGCAACGGTAGGGTGACGGTGAACCGCGTGCCGACCCCCAGCTGGCTGTCGACGTGAATCTGCCCCTGCATGGCCATGGCCAGCTCGCGGCAGATCGCCAGTCCCAGCCCGCTGCCCCCGTACTGGGCCGCGGTGCGCGCACCATCGGCCTGCTCGAAGCGTCGGAACAGCCGTTCCTGCTGGTCGCTGCTGATGCCCGGCCCGGTATCGGCTACTTCCAGGTACAGCCCGCGGTCCGGCGCCAGTGCACGTACGATCAAGCGCACCTCGCCCTGGCGGGTGAACTTGACCGCGTTGCCCAGCAGGTTGAGCAGGATCTGGCGCAGGCGCAGGGCATCGCCAACGCTGCAGATGTCCTCCGGCAGCGTGTTGTCGACCACGAACCGCAACTGCTTCTGCTCGGCCAGCGCCGCCATCAGCGTGCACACGTCGGCGATCAGCGGCTGCAGCGGGAACGCCTGCTGTTGCAGCTGCAGGCGGCCCGACTCGATGCGGGCCAGGTCCAGTGCGTCGTTGACCAGATGCAGCAGATGCTCCCCGGCATGCCGGATCGACTCGGTGTAGCTGCGCTGCTGCGGATTCAGCGGGGACGACAGCAGCAGTTCGCTCATGCCCAGCACGCCGGTCATCGGCGTGCGCACCTCGTGGCCCAGGTTTGCGAGGAAACGGGTCTTGGCAGCCGACGCCTGTTCGGCCAGTTCCTGCTTGTGCAGTGCCAGCTGGTAGGCATGCCGGCGCTGCAGGCGGCGCCGGTACAGCCAGGCGAACAGGCTCAGCAGCAGCAGGCCCAGCGAGGTCAGCACCAGCAGGCCGGAGAGGCTGCGCCACCACGGCGGCTGCACGCGGAAGTCCAGTGCCTGGACCCGCGACCAGACAAGGTCGGCGGAGCGCGCCTGCACTTCCAGCCGGTAGCGACCGGGCGGCAGCCGCGAGAACACACGCTCGCCGCCCGGACCGACTTCCACCCAGTCCGGGTCATAGCCGGCCAGGCGGTAGCGATAACTGTTGGAGGAAGAATCGGCGAACGACAGCAATCGCGCCACGATGCGCAGATCGCGGTCGGCATCGGCAATTTCCAGCGGGGCCAGATGGGTCAGGTCCAGCACCCGTTCGCCGCGACGCACCTCCACCCGCTCGATCACCAGGGGGGCGCGCCGCGACGCCGGTCGCACCTGGTCCGGATCAAACAGCACCACGCCGGCCGGCGTGCCACCGACGATGCGCCCACTCGCCGTACGCACCAGGGTGTTGGGGCGGAACTCCTGGCTCGGCAGACCGTCATGTACGCCGTACTGGCGCACGTTGGCGTGCGCCGTGTCGACACGGATCAAGCCGCGCGCGCTGGCCGCCCACACCACGCCCTGGGCATCCACGGTCAACCCGGTGGCCGCCAGTTCGGGATAGCCATCTGCTGCCCCCACCAGGGCCAGCCGCTGCAGCTGGGTTCCGCTCCAGCGATAACGGCTGAGCCGGCCTTCCTCGGAAACCCAGACCGAGTCGTCGTCGGCCAACGCCATCGCGTGCACCCCACGCTCGGGCCCACCGGGCATCGGCTGGAACCGCGCCTGCGCCGCCACCCATTGCATCAGGCCATGACTGGTTGCCAGCCAGAGATGGTCATGGGGTCCACACAACATCCCCTGCACCATCTGCGCGCTGTCCAGCCCCGCTTGGCCGGAGCTCACCTGCAGGGTGACCTTCCCCTCCAGCGTCCGCTGCTGCAGGGTGCCAGCCGCGAGCGTCCACAGCTGCGCCGCGTCGCAGATCGCCATCGATTCGATCACGCCCGCCGCGGTGGAACCGTCAGCCTCATCGCGCCCCCAGCGCCGCAGCGACCGGTCGCGCGGGTCATAGCGCACCAGCGCGTTGCTCGACCCGATCCAGACCCGCCCCTGGGGATCCTCGGCCACCGAACTGAGCCAGTTGATTCCGTCCACCCAGGTGCGGTGCTGCTCGACCTGGCCGGTGGCCGGGTCGAACTTGTCCAGTGCACCGTGGGTGCCCACGGTCCAGACCCCACCATCCGCCGCGGCTGCCAGGCCCAGAACGTAGCCATTGCGCAACGACGCAGGGTCATCCTCCAGCCGCGACAGCACCGAGAACTGCCACCAGCGGGGCAGCAGGTGCCACAGTCCCCCGTTGGTGCTGGCCAGCCAGATGCCGCCTTCACGGTCCTCGTACGCCCCGGCCCAGTTCGGGCGCACCTGGCCACGCGCCAGCGCGCTGTACAACGGCACCTGCTGGAACTGGTTGTGGTAGGCCCGCCCCAGGCCCGAGCGCGTGTCCAGCCAGTAACCGCCCTGCTCGTCGCGCAGCATCATGCCCAGCACCTGGTCGCCTTCGCTGACCTTCCAGGGAGCCTGCTCGAATCGACCGTCGGGACGCCGCACGATCACGCCGCGGTTGGTGCTGATCCACAGGCTGCCGTCCAGTTCGGGGGTCAGGCCGTTGACGATCTCTTCCGGCAACACGCCCGGTGCCACCCGTTCGAAGTCCTTGCCGGTCCAGCGCGCCAGGCCGTCCTTGGTACCGATCCACAGGCTGCCGTCCACCGTGGTCGCCATCTGCACCACCGACGGTGACGGCAGGCTGCGCGGGTTGCCCGGCTCGGGCATGTAGCGGGTCATTGCACCGTTGGCCTGCAGGCGGTACAGCCCGCCCAGGTAGGTCCCAAACCAGACTGCGCCGTCCGGCGTGGAGGTGATCGACCAGATGGTGTTGCTGCCCATCGTCGGATAGGTGCTGCGATCGTAGAAGCGCAGCTCGCGGCGATCCGGCGACATCATCGCCAGGCCCGCATTCTCGGTTCCGATCCACAACTGGTTGCGCGCGTCCACGTGCACGCTCCACACGTGGTTGTCGCGCAAGCCATCTTCTGCCCGCCAGATCCGATAGTTGCGACCGTCAAAGCGTGCCAGGCCGTCATTGGTGGCCAACCACAGGTAGCCGTACCCGTCTTCAGCCATGCGGTTGACCGTGTTGGAGGGCAAGCCATCGAACACGGTCAGCTGCCGCGGGGTCGGCGGCACGGGCTGGGCTTTTACCCCTCCCGGCAGGAACGCCACCATCGCCAACAGGAGCAGCCAACGCAAGGGCACCACCAATGAATCTCCTGAAGCAAACCGGGAATGCCGGGGTGACGCCTGCCGGCAGCGAGGCAAACCTGTCGTAGTCAGCCCACTTTTGCATGGTAAACGGTTCGTCCCGCTACGACGAACCGCCGTCCTTCACCACCTGTTGCAGGGCCTGTTGAAGTGCTTCGGCACTGGCAGGTGTGCGCAGCACCGCGGCCGCGCCGGCGGCCTGGGTGGCCGCCAACGCCTGCTCCGCGTCCCCGCAACGGTCGACAGTGACCAGTGCCGGAACCCGCAGGCCGCCGGCACGGATCATGTCCAACAGGGCCAACCCACCCACGGCAGGCAGGTCCAGCGAGAGCACGACCAGATCGACGCTGCCGGCATGCAGCTCCGCCAGCGCCGCCAGGGCGTGGCTGACCTGGACGGCGCGGTGTCCCTGCGAGTGCAGCAGCGCTGCACTGGCCTGTGCGGACACCGGGTCAGCATCGACCACCAGTACCTGCAGGCATGCAGTCGACTCCAGCCCAGGCATCTCCAGGCTCAGCAGCACGCTCCAGCGCCCCGCATCGGCCGCATGCAGGCGCAGGCTGCCGCCCAGCGCCCGCACCAGGCCCTGGGTGTCAGCCAGTGCATCATTCAATGCCTCGCGCGACGGGGTGGGTACGGCCGTTGCGCGGTGCCGGGCACCCTCGCGGGAACGGCCTGGCTGCTGCGCCGCGACGGTGGACACCTCCATCAACAGCCGTTCGCGGCCGGCCTGCCACCACACCCGCAGCACCAACGCAGCACATGCGGTGCGGGCCACCAGAATGTCGGCGACCTGGTCCAGCAACTGGGTCAACCGCGCCGGGTCGCCTCCGGCCTGGGCTCCTTCGGGGACATGCAGGCACACCGCCACGCCGGTGCCACGGGGACACAGCGCCAACACGGTTCGGGCCTGCCAATGCCGGCACAGGGCATCGATGCGGATGGTCTGCACCTGCAGCGGCATGCTGCCCGCCTCGATGCGGGCTTCGTCGAGGGCGCGGTTGAGGACGTGCAGCAAGGTCTGCCCCCCTTGCCGGATCCGTTCCAGTTGTTGGCGCTGAGGCGGTGTCAACGGTGAAGCCAGCAACAATTCGCTCAGCCCCAGCACGCCGGTGAGCGGGGTCCGGATTTCGTGGCCGAGCGTTGCCAGGTACTGGGCCTTGGCCTGCGCCGAATGTTCGGCAGCTGCGCGACGTTGTGCCGAGCGCTGTCGTGACCGGACCCGCTGCAGCTGCCGCCAGGCAGCCCCCCCGGCCGCACTCACCAGCAGCACAACCAACCCCATGCGCAGGCCCGTCAACAGCGGGTGGTGCCAGCCGCCGCGTTCGACCACCAGTTGCACCCATTCGCTGCCGGACCAGTGACCATCGGGCTGCCGTGCCTGGAACTCCAGGCGGAACTGCCCCGAAGGCAGATGTGGAAAGCCCCGCGTCCCTCGCCGTCCCACCCGGATCCAGTCCCGATCCACCCCCTGCAGGCGGAAGCGATACTGCTGCGTCTCCACTGCGGGGCCCAATCGCCGCACCGTGATCTGGATATCGTGATCGTCGGCCTTCAGCCGCACGGTGGGACGGGGCTGAATGACCTGCAGGCGACCGTCGCGGCGCACCTGCACCCGCTCCACCACCAAGGCGGGCGGCAGCGTCGGGATCGCAAGGCCAACAGGATCGAAACGGATGCCCTGCCCTTCGTTGTCGAGCGCCAGCATGTACGGTTCCTGCGCCAGCAACCGGGCCGCAAGCAGTTGCGCGGGGACCCCATCGCTGCGTGTGTAAAGGCGTACCCGGCCTTCACGTGCTTGTATCTGCAGCAACCCGCGCGCACTGGTCACCCACAGCGCACCCAGGGCATCCGTGGCCATGCTCCGGAATTGCAACGGCGGCAAGCCGTGGCGGTCATCAATCCGCACACTGTGTTGGAGCGTGCCGGCGCTGATTCGATAGCGTCGCAGCACTCCGGGCCCTGCGACCCACAGGGCACCGTCGTCGGTCAGATGCAGTGCGTTGGCTTCCTCGGCACTGGCAGCCGTCGACGTGAATCGACCCGCCGCCCAGCGGCGGACGCCCTGCGCGCTGCCCCACCACAGACCGTCATCACCGTCGCAGTGCACGGCCTGGGGTCCTGCGGGACGTACGTGATCCACGTCGTTCCAGGCCCAGCGCTGCAGCCGGGGGGTGCCCATCCGATGTTGCTGGATCGCATCCGCATCAAGCGTCCAGCGGGTGCCGCCCGGGCACTGCAATGCGAACGCCTGCGTTCCGTCCAGGCGCACATCGGACAGGGCGATCATGGCGGCGTCCGGAACCGATACCGGACGGAAATCCTGCCAATGCGGTGGCAGCCGCCACACGCCCAGGTGGTGCCCCAGCAACCATAGCCCGCCGTGACGATCTTCAAACACGCTGAGAAACTGCGGAGTCATGGGCCGGGTCAGTGCCGCCAACGAGATGCGCGGGGGCTCGCCTTCATGTCGCCACACCAGCGCACCGTCGGCCAGCCACGCTCCACCGCGTCGGGCCACACCCAGCGCCCGCGCGGTGGTCGCCAGGTCCAGCGGCTCCAGCCGCGCCGCACTGTCGCCTCGCCAGGGACCTGCGGCACCGCCAACCCACAGGCGTCCCGTCCCATCGACCAGCAGGGCCGAGACCGGAGCCTTCGCCAGCAATGAGGGGGATGGCATCGAAAACCGGCCTTCGCGCCAGCGCGCAAGCCCCCCCGGCGTGCCCACCCACACACTTCCCTCCGCGGTAAGCACCAGGTGCTCTATCACGCGGTCGGGGACACCATCGCCACGCACGGTCGGCAGAAACTGGCGCAGCCGACCGGCACCGTCCAGACGGAACAGTCCCTGGCCCTGTGTACCGAACCAGATCTCGCCGTCGACGCCGGGCAGCACGGTCCGAACCGGCGCATCCCCCATGCTGGGAAAGCGACGTGCGTCGAAGCTCTCCATCTGCTGCCGGTCCGCGGACAGCCGCACCAGCTGACCTGCCCCAGTGCCGAGCCAGAGCTGCCCTTCGGCATCCTGCGCCAGGGCCAGCACCCGGTTGTCAGGCAATCCCTGCTCCCGGCGCCAGATGCGGAAGCGCCGCCCGTCAAAACGCGCCAGTCCATCGTCACTGGCGAACCAGAGATACCCGTGGCGGTCTTCCAGAATGGCATGGATGACGTTGGACGGCAGGCCATCGGCGGTGGTGAAGCGCCGGGCATTGGCCGGCAGCGCGTGTGCCTGTGCGATGACAACGAGCTGCAGCAGCACGCACAGCAGACATGTCCAAACCGCCATCAGCCCCTCCGCCAACCTTGCAGGACCGTCTGCAGCCGTTGCGCTGTCAGCGGCAAGCGCAGGAACAGGTCAAATCCGGCGGCCAGGGTTTCGCGCTCCGCGCACACATCGGCGCGCGCGCTCAACGCCAGCCGGGTCACCCCAGGCCACAACCAGGGCAGACGCGCACTGAGCCGCTCTCCCCCGACCAGCATGTCAGGGTCGGCCGCGATCAGATCCCAGGGCCCCGCATCCACATGGGTCAACCAGCTGTCGATGTCATCCACGCCCATCACTCGATGTCCCTGCGAACGCAGCAGCGCACACACCACGTCCGAGACACTGGCCGACGGCAGCAGCACCATCACGCGCAGACTGACCCGCTCGGACGGCCCTGCCGGTTCCGCCTGCGTCGTGCCGGCATGGGACACCGCCTGCCATGGCAGGGTGACGGTCATGCGCGTCCCCCGTCCGGGTTCACTGTCCACCTCGATGTACCCGCCCATGGCCTGTGCGAGATCACGGCAGATGGACAGCCCCAATCCGCTTCCACCGTGCTGTGCGAGCGTCCGGGCGTCGTCAGCCTGGGTGAAACGCTGGAACAGCCGGGCCACTTGGGCGGCGGACATGCCTGGCCCGGTGTCGGCAACGCAGATCGCCAGCCCGTGCCCGTCTGCAGCGGTGTCCGCCGTCAACGCAACCTGCCCACGCGTGGTGAACTTCAGCGCATTCCCCAACAGGTTGAGCATGATCTGACGCAGCCGTCGCACGTCGCCCAGGAGCACCGCCCCGGGCGGCCCTGCGCTGCTGCAGTGCAGGGCAACGCCCTTGACCTGGGCGACCGGCAACAGCAGTGCGTGCAGCTCGTCCAGCAGCACCTCCAGGTTGAACGGCGCGTTCACCCGTTGCAGCTGATTGGCCTCGATGCTTGCCACATCCAGCGCGTCGTCTGTCAGCTGCAGCAGATGATGGCCGGCCTGGTAGAGGCTGCCGACCTGGGTGCGCTGGGTGGGTGACAGCGGCGATTGCAGCAGCAGTTCGCTCCATCCCAGCACAGGCGTCATGGGCATGCGGATCTGGCGCCCCAGTCGCGCCAGGAAACGCGTCCGATCCATCGATTCCAGTTCGGCGGCGTCGCGACACTGCCGCGCCTGGAGGCGGGCATGCCGTCGATCCCGATGGGCGTGGAACAGCCGCCCCAGCGCAATCGCCAATGCGGCTGCCAGCACACCGAGCACGATGCGACCGGCAGTGGTCTGCCACCAGCGCGGCACAACCCGCAGGTGCAGTTCGCGGACCGCCGACCAGGCACCGGCCGCGTGCCGCGCCTGGATCAACAGCACGTGGTCGCCCGCCGGTAACCTCTCAAAAATGCGCTGTGCCACAGGACCGGTGTCCACCCACGCAGGATCTTGTCCCAACATCCGGAACCGGTGCCGGATGCGGTCAGGGTCGCCCCGCCCAAGCAGACTCACCGCAACCCGGAGGTTGCGATCTGCCGTGCTGAGGACAACCGGTCCGTCGGCGACCGGCACTGCCATCATCCGGTCGTGCCGACGCCGGGTCATGGCATCCACCACCAGCACCGGCACGCTCGAGGGCAAGGGCAGCACGCCGGGATCGAACGCCAGCAGTCCGTCTTCGCGAACCGCCGCTACCAGCGCACCAGAACCCAGCCGCACCAGCCGTCGAGGCAGCACTTCCTGTGCCGGCAATCCCTGCACTACGCCCAGCAGGCTGACATCCCCGGTGCCCGGATCAAACCGGACCAGGCCACGGGTCGCGCCCGCCCAGACCACACCGGCCGAATCCAGTGCCAGCGAGGTCGCACGCAATGGCGGATACCCCTGCTCGCGGGCGATCCGTTGCAGCAGCACCGTCATCGGTGACTGCGGGCGATAGTGTTCAAGGGCGTCGTCGCGGGTCACCCACAGCGTGCCATCATCGGCCTCGGCCAATGCGATGGCGGCACCACCGCCCGGCGGGCCGATCCGTTGGAACTGGCCGCGCGCCGGATTCCAGCGCATCAGGCCTTGTGGATCAGTGGCCCACACAGCACCGTCGCCGCTACACAGCAGCTGGCGCCCCTGGACCCTGCTGCTCAGCCCCGGTTGTTCAGGTGAATCACGGCGCGTTTCTGCATCGGATTCCGCCCACTGGTAGACCCGGTCGCCCAGCGCCAACCAGACCCGACCCTGCGCGCACACCTGCATGCTGTGGGGTGCCGTCTGTGGCAGATGCTGCAGCGTCCAGCGCTGTGTGGTCCGGGAGAGCGGATCGAAGCGCAGCAACTGTCCGGGTTGCGCCAGCCACACCCGCCCCTGCTTGTCTTCGACCACCGCGGCACCTGCAAGGTGCGCCTGCTCGTGCATGAAGCGCATTGATTGCGCCACCCCACCGTTGCGCAGATCCAGCCGTTGCAGCAGGCCATCGGCTCCGGCAACCCACACGTGGTCGCGACCGGACGCGGCCAGGCCAAGCACGGGATGGATGCCGTGCTGCGGGGTGAGGTGCCCGGGCGTGGGCAGCAGGGTGAACTGTCGCCAGTGTGCCGGCAGCCACCACACACCGCGGCGCTCGCTGACCCACCACAGGTCGCCCTGACGATCCTGCAACACCTGACGGATCTGCACGGGTTCATGCATGGGCTCCTGGTCAGGCCGCAGACCAACCGGCTGGGTCTGCCCGCGGTCCCGCCAGTAAAGCGCGTCGCCGGATTGCTGCCAGACCACGCCTTCCCTGCTACGCAGGAGCGTGCGCGCGCGGTGCGGGCCGCCCATGACCCGACCGTCCGGGCTCAGGATCCACGTCTGATCGGCCGCGGTAACTTCGACACCGCCGGCGGGATCGACCCACAGCGACTGCATGGACCGGAGCATATCGGGAGGCAGTGCCAGCGGGCGAAATCCGCGACCGTCACTGCGCCACACGCCGGTCCCGGTGATCGCCCACACCACGCCGTCGCGATCGACTTCAACCTGATGGACGGCACCGGTTCCCAGTCGCTGGCGATGCCAGCCCTGCGTTGTCGCTTCCAGCACGTACAGATCATGGTCATCACCGATGACCCAGATGCGCCCGTGCCTGTCGCTGATGACCTGTTTTACGCGTCCGCTGCGCACGGCGGCGGGTGCACCGGCATCGGGACGCTCAAAAGTGGCGCGATCCACACCCAGCACGACCAGCCCCTGCGTTGCCGTTGCCAGCCAGATGCGGTCGGCTGCGTCGACGTGGATGTCCAGCAGATCTGCATCCGGCAGTCCCTCGTTCTGGTGCAGGGTGCGGAAACGCTGGCCATCGAACCGCAGCAGACCATCACTGCTGGCCAGCCAGAGATAGCCGGTGGCGTCTTCATCGACGGCGCGGATCTCCGACGTGGGCAGGCCATCGGCCTCCCCCAGGACGCGTGGCCAGGGAAGCTGCAGTACGCTGGCCGACAACAGCAACGGCCACCACAGCAGTACCAGACAAATCACATTTTTGAGCTGCCCGGACGGGCAACCGTGCAGGCGCACCCGCACTTACAGCAGAGACGTGGAATTCATCGCATCGAAGATAAGCCCACGCACAGCCGCATGCGTCGGGATCTGCATGGCGATGCCACACCCTTACGAGTTACGCCATCAATCAACTTCGGCACTTCCCGTTGATGACATCTATCGCTCAACCGGATCCGACATCCGTACGTCACGCGCAAGGCGCGCATGCGCTATCGCGTCCACCAGCAGGTCGCCGGTAACCGGTTTGCGCAGGAAGCCGTCAAAGCCCGCGGCCAGTACCTGTTGCTCGGCGTAGGCGTCGGAACGCGCGGTCACCGCAACCAGGGGCAGCGTGTATCCCATTGCGCGCAATTGGCTGGCAATGGCAACACCATCCAGCGCGGGAAGATCCAGATCCAGCAATCCGACGTCGAATGCGTCAGAGGCGATTTCGGACAACGCCGCCAATCCGTGCATGACATGCACGACCGTGTGGCCGCGTGCGCGCAGCAGCCCCAGAATGACTTCGGCCACCGTGGCATCGTCTTCGACCAGCAGAATGCGCAGTGGCGGCAACGCGGGGTGTCCGCCTTCAGAAGGGCGGACGCCGCCAGCCGCCGACCGGCTCCACGGCAGCGGCAAGGTGACCGTGAACCGGGCACCTTGGCCCGGCTGACTGTCGACATCGATGCGTCCGCCCATGGCCACGGCCAGTTCCTGGCAGATCGCCAGACCCAGACCGCTGCCGCCATAACGCGAGGCCGTGCGTGGGCCATCGGCCTGCTCGAAGCGGTGGAACAGACGCTGCTGCTGATCCTGGTTGATGCCCGGCCCGGTGTCGGACACCTCGAACGACACGCCAAGGCCATTCTCGGCCAGTTCGATGCCCAGCCCGACGTGACCGTGCTCGGTGAACTTGATGGCGTTGCCGAGCAGGTTCATCAGGATCTGACGGACCCGCATTTCATCGCCGCTGACCTGGATGGGGCCGGGCAGGTTGAAGCTGCGTTCGAACGCCAGTCCCCGCTGATGGGCCATGGGTTCCATCAGGGTTTCCACCTGCACCAGCATCGACATCAGGTCGAACGGGCGGATGTCCAGTTCCAGGCGGCCGGCCTCGATCCGGGCAAGATCGAGGGCGTCATTGACCAGTCGCAGCAGGTGGGTGCCGGCATGCTGGATGGACGCGGCATAGCCGCGCTGCAACTCATCCAGGTCTGTTGCCAGCAACAGCTCGCTCATGCCCAGCACACCCGTCATGGGCGTTCTTACTTCATGCCCCAGAGTGGCCAGGAAACGACTCTTGGCCTGGGATGCCTGCTCGGCGATCTGCTGCTTGTGCACGGTGAGCTGCCATTGCTGCCGGCGACGCAGGCGGGCACGTGCGATCGCGGCCGCGCCCAGCACCAGCAACAGGCCCAACACCAGATAGCCGAGCAGCGCGGTGTTGCTGCGCCACCAGGGTGGCTGCACGTGGACGCTGATGCCGCGCGAAGGCGTCCACTCGCCCTGCGCCGTGGCCGCCTGCACCTCAATGGTGTAGTCCCCCGCCGGGAGGCGCGACAACAGGCGCTCCCCGCCCGCGCTCTGCATCACCCAGTTCTGGTCATACCCCTCCACGCGGTAGCGGTAGCGGTTGCCCAGCGGACTGGCATAGGACAACAGTCGTGCAGTGATGATCAGATCGCGATCGTCTGGTCCCAGCCGCAATGGTTCGTCAACGGGCAATGACTGCTGACCCTCGGCGTCATCGCGGCGCACCTGGATGTTGTCGATGACCAGTTGCGACGGCGGCAGCACCTGGTCCGGAGCCCCCGGGTCAAAACCGGTCAAGCCGGTCGCAGTCAATGCCAGCACCCGACCGCTGCCCCCCTGTACCGGCGGGCGCCCACTGAACTCGACGTCCGGCAATCCGTCGCGGTCGTTGTAGAGGCGCAGGTGCCGCTCTCGTGGATGCCAGCACACCAGACCACGGGGGGTGGTCGCCCAGACCTGCCCTGCCTTGCCCAGCGCCAGTCCGCCTATGGACACCGGCGGCATGCCCTGCGCGGCCCCCACGCGTTCCCGCAGGGTCATGCTCAGGCCATCCCATTGGTAGCGTTCCAGTCCCCCGGTACGGGCCATCCATACTTCACCGGGATCGATCCACACCATGTCGAAGATCTGTCCCTTCGAGACACCTGGCACCGGTTCGAAGCGATCATGCTGCCAACGCAGCAGGCCCATGTCGCCCATGATCCACAACTGGCCGCGCGCATCGAAACCCATCTGCTCGATGGGATTTTCGGTGAGGCCGCGATCTTCATCGATGCGGATGGTCTGCAGCAGATTGCCTTCGGCGTCGCGGCGCTGGATGCCGTAGTTGATGATCGACATCCAGAGGTCGCCGTTGGGTGCCTGGCGGATGTTGTCGATGCGCTGGCGCACATCCGCGCCGCCGCCCAGCTTCCATTCGCGCAGTGTCCCGGTGCGCGGCTGATACAGACCGAGTCGACCGGCGCGCCCCAGCCACAGCGCGCCGTCAGCGCGCGGCAGTACCGACCAGATGGCCCCGACCCCCAACTGTTTCTCGAAGGCGATCTGGCGCAGGCGCCCGCTGGGTTCGAGTTCGTAGATGCCGTGCGCCCCGACCACGTAGTAGGTGTCGCCTGCTGCTGCGGCATTCAGCAGGTACAGACTGTCCATCGGCTTGCCGTCGAGCTGGTACCAGGTCGAGAAGCGCTTCCAGTCCGGTGGCAGGTAGCCCAAACCCTGTGACAGCGTGGCGACCCACACCCCCCCTTCATGGTCCTGCAGCAGGTCCAGCACGCCACTGCGTTCGGTCAGAAAGCCGCTGCCGGCGTCACCGGCAAGCAAACGTGCCTGCTGCGCGTTGCCACGGAACAGGCCATCGGCGGTACCGATCCAGTACCCGCCGTTGCGGTCGTGCAGGACGATCCCGGAACGCACATCATTGCCCAGCGCCCACGGTGCCGGACGCGCCGTGTCGTCGGGTTGGATCTGGAAGAGCCCACCTTCGGTGCCCGCCCAGACCGTGCCATCGCTGCCACGGGTCAGACGGATCACGCTTTTGCCCGCCAGGAGGTCGGGGGCGATGCGGATGAACCGGTGTCCATCCCATCGCACCACGCCGCTGCCGGTTCCGATCCACAGCTGCCCGTCCGGGGCGCTCACCATCGAGTAGATGGTGTCGTCGGGCAGGCTTTCCGCATCGGCGGGGTCGGCGCGATAGCGGACCAGCCGCCCGTCCTCGTCGCGCCGGCACAGACCATAGGCGTTGGTACCGATCCAAAGCGCCTTGCCGGTATAGGCCAGCGACCAGAACTGTCCTTCACAGGTGGCATCAACCTCGGGGAATCGTCGGAAACGTTCCCGGGCCGGATCCAGCATGCTCAAACCGCCCCCATTGCTGCCCACCCAGACCCGGTCAAGCGGGTCCACCAGCAGGCTCTCCACTTCATTGGACGGCAGCGAGTCGGGATTGTCGGGCTCGTTGCGCCAGACGCGCAGGCCCACCCCGTCGATGCGCGCCAGACCGTCGTCGGTGGCGGCCCATATGTAGCCCTGGCGGTCCTGTGCAAGCGCCAGCACCATGCGCGAAGGCAAGCCTTCGGCGGCACCCAGCCGTCGGATGCGCGGTGTTTCTGCCGATGTCCCTGCGGCCCACAGCACGTCCGGCAGGAGCAGCAATGCCCATGCCAGCACCACGATGCCAGCCCGCCAAGCGCGCATGACCCCCGCCATCGAATCCTCCCTGTACCTGAAGATTGTCACACAGCCGCAGGGCTGGCGTCCGGTCCCTGGCGCGCAGCGGGGCAACTGCAGTGGCATCACGAACTGTTGCAGCCATGGTGCTGCCAGCCATCACGGGGCTGCGCGTATGATCGGCCACGTTCATTCCGGAGGTCGCCGTGCCCTTGCGCCTGACACTTGCCCTGCTGCTGGTTGCTGCCCCGGTGGCGGCCATCGCCGCGCCACAGAACTGGCGCCTGGACCCGGTGCATACGCGCGTGCTGTTCGCGGTGGAGCATGCTGGATTCTCCCAGGCCCTGGGCACGGTGTCGGGCAGCGAAGGCCAGCTGCTGTTCGATCCGGACGACTGGACCGGCGCAAGCCTGACCGTCAGCGTACCGCTGCAACGCCTGGACCTGGGCGATGCGAAGTGGAACAAGGCGGTGATGGCCGGCAACCTGCTTGATACCGACCGCCATCCCGACGCACGGTTCGTCTCCACGCGGGTTGAAGCGGTTGATGCCACCCACGCGCGGGTATTCGGCCAGTTGACGCTGCGCGGGGTCACCCAGGAAGTGGAGCTGGCAGTGACCGTCAATGCCGTCAAGCGCCACCCGATGCCGCCGTTCCGGCGGACCGCAGGCTTCTCCGCGACCGCCACGCTCAGCCGCAAGGCCTTCGGCGTGGACGCCTGGCCGTCGATGATCGGCGACAGCGTTGTACTGCGGATCGAAGCCGAGGCCGTACGCGACCGCAGTGCAGGCGAAGCGCAGGACACACCGTCCGATCACGACAGCGGAACTCCGCCGCCGCAGCAGGACTCTGATACGCCACCTCCTTCACCCACCACGAAGCCCACGCCATGACCCTGAAAAACACAGCCCACCGTTGGGGCGGCGTCAGCCAAGGCCTGCACTGGCTTATCGCCCTGCTCATTCTGACCCTGGGCGTCGTCGGGCTGACCATGGGCGAACTGCCGAAGACGCCCAAGTATTTCTGGGTGTACACCGCGCACAAGTCGCTGGGCATCACCGTACTTGCACTGGTGGCACTGCGGCTTGTCTGGCGCCTGTATGCCGGTGCCCCTGCACCGGTGCCGGGTACGCCGACCTGGCAGGAGCGCATCGCCTCGGCCACCCACTGGCTGCTGTATGTGCTGATGTTCGCGCTGCCGCTGTCGGGCTGGATCTACGACTCGGCCAGCGGCCTGCGACCGTTCCGCTGGTTCGGGCTGGTCGATGTGCCCAAGCTGGTCACCCCCGATCCGGGCGCACGCGATGTTTCCCATGCCATCCACGAATGGGGCTTCTGGCTGCTGATCGCCGTTGTGCTGGCACATGCCGGCGCGGCCCTGTACCACCACCTTTTCCAACGTGATGCCACCCTCGCGCGCATGCTGCCGCAAGGTTGGCTCACGCCCCCCCAGAAGGACTGACGATGACCATCAAGCTCACCTCTCCCGCAGCAGTTGCCGCTGCCCTGGCCGGCCTGATGGCCGCCGCTCCGGTGCTGGCCGCCGATTACGTGCAGGCCCCGGGCGCAGGCTCGCACCTGGCCTTTGCCACCAAGTACGACGGTGAAGTCTTTACCGGCAGCTTCCCGGGGTTTTCCACCACGGTCAGTTTCGACCCGGCCAACCCGGCCGCCGGCAAGCTGGACGTGACCATTCCGCTGGCCGGGGCGGTCAGCGGCAACGCTGATCGTGATTCGACCCTGCAGGGGGCGGATTTCTTCAACGTGGCCAAGTTCGCGACCGCGCGCTACACCGCGTCTGGCTTCACCGAAGTAGCGCCGAACAAGTATGTGGCCAAAGGCACCCTGGAACTGCGTGGGGTGAGCAAGCCGGTTACCTTCACGTTCGAATGGAGGGAAGGTGCCAACCCGGTGCTGTCCGGCAAGGCGACCGTGAAGCGCCTCGACTTCGGCGTCGGCGGCGGTGACTGGGCCGATACCAAGACGATCCCGGATGAGACCGCGATCAGCACCGTGGTGAAGCTGAAGGCGAAATAAGGAATACCGGCCGCTGCTGGTGCACGCCGGTCAAGCCGGCGCGACCAGCCAGGCCTGTACCGTCGCCACATCGAACGGCCAGTCCAGTTCACGCCCCTGGCGGTCACGCAGTACCGGCACCCGGCTGCCATAGCGGGCCTCCAGGCCGGGATCGTCGTCGATGAACACGCTGTCCAGGCCCGCCACGCGGGCCTGGGCCAGCACCGCCAAGGCCTGGTCGCACAGATGACAGTCGTCGCGCTGGAACAAGGTAAACACCGGCCCACCCGTGATTGAAATTGTTGCGCCGCAGCCAGGGTCGCTGCCGGAGACAGCATAGAATAGCGCTCCATCCGATACCCGCAGTTTGGCAATCATGGCTGTCAGCACGTTCGACGTTTTCAAGATCGGCATTGGCCCGAGTTCCTCGCACACCGTAGGACCGATGAAGGCCGCCGAGCGCTTCGTGCACCGCTGGCTGCTGGACCCGGGTTGCCTGCAGGACGTGGTGCGGATCCGCGCGGACGTCTATGGCTCGCTGGCGCTCACCGGGCGCGGGCATGGCACCGACAAGGCGGTGTTGCTGGGCCTGGAAGGCCAGCGCCCGAACCTGATCGACCCGGACATCATTCCCGACACGCTCGACCGTATCCGCACGACCAAGCGGATCCGGCTGATGGGAACCCATGAAATCGCCTTTGACGAAAAGCGCGACCTGGGCCTGAACAAGCGCCAGAAGCTGCCCTATCACACCAATGGCATGCGCTTCACGGCGTATGACGCGCAGGATCAGGTCATTGCCACGCGCGACTACTACTCGGTGGGCGGCGGCTTCGTGGTCAACCAGGACGACGCCGCCGACGACCGCATCGTGCCGGATGAAACGCCACTGCCGTATCCCTTCAAGAGCGGCGATGAACTGCTGGCGCAGACCGCCCGCAGCGGCCTGAGCATTGCCCAGCTGATGTTCGAGAACGAAAAATGCTGGCGCAGCGAAGACGAGATCCGCGAGCAGCTGCGCGAGATCTGGAATGCCATGCAGGCCTGCGTGACCCGTGGCATCCGCCAGGAAGGCACCCTGCCCGGCGGCCTGCATGTGTCGCGCCGCGCGCCGGCGCTGTACCGCGAGCTGTCGTCCAAGCCGGAAGCCGCCATGCGCGACCCGCTGACCACGCTGGATTGGGTCAACCTGTACGCACTGGCGGTGAACGAGGAAAACGCCGCAGGCGGTCGCGTGGTGACCGCGCCGACCAATGGCGCTGCCGGTGTGCTGCCGGCCGTACTGCACTACTTCGACCGGTTCTGCCCCGGCGCGAACGAGCAGCGCGTGTTCGACTTCCTGCTGACCTCGGCCGCCATCGGCATTCTGTACAAGGAAAACGCCTCGATCTCCGGGGCCGAGGTTGGCTGCCAGGGTGAAGTGGGCGTGGCCTGTTCGATGGCCGCCGGCGGCCTGGTGGCCGCCCTGGGCGGCAACCCCAGCCAGATCGAGAATGCTGCGGAAATCGGCATGGAGCACAACCTGGGCCTGACCTGCGATCCGATCGGCGGCCTGGTGCAGATCCCCTGCATCGAGCGCAATGCGATGGGCGCGGTCAAGGCCATCAACGCATCGCGCATGGCCATGCGCGGCGATGGCAAGCACAAGGTGTCGCTGGACAAGGTGATCAAGACCATGCGCGATACCGGCCGCGACATGCAGGACAAGTACAAGGAAACCAGCCGCGGCGGGCTGGCGGTCAACGTCATCGAGTGCTGAGCTGACGCGCATCGTGCCGGGCAGCACCCGGCACGATGTTGCCCACGCGGTTATGCTCGGGGATCTTTCCCTGGAGACCGCCATGCGCATTCTGGCCGCCGCCCTGCTCGCCTGCCTGCCCCTGACCACCCTCGCCGCGCCCACCTACGACGCCCGCCTTCAAGGCTTCGACTATGGCTGGCCGGTCAAGACCTTCACCTTCGACTCGCAGCGCCAGTCGCTGGAAATGGCCTACCTGGATGTGCCCGCCAGCGGGAGGCCGCTCGGCACGGTGGTGCTGCTGCATGGCAAGAACTTCTGCGCCGGCACCTGGAAAGAGGCGATCACCGCGCTGAGCGCGGCCGGTTACCGGGTGATCGCCCCGGACCAGATCGGGTTCTGCAAGTCCAGCAAGCCGCTGCGTTACCAGTATTCGTTTGGCCAGCTCGCAGCCAACACCCAGGCGCTGCTGGCGTACCTGAAACTGGACGGGACCAAGGTGGACCTGGTCGGTCACTCGATGGGCGGCATGCTGGCCACGCGTTTCGCGCTGCAGTATCCGCAGCAGCTGCGCAACCTGGCGCTGGTCAATCCGATCGGGCTGGAAGACTGGAAGGCCAAGGGCGTGCCGTGGCGCAGCGTGGACGCGTGGTATGCCAATGAACTGAAGACGAACTTCGACTCCATCAAGAAGTACCAGCTGGAGGTGTATTACAGCGGCGAATGGAAGCCGGAGTATGAGCACTGGGCCTTGATGCAGTCCGGCATATACGCCGGCCCAGGCCAGCAGGCGGTCGCCTGGAGCCAGGCGCTGACGTCGGACATGGTGTTCAACCAGCCCGTGGTTTACGAACTGCCCAACCTGCGCGTGCCGACCACGCTGTTCATTGGGCAGAAGGACCGCACCGCCATCGGCCGTGATCTGGCACCGGCCGCCCTGAAGGCCACGCTGGGGGACTACCCGGCACTGGGCAAAGCCGCAGCCGAGGCGATTCCCGGCGCGACGCTGGTGACCTTCGATGCGCTGGGGCATTCGCCGCAGGTGCAGGACCCCGCACAGTTCAATGCAGCCCTGCTGAAGGCGCTGGCTGCGCAGAAATGAGGCGCGGCTGACACGCATGGCGTGTCACCACGCATTGCGGGCGGACGGATCGGGTTTCCTGCTAGTGGCTTCGGCTGATTGAAAGCACATCGTCCAGCAGTGCCGCGGCGGTCACCTCCGCGCCTGCACCGGGGCCCTGGATCAACAGGGGCTGGGCGTTGTAGCGGTCGCTATGGATGGCGACCCGGTTGTCGGTCTGTGCGCCGCCGGCCAGCGGGTGATCCTGCGGCACGATACGCAGCCCGACCCGCGCGCCTGCATGATCGAAGCCGCCAATGAAGCGCAGGCAGCCGCCTTGCAGCCGTGCCTGATGCCACTGCTGTTGTATGGGTGCGTCAAGCACGGGCAGCTGTTCCAGGGCGTCCTGGAGCGGCAGTCCGACCAGCGCGTCGGGCACCAGCGAGGCCACCTCAACCTGCTCGCTGCGCAGCGCGATGTCGCTTGCCCGCGCCAGGATCAGCAGTTTGCGGCGTACATCTTCACCCGACAGGTCCACACGCGGGTCCGGTTCGGTGTAGCCGGCACTGAGCGCATCGCCCACCCACGCCGAGAACGGCCGCTGCCCGTCATAGTGATGGAACAACCAGGCCAGTGAGCCGGACAGCACGCCTTCCACCCGATGGATGTGATCGCCGCCGGCCACCAGCGCCCGCAGGCTGCTGAGCAGGGGCAGCCCCGCGCCAACCGTGGCGCTGTCGCCGTAGCGGGCACCGCCCTGCGTGCCGCTTTCTGCAATCGCCTCGGCGCGCGACCAGTGAGTGCCCTGCCCGAGTTTGTTGGCAGTCACCACGTGCACCCCCCGCGCCAACCACTGCTCATGCCAGTTGGCGACGTCATCACTGGCCGTGGCATCGACCACCACGTCGCCGCGCTGCAATCCTTCCGCCTCGGCCCAGGGCTGCAGCGCAGGCACGCTGCGCGCGGCGCGGTTGGCCTGTTCCAGTTCCAGCACCGGTTCGGCGCTGCAACGGAAGGTCGTGCGCGAATTGGCCAGCCATGAGAACTGCGGCAAGGCCACGCCCCGCGACTGCAGCGTCTGGTAGCGCTGCACGAAAGCGCTGCCAACCGTGCCGGTGCCCAGCAACGCCAGGCGCCGTGGCTGTTCGCGCACCAGCGGCCGCACCGCGCTCATGCGTCCACCTGTTTGCGCAGCGCGGCACCCGATTGCGCATCGATCACCGCCTGCGCACGCGCCAGCCCGGCCTGCAGGTCGGCGACCAGATCCTGCGCATCCTCAATGCCCACCGACAGGCGCAGCAACCCCTCGCTGATTCCCGCATGTGCACGCGCTTCCGGCGTCATTGCCGCATGGGTCATGGTGGCCGGGTGCGCCACCAGGCTTTCCACGCCGCCCAGCGATTCGGCCAGGGTGAAACAGCGCAGGCCATCAACGAAGGCACGCACCGCGGCGTGCGGATCGTCTCCCGGGCAGGACGCCAGTTCGAACGACAGCATCGCGCCGAAACCACTCTGCTGGCGTGCTGCAATGGCGTGGCCCGGGTGATCGGCCAGGCCGGGGTAATAGACCTGGGCCACCGCATCGCTGCTGGCCAGCAGGTCAACAATGGCGGCCGTGTTTTCCTGGTGCACGCGCAGACGGGCACCCAGCGTACGCAGGCCGCGCAGGGTCAGGAAGGCATCAAACGGCGAGCCGGTCAGGCCCAGCGCATTGGCCCACCACACCAGCTGCTCGTGCAGCTGCGGATCACGTGCCACCACCGCGCCGCCGACCACATCGCTGTGACCATTGATGTACTTGGTGGTGGAATGCAGGACGAGGTCGGCGCCAAAGGCGATCGGCTGCTGCAGCGCCGGCGACAGGAAAGTGTTGTCCACCACCACTTTGGCCCCGGCCCGATGGGCGGCGTCGATGACAAAGCGCAGGTCGGTGATGCGCAGCAGCGGATTGGACGGGGTTTCCACCAGCACCAGCGTGGGCGACTGCGCCAGCGCGTCGGACAACGAGCGCGGGTCGGTCAGGTCGGCGGTCACCAGGGTGAAATGGCCTTTCTTCGCCAATGCGTTGAACAGGCGCCAGCTGCCACCGTACGCGTCGTGTGGCACCACCAGGGTGTCGCCGGGCTGCAGCAGCGCGTTCAGCACCAGGTTGATCGCGCCCATGCCGGTGGAGGTGATCACGCCCCCGGCTCCACCCTCGAGTTCGGCCAGCGCCTCGCCCAGCAGGTCGCGGGTGGGGTTGCCGCTGCGGGTGTAGTCATACTGGCGCTTGTTGCCGAAGCCATCGAAGCTGAAGTTCGACGACAACACGATCGGCGGCGTCACCGCACCGTACGCGGTATCACGGTCGATACCGGCGCGCACGGCGGCGGTGACACGGCTACAGTTCGGCTCGGAACCGGTGGACAGGCTCATGCGTTTTCTCCCGGGGTGCGAAATGCGTTGGCAAGGATCGCGTCGATGCGATCGGTTTCTTTGAGGAATGCGTCGTGGCCGTAGGGCGAGCGCAGGACGCGCAGGCTGCCGAACGGTCCCAGCCCTTCCACCAGTCCGACCAGGTCGGCCAGCGGCACCAGGCGGTCGCCTTCAACGGCCACCACCACGGTGGGCACACTGATCGCGGCGGGATCGACCCGATGCAGGTCGATGGATTCGGACAGACGCAGGTAGGCTTCCACCGGCGTGCGGCCGACGTACTGTGCGCCAGCGGCATCCAGGTAATCTTCGGCCGCGACACGGACCCGACCGTTGACCACTTCGGGTGCGGCATCGAAGCGTTCACCGAACTCTTCCGGCGTGCGGTAGCTGAGCATGGCGAACTGACGCGCCAGGCTGAGGCCATGACTTTCCGCGCACTGCAGCTGGCCCAGCGCGACCGCGCGACGCTGCAGCGCGCGCCAGGCCGCGGCATAGGGGTGCGGACGATGCGCGCCGCTGACCGCCACCAGCCGGGTCACCCGCGATCGATGGCGGATCGCGAACTGCTGCCCGACCAGCGCACCGTAGGAGTAGCCAACGAAGCCGAGCAGACGGTCGATGCCCAGATGATCCAGCAGCACCGCCAGCGCGTCGGCCTGGTCGGCGGTGTCGATCGGCACGTCCAGCGCACCGTCGGCACCGAGAAAGTCGAAGGCCAGGATGCGCAGAGATGCCGGATCGAGCGCACGTCCTGCGGCCACCAACCCTTCGGCCCAGCCCTTCTCCGCGAATTCGGCGTTCGCGGCAACGTGGCGGTGTGCGGATATTCCGCCTGCCAGGACCACCACGGGCGCATCCGCACGCCCCACCAGTTCGTAGCGCACCCGGACCGGACGCGTCCCGGCATGACGCAGCGCCAACACGGTGGCGAACTCCCCGCGCATGGCGCTGCGCCCGGCATCAACCGGCACGCTCAGCGGAACGAAGGATTCGGAAACGGTGGCAGCAGTGGCGAAGGTCATGGCGGTGTCCCGGGAAGGAAAACGGCCATCGAGCTTTCGCGGAGCTCGTGTTCGAAGCGCACGCAACGTGCACGGTTCGAACCATCTTTCGGTGGACGCCACGGTCCCCGCAGGATTTGGCACCTACGCAGGGTGCTTGCGCACGCTGCGGGCTGCCCCGGCTTCAAAGGGCCTGTCCCTCTGCCGGTCTCGATGGTGGAGCCACGATGCCAGCCCCGGATCGCCATGTCAATCCCTTCATCTGGATGAAGCGATATATTTTTTTGACATAAGCGGCAAGCCGGCCCTTTCCTGAATCCATCCGGTTGCGTAGAGTCCGCCGACACTCACTGGAAGACCGACCATGCGCTGGACCCTGCTGCTGCCGTTGCTGCTCTGCCCGCTTGCGGGCAGTGCCGGCCCCACGCCGGACTGGCGTTCAGGCTGGGGACTGGTGCGCGGCACGGACCCGGAACCGCGGCCGGCAGCGAACGGCATTGCGACCGTCACCCTGCAGCGCAGCGGCGAGCGCTGGAAGGCGCGGGTGGACAACCCGCTGGCTGGGCCGGTGCAGGTCACACTGAGCCAGGACGTGGGTACCGCACTGGTGCCCGGCTTGCCGGTGCAGGCCCTGCTCGGGCCCTCGGCCAGCCTGGTGGTGGCCGAGCTGGCACCGCCCGCGCAGGCCGGGCGGCTGCAGGTCCGGCTGGAAGCCATTCCCGGGGACCCGGCCGCGCGCCCCCAGGACGTGGCCTACGCACTGCCGTTCATTTCCACTCGCTTCCAGGTCACCCAGGCCCCGCAGGGACGCTACAGCCACAGCGATGCCGAGAACCGTGATGCGATCGACTTCGCCTTGCCTGAAGGCACCCCGGTCGTGGCCGCGCGCCGCGGCAAGGTGATGCAGGTCCGGGGCAATTTCACCGAGAACGGCACGGATCCGCAGCGCGACCGGGACCGGGCCAACTTCATCCGGATCCTGCACGAGGACGGCAGCATGGCCGTCTATGCGCACCTGAAGGCCAATGGCGTGCTGGTACGCAGTGGCCAGCAGGTCGAGGCCGGACAGCGGATCGGGCTGTCCGGCAACACCGGATTCAGCACGGCACCGCACCTTCACTTCGTGGTCCAGGCCAATACCGGCATGCAACTGCAGTCGATACCGGTCCGCATCGTCACCGACCGCGGCGAGCTGCACTTCGCACGTGAAGGCGCAGCGCCCGGGCCTGCCGCAAGCCCTTGAGCGCTCAGGTATAATCGAGCGCTTATCTCTCTGAAAAGCGCCCCGGGCGGGCGCGCCATGCCATGTCCGAAGTCGCTACCGAAGCTGCGCGCCGCCGCACCTTCGCCATCATTTCCCACCCTGACGCCGGCAAAACCACGCTGACCGAAAAGCTGCTGCTGTTCGGGGGCGCGATCCAGATGGCCGGCTCGGTCAAAGGCCGCAAGGCTGCGCGCCACGCCACCTCCGACTGGATGGCGCTGGAAAAGGAACGCGGCATTTCGGTCACCTCGTCGGTGATGCAGTTCCCGTACGAAGGCAAGATCGTCAACCTGCTCGACACCCCGGGCCACGCCGACTTCGGCGAGGACACCTACCGCGTGCTGACCGCGGTGGATTCGGCGCTGATGGTGATCGACGTCGCCAAGGGCGTGGAAGAGCGCACCATCAAGCTGATGGAAGTGTGCCGCCTGCGCGACACCCCGATCATGACCTTCATCAACAAGCTCGACCGCGAAGGCAAGGAACCGATCGACCTGCTGGACGAGGTCGAGAGCGTGCTGGGCATCCAGTGCGCACCGGTGACGTGGCCGATCGGCATGGGCCAGCGCCTGAAGGGCGTGGTGCACCTGATCAGCGGCGAAGTGCACCTGTACGAACAGGGTCGCAACTTCACCCGCCAGGACTCGACCATCTTCCCGTCGATCGATTCTCCCGGGCTGGCCGAAAAGATCGGCGCACAGATGCTGGCCGAGCTGCGTGACGAACTGGAACTGGTGCAGGGTGCCAGTCACCCGTTCGACCTGGACGCCTACCGGGCCGGCAAGCAGACGCCGGTGTTCTTTGGTTCCGGCGTGAACAACTTCGGCGTGCAACCGCTGCTGGACTTCTTCGTCGAACACGCGCCGTCGCCGCAGGCACGTTCCACCACCGGCCGCGAGATTGCCCCGCAGGAAAACAAGCTGACCGGCTTCGTGTTCAAGATCCAGGCCAACATGGACCCGCAGCACCGCGACCGCGTCGCCTTCATGCGCGTGTGCTCGGGGCGTTTCACCGCGGGCATGAAGACCTTCCACGTGCGCACCGGCAAGGAAATGAAGCTGGCCAACGCACTGACCTTCATGGCCAGTGACCGCGAGATCGCAGCGGAGGCGTGGCCGGGCGATGTGATCGGTATCCACAACCACGGCACCATTTCCATCGGCGACACCTTCACCGAAGGCGAAGCGGTCAGCTTCACCGGCATTCCCAACTTCGCACCGGAACTGTTCCGCCGCGCCCGCCTGCGCGACCCGCTGAAGCTGAAGCAGCTGCAGAAGGGCCTGGCGCAGCTGTCCGAAGAGGGGGCCACCCAGTTCTTCCGCCCGCTGATGAGCAATGACCTCATTCTGGGTGCCGTCGGCGTGCTGCAGTTCGACGTGGCCGCCTACCGGTTGAAAGACGAGTACGGCGTGGAAGCTGTCTTCGAGCCGGTCAGCGTGACGACGGCGCGCTGGGTGACCTGCGACAACGAGAAGAAGCTGGAGGAGTTCCGCGAGAAGAACGCGAACAACCTCGGCATCGACGCCGCCGGCCATCTGGTGTACCTGGCCCCGACCCGGGTAAACCTGCAGCTCGCCCAGGAACGCGCACCGGACGTGCGTTTCGCCGCAACCCGCGAAGCCGCGCACAGCATTTCGGTCAGCTGATCGACCGTTCCTGTCGCGGAGGCGTGCACGCGCGCCTCATCGGGGCGATGATAGGGGGGAGCGGGCTCCCCCCTCCCCCGCGAACGTCGACTGCCATGACCTCTGTTGCATCCGTACGTGAAGAAATCGCCAGCGCCCTGACCCACGGGCTGGGCGCGGTCGCCGCACTGGCCGCCAGCGCGGTCCTGATCACTCTCGCCGCCATCTACGGCGACGGCTGGCAGCTGGCCAGCGCGATCGTGTTCGGCGTGGCCCTGCTGCTGCTGTACACCGCGTCCACGCTGTACCACGCGATCCAGCATCCGATCGCCAAGGGCCGGCTGAAGGTGTTCGACCACTGCGCGATCTACCTGCTCATCGCCGGCACCTACACACCGTTCACCCTGATCGGTCTGCGCGGCCCGTGGGGCTGGGGCCTGTTCAGCGCGATCTGGGCGCTGGCGGTGTTCGGGGTGATCTTCAAGCTCTTCTACACCGGCCGCTTCAAGCTGCTGTCCACGGCGATCTACATTGCGATGGGCTGGCTGGTGATCGTGGCGATCAAGCCGATGTGGGCCTCGATTGATGGGTGGACGCTGGGCTGGCTGTTTGCGGGTGGACTGTCGTACACCCTGGGGACGTATTTCTATCACCGCGAGTCGATTCCGTATTCGCATGCCATCTGGCATCTGTTTGTCATAGGCGGCAGCGTCTGCCATTTCGTGGCGGTGACCGCGCAGGTCCTGTAGGGACACGCCATGCGTGTCCGCGCCATGGTCGGAATCCTGCACGCCTGAAGGCGGCTTCGGTTGGCTCTAAACGCCGGACCGGTTGATGGGCACCGTTTTCGTTCGGCTTCGGACGTTTGTGCCGCGCTGCGCGCGGGTACCACGCATGGCGTGGTAGCTACGAATTGCTACGTGCGCAGGACGATGGCGTTCATTGTGCTCCTGACGTGGCGGTTACCTTTGCTTCGCGCTCTGTGCACGCCATGCAATCAACCATGCGCGGGTGAATACTGAATCCGCTCAGGTTGCGTCTTCCCGCTCGCGTTGGTCGTGGCGCCGTCCCGGCAAGCGCGGGCAACGCTGGCTGGCGGTGCTGGTGTTTCTGTTCGCGCTGGTGCTGCTGGTGATCGCGCTGTGGGACTGGAACTGGTTCAAGGGGCCGGTGGAGCGGGCGGTGCAGGCCAAGACCGGACGGGAGTTCCATATCAATGGAAACCTGGATGTGGACCTGGGTCGCGTGGTGACGGTGCGCGCCGATGGACTGACCTTCGCCAACGCCGAATGGTCAAAACAGCCGAAGATGGCCAGTGCCGACCGGGCGGAAATCGATGTGCGCTTCTGGCCCCTGCTGCGCGGCAAGGTGTTGATTCCGGAAATCCGCATGACCCGACCGGACCTGCTGCTGGAAACCGCGCCGCGCAAGGACCAGCCGGGTAACTGGGACTTTCTGGGTCCCAGTGACGGCACGCCACCAGTGCTGCAGCGCCTGCTGATCGACGATGGTCGCCTGCAGTTTCTGGATGCAGCAGGCAAGACCGACATTCTGGTGGCTTTGAACAGTGGCAAGCCGAAGAATGCCGACAGCGCACCACCGCTGCTGGTGAACGGCAAGGGCCGCTGGCAGGGCAATCCGTTCACGCTGGATGGCAATACGGAATCGCCGCTGGAGCTGAGCAACAGCGACCACCCGTTCCGCATCCATCTGGACGGGCGAGCGGGTGCGACCCATGCCATCGCCAGCGGCACGCTGACCAATCCCTTCGCGCTGCGCACCTTCGATCTGGACTTCATGCTCAGTGGCCAGGACATGGAGGACCTGTATCCGCTGGTGGGGCTGGCCATTCCGTCGACGCCACCGTACAGACTCAAGGGCCGGCTGAAGCGCAACAACGATGTGTGGCGCTACGAGAACTTCACCGGCACCGCCGGCGACAGCGACCTGGGCGGTACCGCGCAGATCGAAGTGGGCCGTGAGCGCCCCTTCCTGAAGGCGGAGCTGGTATCCAAACGACTGGACTTCGATGACCTGGCCGGATTCGTCGGCGCGCCCCCGAAAACCGGCAGCGGCGAGTCGGCCAATGCCGAGCAGAAGGCCGAGGCTGCGGAACTGAAGGCCAGCACGCGGGTCCTGCCGGATACGCCCTACAACCTGACCAAACTTCGCGCGATGGATGCCGACGTGCGCTGGAAGGCGCAGCGCATCAATGCGCCCTCGCTGCCGTTGGACGACATGGATGCGCATCTCACCCTGGACGCCGGCCTGTTGCAGCTGCAGCCGCTGAACTTCGGCGTGGCCGGCGGCGACATCCGCAGCAACGTGCGGCTGGACGCGCGCAGGGACACCATCGACACCCGCCTGCAAGCCAGCATCCGCAAGGTGCAGCTGGGCAGACTATTCCCGGATGCGAAGCTGGCCGAGCAGGCCTCGGGCGGGATCAGCGGTGAGATCGACCTTCGTGGCCAGGGCAACTCGGTGGCGGCGATGCTGGGCAGCTCCGATGGTGCGGTGGCGGTTGGCATGGGCCGCGGGCATATCGGCAACCTGATCATGGAACTGGCCGGGCTGGATGTCGCCGAATCGTTGAAGTTCCTGTTCACCGGCGACAAGCAGATTCCGCTGCGATGTGCGTGGGGTGATTTCGGCGTGGCACGCGGCGTGATGACGTCGCAGGCGCTGGCATTCGACACCGAAGACACGCTGATCCTTGGCGAAGGCACGGTGGATCTGAAGCAGGAGCAGCTCGACCTGCTGCTGCGTCCACGCCCGAAGGACATCAGCATCCTGGCGCTGCGTTCGCCGCTGCGCATCGGCGGCACCTTCAAGGATCCCTCGTTCCGCCCGGACTTCAAGGCACTGGGCGTGCGCGGTGCGATCGCATTGACGCTGGCCAGCATCACCCCGCCCGCCGCGCTGCTGGCCACCCTCGAAACCGGCCCGGGCAAGGACACCAACTGCGGCGGCCGCTACGCCAGGTAGAGCCGGGCGCTGCCCGGCTGTGCTTGATTCCGCAATGTCGATCCGGGGCCATGCGTTACCGGACGCTGCTCATTTCACGGCCGTCGTCTGTCGACCGACGCTACCATCAGCCAGCGACAATGTACTGCTGCAGTTGATCCAGCTTCTGCGCCTGGTCGTCGATCACCGACTTGACCAGGTCGCCGATGGAGATCACGCCGATCACCCCGCTTTCGTCCACCACCGGAAGATGGCGGATGCGATGGTCGGTCACCAGCTGCAGGCAGTGTTCCACCTGCTGCGCTGGAGCCACCGTGATGACCTGCGCGGTCATGATGTCGCGTACCTGCGTGGTGCGCGAAGAGCGCTCGTGCAGCACGATCTTGCGTGCATAGTCGCGCTCGGACAGGATCCCGACCAGGTGGCCGTGGTCCATCACCAGCACCGCGCCGATGCCCTTCTCCGCCATCAGCCGGATCGCGTCGATCACCGCCGCGTCCGGACGGACCTCGAATACCTCAGGAGACTTGCCTTCCAACAGTTGTCGTACCGTGGTCATATGCCTGCCCTCCAGCGATGGGATGCACGGCCGAGTCTGCCACGGACGGTGCATGCCAGGTGTCAACCAGGTACAGCGGCCGCTGTTTGGATTCCTCGTACAGCCGGCCCAGGTACTCGCCAATCAAGCCCAGTGCGATCAGCTGCACCCCGCCCAGGAACAGGATCACCGACATCATGGTCGGATAGCCCGCGACCCGGTCGCCGTACAGCGCTGCCTTGACGATCACCCACATGCCGAACACGAAAGCGAAACTGGCCGTCGCCAGGCCCAGGTAGGTCGCGGCCCGCAACGGCGCGGTGGAAAAGCTGGTGATGCCCTCCAGCGCGAAGTTCCACAGCTTCCAGAACCCGAACTTGCTGCTGCCCACCATCCGCGCATGCCGGTGGTACGGCAGCGCCTTGCGCCGGAAGCCCACCCAGCCGAACAGGCCCTTCATGAACCGGTGACGTTCACGCAGCTGACCCAGCGCCTGCACCGCGCGCGGGGACAACAGCCGGAAGTCGCCGGTGTCGGCCGGAATCGGCGTTTTCGACAGCCGCCGGACAACCCGGTAGAACGCCGCCGCCGTGGTGCGGCGGAACCAGCTCTCGCCGTCACGCTCCAGCCGGGTGCCGTAGATGTTGTCGTACCCCTGCCGCCACAGCGCCACGAACTCCGGAATCAACTCGGGCGGGTCCTGGCCATCGGCATCGAGCAGCATCACCGCACCGTTGTCGACGAAGTCCAGGCCGGCGGTCACCGCCGCCTCCTTGCCGAAGTTGCGCGACAGGCGCAGCAGCCCAACCGACACATCGTCGGCCGCCAGCGCCTGCATCACCGGCCACGTGTCATCGGTGCTGCCGTCGTCGACGTACAGCCCCCGCCCCTCCACGTCCTGCAGTTGATCCAGCACCGCGCGCAGCCGCGGGTGCAGCAGCGGCAGCGCCTGCGCTTCGTTGTGCGCGGCGATGACAAGGGTCAGGCGTTCGTTCGGCATGCGTCAGTCCTCGCCCAGATAACCGGCCCCACCCAGCTGCCGCGCCTGGCGCTGGATCCAGGCGGCGCGCCGCTGCACGTAAGGCCCCGGCTTGGCCGCGTTGTAGCGCCGCGGTGCCGGCAGCACCGCCGCCAGCTTCGCGCTTTCCGCCGGCGTCAGTCGCGCCGCGTCCTTGTTCCAGTACTGGCGCGCGGCCGCCTGTGCCCCGTAGATGCCATCGCCGAACTCGGCAATGTTGGCGTACATCTCCAGGATCCGTGACTTCGGCCACAGCGTTTCGATCAGCAGCGTGTACCAGACCTCCAGCCCCTTGCGCACCCAGCTGCGGCCCTGCCACAGGAACAGGTTCTTGGCCACCTGCTGGCTGATCGTACTGGCACCGCGCAGGCGGCCGCCCCGGGCATTGTGGTCGCGCGCCTTCTCGATGGCCTTCAGATCGAACCCGTTGTGCTGGGGAAAGCGCTGGTCCTCGGCGGCCACCAGCGAGATCGGCAGGCTGGGGGCCATCTGCTCGAGGTCGCGCCACTGGTAATGCAGGCGATAGTCCCAATCCGCCGCGCCCAGCGCCTCGCCATAGCGCCACAGCATGACCGTGGACAGGGGCGGATCCACGAAGCGCAGGACCGCGACCTGCAGTACGCTGCCCACCACGAACAGCAGCGGCAGCCACAGCAGCAGCTTCCAGCGCCGGCGGCGCGGACGCGGGGATTCCAGGCCGGGTTCGGCCTTGTGGTTGCTACGCTCTGCCCCCATTACTGGTGCATCCTCTGCTTGCACGGTTGTCGGCGCATTATCCGGCAACCTGCCCTCTTTTATATAAGCTGCCCACGACCTGATGACTGCCCAGACCGACTCTCTCACCCGCTTCCTGCTTCCCGACGCCGGCGTGCGTGGCGTGCACGTCCATCTGGACGCCACCTGGCAGGAGATCCAGGCCCCGGCCAGCTACCCGCCGGCGGCGACCGAACTGCTGGGTGAAGCCAGCGTCGCGGCGGCGTTGTTCACCGGCCACACCAAGGTGGACGGGCGCCTGTCGATCCAGCTGCGCAGCAGCACCGCGCTGCGCACCCTGTTTGCCGAATGCACGGCCGCGGGCACCCTGCGCGGCGTGGTGCAGCTGGCCGAGGGCGGCGGCGAGGTATCGCGTGACCTGACCGCGCTGGGCGCAGACGCCCTGCTTGCCATCACCATCGAGAACCCGGGCCTGGATCCGCGCGAGCCGCAGCGGTACCAGAGCCTGGTCGGGCTGGATGCCGCGGCGCTGGACGAAGCCTTCGAAGACTACTTCCGGCAGTCCGAGCAGTTGCCCACCCGCCTGCTGCTGGCCGCCGACGGCACCCGTGCCGCCGGCCTGCTGCTGCAGAAGCTGCCGGGCGATGAAGGCGATGCCGATGGCTGGGACCGCGCCAGTGCCCTGTTCGAGACCCTGGGCAAGCAGGAACTGCTGGATATCCCGGCCCAGACCCTGCTGCACCGGCTGTTCCACGAGGAGAAGCCGGAACTGCTGGGCGAGCGCCCGCTGCGCTTTGCCTGCTCGTGCTCCCGCGAGCGGGTCGAGGGCATGCTGCAGTCGCTGGGCGAGGAAGAGGCCCGGGCCGCGGCCGAACCGACCGGTGCCGTGGAGATCCGATGCGAGTTTTGCGGACGGGAGTATCACTTTCCGTTGACGGAGTTGGACATAATGTTCCATGACGCCGGGGTAGCCTCCCCGGCTCCTGAACGGCTTCAGTAACGGCCGAGCGAGTTTTGTTCTGGGGAGAACCAAGACTTGTCAGCGAACACTTGTTAAGAAATCATAAACACCCTAGGATCAGGTTCCCGCCTTGTCGGGAACTTGTGCTCACCCCTGCTGTCTGAGAAGTCCCATGCGTGCCCTCCTGCGTCTACCGCTGGCCCTGATGATCGCCCTCGCCGCGATCCCGGGCGCGTATGCGCAGTCCAAGGCGCGTGCCGACAGCACGGTGCTGCCGGTGTGGAACAAGGGCAGTGGCAAGGTCGAGGCCCTGTTGTACCTGGAACCGACCGGCGAACAGGCCGCAGGTGCGCGCTGGCACTTTGGGCGCAGCTCACTGGATGCGGCGTTCGGTTTGTCGTCGGGCGATTCGCTGGGCCTGCTGTGCAACAGCAGCGGCGGCGGGGCCAGCATGAGCAGCCTGGCCAGCCACTGCATGCTGGCCAGCCTGGGCGATGACGACGATGACAGCCCGCTCAGCCGCCGGGTCACCGGCACCGCGGCGTTCAACCGCCCGGGCGGACGTCTGGGCATCACGGCCGGTACCGGTCGCGACACCCTGCCGGCCTGGCTGGCCGGTCCGAACAAGTCGCCGGCACTGCGTGCCGAGCAGAACGACCTCACGGTGTTCGGCCAGAAGAACATCGGCCGCGAAGGCTTCGTCTCGATCGGCGGCACCTACGCCAAGGCGCGCCTGGTGCCGCTGTCCGACGTCTCCCCTGCCCTGGTCGACCGCTGGGACAGCAAGAGCCTCACGCTTGGCGCAGGCTACGGCAACTTCAGCGGCAACATCATCGGCCGGGTGGTCGACGTGCCCGGCCAGCCCGGCAAGTGGGAAGGCCTGGGCCTGGGCCTGACCTGGCGTACCCCCTGGAGCGGCCAGCTCACGGTGGGTGCGGAAAACGTGATCACCCGTGGCAAGAACCCGTTCGCTCCGCGCAACGAGAGCAATGACGAAGGCACCGTGCCTTACGTTCGCTACGAGCAGGACCTCTGACCGGCCAACCGGTCCCTCCAGGCATCACATCGAAAGCGCGCCTCCGGCGCGCTTTTTGTTTGCACCGGCGGAACGTCACTGCCTGACGGATACAAACCGTTACACATCAGTCGCAACTATTTTCATAACGATTTTTTAACCTTTGCCTGTGCGCACGCTCAAACGCCTTGATGCACAAGGACTTTGCCGAATTTCACACAGATCACAGACTTCATTAACACTACTTTAATTCTTGCGAAGCGGGAGTTAGTATCGAGTCAGCCTTGTGGTCTTTGGTGCTCCGTTTGGCACCGCCGCAGGGCACACACCCCAGTGAATACCCAAGATTCCCTTGGAGAGAGAGAGCAATGAACTTTAAGTCCAACAAGCTGCGTGATGCAGTGCTGGCGGCTCTGGTCGTCGGCGCGGGCATGGGCGCCGCCCAGGCTCAGGAAGCCGCCGAGACGACCAACCTGGATCGCATCTCGGTTACCGGTTCGCGCATCAAGAGCACCGACATCGAAACCTCGCAGCCGGTGCTGAGCCTGACCCGCGCGGACATCGACAAGCAGGGCGTGACCTCGGTCGCCGACATCCTGCAGCGCATCTCGGCCAGCGGCTCGGCCCTGAACCGTACCTTCAACAACGGCGGTGACGGCACCTCCGGCATCAGCCTGCGCAACCTCGGCAGCCAGCGTACCCTGGTGCTGGTCAACGGCCGCCGTTGGACCACCGGCATCACCGGCAGCGTCGACCTGAACACCATCCCGACCGCCATGGTCGAGCGCATCGACATCCTGAAGGACGGCGCTTCGACCATCTACGGTTCCGACGCCATCGCCGGCGTGGTCAACATCGTCCTGAAGAGCAACTTCGACGGTGCTGAAGCCAATGTCTACAAGGGCCAGTACAGCGCCGGCGACGGCGAGCGCGAAGCCTATGACTTCACCCTGGGCACCACCACCGACAAGGCCTCGCTGATGCTGGGCGCTTCCTACGTCAAGGAAGGCGAGGTGATGGCTGGCGACCGTGCGATTTCCGCCGGTGGCCCGCCGTTCTTCGGTGGCCAGAGCACCACCGGCATCCCGGGCTCGTATATCCGCAACGGCACCCGTTACGTCATCATCAATGGCGTGGAAACCGTGTTCGACGGCAACGTGCACGGCTACAACACCTCGCCGGACAACTACCTGCTGACCCCGCAGGAACGCACCTCGCTGTTCGCGACCGGTTCGTACAACGTGACCGACAACATCACGTTCAAGACCGAAGCGCTGTACAACGAGCGCAAGTCCGAGCAGCTGCTGGCCGCCATGCCGGTGACCGGCCAGACGCTCAGCGCGCAGAGCATGTACAACCCGTACGGCGTCAACCTGACCGGCGTCAACCGCCGATTCAATGAAACCGGCGGCCGTTCGTTCAACCAGAACGTCAAGAACTGGCACTTCTACGGCGGCTTCGAAGGCTTCTTCGAGTTCGCCGACCGTAGCTTCGACTGGGATGTCGGCTACCGTTACGACAAGACCGATGAGAACGTGCTGACCTACGGCCTGTTCAACAAGTCCAACCTGGCCCTGGCCTACGGCCCGTCGCGTCTGGAAAACGGCGTTCCGGTCTGCGTCACCAACACCGGTCCCACCGGCACCATCATCCCGGGCTGCGTGCCGGTCAATCCGCTGGGTGGCGAAGGTTCGATCTCGCAGGCCGCGATCGATTACACCGCGTTCACCGCGCATGACTCCTCGACCCTGGAATCGCGTGGCTACTACGCCAACATCTCCGGCACCATCGTGCCGCTGCCGGCCGGCGACCTGGCCTTCGCAGCGGGTTACGAGTACCGCAAGGAAAGTGGTCAGTTCGATCCGGACGCCTTCATCGCGTCGGGCCTGAGCACCGGTAACGGGGCCAAGCCGACCAAGGGCTCCTACGATCTGGACGAGTTCTACCTGGAACTGTCGATTCCGGTCCTGGCTGATCTGCCGGGTGCCAAGCTGCTCGACTTCAGCGCCGCAACGCGTTACTCGAAGTACAGCAACTTCGGCAACACCACCAACAACAAGTTTGGTTTCCGCTGGAAGCCGATCGACGATCTGATGGTGCGTGGTAACTGGTCGGAGGGCTTCCGCGCTCCGAGCATCAACGACATGTTCGCCGGTGATGCCGACTCGTTCGAAACCTATGCTGACCCCTGCTCGTCGGCCAATGGCCTGCGCGTAGGTGCCGTGGCTGCCCAGTGTGCCGACGAAGGCGTTCCGGCTGGCTTCGTGCAGCCGGGTGCCGGCAGCGGTGCCAACAAGCAGACCCCGGAAGCGTTCACCTGGACCTCCAACGACCAGCTGCAGCCGGAAACCTCGACCAGCAAGACGCTGGGCCTGGTGTGGAGCCCGAGCTTCGTGACCGGCCTGAACGTGACCCTGGACTGGTGGCAGATCGAAATCGAAAACGCCATCACCCGTCCGGCGATCAACGACATCATGTCGTACTGCTACGGCGGCACCCAGCAGCAGCGGGACACCTACTGTGGCCTGATCACCCGCGACTTCGCCTACGGCACCGCGACGCAGAACGGCACCATCGTCGACGTGCGCATGCCGCTGCAGAACCTGGCCTCGTACAACGTTGAAGGTTGGGATCTGGGCCTGCAGTACCGTCTGCCGGAAACCAGCTTCGGCCAGTTCACCTTCAGCGTCGACGCGACCTACCTGAGCAAGTGGGAAACCAAGGCTACCGACGACTCCCCGGTTGACGGCCGTCAGGGCAACTACCTGGATCAGGATCCGTACTGGCGTGTCCGCGGCAATGCCTACGTCGATTGGAGCTACGGCGACTTCGGCGTGAATTACGGCATCCGCTACAAGTCCGGCATGACCGAAGACTGCCCGTTCGATCCGGTGCAGGATGAAGATGTGTTCGGCTACTGCTCCGACGGTGCCAATGGCACCAACCACATCGGCGCGACGACCTATCATGACGTCCAGTTCCGCTACAACACCCCGTGGAACGGCACCGTCATCCTGGGTCTGAACAACGTGTGGGACAAGGATCCGCCGGTCTCCTACCAGGTGTCGTACAACATGTTCGACCCGCAGTACGACCTGCCGGGCCGTTACATGTACATGCAGTACAAGCAGAAGTTCTGATCGATCCACTGATCAGCACCTGATGCAGCAACGGCCCCGCAAGGGGCCGTTGTTTTTTGTGCCCGATGCGATGGTGGACCTGGCCCGCAGGCACGAAAAAGGCCGCGTTTCCGCGGCCTTTTTCCTACCTTGTGCCCGCAATCACCCGATCGGGATCAACGTCTCGATCACGTGCTCCACATATGCCTCGAAGTCCTCGCGCGCCTGCTTGGGCTGCTGCAGCTGCAGCGACAGCTGCAGGAAGCCGACATACGCCGCGTAAGCCAGGCGCGCGCGGTGCTGCGCATCGGTACGGCTCAGGCCGGCCTGGCGGAACGAGGCCACCAGATACTCAAGACGACGGTGCGACACACGGTCGATCACCGGACGCACCATCGGGTGATCCAATGCTTTGAGAAGTTCGCTGTAGATGATGTGCGGCTGCACTTCATGCGCCACCACCTGGAACAGCTGGCGCAGGCGCGCGCGCGGATCCGGGACGTCTTCCAGGCTGCCGAACACCTGTTCCTGCTCGAACAGCTCCCAGCGCTCCAGTGCCGCCTGCAGCAATGCATCACGCGACGGGAAATGCCAGTAGAAACTGCCCTTGGTCACCCCCAGGCGCCGGGCCAGCGGCTCCACCGCCACCGCGCCCACGCCTTGTTCAGCGATCAGATCCAGAGCCGCCTGGGCCCAGTCCTCCGCACTCAGGCGGCTGTTGCGGCCGGCACGGGGCTCGCCGGCGGAAGCTTCAGGTTCATTCATGCTGATGATTTAACCATACGCCGAGGTCGGTTTGTGTGGAATTGACGGATCGAATCACCGCGAAGACGCCGATGGGGCGGGCTTTCACGACAACCATACCGCAAGGTATTGACTTGCCCGACGGCAGGTCCATACTAGCGAGTATGGTAACGCCCGTCACTACATCAACCGACTTCACCGATGCGCGCGTCACCGCTGCGCACGACGGTGTTCTGGGAGTCAGCCAATCCGGGCCCGGCCGTCGCGGCACGGTGCTGTTCGCACATGGTTTCGGCCAGACCCGGCATGCCTGGACGGCCACCGCGCAGGCGCTGGTGGCTGCTGGCTACCAGACCCTGGCCTACGACGCGCGGGGTCATGGTGACTCGGACTGGAATGCCGACACCCTGCCCTATCACGGTGAACAGTTCGCTGATGACCTGATCGTGCTGGCCGGCGAGCAGCCGCAGCCGCCGATCCTGGTCGCCGCCTCGATGGGCGGGCTGTTCGGGCTGCTGGCCGAAGCGCGCTGGCCCGGGCTGTTCTCCGCGATGGTGTTGGTGGATATCACGCCGCGCTGGGATACCGCCGGCGTGGAGCGCATTCTGGCCTTCATGACCGCGCATCCGCACGGTTTCGAGTCACTGGCGCAGGCCGCCGACGTGATCTCTGCCTACATGCCGCACCGCCCACGCAAGTCCGACAGCGCGCTGCGCGCGCTGCTGCGCGAAGACGGCCACGGCCGCTGGCGCTGGCATTGGGACCCGCGCCTGGTCGCCGAACTGGCGCGTGACAGCGAACAGCACCAGGACGCGCTCGCCGAAGCGGCGCGGCAGGTGAAATGCCCGGTGCTGCTGGTCAGCGGCGGGCGCAGCAACCTGGTCACCCCGCAGACGGTGGCCGAATTCCTGGCCTTGGTGCCGCATGCGCGCCATGTACAGTTGCCGGAGGCCACCCACATGGTCGCCGGCGATGACAACAACGCCTTTACCGCCACTGTGTTGGACTATCTGGACGTGTTGCCCTCGGCTTCCGCCGTCGCACTGTCCGTCGCAACCGAGCACGTCACCGGAGCACGCTCATGAGCTTTGTCATTCCCTTCCTTGCGATCCTGCTGGCAGGCGCGTTCGTCGCCTACCACCGGATGCGCCTGATCACCTGGACGCTCCTCAGCCTGGTGCTGCTGGCGGCGTGCTGGTTCATTCCGTACGTCAATCAGACCGCCACGATCGTGGCTGCGGCGATCGTCGCCGTCATCGCCGTGCCGCTGCTGCTGCCGTTCATCCGCAAGCCGCTGCTGACCGGGCCGATGATGAAGGTCTTCCGCAAGGTGCTGCCGCCGCTGTCGCAGACCGAACGCATCGCACTGGAAACCGGTTCGGTGGGTTTCGAAGGCGAGCTGTTCACCGGCGACCCGGACTGGAACAAGCTGCTCAACTACCCCAAGCCGCAGCTCACCGCTGAAGAACAGGCCTTCCTGGATGGCCCGGTGGAAGAACTGTGCAAGATGGTCAACGACTGGGAAATCACCCATGTCCACGCCGACCTGCCGCCGGAGCTGTGGAGCTACATCAAGAAGAACAAGTTCTTCGGCATGATCATTCCGAAGGAGTACGGCGGCCTGGGCTTCAGCGCGCTGGCGCACCACAAGGTGATCCAGAAGCTGGCCTCGGTCTCCAGCGTGGTCAGCTCCACGGTCGGCGTGCCGAACTCGCTGGGCCCGGGCGAACTGCTGGTGCATTACGGCACCCAGGCGCAGAAGGACCAGTACCTGCCGCGCCTGGCCGATGGCCGTGAAGTACCCTGCTTCGGCCTGACCGGCCCGTTCGCCGGCTCGGATGCCACCTCGATCCCCGACTACGGCATCGTCTGCAAGGGCGAGTGGAACGGCGAACAGGTGCTGGGCGTCAAGCTGACCTTCGACAAGCGCTACATCACCCTGGCCCCGGTCGCGACCCTGATCGGCATGGCCTTCCGCATGTACGACCCGGACGGCCTGATCGGCGACACCCGCGACATCGGCATCACCCTGGGCCTGCTGCCGCGTGATACCGCCGGCGTGGAAATCGGCCGTCGCCACTTCCCGCTGAACTCGACCTTCCAGAATGGCCCGATCCGCGGCAAGGACATCTTCATTCCGTTGACCCAGCTGATCGGCGGCGCGGAGATGGCCGGCAAGGGCTGGAACATGCTCAACGAATGTCTGGCCGTCGGCCGCTCGATCACCCTGCCCTCCACCGCCAGCGGCGGTGCCAAGGCCGGTGCGGTGGTGACCGGTGCCTACGCGCGCATCCGCAAGCAGTTCGGCCTGTCGGTCGGCCGTTTCGAAGGCGTGGAAGAGGCGCTGGCCCGCATTGGCGGCAAGGCCTACAAGATCAGCGCGCTGTCGCAGGCCACGGCGGCGGCGGTGGACCGTGGCGACGTGCCGTCGGTGCCGTCGGCGATCGCCAAGTACCACTGCACCAACATGAGCCGTGAAGTGATCTCGGACGTGATGGACGTGATCGGCGGCAAGGGCATCATCCTGGGGCCGCGCAACTTCGCCGGCCGCAGCTGGCAGGCCGCGCCGATCGCGATCACCGTGGAAGGTGCCAACATCATGACCCGCAGCCTGCTGATCTTCGGTCAGGGTGCGATCCTCTGCCACCCGTGGGTGCTGCAGGAAATGAAGGCAGCGCAGGATCCGGACACCCGTGCCGGCCTGCAGGCCTTCGACCGCAGCCTGTTCGGGCACATCCGCTTCGGTATTTCCAACGCGGTGCGTTCGTTCTGGTTCGGCCTGACCGGCGCACGCTTCGGTGCGGCCCCGGGCGACGCCTACACGCGCCGCTACTTCCGCAAGCTGGACCGCTACTCGGCCAACCTGGCGCTGATGGCCGACATCTCGATGATGACGCTGGGCGGCAAGCTGAAGTTCAAGGAATCGCTGTCCGGCCGCCTGGGCGATGTGCTGAGCCACATCTACATGACCAGCGCGATGCTCAAGCGTTACCACGACGAAGGCGCGCCGAGCGCCGACCAGCCGCTGCTGGCGTGGGCGTTCCATGACAGCGTGCACAAGATCGAGGAGTCGCTGTCGGCAGCGCTGCGCAACTTCCCGATCCGTCCGATCGGCTGGCTGATGTGGGCACTGATCTTCCCGTTCGGCCGCCGTGCCGAGGCTCCGGGCGACCGCCTGAGCCGTCGCGTGGCCGCGCTGCTGATGGCCCCGGGCGAAGCCCGCGACCGTCTGGCCAGCGGTGTGTTCCTGACCCCGTGCGAGAACAACCCGGGCGGCCGCATCAACAGCTACCTGGCGAAGGCGATCATGGCCGAGCCGGTGGAGCGGAAGTTCCTGAAGGCACTGAAGACCAAGGGCATCGAAGCCCTGGACTTCGCCTCGCAGCTGGACGAAGCGGTGGCCGAAGGGGTGATCACCCAGGACGAACGCACGCTGCTGGAAGAGCTGCGCACGCTGACCCTGGACACGATCACGGTCGACGATTTCGATCCGCACGAACTGCGCTCGGCCAGCTACTACGACCGCCAGGGCAAGGACCCGCAGTCGCAGGCGGCGTGATGCGCGGTTGAGGGTTTCAAGAGAACGGCGGACTTCGGTCCGCCGTTTTTTGTGGGCGCGTCTTTCGCGTTGAGATCGCTGGAAAAACTGCAATTGCTGACACCGCGTAGAGCCGGGCTTGCCCGGCTGCTGTTGGTTTTGGGCGAACAGCCCTCGGTCATCGGTTTCCGTGTTTGGGCGTGCCGGGGTGGGTTTGCGGGACCCTAGAAAACATGGATGTTTTCTACGAGCCCCCATGGGTGAAGGCG
>DGLB01000078.1:6774-10897 GCA_002387845.1 Stenotrophomonas maltophilia | reverse complement strand
GCGGCGGCGTTGTCGGCCGGGAACGGGTTGACCGCCCTGCCCTTCACGCCGATCAGCACCAGCATCTGCACCAGCATGGTGACCGCAACCACCAGGCCGATCGGCAGGTAACGCACCCAGCCCTCGCGCAGGTTGTTGTCGTCGATGTCGAGCATCATCACCACGAACAGGAACAGCACCATCACGGCACCGACGTAGACCAGCACCAGGGCCACGCCCAGGAACTCGGCCCCGACCAGCAGCCATACGCAGGCCACCGAGAAGAAGGTCAAGATCAGGCACAGCACGGCATAGACCGGATTGCGCACGCTGATCACCGCCGCGGCGGAGATGCCCGCCACGATGGAGAAGACCCAGAAACTGATATTTACCCAATCCATCATGCGACCTCAGCGGAAAGCGGCATCGGCGGCGCGACGCTCGGCGATTTCGGCTTCAAGCCGATCACCGATGGCCAGCAGCTGCGGCTTGGTAACGATGTTCTCGCCACGCTTCTCGAAGTGGTACTCGAGAATGTGGGTCTCGACGATCGAGTCCACCGGGCAGCTTTCTTCGCAGAAGCCGCAGAAGATGCACTTGAACAGGTCGATGTCGTAGCGGGTGGTACGGCGGGTGCCGTCTTCACGCTTGGCCGAGTCGATGGTGATGGCCAGCGCCGGGCACACCGCTTCGCACAGCTTGCAGGCAATGCAGCGCTCTTCGCCGTTGGGATACCGGCGCAGTGCGTGCAGGCCACGGAAGCGCGGCGACTGCGGGAACTTCTCCATCGGATACATCAGCGTGTACTTCGGCTTGAAGGTGTACTTCAGCGTCAGCCACAAACCGCCGAGCAGTTCGAGCAGGAGCAGGCTTTTGAAGTAATGGGTAATTCTGTTCATCACTTAGACGCCCTTCTGGATCACGCCGTAGAACACCATCAAGGCCACTACTGCAATCCACGCGATGGTGAGCGGGATGAAGACCTTCCAGCCCAGACGCATGATCTGGTCATAACGGAAGCGCGGGAAGCTGGCACGGAACCAGATATAGGCACTGGCGAAGAAGAACACCTTGACGAACAGCCACGGTGCACCGCCCTTCCAGACCCAGTCGATCCACGGCGAGATGTCCGCGGTGACCCAGCCCTGGATCGGGCTCAGCCAGCCGCCGAGGAAGAAGATCGAGATCAGGAAGCTGATCAGGATCATGTTGGCGTATTCGGCCAGGAAGAACAGCGCGAACGCACCGCCGGAGTATTCGACCATGTGGCCGGCGACGATTTCCGATTCACCTTCCACCACGTCGAACGGCGCGCGGTTGGTTTCGGCCACGCCGGACACCCAGTACACGACGAACAGCGGGAACAGCGGAATCAGGAACCAGTCGAAGAAGCCGGAGCTGCCGGCCTGGGCCAGCACGATGTTGCTCAGGTTCAAGCTGCCCGCAGCGATCATCACGCCGACCAGGGCGAAGCCCATGGCGATTTCGTAGCTGATCATCTGCGCCGAGGCGCGCATCGCGCCCAGGAACGCGTACTTGGAGTTGGACGCCCAACCGGCCAGGATGATGCCGTAGATGCCCAGCGAGGTCATCGCCAGCAGATACAGCAGGCCGGCGTTGGCATTGGACAGCACGATCTGCGCGTCGAAGGGCACCACCGACCAGGCCGCGAAGGCCGGAGCCAGGGTGATCAACGGAGCCAACACGAAGATCGCCTTGTGCGAGCTGGCCGGCTGGATGATTTCCTTGAACAGCAGTTTGAAGACGTCGGCGAAGGCCTGGAAGATGCCCATGCCCACGTACATCGGGCCGTGGCGGACGTGCATCCAGCCGATCAGCTTGCGTTCCCAGACCACGAAGAAGGCGACCGAGATGATCACCGGCATGGCGATGACCAGGATCTTCAGGATGATCCAGATCAGCGCGCCGATTTCACCGAGGCCGAGCAGCCACTGGTGCAGCGGGTCGACCGCGTTCAACAGCAATTCGTTCATGCGGCCACCACCGTTACACGTGCGGCACCCAGCGGTGCGGTTGCACCGTGGCCCGATTCAATCCAGACCGAACCCGCGGCGACGCGGGCGTCGACCACCACCGGCAGCGTGGCCTTGCCGGCATCGGTGCCGACCTTGGCCATCTGCCCTTCCACCAGCTGCAGGCGGGCAGCGTCATCGGCGTTGAGCACAATGCGCGGCGCGTTGTTCAGCGGGTGCGACTGCAGCGCCTGCGCGCGGCGGACCACGGCGTCGGTGCGGTAGATCGCGGCGGTGGAAGCCACTTCCAGGCCCTCGCCGGTGACCGGCGTGGCGGCGGAAGCGGACACCTTGACACTGACCGGAGCCAGGCTGGCGCGCAGGCCGGCCAGGTCGGTGAACTCGAAACCGGCCAGGGCCAGTTCTCCGCCCAGCGCACGCAGCACGCGCCAGCCTTCACGGGCCTCGCCCGGCAGCTTGCCGCCGGCGCGGGCCGACTGCTCGCGACCGTCGAGATTGGTCAGGGTGGCGTCGATTTCCGGCAGCGCGCCGATCGGCAGGATCACGTCGGCAACGTCGCGGGTCGAGGCACAGGCAAACTGGCTGAAGGCCACCACCTGCGCACCGGCCAGCGCCTTGCGGGCGGCGGGCGCGTCGGCGAAGTCCAGACCCGGCTCGATGCCGTAGATGGCGTAAGCCTTGCGCGGCTGGGCCAGCATGGCGGCGACGTCCTTGCCGGTCGGCAGCACGCCGGCGCGGGTCAGACCGACCGCATTGGCACCCTGCGGGATGCGGCACAGCTTCGCGCCGGTGGCGGCGGCGAAGTCGCGCGCGGCAGCGCGGATGGCAGCGGCCTGCGGATGGTTCTCGGCGATGCCGCCAACGATGACCACGGCATTGCCGGAGACCGCCTGGCGCAGCTCGGCATTGCCCAGTGCTTCAACGAACTTCGACGGCGCGACGATCTGCTTGCCGGCCAGTTTGAAGGCGAAGTCGAAGTCGACCGGGTTGATCGCGTGGATCTTCGCGTTGCGCGTGGTCTGTGCCTTGCGCAGGCGGGCGTGCAGCAGCGGCAGCTCGTGGCGGATGTTGCTGCCGAGCACGACGATGTTGTCCGCCGCTTCGATCTCCACCAGCGACGCGCCGAAGGTTTCGGCAACGGCGGCATCGGAGAAGTCGCGGTTGTTGATGCGGTGATCGATGTTGCCGGTGCCCAGGCCCGAGGCCAGACGGGCCAGCAGCGCGCCCTCCTCGTTCGAGGCCGACGGGTGCACCAGCACGCCGAGATCGTCGCCGGTGTTGGCCGACAGAATGTCCTTGGCCGCGGCCAGGCCTTCGGCCCAGCTCACTTCCTGCCATTCGCCGTTGATCTTGCGCAGCGGCTTGACCGCGCGGTCGGCGCTGTACAGACCCTGGTGCGAGTAACGGTCACGGTCGGACAGCCAGCATTCGTTGACCCGCTCGTTGTCGCGCGGCACCGCGCGCAGCACTTCGCCGCGACGCACGTGCAGGAACAGGTTCGAGCCCATCGCGTCGTGGTAGCCCAGCGACTCACGGGCGGTCAGTTCCCACGGACGGGCGCGGAACTGGAACACCTTGTTGGTCAGCGCGCCGACCGGGCAGACGTCGACGACGTTGCCGGACAGCTCGGTGGTCAGCGGCTTGCCGTCATAGGTGCCGATCTGCAGGTTCTCACCGCGGTACATGCCACCCAGTTCATAGGTACCGGCGACGTCGGCGGTGAAGCGGACGCAGCGGGTGCACTGGATGCAGCGGGTCATTTCGGTGGCGACCAGCGGACCGATGTCCTCGTCCGGCACCACGCGCTTGCGTTCGTTGAAGCGGCTGACCGAACGGCCATAGCCGAGCGACACGTCCTGCAGCTCGCACTCGCCGCCCTGATCGCAGATCGGGCAGTCCAGCGGATGGTTGATGAGCAGGAACTCCATCACCGAGCGCTGGAACTTCAGTGCCTTTTCGCTGCGGGTGGCGACCTTCATGCCATCCATCACCGGGGTGGCGCAGGCCGGGGCCGGCTTGGGCGACTTTTCAACGTCGACCAGGCACATGCGGCAGTTGGCCGCGATCGGCAGCTTTTCGTGGTAGCAGAAGCGCGGGATCGGGATGCCGGCCTTGTCGGCGGCCTGGATGATCATCGAGCCCTTGGGCAC
>DGLB01000078.1:0-6744 GCA_002387845.1 Stenotrophomonas maltophilia | reverse complement strand
GGATTGTTGGGTTGCGCGCTCATGCAGCGGCTGCCTCCACCTTCTTGCCGTCAACCATCGAATGACCGTTGACGATGTAGTACTCGAATTCGTCCCAGAACTGGCGCAGGAAGCCCTGGATGGGCCATGCCGCCGCTTCACCGAACGCACAGATGGTGTGGCCTTCGATCTGACCGGCCACGGCCTTCAGCTGATGCAGGTCTTCCATGGTGGCCTTGCCGGCGACGATGCGCTCGAGCACGCGGTGCATCCAGCCGGTGCCTTCACGGCACGGGGTGCACTGGCCACAGGATTCCTTGTGGAAGAACTGGCTGATGCGGCAGGCGAACTTGACGCAGCAGACGCTGTCGTCCAGCACCACGATGGCTCCCGAACCCAGGCCGGTGCCGAGGGCACGCAGGGTGTCGTAGTCCATCTGCAGGCCCTTCAGCTCTTCGGCCTTCAGCACCGGCATCGACACACCGCCCGGAATCGCGCCCTTCAGGGTGCGGCCCGGCTTCAGGCCACCGGCCATTTCCAGCAGGTCGTCGAAGGTGGTGCCCAGCGGCACCTCGAAGTTGCCGCCCTTCTGCACACAGCCGGAGACCGAGAAGATCTTCGGACCGCCGTTCTTGGTCAGGCTCAGGCTCTGGAACCATTCCGGGCCGTTGCGGATGATCGCCGGCACCGAAGCGTAGGTTTCGGTGTTGTTGATGGTCGACGGCTTGCCGTACAGGCCGAAGTTGGCCGGGAACGGCGGCTTGTAGCGCGGCTGGCCCTTCTTGCCTTCCAGCGATTCCATCAGTGCGGTTTCTTCACCGCAGATGTACGCGCCAGCACCCAGCGCACCGTAGATGTCGATATCCACGCCGCTGCCGAGGATGTTCTTGCCCAGCCAGCCGTTCGCGTAGGCGTCGGCCAGGGCCTGTTCGAAGTTTTCGAACGGCTCGTGGTGGAACTCACCGCGCAGGTAGTTGTAGCCCACGGTGCTGCCGGTGGCGTAGCAGGCAATGGCCATGCCTTCGACCACGGAGTGCGGGTTGTAGCGCAGGATGTCGCGGTCCTTGCAGGTTCCCGGCTCGGATTCGTCCGAGTTGCACAGGATGTACTTCTGCATGGTGCCCTTGGGCATGAAGGACCACTTCAGGCCGGTCGGGAAGCCCGCGCCGCCACGGCCGCGCAGGTTCGACTGCTTGACCATCTCGATCACCTGCTCCGGCGGGATCTTCTCTTCGAGGATCTTGCGCAGGGCAGCGTAGCCACCGGTCTTGAGGTAGCTCTCATACGACCACGGGGTGTCGTAGTGCAGCGTGGTGTAGACCACCTGGTGCGGCAGCGGTGCGGGACCGACCGGGCCGGTGGGTGCGTGATGATGTGCCATGGCTTACTCCAACCCGTCCAGCAGCGCGTCGACCTGCTCGACGGTCAGGCGCTCGTGATAATGGCCATTGATGACCATCATCGGCGCACCGGCGCAACCGGCCAGGCATTCTTCTTCACGCTTGAGGTAGATGCGACCGTCCGCGGTGGACTGGCCGGTCTTGCAGCCGAGCTTCTTTTCGGCGTGCGCGACCAGGTCTTCGGCACCGTTCAGCCAGCAGCTGATGTTGGTGCAGAAGGCAACATTGTGGCGACCGACCTTCTCCAGCTCAAACATCGAGTAGAAGCTGGCCACTTCGTACGCCCACACCGGCGGCAGGTCCAGGTACTTGGCCACGCCGGCGATCAGTTCGTCGGTCAGCCAGCCCTGGTTCTGCTCCTGCGCGGCATGCAGGCCCTGCAGCGTGGCAGAGCGCTTGCGGTCCGGCGGGAACTTGGACAGCCAGTGATCGATGTGAGCACGGGTCTTGTCGCTCAGCACCACCATCGGGTCGACGTCGCGCGCCGCCTCGAAATTACCTGTCGCCTTCATCGGCCGACCTCAACGAATACCAAATCGTGGAAAACCAGAACCTGCAGCGCCGGCAGCAGCCGGCGGGTGTCAGGCATCGTGCTTGCGGCCGGACTCACCGGTCGACCTCGCCGAACACCAGGTCGTAGGTGCCGATCATGGCCACCACGTCGGCGAGCATGTGCCCGCGCACGACCGAGTCGATCGAGGACAGATGGGCGAAGCCCGGCGCGCGCAGGTGCACGCGGAACGGCTTGTTGGCGCCATCGGACATCAGGTAGCAGCCGAATTCGCCCTTCGGGGCTTCCACCGCCGAATAGGTTTCGCCGGCCGGCACGCAGTAGCCTTCACTGAACAGCTTGAAGTGATGGATCAGCGCTTCCATGTCGTCCTTCATGTCCTCACGCTTGGGCGGAGCGACCTTGAAGTTCTTCACCATCACCGGGCCCGGGTTGGCCTTCAGCCATGCCACGCACTGCTTGATGATGCGGTTGGATTCGCGCATTTCCGCGACGCGGACCAGGTAACGGTCGTAGCAGTCGCCTTCCTTGCCCAGCGGAATGTCGAAATCGACGGCGTCGTACTTGGCATACGGCTGCTTCTTGCGCAGGTCCCAGGCAATGCCCGAGCCGCGCAGCATCACACCGGTCATGCCCCAGGCGTGGGCCAGTTCCGGGGTGACCACGCCGATGCCGACGGTACGCTGCTTCCAGATGCGGTTGTCGGTGAGCAGGGTTTCGTACTCATCGACACGCTTCGGGAACTCGACGGTGAAGTTCTCCAGGAAGTCCAGCAGCGAACCTTCGCGCGCGGCGTTGAGGTTCTTCAGGGCCTGGCCCTTGTGCCAGCGCGATTCCTTGTACTTCGGCATCTGGTCCGGCAGGTCGCGGTAAACGCCGCCTGGACGGTAGTACGCCGCGTGCATGCGCGCGCCGGAGACGGCTTCGTAGCAGTCCATCAGCTCTTCGCGCTCGCGGAAGGCGTACAGCATGACCGCCATCGCGCCCAGATCGAGTGCGTTCGAGCCCAGCCACATCAGGTGGTTCAGGATGCGGGTGATTTCGTCGAACATGGTGCGGATGTACTGCGCACGCTCCGGCGCTTCGATCCCCATCAGGGTTTCGATCGCGCGCACGTAGGCGTGTTCGTTGCACATCATCGACACGTAGTCGAGGCGGTCCATGTAACCGATGGACTGGTTGAACGGCTTGGACTCGGCCAGCTTTTCGGTGCCCCGGTGCAGCAGGCCCACGTGCGGGTCGGCACGGACGATGGTTTCACCGTCCATTTCCAGGATCAGGCGCAGCACACCGTGCGCAGCCGGATGCTGGGGGCCGAAGTTCATGGTGTAGTTGCGGATTTCCTGGCGCGATTCGGCCGGATTGCTCGCAAACGCCTGGTGGGACTGATGGATCTGGCTCACTTCACTGCCTCCGACTGCGCGGTTTCACCGGCAGCGGTCTGGAAACGGGCATCGTCACGGATCACGCGCGGCACGCCGACGCGCGGTTCGACCGAGGTCACCGGCTCATAGATCACGCGCTTCTTTTCTTCGTCGTAGCGCACTTCGACGTTGCCGATCAGCGGGAAGTCCTTGCGGAACGGATGCCCCACAAAGCCGTAGTCGGTCAGGATGCGGCGCAGGTCCGGGTGACCTTCGAAGATCACGCCAAACAGGTCGAACGCTTCACGCTCGAACCAGTTCAGGCCCGGCCATACGGCAGTCAGCGAAGCGACCACCGGCAGTTCTTCGTTCGGCGCGAAGCAGCGGATGCGCATGGTCAGGTTGTGCTGGTAGGAGCGCAGCTGCGCCACCACGGCAAAACGCTGCTGCGGCACCGGCTGCGGCTGGGCACCGTCGGCGGTTTCGCGGCTGGGGAATTCCCCCCACGCGAAACGACCGGCACCCTTGCCTTCCACGCCACGGCTGAAGCCGTGCGAGGAGACATCAGCGGTGTCCCATTCGTCGTCGCCGTAGCCGAGATAGTCCAGGCCACACAGGTCAACGGACTGCTCGAAACCGAATTCGTCGCGCAGCGCCACCGCCGTGGCCAGCCAGTCAGCAGCGGGCACTTCCAGCGTCACTTCGCCGCGGGGTTCGACCACGAAGACCTGCGCACCTGCGAAACGTGCGGAAAGTCGGTCGATGAAGGATGCTTGCTCTGCCATGGGGGCTTGGCGTGCTCTTGTCAGGAGGAATGTCAGCGGGCGATGGTCTGCGTACGCCAGATCTTCTTCTGCAGCTGCAGGATCCCGTACACCAGCGCTTCGGCGGTTGGCGGGCAGCCCGGGACGTAGACGTCCACCGGCACCACGCGGTCGCAACCACGCACCACTGCATACGAGTAGTGGTAGTAGCCGCCACCGTTGGCGCAGCTGCCCATGGAGATGACCCACTTCGGGTCCGGCATCTGGTCGTAGACCTTGCGCAGCGCCGGGGCCATCTTGTTGACCAGGGTTCCGGCCACGATCATCACGTCGGACTGACGCGGCGACGGGCGGAACACCACGCCGTAACGGTCAAGGTCCAGGCGCGCCGCGCCAGCGTGCATCATCTCAACCGCGCAGCAGGCCAGACCAAAGGTCATCGGCCACATCGAGCCGGTACGTGCCCAGTTCAACAGCGCATCGACGCTGGTGGTCACATAGCCCTTCTCGAGCAGCGGGTTGTCACCTTCCGGCCGCAGGATGTCGTCGACCCGCCCTTCCGGGACCGGGTTGTTCATCAGGCCATCGAGAGTCTGAATTACTCCCATTCCAGCGCTCCCTTCTTCCAGACGTAAATGAAACCGAGGAAAAGCATGCCCACGAACAGGCCCATCGTGACGAGCGAGCGTGCGCCCAGCTCCATGAACACCTGGGTCCACGGCACGATGAAAATGATTTCCAAGTCAAAGACGATGAACTGGATCGCGATCAGGTAGTAGCGCACATCGAACTTCATGCGCGCGTCTTCGAAAGCCTCGAAACCGCATTCGTACGGCGAGAGCTTCTTCAGATCTGGTCGACGGGGAGCGAGGAATCGGCCGACCGCCATCAGCGCAACGCCGATACCGGTGGCAACCATCAGAAACAGCAGGGACGGCAAATATTCGGCCAGCACAGCGATTCTCTCTTGCCTCTGCCGCCACGCCTGCAGGCGTTTTGGCATGGGGGAGTGGACGGAACGCAGATCTGGCGCATGACGCGCCAGACCGCAGACCGCTTACAAACAAATGGTGCCCAAGAGGGGACTCGAACCCCTACGACCTAAGTCGCTACCACCTCAAGGTAGTGCGTCTACCAATTCCGCCACCTGGGCTTACGATCACACCGGGGGTTGCCCGGTGCGCCGCATATTGTAACCGTCTTCAGCGATTCTGGGAGCCTTCAGCGGGCTTTTCTTCACCAGAATTCGACGTTTCCGCCTGAGCCGGCACAGTGGCCGGGGCAGCAGCGGCCGGAACCGGCTGCGGCGCAGCGGCTTCCGGGGCTTTCGGCACCGCCGGCAGCTCGCCAGCCGGCACAGCCGGGGCGCTCTGGACCGGGGCGGACATCACGCCCAGGCCGGCATCGACGGTCGGACGGGCACCATGGCTGGCGTACCAGGCCATGAAGAGGCTGATGCCAAAGAACACCACGGCCAGCCACTTGGTGGTCTTGGACATGAAGTTGGACGCACCGCGCGCACCGAACACCGTACCCGAGGCACCGGCACCGAAACCCGAGCCTGCGGCCGCACCGGAACCACGCTGCATCAGGATGAGCGCGATCATGGCCACCGATACCAGCACGTAGACCACATTGAGGATCAACATCAGCATTTCGAATCCGTCCTCGGATTATTCATTTAACGCCCGGTCGCCGCCTCGACGATGGCCAGGAAATCTGCGGCGACCAACGAGGCGCCACCCACCAGCCCACCATCGACATCGGGCTGCGCGAACAGTTCCCCTGCGTTGTCGGGCTTGACGCTGCCGCCGTACAGGATCGGCAACGAATCGGCAATTCTAGCATCCCGCTTGGCCACTTCGCCACGGATGAAGGCATGGACCTCCTGCGCCTGCTCCTTGGAGGCGGTTTTGCCGGTGCCGATGGCCCAGACCGGCTCGTAGGCGACCACGGCGTGCTGGAAGCCGGCAGGACCGACCAGGTCCAGCACCGGGGCCAGCTGGCTGGCGATGACCGCTTCGGTCTGCCCGGCCTCGCGCTGCTCCAGGGTTTCGCCCACGCACAGCACGGGAACCAGGCCGGCGTGGATGGCGGCGGCAAACTTGCGGGCGACCAGTTCACTGCTTTCATGGTGGTACTGGCGGCGCTCGGAATGACCGACCAGCCCGTAGCGGGCCCCGACCTCGGCCAGCATGGCGGCGGACACCTCGCCGGTGTAGGCCCCCTTTTCATTGGAGCTGACGTCCTGCGAACCAAACGCGACGGCCCGACCCTCGAAATCGTTGACCAGCTCGCCCAGGTACGGCAGCGGCGGCAGGATGACCACCTCAACGCCTTCCTTCGGCAGGCTGGCGACCACGTCACTGACCAGGTCGGTCGCGAATTGACGGCTGCCGTGCAGCTTCCAGTTACCGGCGACGATCTTGCGGCGCATGGCGGTCTCCTTTTGGGTATCAGCCGGCAATGATACCGGATGTAACGAATCCCTGTTCCACCGAAAACGCTTACATTTCAATTGGATAATTCGTTCGGCGGCCGGGATCCGGGATTGCGTGCGCTACGTATCGCCGGGCTTTGCCCGGCTGGTGTTGGTTCTTGGCGAACAGCCGGTGTTCGCGGCATCTCTGGTTTGGCGGCTCGGGACGGGCGTTCCGGGGGACGGCGCAAGTACGTCCATGTAGCCTCGGTCGCCGCATCCATGCGGCTCACGCCCCCTCCAGCCC
>DGLB01000077.1 GCA_002387845.1 Stenotrophomonas maltophilia | reverse complement strand
AGCTGTCGCTGCGCCTGCCGCCGACCGCTGACGGCAAGGCCTGCGGCGAGCTGCTCAAGCAGGCCCTGCTGCGCGACCCGCCGAACGGCGCGGAAGTGAAGCTGGACCTGGAAAAGGCCTCCTCCGGCTGGAACGCACCGGCCATGGCCCCGTGGCTGACCCAAGCCATCGATGACGCCAGCCAGACCTTCTTCGGCAAGCCGGCGATGTACATGGGCGAAGGCGGCTCGATTCCGTTCATGGGCATGCTGGGCGAGAAGTTCCCGGGCGCGCAGTTCATGATCACCGGCGTGCTCGGCCCGCACTCGAACGCGCACGGCCCGAACGAGTTCCTGCACATTCCGATGGGCAAGCGGGTCACGGCCTGCGTGTCGAAGGTGATCAGTGAACACCACGCCGCCAGCCTGCGCGGTGAGACCAGCGGTTCGCCGGTGGCTGCCGACAGCGGCACCCGTCACGGTGGGCACGGCTGCTGCTGAGCCTTGACGGCAAGCCGGGCAAGCCCGGCTCTACGGCATTGACGGCAAGCCGGGCAAGCCCGGCTCTACGGCCATGACGGAAAGCCGGGCACGCCCGGTGTCACGGTCGTGATGGCCGGGGGCGTTGATGCGCGGAGGGACGCAGCCTTTTGATAGGCTGCGTCCATCTTCCGCAGGAAACGGCACGATGGACGGACTGTTTGGCAGCACCAGCTGGCTCTACATCATTCTGGTCGGCTTCTTCGTCGGCCTGTTCGGGCGCTTCTTCATGCCCGGCAACAATCGCATGGGCTGCCTGCTGACCATCGTGCTGGGCATTGTCGGCGCACTCGTGGCCGGCTGGTTCGGCCAGTACATGGGCTGGTATGCCGCCGGTGAACCGGCCGGTTTCATCGGCGCCACCCTCGGGGCCATCGCGGTGCTCGCCGTGCTGCGCCTCTTCAGCGGCGGCAAGCGCTGACCCTTTCATTTCGCACTTCTCATGAACGATCCTGCTTCCGATCCGCAACGCACCGCGCTGCGGCTGCACTGGGCCCGCACCGCGCTGGCCGATGACACCACCCAGCTTGACCGTGCCTCGGTCGACGCCGGTTTCCGCAGCTACTGGCGCGCCACCAGCGTGCGCGGCAGCCACATCGTCATGGACTCCCCGCCCGGGTTGGAAGACGTGCGCCCGTGGCTGCGCATGCACGACCTGCTGGAACCGCACGGCGTGCGTGTACCGCAGGTGCTGGCACGCGACGAAGCGCAGGGCTTCCTGCTGCTGGAAGACCTCGGCGGCCCCACCCTCGCCCGCGCGATCACCAATGAAAACGCCGACGCCTGGTTCGACGCTGCTTTCGACCAGTTGATCCGCCTGCAGTCCATTCCCGTGCCCGACGACTTCGGCGTGTTCGGCGAAGCCCTGCTGCAGCGTGATGCCGGCCTGTTCGACGAATGGTTCCTGCAGCGCCACCTCGGCCTGCAGCTCGACTGCGGCGAAGTCGAAGCCCTGCAGCTGGCCCAGCGCCGGCTGATGGACAACGCCCTGCAGCAGCCCCAGGTGCTCACCCACCGCGACTTCATGCCGCGCAACCTGATGCCCGTGGAAGGCGGACCGGCCGTCCTCGACTTCCAGGACCTCGTGCGCGGCCCCATCGCCTACGACCCGGTCAGCCTGTTCAAGGACGCCTTCCTCAGCTGGCCGCTGCAGCGCGTGGATGCCTGGCTCGCCCGCTATCACGCCAAAGCGCTGGCCGCCGGATTGCCCGTGCGCGCCTGGCCGCAGTTCCTGCGCGACGCCGACTGGATGGGCATCCAGCGCCACCTGAAGATCCTCGGCATCTTCGTGCGCCTGCGTGACCGCGACGGCAAGGGTCATTACTTCGCCGATGCCCCGCGCTTCATCCAGTACCTGGATGAAGTACTGCCGCGCCACCCCGAACTGGCCGGCCTGCAGCAGCTGCTGCAGGAGCGCATCAAGCCCGCCATGGCCGCACGCGCATGAAGGCCATCATCTTCTCCGCCGGCAAGGGCGAGCGCATGCGCCCGCTCACCCTGCATACCCCCAAGCCGCTGCTGGTGGCCGGCGGCAAGCCCCTGATCGTGTGGCATCTGGAACGTCTTGCGGCCGCCGGTATCGATGACGTGGTGATCAACACCTCGTGGCTGGGCAATCAGTTCGAACCCGCCCTCGGCGATGGCAGTCGTTGGAACCTCCGCCTGCACTACCTCGACGAAGGCCCGGTGCCGCTGGAAACCGGTGGCGGCATTCTCAACGCCTTGCCCGTGCTCGGTGATCAGCCGTTCCTCGTGGTCAACGGCGACGTCTGGACAGATGTGGATTTCGCAGCGCTGCCCAAGCAACCTGAAGGCGATGCGCACCTGGTGCTGGTCGACAACCCGGTGCAGCATCCGCGCGGGGATTTCATTCTGCGTGAGGATGGCAGCGTAGCGGATGCCGGCGATGCGCCGCGGCTGACCTATGCGGGGGTTGGCGTCTATCGTCCCGCGATTCTGGAAGGTTGGCGGGATGTGATCGGCAGCACCGAAGGTTCAGCGACGAATCCCCCGCAGTTCGGATTGGCCCCGTTGATGCGGTTCGCCATGGCGCAGGGGCGCGTGACGGGGGAGCACCACCATGGACGATGGACCGATGTTGGTACGCCGGAACGGTTGGCGGCATTGGACGCCGAATTGTCAGCGTAGCGCCACGCCCTGGGTGGCTGAGCGGTGCTGGATGGACAGCCGGTTTCGGGTGCGGTCCATGCGTTAAAGCGCCGATCAATATTATCGGCAGTCGTCTGACGACCGACCCTACCGGCATCCGGCGTGCAATCGCCATAACAGGTGCCGTTGATGTTCCCGTGGCCACCGACCATCCGTCGAGGGCAGTTCGCGTTACAACCGAGCGGAACCATCCTCGACCACCTGCCGCAGGAACGGCACGGTGATGCGGCGTTGTGCCGCCATGGATTCGCGGTCCAGCCAGTCCAGCAGGCTCACCAGGCTGCCCAGCTCGCGACCCGTACGGGTCAGCAGCCATTCGATCGACGCCTCGTCGATGCTCAGCCCACGTCGTACCGCGCGCTCACGCAGCACCGCCGCGCGGCCTTCGTCGTCCAGCGGCTGCAGGACGACCCGCACGCACTGCTGCAGGCGCGAGCGCAGGTCCGGTAGCGCCAATCCCAGCTGGTCCGGCGCGTGCTGCGCCGTGTACATCAGCGTGATGCCCGTCGTGCGCGCCCGGTTGTGGAAATCGAACAGCGCCACTTCATCGTCGCGGTGGCCCGCGATCGCATCCAGCCCGTCCAGCGTCACCAGGTCGCGCCCTTCCAGCGACTCCAAGGCTGCCCGCACCCGCCCCGCCACCGCCTTCAACGGCAGATAGGTCGGCTGCCGCCCCGCCTGCTGCGCCAGCGAACACATCGCCAGCGCCTGATGCGTCTTGCCCGTGCCCGCCGCCCCTTCCAGGTATACCCAGTCGTGCGCCGCTCCCACCGCAATCGCGCGCAGCTGCGCCAGCGCGCCGTCCGGCGCGCCGATGAAGGTTTCCAGGCGCTCGTCCTGCGGGTAACGCAGGGCAAGCGGCAGCTGCGGCACCATGCTCACTTCAGGTCGGGATCCTTCGGCACCACGATCGTGTCCGCGCGGCGGTCGATGTAGGAATCCAGCGCAATCGCCGTCTCGCCCACGTACAGCTCGCTTTCGCGGTAGCGCTGGTGCGCATAGCGCAGCAGCACGTTGCTCACCGCCGCCACCGGCAGCGCCAGCAGCATGCCCAGGAAGCCGAACAGCTGGCCACCCGCCATCACCGCGAAGATCACCGCCACCGGATGCAGGCCGATCTTGTCGCCCACGATGCGCGGCGTCAGCACGTAGCTTTCCAGCAGCTGGCCCACCGTGAACACCACGCCCACCAGAATCAGCAGCTTCAGGTCAAAGCCCTGCGCCTGCACCAGCGCTGCGACCACCGCCATCACGATGCCCGTGGTCGCCCCCAGGTACGGAATGAAGCTGATCAGGCCCGCCACCAGGCCAATCAACAGACCCAGCTTCAAACCCACCAGTGAAAGGCCCGCCGCGTAGATCACGCCCAGCGCGATCATCACCAGGAACTGGCCGCGGATGAACGCGCCCAGCACCTCGTTGGATTCCCGCGCCAGCTTGCTGATCGTGCCGATATGGTTGCGCGGAATGGTCGAAGCCACCCGCTCCACCAGCTTGTCCCAGTCGCGCAGGAAGTAGAACGCCAGAATCGGCAGCAGCAGGATGTTGACCACCCAGGTCACCATCGCAAAGCCCGAGCGCGACACGTAGCCGAAGAAGGTCTTGGCGAAGCCGCCAGCCTGCTGCCAATGGCTGCGCACCCACTCGATCAGCCGGTCCGGGTCCAGCCACTGCATGATCTCCAGCCCCGTCTTCTGCTCGAACCACGGAATGCCGGTCTGCATCAGCCAGGCCTGCGCCTGCGGAATGGCCGTGATCAACGTGGCGATCTGACGCTCGATCATCGGCACCAGAATCAGCAGCAACGCGGTGATCACCAGCACCATCGCCACGAACACCAGCACCACGCCGGTGTTGCGCGAACGGCCGGTGGCCTCGATCCGGTCAACCAGCGGGTCGCCCAGCCAGGCCAGCGCCAGCGCCAGCACGAACGGGGTCAGGATCGGGGCCAGCAGCCCGATCACCCAGCCGATGGCCAGAGCCAGCAGTACATATTTGACGCGTCGCAGGAACTGGGCGATCTCGGCTTCCGGTGTCAGGATCATCGCAGGCGGTACTCGTTGCTGGCGGGGGGCGGCGGCAGGGTGCCGGCGTCGTTTTCATCGATGGGCACCGGCAGCGGGGCCAGCGGCACGATCACGCCGTTCTCGCCCAGCATGCGGTTCAGGCCGGACAGCCCGGTGGTCATCTCCAGCGCCAGCTCCAGGCGGTTGCCCGAGGCCCGCAGCGGGGTGATGTTGCGCACCACTGGGTTCTCGCGCAGCCCGGCCACCAGCCGCATGTAGTCCTCGGCGTTGTCCAGGCCGGTCACCGCAATGGTGTAGGTCCCGGCTGCGCCGGTGGCGGCACCGGCCTTGGCGTAGCGCTTCACCAGCGCATCCGCCGCGCCGTCGGCACCGCCGGCCATGGCCCGGCGGGCATCGGAATCCTTGGTGGTCCACTTGTTCAGCTCGCGGCCGCCATCGACGAACACCCAGTCGGCCACCCAGCCGCCGGCCTTGTCGCGGTATAGCTTGCCGACCAGCTGCATCGGCGGGGCGTAACGGGCCGAAGCGCGCGCCACCGACGCGGTGTCCTGGCGCCAGATCGCCCCCACCAGGGCCTGCTCCGCCGCGCTGCCGGTCGGCAGGCCCAGCTTGTAACCGCGCTCCACGGCCCGGTTCAGCAGCGGACGGGCGGCGTTGGCCTGCTGCACGGTCACCAGGCGCGGGCCGGAGCCGTCGTCAATCGCCAGCCAGATCACCGGCTTGGGTCGCGGCTGCGGCCACAGCGGCAGTCCCAGCGCGGAAATCAGGCCGTCCACGTCGTTCTGGCGGAAGCGGGCCACCAGCATGGTGCGGTAACTGGGCGCACCCGTGGCCGAGGTGCTCTGGTCCTGGCGGTAGTCATAGCTTTCGACGTAGTCCTTGGCCCCGCGCAGGGCCTGCACCACGCCTGGGCGGGTCATCACGCTGCGGTCGCCCGACAGCTTGGCCAGCACACTGCCCAGCGCGCGCGCCAGGGCTCCGGTGCGGTCGGCATCGGACTGACTGTTGACCGGTACTTCGGCCTCGTAGGCCCCGGTGGCACTGGCCACGTCGCCTTCGGTGCGCAGGCCGCTCTGGGCCATCGTGGCCACCGGCAGGCACAGCGCGAGGAACATCATGAGAATGAGGCTGCGGCGCATCAGGTCTTCCATTGAGCGTATCCGGGGGGAATTGTTGCCCGAATAGGGCCTGCGCGCCAACGTGGCCTGTTAAAATCCCGCTTTCACTCCAGCGCAGCCCGACGCCCGTGACCCAGACTCCGTCTTCCCCCGCCCCCCTCACCTACCGCGACGCCGGTGTCGACATCGACGCGGGCAACGAACTGGTCGAGCGGATCAAGCCCTTGGTGAAGCGCAGTTTCCGCCCCGAAGTGATGGGCGGCCTGGGCGGATTTGGCGCGCTGTTCGATCTGTCCAACAAGTACCGTGAACCGGTGCTGGTGTCCGGCACCGACGGCGTGGGCACCAAGCTGAAGCTGGCCCACCAGCTGAACCGCCACGATACGATCGGCATCGACTTGGTCGCCATGTGCGTCAACGACGTGCTGGTGCAGGGGGCCGAGCCGCTGTTCTTCCTGGACTACTTCGCCACCGGCAAGCTGGACATCGACACGGCCGCTGCCGTGGTCGGCGGCATCGCCAACGGCTGCACCGAGGCCGGCTGCGCCCTGATCGGCGGCGAAACCGCTGAAATGCCCGACATGTATGCCCCGGGCGAGTACGACCTGGCCGGCTTCACCGTGGCGGCTGTGGAAAAGAGCGAACTGAAGGACGGTGCCAGCGTGGCCGCCGGCGACGTGCTGATCGGCATCGCCTCCTCCGGCCCGCACTCCAACGGCTATTCACTGGTGCGCCGCATCTATGACCGCGCGGGCCGCCCGGCCGACCTGGAGCTGGAAGGCGGGGTCAAGCTGATCGACGCGCTGATGGCCCCCACCCGCCTCTACGTCAAGCCGATCCTGGCGCTGCTGAAGTCGCACGGCGAGGCCATCCACGGCATGGCCCACATCACCGGTGGCGGCCTGACCGAGAACATCATCCGCGTGGTGCCCGAAGGCCTCGGCCTGGACATCCAGGCGTCGTCCTGGACCCTGCCGCCGGTGTTCCAGTGGCTGCAGAAGGAAGGCGCGGTCGCCGACAGCGAAATGTGGCGCACCTTCAACTGTGGCATCGGCTTCGTGCTGATCGTGCCCGCCGACCAGGCCGACGCCGTGTCCGCCGCCGTCAAGGCGCAGGGCCTGGACCACTGGACCATCGGCCAGGTGGTTCCCGCCACCGGTGCCGAGCGCGTGCACATCGGCTGAGCCACCCAGGAGCCCTGCATGGATGCATCGATCCCGCCCCTGCCTCCCGGTGCCACCGCGGCACCGGATGTCCCGCGCTGGCTGACGCGGGTGAACTTCGGCGCGGCGCTCCTGTGCCTGCTGTGGACCGTGCCCACATGGTTCATCGTCAGCGACATGTTTGCCAGCATCCCCGTTGAGATTCGCCCGCCGTCCGCGCTCACCTATGTGTTGATCGCCATGCCCGCATTCGCCGGGGTAGCGCTGATCGTTGCGGGCACCTGCCTGGCCCGGCGACGCGGCTACCTGCTGTGCGTGCTGGCGAGTACCGCCACGTTGCTGGCCGGACCGGTACTGATCGTGGGCCTGCTCAACATCATTCAACTGACACGGCCGCCGGTGAAGGCGGCCTTCGGACGGAGCCGCTCATGAGCCATCAACCCCCGGCGATCCCAAGTCTGAGCCTGGAAGAAGCCAATCACCTGCGCCTGCTGTCCATCTTCCACTACGTGGTCGGCGGCCTTACCGCGCTGTTCTCGCTGTTTCCGATCATCCATGTGGCGCTCGGCATCGGCATCGTGACCGGTGCCCTGCCGATGAACGACGCCGATGGGAACCCGGCGGATGACGGCCGCATGGCAGGCTGGATCTTCATCGCGATCGGTGCGGTGATCATCTTTTGCGGCGTCACCCTGGGTGCGTTCATCGCCTATGCCGGGCGCTGCCTGGCGCAGCGGCGCCGCCACACGCTGTGCATGGTGGTGGCCGCGATCTCGTGCCTGTGCATGCCGCTGGGCACGGTACTGGGCGTCTTCACCCTGATCGTGCTGCTGCGTCCGTCGGTGAAGGCCGCGTTCGACGCACCCGCTCCTGTTCACTCCTGAGATCACCATGGCCGCCACGCCTCCTCCGCTCAATGCCCCGCGCGGCCCGGTAACGCCGCCGGGCGTCTGGAGCCCCATCCAGATCAACTCGCACCTGCACACGCTGAAGATCCTGTTCTACGTGCTGGGTGCCATCCAACTGTGCATTGCGGTGGTGCTGCTCCCCGTCGCGTTCGCCGGTTATGCCGCTGAAAGCAACAGCATGAACCCGGGTGCCCAGCCGATGCTGTTGATCGTGCTGCTGCTGACCGCCAGCCTGGTGTTCGCATGCGTCGGTGCGCTCAGTTTCGTCGCAGCCAAGGCCTTGGGCCAACGCCAGCGCCACCAGCTGTGCCTGATCGCCGCCGGCGCATCGTGCCTTGCCGGTGCACTGGGCATTGCCCTTGGCGTGTATGCGTTCATCGTGCTGCTCAAGCCGGAAGTCAAAACCGCCTTCGCGCCGCCGGGGAGCCGCGTCGTCGCATGACCGCCCGTATTGCCGTGCTGGCCTCCGGGCGTGGCAGCAACCTGCAGGCCATCGTCGACGCCATTGCGGCGGGCACGCTGGATGCTGAAGTGATTGGCGTGCTGTCCGACAAGCCCAGTGCCTCGGCGTTGCTGAAGGTCGCCCCGGAGCGGCGCTGGGCGCGTTCGCCGAAGGAGTTCGCCGACCGCGCCGCATTCGACGCCGCGCTCGGCGACGCACTGGCCAGCTTTGCGCCCGACTGGATCGTCTGCGCCGGCTACATGCGCATTCTGGGCGAAGCCTTCGTGCAGCGATTCGCCGGCCGCTTGATCAACATTCATCCTTCGCTGCTGCCGAAGTACAAGGGCCTGCATACCCACGCCCGTGCGCTGGAAGCCGGCGATGCCGAGGCGGGGGCCAGCGTGCACTTCGTGGTGCCGGAACTGGATGCCGGAACGGTGCTCGGGCAGGCCCATGTGCCGGTGCAGCCAGGCGACACCCCCGAAGCACTGGCCCAGCGCGTGCTCGCGGTGGAGCACCCGTTGCTCATCGCCAGCCTGCGCTGGCTGGTGGCCGGTCGCGTGGCTGAACGCCACGGTCAGCTTCACGTCGACGGCCACCCCCTGTTCAGTCCGCTGCGCCTAGATTGCGCCGGAGAACTGAACCCCCAGGTCCACGCGCACACACGCCGCTGACCTGGGCACTGGCATCCTCCCCCTTCCTTCGTTTGTGCGCCCGCATGAGAACGTCCTCTTCCAAGGTGCTGTTCAAACCCGTGCTGATGCTCGGTGCACTGCTGTGCACGGTGGCGGTTGCCGCCGCACAGGAACCGCCGGCCACACCCGAGCCGCCGCCCGAAGCGGCACCGCCGATGCTGCCTGCACTGGCCTGGGAACCGCCGCCGCTGGAACCGTTCACCGCCACTTACCAGGCCTTGTACAAGGGCAAGGAAGCCGGCGATGCGACGATGCGCGTCACCCATACCGGGGGTGCGCAGTGGCGGGTGGATATGCAGGTGGTCGGCCGCCGCGGCTTTGCCAGCGTGCTGGGTTTGAACCTGGAACAGAGCACCGTGTTCGAGAAGCAGGGCGAGGTGTACGTACCGCTCAGCCAGGCTACCGTGCGCAAGGGCCTGTTCCTGGGCAAGAAGGTCACCGGCACCTACAACTGGCCGGCTGGCACCGCGCAGTGGGTGGGCGATCTGAAAAAAGAACGCACCCAGCCCATTCCGCTGCAGCCGGGTGACCAGAGCGCGCTGCTGATCAACCTGGCGATCATGCGCGACGCCCGCCCGGGTGCGCAGATGCACTACCGCTATGTCGATGTCGGCCGCGTGCGCCAGCATGACTACCAGGCCGCGCCGGAAACCGAGAACGTCCAGGTCGGCGAGCTGTCCTACAACGCGCTGCGGGTGTACCGCACCAACGGCGGCAATGATGAAACCATTCTCTGGGTCGCCAACGGGGTGCCTACCCCGGTGCGTATCCTGCAACGCGAAGACGGCGAAGATCGCATCGACCTGCGCCTGATCGAATACCAAGGAGTGTGAGCATGACCCTTCTCAATCGCCCCCTGACCTGGATCGCCGCAGGTGCGCTGGCCCTGACCAGCCTGCCGGCCATGGCGCTGCAGCCGTTTACGGCCGACTACCAGGCCAACTACATGGGCGTGCAGGCTCCGGGCAAGATGACCTTGAGCAAGGTCGACGGCAATAAGTGGCAGTACAGCCTCAACGTCAGCAACCAGCTGGCCACGCTGAGCCAGAACACGGTCTTTGACGAGACCGGCGGCAAGCTGCGTCCACTGACCAGCAACGACCGCTCGACGCTGCTGGTGAAGAAGCGCAACGTGGATGCCACGTATGACTGGACCAAGAAGCAGGCGACCTGGAAAGGCGACATCAAGCCTGACCGTGCCGGCCCGGTCGCGCTGAAGACCGGCGATATGGATGCGCTGCTGATCAACCTGGCCATCGCCCGCGACTTCGCCGATGGCAAGCCGCTGACCTACCGCATGGTCGACGAAGGGCGGATCAAATCACTGACCTACAAGACCGTAGGCAAGGAGCAGATCACCGTTGGCGGCAAGACCTACGACGCCACCAAGGTGTCGCGCGTGGACGGCAACAAGGAACAGATCGCGTGGGTGGTGAAGGAGCTGCCGGTGCCGGTGCGCCTGCTGCAGCGCGAAGGCGGCAAGGACGCGCTGGATCTGACCATCCGCAGCTTCAAGTAACCGGTACTACCGGTCCGCATCCGCGCAAAAAAAAGCGCCCGCATCGCGGGCGTTTTTTTCATTCCGGCTTGGCCTCGCCAAACACCGTGCGGCAATCGACCCGGATCTGCTCGCCACTGCTGCGCCAGTAGAACGCCTTGCAGTGCCGGTTGCCTTCATCGGTGGTCTTCACCCCCACCGCATAAAACGCCTGCAGCACTTCGCTACGGCTGACGGTGCCGTCGCCGTTCCAGTCCATGTCCTGCTGCTCCAGGCCCTGGGTGATGGCGATGCCGGCGTACCAGGCGTAGCCCAGCCAGCCCAGCACCACCAGCACCAGGATCAGCAGCGCCTTGCGGCGGCGGGTGAATTGACCGCGCAGGATCATGCGGTACGCCGGATGGTCGCGCCCAGCGCCGAGAGCTTCTCTTCGATGTTCTCGTAGCCACGGTCCAGGTGGTAGATGCGGTCGATGGTGGTGTCACCCGTGGCCATCAGGCCGGCCAGGATCAACGACGCCGACGCGCGCAGATCGGTGGCCATCACCGGGGCACCGCTGAGCTGGTCCGAACCGCGCACGATGGCGGTGTGGCCTTCCACCTGGATGTCCGCACCCAGGCGCAGCAGTTCGTTGACGTGCATGAAGCGGTTTTCGAAGATCGTTTCATTGATCACACCCACGCCATCGGCCACGCAGTTGAGCGCCATGAACTGCGCCTGCATGTCGGTGGGGAACGCCGGGTACGGCGCGGTGGTCAGGTTGACCGCGCGCGGGCGCTTGCCCTGCATGTCCAGGGTGATGCTGTCTTCGGTGGTTTCGATGGTCGCCCCGGCTTCCACCAGCTTGGCCAGCACGGCGTCCATGGTGTTCGGACGCGCCTTGTTCACCGTGACCTTGCCGCCGGTCATCGCCGCGGCCACCAGGAAGGTGCCGGTTTCGATGCGGTCGGGCAGCACTTCATGACGGCCACCGTTCAGGCGTTCCACGCCTTCGATCACCAGGCGGGTGGTGCCCAGGCCCTCGATCTTCGCGCCCAGCGCGATCAGGCAGTGCGCCAGATCGGTCACTTCCGGTTCCATCGCGCAGTTGTCCAGCACGGTGGTGCCTTCGGCCAGCACAGCGGCCATCAGCACGTTCTCGGTGCCGGTCACGCTGACCATGTCGAAGGTGAAATGGCCACCCTTCAGGCGCTTGGCGTGGGCCTTGATGAAGCCGTTCTCGACCACGATCTCCGCGCCCAGCGCCTGCAGGCCCTTGATGTGCTGGTCCACCGGGCGCGAACCGATCGCACAGCCACCGGGCAGCGACACTTCGGCAGCGCCGTGACGGGCCAGCAGCGGGCCCAGCACCAGGATCGAGGCGCGCATGGTCTTGACCAGCTCGTACGGGGCCACGTGCTGGTTGACCGTGCGCGGGTCGACCACGATCGCGCTGCCACGTGACAGCGTGCCCTGGTCGATGGTGACCTTGGCCCCCAGTTCGCCCAGCAGCTTCACCGTGGTCACCACGTCGTGCAGGTGCGGCACGTTGGTGATTTCCACCGGCGCATCGGCCAGCAGGGTGGCGCAGAGGATGGGAAGAACGGCGTTCTTGGCGCCGGAAATGTTCACTTCACCGTGCAGCGGCGCGCCGCCGGTCACTACGATCTTGGCCATGGAACCTACTTGGTAGAGCCGACCCGTGGTCGGCTGAATCGATGGAAAAACCGCCTACGGGCGGGGTTACGCGGCGGATTCGCCCGGTGTCACCGTCTTCAGCGCCAGCGCATGAATCGCCCCGCCCATCAGATCGCCCAGCGTGGCATAGACCATGCGGTGGCGGGCCAGCGGCAGTTTGCCGGCAAAGGCCTCGCAGACCACGGTGGCCTCGAAGTGCACGCCATCGTCACCCTGCACGTCGGCGCGGGAGCCGGGCAGGCCGGTTTCGATCAGATTGCGGATGGTCTCGGCGTCCAACGGGCTTTCCTAATAAAATGTGCGCTCATTCTACTCTTCCGCGTGGCGCCCGCATGGCTGTATCGCCCCTGCCCCCTCACTCCACCGATCCTGCCGCCCTGGTCGCCAGCGGCCGCCGGGTGTTCGAGATCGAGCGTGATGCCCTGGCGGCGGTGGCCGACCGCCTCGGCGACGCCTTCAGCCAGGCGTGCCAGCTGGTGCTGGCCAGCCGTGGCCGCGTGGTGGCCACCGGCATGGGCAAGTCCGGCCATGTGGCCCGGAAGATCGCCGCCACCCTGGCCTCCACGGGCACCCCGGCCTTCTACGTGCACCCCGGCGAGGCCGGCCACGGCGACCTGGGCATGATCACCGAGGACGACGTGGTGCTGGCCCTGTCCTACTCGGGCGAGTCCGACGAGGTGCTGATGCTGCTGCCGGTGCTCAAGCGCCAGGGCAACCGGCTGATCGCGATGACCGGCCGCCCCGGCTCCACCCTGGCCCAGGCCGCCGACGTCCACCTGGACGTGAGCGTGCCGGCCGAGGCCTGCCCGCTGGCGCTGGCCCCCACCTCCAGCACCACCGCCTCGCTGGCCATGGGCGATGCCCTGGCCGTGGCCCTGCTGGACGCGCGCGGCTTCACCGCCGACGACTTCGCCCGCTCCCACCCGGCCGGCAGCCTGGGCCGCCGCCTGCTGCTGCACATCACCGACGTCATGCATAGCGGGGACGAACTGCCCTGCGTGGGCGAGGACGCCAGCCTGAGCCAGGCCCTGGTCGAAATGAGCCGCAAGCGATTGGGGATGACCGCCGTGGTCGACGCCGAGCAGCGCCTGGTTGGTCTGTTCACCGACGGCGACCTGCGCCGCGCCCTGGACAGCGACCTGGACGTGCGCAGCGCGCGCATTGTCGACGTGATGACCCGCCAGCCGCGTACCATCGGAGCCGACCAGCTGGCCGTGGAAGCGGCCCGGCTGATGGAAACCCACCAGATCAACGGCCTGATCGTGGTCGACACGCAAGGGCGGGCAGTCGGTGCGCTCAACATTCATGACCTGTTGCGGGCCCGGGTGGTTTAAACCACAGTGACCCTCCTCCATTCAGCTGACCTGTTGCCCTGATGCCCTATTCCCCGCTGCCCGGTTTTCCGTCCCACCTGCACGCCGCCGCCGGTCGCATCCGGCTGGCCTGCTTTGACGTGGACGGTACGCTCACCGACGGTCGGCTCTACTACGACCGGGACGGCAACGAGAGCAAGGCGTATTACGTGCAGGACGGACTGGGCCTGAAACTGCTGCAGCAGCACGGTATCCACCCCGTGCTGATCACCGCGCGCAACAGCCTGTCCGCGCTCAAGCGGGGGGCCGACCTCGGCATCGACACCCAGATCTCAGTCGGCGACAAGCTGGCCAGCGTGCGCCTGCTGTGCGAGCAGCACGGCATCGGCCTGGACCAGGTCGCCTTCATGGGCGACGACCTGCCCGACCTGGCTCCGCTGTGCGCGGTCGGGCTGGCGGTGGCCCCGGCCAATGCCCACCCGTGGATCGCCGAACGCGTGCACTGGCAGACCCGCGCCGAGGGTGGCCGTGGTGCCGCGCGCGAGTTGTGCGACGTGCTGCTGGCAGCGCAGGGTCATGTGGACGCGGTGCTGGCGAGGTTCGGCGCATGAACTGGCGCACCGCGATTGGTGGCCTGTTGCTGGTTGCAGCCCTGCTGAGCGGCTGGTCGCTGCTGCGCGACCGCAACAAGCCCGCGCCGGAGGCCGGCGACGACGCAAGCAAAGACTATGTGCTGCACGATTTCCAGATCATCGCGCTGGACGAACAGGGCAAGGAATCCACCACCCTGCGCGCACCGCTGCTGGAACGCAGCCGCGCCGATGAAACCATGGCGATCGCCACGCCGCTGTTCCTGCTGCCCGACAGCGAAGGCAACCACTGGGAGCTGCGCAGCGAAAAGGGCTGGGTCAGCGCCAAGGGCGACCAGCTCAAGCTCACCGGCAATGTCAGCGGCGACAGCCCCAAGGTGCCCAGCGTGCCACCCACCACCTTCCGCACCGACCATCTGGACGTGTTCCCCAACGAAAACAGGGCCAGCACCGATGCCCTGGTGACCCTGACCCGCCCGGGCATGACCCAGTCCGGCGTCGGTTTCGACCTGAATTCAAGCGACAAGACCTACCACTTCCGCAGTCAGGTCAAGAGTCGTTACACGCCCCGTCAGTGATGCGCCCCGACAATCCACGGACGGCTACGGCCGCTTCCACGAATCCGGCAGGAAAGCCCCCCGTCATGAAGATCCTCTACGCCACTGCATTCGCCCTGAGCCTGCTGCTTCCTGGTTATGCCGCGCAGGCCCGGACCGATGACCGCAACAAGGAAATGAACATCGAATCCGGCGCGCAGTCCGGCTCGTTCCTTGGCGATGGCGTCATTACGCTGTCCAACAACGTCGTCATCACCCAGGGCACGCTGAAGATCAACGCCGCCAAGGCTGACATCCACATGAAGGATGGCGAAGCGGTGCGCGCGGTGTTCTCCGGCAAGCAGGCCACGATGGAACAGCAGCTGGACGACGGCAGCATGATGAATGCCCGCGCCGACAAGATCGACTACGACATCAAGGGTGAGGTCATCGTGCTGACCGGCAACTACGAGGTGAAGAGCGCGCAGGGCATCAACAGTGGCCAGAAGATGACCTACAACACCCGTACCGGCGAAATGAACAGCGGCGGTGACGGTGGCCGTGTGCGCACGGTGATTCCGCCCAAGAACAAGGGGGCCGCGCCGGCCGCGACGCCGGCCCCCACCAAGACCACCGTGCCCACTGCCGGGAGCAAGAAGTAATGCTGGTCGCCAAAGGTCTGCGCAAAAAATACAAGCAGCGCGAAGTTGTCAAAGAATTCGGGCTCACGCTTGATGCCGGCGAAGTGGTCGGCCTGCTCGGCCCCAACGGTGCCGGCAAGACCACCTGCTTCTACATGATCGTCGGGCTGGTCGAGGCCGATGCCGGCAGCATCGTGCTGGACGGCAAGGACATCACCGCCGATCCCATGTACACCCGTGCCAAGCAGGGCGTGGGCTACCTGCCGCAGGAACCGTCGGTGTTCCGCAAGCTGACCGTGGCCGACAACATCCGCCTGGTGCTGGAACTGCGCGAGGACCTGGACGCCGCCGGCCGCGAGAAAGAGCTGAATTCGCTGCTGGACGAACTGCAGATCGGCCACGTCTCCGAACAGCTGGGGGCCAGCCTGTCCGGCGGTGAGCGCCGCCGCTGTGAAATCGCCCGTGCCCTGGCCGCGCAACCGCGCCTGATCCTGCTCGACGAACCGTTCGCCGGCGTCGACCCGATCTCGGTCGGCGAGATCCAGCGCATCGTCACCCACCTCAAGCAGCGCGGCATCGGCGTGCTGATCACCGACCACAATGTCCGTGAAACCTTGGGAATCTGCGACCGCGCGTATATCCTCAACGAAGGCAGCGTACTGGCGCAGGGTGCACCGGACGCAATCCTGGACAACGCCGACGTCCGTCGCGTCTACCTTGGAGACACCTTCAAGCTCTGACCGGCCGGCCGCTGCGGCACCCTCCCCCCGTTGGGCACAGGCATGAAGGCACGGCTGCAGACATCGCTGGGACAGCAACTGGTCATGACGCCGCAGCTGCGTCAGGCGATCAAGCTGTTGCAGATGTCCACCACCGAGCTGGAGCTGGAGATCGCCGAAGCAGTGGAAACCAATCCGCTGCTCGAATGGGCCGAAAACGACCAGCCCGGCCTCGACGCTGCGCCAGGTGCGGACGAACGGCCGAGTGAAGGCGGCGACGGCCCGGACGACCCGGGCGAGCGCACCGCCGCCAGCGAGGATGACTGGGCACCGGGCGAAGCCGACTGGAGCAGCGGCGGCAGCGGCGGCTCTTTCGATGACGACGACAACGGCAGCGCTGCCGAGCGCGTCGCCGAAACCGAAACCCTGGCCGACCACCTGCTGTGGCAGCTGCACCTGTCGCACCTGTCCGCGCGCGACCGCAGCATCGGTGCGGCGCTGATCGACGCGCTGGAAGAAGACGGCTATCTGCGCGAGCCGCTGTCGGCCATTGCCGAAACCCTGCTGCCGGCCATTCATGCCGACGAGGCGGAGATCCTGACGGTGCTGCACCAGATCCAGCGCTTCGACCCCATCGGGGTGGGCGCGCGCAGCCTGGGCGAGTGCCTGCAGCTGCAGCTGGACGTGCTTGACCCGCAGACCCCGGGCCTCGCCCTGGCCCGGCGCATCGCCGACGGCCCGCTGGAGCGCCTGCCGCGCAGCGGCGTGGACGGCCTGGCCCACGAACTCAAAGTCCCCGCCGACGATGTGGACACCGCCGTCCAGTTGCTGCGCTCGCTGGACCCCCGCCCCGGCACCCAGATTGGCGAGCTGACCCACGACAGCTACGTGGTCCCGGACTGCGTGGTCTGGCGGCAGGGGGGCGTCTGGCGCGCCGCCCTGGCCGGCCATGCCGGCCCCCGGGTGGTGATCCATCGCGGCTATGAACAGATGATCCGGCGTTGTGGCGAAAGCGACGCCGGCTACCTGCGCGCCCACCTGCAGGAGGCGCGCTGGCTGCTGAAGGGTCTTGAGGCGCGCGGCGAGACCCTGCTGCGGGTGATGCGCTGCCTGCTGCAGCAGCAATCGGCCTTCCTGGAGTTCGGCGAACAGGCCCTGCGCCCGCTGACCCTGCGCGAGGTCGCCGGCGAGCTGGGCCTGCACGAATCGACCATCTCCCGGGCGATTGCCCGCAAATACGTGCGGACCCCGCGCGGCACCTTGCCGCTGCGCAGTTTCTTCGCATCAGGGATCGATACCGACAGCGGCGGCGAGGCCTCCAGCACCGCCATCCAGGCCATGATCCGCCGCCTGATCGACGACGAGAACCCGCGCAAGCCGCTTTCTGACGCCAAGCTGGCTGACCTGCTCAAAACCTCGGGAATACCGGTGGCGCGACGCACCGTGGCGAAGTATCGTGAGGCCATGAACATTTCCGCCTCGCACGAAAGAGTACGTATCGCCTGACGCTCCACGCGCCCGGCGGGAAGGTTCATTGGCAAATCCGAAAAGGAGACAACCGATGCAAATCGAAACGTATGGCAAAGACGTGGAAGTGACCCCGGCGCTGCAGAGCTACGTGGAAGAAAAGCTCAGCCGGATCGGGAAGCACTTCGACCGACATTGCGAGATCAAGGTCACCCTGGCGCTGCGCAAGAACGAACATCATGTGGACGCCAGCGCCAACATCCCCGGGCAGACCCTGCACGCGGAGGCCGGTGGCCAGACGATGTATGCCGCGATCGATCTGCTCGCCGACAAGCTTGACCGCCTGGTGATCAAGCAGAAGGAAAAGAAACAGCAGCACGCCCCCGTGCCGGTGAGCGACAATGGCGGCTGACGCCACCATGTTCTCCCCGACATGCCCCTGACTGACCTACTGGCGGCCGTGCGCACCCAGGTGTTGCCGGCCGCCGACCGCGACAGCGTGCTGCAGGCTGCGGCCCGCCTGCTGGCCTGCCGCGAAGCCAATGCCGAGCTGATCTACCAGAACCTGTGCCAGCGCGAACAGCTGGGCAGCACCGCCATCGGCCATGGCATCGCCATCCCGCATGGCCGTGCCCCGCTGCTGGAACGCCCCCGTGGGGCTCTGCTGCGGCTGGAAACGCCAGTGGATTTCGGCGGCGACGAACCCGTCGACCTGGTGTTCGCCATGGCCGTGCCGGCCCACTACACCCATCAACACCTGATGCTGCTGTCCGAGCTGGCCGAGCTGTTCTCCGAGCCCTCGGTCCGCCAGGCCCTGCGCGAAGCGCACGACGGCCAGGCCCTGCGTCAGGTTCTCGAGTTATCCCCTCCAGCGAGCGCCGCATGAATACCAGCATCACCGCACGTGAGCTGTTTGAACAACAGCGCGACCGCCTTGGGCTGCGCTGGGTGGCCGGCCAGGCCGGCGAACGCCGGGAGCTGGAAGCCGGCAACACGGTCTCCCGCCGCCCGTCGCTGGCCGGTTACCTCAACGCCATCTACCCCAACAAAGTACAGATTCTGGGCACCGAGGAGCTGTCCTGGCTGGACTCGCTGGATTCGCGCCAGCGCTGGGAGACCATCGAGCGGATCATGCAGTCGCACCCGCTGGCGCTGGTGATCACCCGCAACCAGCCCTGCCCGGAAGACCTGCGCGCGGCCGCCGACGAATCACACACCCCGCTGTGGATCTCGCCCAAGCGTGGCCATGAACTGCTCAACCATCTGTCCTACCACCTGGCCCGGACCCTGGCCCCACGGGTGATCCTGCATGGCGTTTTCATGGAGATCTACTCCATTGGCGTGCTGATCACCGGCGAAGCCGGCTCGGGCAAGAGCGAGCTGGCGCTGGAACTGCTCAGCCGCGGCCACCGGCTGGTTGCCGATGACGCCCCGGAGTTCACCCAGATTGCCCCCGACGTGCTGGACGGCACCTGCCCGGAACTGCTGCAGGACCTGCTGGAAGTGCGCGGCCTGGGCGTGCTCAACGTGCGCGAGATGTTTGGTGACACGGCGGTAAAGAAGAACAAGTACCTTCGGCTCATCGTGCACCTGACCAAGCCCATGACCGAACCCACCCCCCACGGCTACGAGCGTTTGACCGGCGATTCCGGCACCCGCCACGTGCTGGACCTCGACGTGCCGCTGATCACCCTGCCGGTGATGCCGGGCCGCAACCTGTCGGTGCTGACCGAAGCGGCCACCCGGCTGCACATTCTGCGTACCAAGGGTATTGATCCGGCGGCGATGTTCATCGCCCGGCACAGCAACCTTCTGGAACGCCGCACGCCATGAGCCCCACTGCCCCTGCCCCCGCTGCCACCTTGATCATCGTCAGCGGGCTGTCCGGCTCCGGCAAGTCGGTGGCGCTGAAGACCTTCGAAGACCTCGACTACTACTGTTCGGACAACCTGCCGATCCTGCTGCTGCCCGATTTCGTGCGCAGCCTGATGGGCAGCCACGATGGCTCGGCCCCGCGCCGCATGGCGGTAGGTATCGACGTGCGCGGCCAGACCGACCTGAGCCAGCTTTCGCACTGGCGTGAAGATGCCCTGGCAGCCGGCCTGGATGCCCAGCTGCTGTTCTTCGACGCCACCGACGAAACCCTGCTCAAGCGCTATGCCGACACCCGCCGCCGGCATCCGCTGAGCCAGCTGGGCCTGTCGCTGCCGGAGGCCATCGCCCGCGAACGCGAGCTGACCGCCCCGCTGCGGCGCGCCGCCGACGCCGTCATCGACACCACCGGGCTGAACGTGCATCAGCTGCGGCGCAAGGTCGTGACCGGATTCGCGCTCAACCACGGCAACAAGCTGTCGCTGCTGTTCGAATCGTTCGCCTACAAGCGCGGCGTCCCCGCCGAAGCCGACTTCGTGTTCGACGCCCGGGTGCTGCCCAACCCGCACTGGGACCCGGAACTGCGCCCGATGTCCGGCCGCGAGGCCCCGGTACGCGACTACCTGGACGCCCAGGCCGACGTGCAGCGCTACACCGCCCAGCTGACCGATTTCCTGGACACCTGGCTGCCACGCCTGGGCAACGACACCCGCAGCTACGTCACCGTCGCCTTTGGCTGCACCGGCGGCAAGCACCGCTCGGTTTACCTGGCTGAACGCATGGCGCGGCACGCACGTGAACAGGGATGGCCGGAAGTGGCCACGTTCCATCGTGAACTGGATTAGACAATCCCGCATGGACCCCTAGTCCCAATTCATCTTGACCTGTTAACGTTCGGTAATGACCTGTGGCATTCTCCTTGTAACGCACCCTGGCGTCGGCACTTCCCTGCTGGACGTGGCGACCCGGTTGCTGCGGCAACTGCCGCTCAAAACGGAAGCATTTGAAGTACCGTTCGACGCAGACATGGACGCCCTGCTTCCGCTCGCCTCGGCCGCATTGCGCCGGGTCGACAGTGGCGAGGGCGTGCTGATCCTGACCGACCTGTATGGCGCCAGCCCGAGCAATCTGGCAGCGCAGCTGGCCCGCCTGGGCACCCCGGCTCGCCGGGTTTCAGCGCTGAGCCTGCCGATGTTGTTGCGAGTGATGAATTATCCGGAACAGGGACTGGATCAACTGCCCGCCACTGCGGCGGCGGGCACTCGCAATGGAGCGATTGTCGACGATGCTTGAACGTGAACTCACCGTATCCAACCGCCTGGGACTGCATGCCCGCGCCACTGCCAAGCTGGTGCAGGAGCTGGCTCCGTTCCGCTGCAATGTGACCATGATCGCACGTGGCCGCGAGATCAACGCCAAGAGCATCATGGGCGTGATGCTGCTGGCCGCCGGCCAGGGCACCCCGGTCACCGTGCGCATCGACGGCGAAGATGAAGCCGCCGCGATGGACGCCGTGGTCTCCCTGTTCGAGCGGCGCTTCGACGAGGACAACTGAGCATGCCCGGGCAGCCGTCGCGAACCGCTTCCGGCGCGCTGCTGCTGACCGGCCATGGGGCCGCCCGCGGCCATGCCCTCGGTCGCGCACGGGTGCGTCTGCCCCATGTGCTGGAAGTGGCCGAGCAACGCATTCCTGCGGACCGCGTCGACGCCGAACTGGTTCGCCTGCACGAAGCCGTGGATGCGGCCCGGGTGGAGATGCACGAGCTGCGCCAGCGCCTGAAAGGGGCGCTGGACAAGGAAATGGGCGAGATCCTCGATCTGCACGCCCTGCTGCTGGATGACCCGGAGCTGCTGTACGGCCTGGATGAGCTGATCCGCAGCGGTCCCTACAGCGCCGGCTATGCCCTGCGCGTGCAGCGCGACCGCCTGGCAAAGGTCTTCGATGGCATGGACGATGCCTATCTGAAGAGCCGCATGGACGACCTGGACCATGTGATCGGCCGCATCCATGCGTTCCTGCACCAGCGACCATCGGACGTGAAGGGCCTGGCCGGGGAAATCCTGGTCTGCGACACCATCGCCCCGTCCGAGCTGGCCCAGCTGCAGGCGCATGGCGTGGTCGGCATTGTCAGCGTGGGCGGCAGCGCGCTGTCGCACAGCGCCATCCTGGCACGCAGCCTGCACCTGCCACTGATCGTCAACACGCCTGGCGCGCTGCAGAAGATCAACGATGGCGATGTGCTGGTCATTGATGGCAGCAGCGGCAGCGTCACCGTCAATCCGCTGGCCGACGACCTGCGCGACTACCGCGCACGCCTGCGCGAGCAGGCCCGTGAACAGCGCGAACTGGGCCGCCTGCGGGCCAAGCCCAGCCGCACCCTGGACAAGGTCGACATCGCCCTGCTGGCCAATGCCGAGTCGCTGGAAGACGTGACCGAGGCCCATGCGATGGGTGCGCACGGGCTGGGCCTGTACCGCACCGAGTTCCTGTTCCTGCAGCGCGACGAGCTGCCGGACGAGCAGGAACAGTTCGAGACCTACCGCGACGCCGCGCTGGGCATGAGCGGCCGACCGGTCACCATCCGCACGCTTGACCTGGGCGCGGACAAGGCCGACCGCACCGGCCTGACCCTGAGCAACGAAGACAACCCGGCCCTGGGCCTGCGCGGCGTGCGCCTGTCGCTGGCCCGGCCCAAGGTCGCCGACACCCAATTGCGCGCCATCCTGCGCGCCTCGGCCTACGGCAAGCTGCGCATCCTGCTGCCGATGGTCAGCACGCGAGAGGAAGTGCTGGCCGTACGCCGGCGATTGCAGAAGCAGACCCAGCTGCTGCGCGCCGAAGGCCATGAGGTGGCCGAACACATTCCGTTCGGCGCGATGATCGAAGTGCCTGCGGCGGCGATCGCGCTGGAGAGCTTCATCGACCTGGTCGATTTCCTGTCGGTCGGCACCAATGACCTGGTGCAGTACCTGTTGGCCGCCGACCGCAACAACGAAGCGGTGGGTGAGCTGTATTCCCCGCTGCATCCGGCCGTGCTGCGGCTGATCGCGCATATTCTGCGTACCGGTCACGAACATGACACCCCGGTGGCGGTGTGCGGCGAAATCGCCGGCGACCCGCGCATGACCCGGTTGCTGCTGGCGCTGGGATTGAAGGAATTCAGCCTGCACCCCGGTACGTTGCTGGAAGTGCGCCGGGTAATCCGCGACAGCGACTGGGCCCGGCTGCAGGCGGCCGCGCCGAAGCTGCTGGCCGCGCGTGACAGACGTGGCATTGAACGCTGGATTGAAAGCCACGCGTGATGCATCCAGGTAGCGCCGGCCGTTGGCCGGACCCTGCGATGCGTGGGCCGGCCATCGGCCGGCGCTACCGATTCAATGACCTTCCGGATTGTCATCCTTCCAAGCGATAATGACGCGGTGACCACCCCTGTTGCCGCATCCTGTACGGGATAGCGGCCTTTTCTTTTTCCGCGGGAGCTGCGCATGGCCGAAGCCGTACGCCACGACAAGACGGCACGCCAGCTGCGGCTGTTGTCCGATGCACTGGACAGCGGGCGGCTTGGGCCCGTGCGCCGGCTGGTCAATACCCTGGCACCGGCTGAGATCGGCAACCTGCTGGAATCGCTGCCCCCGGGCAAGCGCGAGGTGGTGTGGGGGCTGGTCGACCCGGAAGACGACGGCGAGGTGCTGGTCCACGTCGGCGAGGAGGTGCGTGAGAGCCTGCTGGCGGACATGGACCCGGACGAGATCATCGCCGCGGTCGAAGATTTGGACATCGACGACCTGGCTGACCTGGTCGAGGACCTGCCGGACACCGTCATCGACGAAGTCCTCAAGTCGATGGACCGCGAGAACCGCGAGCGCCTGGAACAGGTGCTGTCCTACCCCGAGGACACCGCCGGCCGCCTGATGAACCCGGACGTGGTGACGGTGCGCGCCGACGTCAACGTGGACGTGGTGCTGCGCTACCTGCGCCTGCGCGGCGAGCTGCCCGACCACACCGACCACCTGTTCGTGGTCAGCCGCCGCCACCAGTACCTGGGCCGGCTGTCGCTGGCCGCGCTGGTCACCCACGAGGACAACACCCCGATCAACCGGCTGATCGACGACGAGCAGCCGGCGATCGACGTGGGCGAAAGCGCCGAGGAAGTGGCCCGCCAGTTCTCCGACCATGACTGGGTGTCCGCCCCGGTGGTGGACGACAACAACATCCTGCTCGGCCGCATCACCATCGATGACGTGGTGGATATCATCCGCGCACAGGCCGAGCACCAGGCGCTGGGCGCGGCCGGTCTGGACGAGGAAGAAGACCTGTTCTCGCCGATCAAGCGCGCCGTGCGTGGCCGCGTGGTCTGGCTGGGCATCAACCTGTGCACCGCGTTCCTGGCCGCCAGCGTGATCGGCCAGTTCGAGCTCACCCTGCAGAAGGTGGTGGCGCTGGCCGTGCTGATGCCGATTGTGGCCGGCGTCGGCGGCAATGCCGCGGTGCAGGTGCTGACCCTGATGGTGCGCGGCATCGCGCTGGGCCAGGTCGGCCAGAGCAACGCCCGCATCCTGCTGTGGAAAGAAGCGCGGGTGGCGCTGATCAACGGCACGCTGATAGGCACGGTGGTGGGCATCATTGCCTTCATCTGGTTCCAGAGCTTCCTGTTGTCGCTGGTGATCACCCTGGCGCTGATCATCAACTTCTGCGCCGCTGCGCTGGCGGGCGTGCTGCTGCCACTGCTGCTCAAGCGCATGAATGTCGACCCGGCCGTGGCGGGCACCGTGGTGGTCACCGCGGTGACCGACGTGATGGGCTTCTTCAGCTTCCTCGGCCTGGCCACCCTGATTCTGCTGCACTGACTTCGGAACCCGCATGGCTGTCACGCTGGACAACTACTACACCCCGGGCTGGCGCGAGCAGGTCCATACCTGCGCCGCCTGCGAATGGCAGGGCACCGCACGGGACATGGCGATGGAACTGCACGAGGACGAGACCGAGTTCGACTGCCCCGAGTGCGAGAACCCGATCCTGCTGGTGGTCCACCCCACGCTTGCCCAACTGCAGGCCGCCGCCGCCGAGGGCCACCCGGAAGCGATTGAGCAGCTGGAGATCCTGGCGTCTGCGCCACGCCAGGACTGATGCGCTGCAAGATGCCCCGGCACGCATGGCGCACTAGACTGAAAACGATTTCAGGCGAGGATGGGGCATGGCACGACGTTCGATGGGGTGGCTGCTGTGCGCGGTGGCGCTGCTGATGCTGGCGGGCTGCGCACCAACGCGTGAGGATTCAACGGGCCGGTTTGAAGCCCGTGCCGTGACACTGGATGGGCGCAGCGTGCACTACCAGGTGTTCATCCCGCGGGGCGCGCGCGCCCAGGTCGGCGACCTGCCGGTGGTGCTGTTTCTGCACGGTTCCGGCGAGCGCGGCAGCAACAACCGCGCGCAGACCGAAGCCGGCATCGGGCCCTATCTGCGCCGCCATGCCGACAGCTTCCCCGCGCTGGTGGTGCTGCCGCAGGTGCCGGATGACGAGGAATGGTCAGGCGACAACAACCGTGCCGCCCTTGCCGCGCTGGATGCGACGATCGCCGAATTCGGCGCGGACCCGGACCGCCAGTACATCACCGGCATGTCGATGGGCGGCTACGGCAGCTGGAACATCGCGCTGGATGATCCGCAGCGCTTCGCCGCGATCGTGCCGGTATGCGGCGCGGTGCTGGTACCACGCGCGGTGCGCCCTACCCTGTTCGTGGAAGCGGTCGCGCGCGAGTCCGATCCGTATGCGGTGATGGCACAGCGGCTGAAGCACACGCCGATCTGGATGTTCCATGGCGCACTGGATGACGTGGTGAAGCCGGATGATGATCGTCGCCTGAAGGCGGCGTTTGATGCGGCCGGTGCGAAGGATGTGCGCTACACCGAGTATCCGCAGGGCAACCACAATGCGTGGGATGCCACGTATGCCGATGCACAGATGTGGACGTGGCTGTTCGCGCAGCGACGGTAGTACCAGCCGCTGGCCGGCAACCTCTATCCCGCCACCGAAAGCATTCCCTACATTGTCATCAACATTTGATTGACACCGACATCGATGTTGCCCTGATGGGCACCCGTCTCCGGGGGAAATAACGTTGCACTGATCGCCACCGATCACTGTCAACTCATCCAGGAGAACACCCATGAAAGTACAGGTCTGCGCGCCAGAACCACCGCAGAGCACCTGATGCTTCGTCCGATGAGTCGCCCGGGGCGGCCAAACTCCCAGTGCTACATGGGGGACAAGGGTACGTACTGCCGGGTAACCCAGGGCAGTGTCTGCCCGACCAGCTGTGAACCATTCGCCATAGCTGCCGAGTGAGCTTTGGCACGCCCCCCGGATCCAATGGGGGGCCTTGCTCGATAGGACATCAAATGATCTACCGCATCATCGGCACAGCATCCCTCGTGTTGACTCTCTTCGCGCCAGCACCTGCTTCCGCTCAGAACGCCAACATCCACACAACTGCCTGCATGGGCCTGTGGTCCAAGGTCCGGCAAGCAGAACCCCTGGTGCCCGAAGCAAGGGATATACAGAGCTTGATCGCTCCACTCGTGAAGGGCTGCGCTACGGAAATCACCAACACGCTGAGCGACGCCCCACTTTCCACGCACCAGGATCAGCTTCGTGCGCTGGACACAATCTCCTTCTACTTCAACGCCACTTCACAGACGTCCCCCTTTCCCCTCGAAGACCTCGCTGCAAAGATCTCCGCCCGATTTCCTCCGGGCACGATGGACGCGGCATCGTCAGAATCGCTGCGTGCAATCAAGGAGGAGAATCGATCCGTCGGCTGGCTGGAAGAAATGAACCTTGGGAGGAGCATTAACAAGCTCCAGCGAAAGAAGACCACGCCGACTGACGTGATCGTGTTGAAACTGGACAACGGCCGTTTGAAAGCGGATCAGCTCGACCTTTCGAAAGTAGATCTGGTCGTAGTCGCGGGCTGTCACATGGCGCGCCGTGCCGCCAGGCAACTGCTTCAGGATCCAGCAGCGATGCTGCTGCTGTCGGATCTACGCGTTGTCTGGATGCAGCCCGTAGACCGCTCACTCAACGTGGAGGACGTCGCGAAATGGAATCAGGATTTCCCTGAGGCCCCCATGCACATAGCGTTCGAGAATTCGCAGTGGCGGGGCATGGACCTGACCGCACTGCCGACCTTCCATCTACTCAGGAACGGCAAGGTCGTAGCTTCGCATCGCGGGTGGTCACGGGACGGTAGTACGCCGGCGGCGCTTCTTGAAGCGCTTGAGAACCTCCAGGCTCGCTGACTCCCTGAGCAGCGACAAGCTGTTGAGAGGCCGCCGATCGCCTGCATGGCCGGCAGCCACATGCGCCTGGACGAGTTCATGAGGTTGCCGGCCAATGGCCGGCCTCATCGCATCAGCCCAGCAGCGTCTCCAGCACCGCCATGCGCACGGCGACGCCGTTGGCGACCTGGCGCAGCACCCACGACTGCGGGCCGTCGGCCACTTCATCGGTGACCTCCACGCCGCGGTTGATCGGACCGGGGTGCAGCACGGCGGCGTCCTGGCCGGCGCGCTTCAAGCGCTCGGCAGTCAGGCCATACTCGGCGTGGTACTGCTCGATCGACGGCACCAGGCCTTCTTCCATGCGCTCGCGCTGCAGGCGCAGCATCATCAGCGCGTCCACGCCTTCCAGCATGGCGTCGAAGTCCTGGCCGACAATGCAGCCCTTCAAGGTGTCATCGTCCGGCAGCAGCGACTGCGGGCCGCAGACGCGGATCTCGCCGGCACCGAGGGTGCGCAGGGCATGCAGGTCGGTGCGGGCCACGCGGGAATGCTTCACGTCGCCGACAATCAGCACCTTCATCTTCGAGAAATCCGCGCCCTTGGCCTGGCGCAGGGTCAGCATGTCGAGCAGGCCCTGGGTGGGGTGCGAACTTCGGCCGTCACCGGCATTGACCAGCGCGGTGCCTTCGCCCGCCGCCTGCGACAGTGCGGCCACCGCACCGTCATCGGGATGACGGACGATGAAGCCGCGCACGCCCATCGCTTCCAGATTCTTCAAGGTGTCGCAGGCGGTTTCGCCCTTGCGCGTGGACGAAGTGGAGGCATCGAAGTTCAGCACGTCCGCGCCGAGGCGCTGCGCGGCCAGCTGGAACGAGCTGCGGGTCCGGGTGGAGGGCTCGAAGAACAGCGTGCACACCGCCGAGCCGGCCAGTACCTGACGCTTGTTGCCGACCCGACCGACCGCGGCGTCGCGGATCTGGCCGGCACGGTCCAGCAGCTGCAACAGGGTTTCGCGGGGCAGACCTTCCAGGGTCAGCAGGTGGCGCAGGCGTCCATCGGAATCGAGTTGCGTGGCGGTCATGGCAGGATCTGAGGGGTCAGGAAACAGGGGTGGCGTCATCCGGCGCGGACAACCAGCGCTCGATGATGACGGCGGCGGCAACCGCGTCCAGGGTGGCGGCGTCACGACGACGCTTGCGCCCCTCGGCACGCTCCACCGCAAAGCGGCGCGCGGCTTCGACCGAGCTGGAACGCTCGTCGACCAGCACCACCGGCAGCTTGAAACGTTCCCGCAGCTGGCGGGCGAAGCCCTGCGCACGCTTGCGGTTGGGCTGGTCCTGGCCGTCCAGGGTGAGCGGGTCGCCCACCACCAGACCGTCAGGACGCCATTCCTTGATCAGGCGCTCGACCGCGCCCCAGTCCGGGCCGTTGCCGTGCACGTCCACCACCGCGATGGCGCGGGCGTGGGTGCCGAACGAACTGCCGATGGCAACCCCGATGCGGCGCGAGCCGACGTCAAAGCCCAGCACCGTACCGTCACGGCGGATGCTGGTCGGCTCAGACATGGCCGCTGTACCCGGTGTGCCGGAACAGGTCGACCCCGATACGGGCGGCGGCCCCCTGCCAGCGCTCGTCCAGCGGCGTGCTGAACAGCAGATCGGCGTCGGCCGGCACCGCCAGCCAGCTGTTTTCAGCCAGCTCGTTCTCCAGCTGACCCGGGCTCCAGCCGGCGCACCCCAGCGTGACCAGCGCATTGCGCGGGCCTTCGCCGCGCGCCATGGCTTCGAGGATGTCGCGCGAGGTGGTCAGGAACAGGCCCTCGCCCACGGTCAGGCAGGCATCCCATTCGCGCGGATCGTCGTGGATCACGAAGCCGCGCTCCGGGTGCACCGGGCCGCCGTTGAGCACCAGTTGGCCACGCAGGGCGGCATCGTCGGTGGTGATTTCCATCTGCGCCAGCACTTCGCCCAGCGTGTACTCGGACGGCTGGTTGACCAGCACGCCCATGGCACCGGCTTCGTCGTGCTGGCAGATCAAACCCACGCTGCGCGCAAACGTGGGATCGGTCAGCGACGGCAGCGCTACCAGCAGGTGATCGGCGAGGGACGTGGGCAGCTGTGACATGGCTCCATTCTAACCGCAGGGCTCCAGACAGGGGCGTGAGTCCTCGGCTAGGATGCTCCCACACCCGCATGGACGCTGATCGTGAACGATGCCACGCCCCCCGCCCTGCCCCTCGCCTCACGTGCCGCCATCGTGCTGATCGCGCTGCTGCAGGGCCTGGCCCTGTATGCAGCGTTCGCGCTGGACGAAAGCGGTCCGTTCAACGACATCGCCCACCGCTGCCGCTGGATTGCGTGGGTGCTGACCGTGCCCACCGCGCTGGCCTTGACGCTGGTGAACCTGCGCGACCGTCGCATGTGGCTGCATGCGGCGGTGGGCTCGCTCGTGGTGCTGTTGCTGGCCAGCTGGATCGACTGGAACACCGGCGGCGACGCCACCGGGATGGAGCCAGGCGCACTGCTGGGGCCGTTTTCCATCTGCATGGCGGCCGCCACCTTCATCCTCCTGCCTTACTGGCAATACCGGTTGCAGCACGGGCACTGGCGCGCGCCGTACCCGGCACTGTTTGAACGCGCCTGGCAGAACGCCCTCACCCTGGCCCTGGCGGCACTCTTCACCGGGCTGACGTGGATGCTGCTGGGCATGGGCGCGGGCCTGTTCCGGGTAGTGAACATCGACCTGTTCCAGCGGATCCTGACCGCGCCGGCGGGTATCGCCCTGGTCACCGGCACCCTGATGGGCTTCGGCGTGCTGATCGGTCGCACCCAGCACCGCGCCATCCAGGTGATCCGGCTGGTGCTGTTCGCGCTCTGCCGTGGCCTGCTGCCGCTGTTGTCGCTGATGGCGGTCGTGTTCCTGCTCATCCTGCCCTTCACCGGCCTGGCCTCGCTGTGGACGACGCCCTCGGCGGCCAGCCTGCTGGTCTCGGTGTCACTGCTGCTGGTGGTGTTCACCAATGCGGTCTATCAGCATCACGACGGGCAGTCGACGTACCCGCGCTGGCTGCGGCACCTGGTCGATGCCAGCCTCCTGGCGCTGCCTGTCTATGCCGGCCTGGCGCTGTATGCGATGCACCTGCGGATCGCACAGTACGGCTGGACCCTGGAGCGCTTCTGGGGCGTGCTGGTGGTGCTGCTGGTGTGCGGCTATGCCGTGGGCTACGCCCTGGCCGTGCTGCGCCGCCGGGAACGCTGGCTGCAGGGCATCGAAACCGCCAACCGCTGGATGTGCTGGACCGTGCTGGCCACCGCGCTGCTGGCCAGCTCGCCGGTGCTGGATGGCACCCGGATCAGCGTGGCCAGCCAGGTGGCACGACTCAAGGCCGACCCGGCCATGCTGGACAGCAAGGATCTGCTGCCCCTGCGCTTCAAGATGGGGCGGCGCGGCGTCGAGGCGCTGCGCGAACTTCGCCAGGACCCGGTGGTTTCGCGGGATGCCCGTGCGGTCGACGCCATCAGCGAGGTACTGCGGCGCGAAACGCGCTGGAGCGACGATCGACCGCGTCATCCAGTCGACAACACGCTGCGCGACGTCGCCACACTGCAGCGCCAGCTGATCGTGGCCAAGGGGTCGCCGGCACCGTCTCCCGACTGGTGGACCGCCCTGGTCGCGGGCAGGCTCCGCGCCGCCGACTGCCTGAGAGTGGGCCAGGAATGCGTGGTGCTGCTGCGCGACCTGGACGGTGACGGTGCCGACGATCTGCTGCTGTGCGAGCTGACCCGCTACGTCGGCGCGCACTGCATGCTGCACGTTCGCGAGAACGGCCAATGGCGCAACGAAGCGGCGGTGAATTTCCTGGGCCAGTACGGGCGTGGTCATTCAGCCGACGAGGGCAACGACGCCCTGCGCGCGGGCCAGCTGGAAATACACGATCAACGCTGGCCGCGCTTGGCCTTGCCGCATGGCAAACCGGTGAGCGTTGATGTGATCGTCCCCGAGGAGACCGCGCCATGACCCACACCGTGAACGACACCGCGCTTCCGGCCCTGCCCCTGTCCTCGCGCAGCACCATCGTGCTGATCGCATTGCTGCAGGGTCTGGCGCTGTACGCCGTGCAGCATGTCGGCGAAAACTGGCCGTTCCAGGACATCGCCAGCCGCTACCGCTGGTACACCTGGGTGCTGACCATTCCCACCGCCGTTGCGCTCACCCTGGTGGATCTGCGTGACCGCCGGCTGTGGCTGCATGCGGCCGCTGGCTCGGCCGTGGTGCTGGCACTGGCCAGCTGGATCGGCTGGAACCTGGGCGGCGGCGCGACCGGATTGGTGGACGGCCCGCTGCACTGGCCGTTCTCGATCAGCATGGCCATCGCGGTGTTCGTCACCCTGCCCTGGTGGCAGTTCCGGCTGCAGCACGGCCATTGGCGTGCCGGCTACGACGCGCTGTTTGAACGCGCCTGGCAGAACGGGCTGACCCTGGCGCTGGCACTGGCCTTCACCGGCCTGACCTGGCTGCTGTTGTGGGTGTGGTCCGAGCTGTTCCAGCTGGTGGATATCACCTTCTTCCGCGACCTGTTCCGCGAAGAGGCGTTCATTGCACTGGCCACCGGCTGCCTGTTCGGCTTCGGCGTGCTGATCGGCCGCACCCAGCACCGCGCCATCCAGGTGACCCGGCAGGTGCTGTTCGCGATCTGCCGCGGGCTGCTGCCGCTGCTGTCGTTCATTGCCGTGCTGTTCGTGCTGAGCCTGCCGTTTGCCGGGTTGGAGACGCTGTGGAAGACCCGTTCGGCCACCTGGCTGCTGGTGATCGTGTCGCTGCTGCTGGTGGTGTTCACCAATGCGGTGTACCAGCATGACAGCGAGCGCGCGGCCTATCCGATGTGGTTGCGCCGGCTGGTGGATGCCAGCCTGCTGGCGCTGCCGGTGTATGCCGGGCTGGCGTTGTACGCCATGGGGCTGCGCATCGGCCAGTACGGCTGGACGCTGGAGCGCTTCTGGGGCGCGCTGGTGGTACTGACCGTGTGTGGCTATGCGGTGGGCTACGCGCTTTCGGTGCTGCGTCGTCGCGGCCGCTGGCTGCAGCCGATTGAACGAGTGAACCGGTGGATGTGCTGGGTGGTGCTGGCGGTGGCCCTGCTGGCCAATTCGCCGCTGCTGGATGGCGTGCGGATCAGCATTGCCAGCCAGGTCGCCCGGCTGCAGGCCGACCCGGCCGCGATCAACGGCGACGATGCCCTCGCCCTGCGCTTCGAGTTCGGCCGCCGCGGCGTGGAAGCGCTGCGCGAACTGCAGCAGGACCCGGCGCTGGGCAAGGATGCGCGCGCGGTCAGCGTGATCAAGGATGCGCTGGCCCGCAAGACGCGCTGGGGCGACGACGGCCTGCTGGATGACGGCCTGCGTGACCTGGCCGCGCTGCAGCGGCATGTGCTGCTGGTGAAGGGTTCCCCGGCCCCGGAGGCAGACTGGTGGGCCGCCGTGCTGGACCGATCGCTGGCTGACAGCGACTGCCTGGACGTGAACGAGAAATGCGTCGCCCTGCGCCGCGACCTGGACGGCGATGGCACCGACGAGATGCTGCTGTGCCGCCTGGAAGACCAGGGCGGACCGTTCTGCAAACTGCATGCACGCATGCAGGGGACGTGGCAGGATGCCGGCACCCTCAATTTCTACGGGAACACCGGCAAGGCCGATGCCGAAGCGGCCAAGGCCGCACTGCTGGCTGGCGAACTGCAGCTGCAGCGTCCGCGCTGGCCGCAGGTATCGCTGGCCAGTGGCACCCCACAAAGCGTGGATGAACCTGCGCGCAAGAAGGAAACACGATGAGCGGCTACTGCAGTATCGCCCCGGGACATCCGGTCCATGGCCACTACCACGACCATGAGTACGGCTTTCCACAGCGCGACGAGCGCGAGCTGTTCGAGCGGTTGATCCTGGAGATCAACCAGGCCGGGCTGAGCTGGGAAACCATCCTGAAGAAGCGCGAAGGCTTCCGCAACGCCTACGGCCAGTTCGACGTGGACACCGTGGCAGCGTATGCGGAAGGTGACGTCGAGCGGCTGCTGAACGACACCGGCATCATCCGCAACCGGCTGAAGGTGCACGCGGCCATTCACAACGCGCAGGTGATCCAGCAGTTGCGGGCCAGCCATGGCAGCTTCGCGCAGTGGCTGGATGCACATCACCCGCGCAGCAAGGCCGACTGGGTGAAGCTGTTCAAGAAGACGTTCCGGTTCACCGGCGGCGAGATCACCGGTGAGTTTCTGATGAGCCTGGGCTATCTGCCCGGCGCGCATGCGAAGACCTGCCCGGTGTACAAGCGGTTGCAGAAGATCGCACCGCCGTGGACCACCGCCGCGTGACCCCCGGGTGCCGGCCAGCGGCCGGCGCTACCGGTTCGTCAAACGCCCATGTAGCGCCCGGGGCGATGGTTGAACATCAGGACCAGGCTGAGCACCACGGCCCCCATGGCGGAGTACATCACCTGCGACGGCGAGAGCACGAAGAACGCCGCGCACATCAGCAGCGTGTCGAACGACATCTGCACCTTGCCGGCACTCCAGCCACGCGTGCGCTGCAGGTACACCGCCAGGATGCCGATGCCGCCCAGGCTGGCACGGTGGCGGATGAAGAACAGGATGCCCAGTCCGGACAACGCACCACCGACCAGCGCTGAATACAGCGGAGCCATGTGCGAGAAATCAGCAAAACGTGGCAGCACATCCGTGAGCACACCACAGGCGGTCACGGCGGCAAAGGTCTTGAGGGTGAACTCCCAGCCCATGCGGCGAACTGCGACCCAGTAGAACGGCAGGTTCACCAGCACGAACACCAGGCCGAAGTTCCAGCCGGCCGAGTAATGCAGCAGGAAGGCCAGGCCGGCCATGCCGCCGATCATCAACCCGCCCTTGGCGAAGATCGCCAGCCCCAGCGAGGCCACCAGCGTGGCCAGCACCATGCCCTGCACGTCTTCGGCAGTGGAGTGGCGCAGCGCTTTCTGGTCGGCGACGGTGCCGGCGCTGTCTGCCGGCGGGGTCAACGGTCCGGCGGTGACCAGGTGGCCGTCAGCGTCTTCGCACGGCGCGGGGCCATGGGATTGGAGGGACATGGGTGGGGGTACCGCTCGTGGGGAGACGTATTAGACACGATCGGCGTTACAGTTGCAGGTGAAATTGATTCACTCGGCAATGAAATCCAGCCGGCACCGGGTGGCTGCGTGCCCGGCATTCAGGTTCAGGGGTCCATCAGCGACGGCGCGTGAGCAGGCGGGGCCTGAATTTCCGGTTCGGCCTCGGGTATCTGACTGAACGCCCAGCCCAGCCCGGCCATCAGCGCCAGCGCCAGCACCCCCAGTTCAATCGCCTGGTAAGCCGTCCCAAAGGCAGACGCACCGCCCATCGGGCGTCGGGTACGACGCCAGACCTGCCAGCTGCCCAGGACCACGTAGCCCAGCAACACGCCAAGCAACGCGATCTTGGCCCAGAACTCGCCGAACGCGGAGCCAACCGTACGCTCCGCGGCGAAGGCCAGGGCCACTGCGCCCATGCGGATCAGGAAGAAGTGGGCCAGCCCGGTCGGAGCACCCACCGCTGCGCTCACGCTGGAGGCACCCTGCGGGTCACGCGCGGCGGCCAGTGCCTGCAGCCGCTGCGGTTCTACGCCGCGCGCCTGCAGTTCCTCAGCCAGCAGGGCTTCGGCCCAGTCCATGCGTTCCTGGCCCTGCCACAACGCCAGCAAGGCATCGGTATCCATGCCCGCGTAGCGGGTTTTCAGTGCGGCTTCCTGCGTCATTCACGGCCCCCTTGGCGTGGCAGATACAACACGGGCGCGGCGGCATGGCACCGCGCGCGCCCGGAAACGACCAACGGTGTTGGTCTCAGCGGACTTCGGAAATCTCCACGCCGTCCAGACCCTGCGACAGGGTGCGGGCGTCGCCGCCTTGCGACAGCTTGATGCGCAGGCGCACTTCGTTCTGCGAATCGGCGTAGCGCAGTGCATCCTCGTAGCTGATTTCGCCAGCCTGGTAGAGCTCGAACAGGCTTTGATCGAAGGTCTTCATGCCCAGCTGGACCGATTCCTTCATCACTTCCTTCAGCTTGTGGATCTCGCCGTCGCGGATGTAATCCTGCACCAGCGGCGTGCCCAGCAGGATTTCCATCGCCACGCGACGCGACTTGCCGTCCGGCGACGGAATCAGCTGCTGCGCGACCACGCCCTTCAGGTTCAGCGAAAGGTCCATCAGCAACTGCCCGCGACGATCTTCCGGGAAGAAGTTGATGATGCGGTCCATTGCCTGGTTGGCGTTGTTGGCGTGCAGGGTACACAGCACCAGGTGGCCGGTTTCGGCGAACGCGATGGCATGGTCCATGCCTTCACGGGTACGCACTTCGCCGATCATGATCACGTCCGGGGCCTGGCGCAGGGTGTTCTTCAGCGCCGCTTCCCAGCTGTCGGTGTCGATGCCCACTTCGCGCTGGGTGATGATGCAGCCTTCGTGCTTGTGCACGAATTCGATCGGGTCTTCGATGGTGATGATGTGCCCGGTCGAATTGAGGTTGCGGTAGCCGATCATCGCCGCCAGCGAGGTCGACTTACCGGTACCGGTGGCCCCCACGAACAGGATGATGCCGCNNGATGCGACGCAGCACCATGCCGACCTGGTTGCGCTGATAGAAGCAGCTGACACGGAAGCGGCCCACGCCCGACAGGCCGATGGCGAAGTTGCACTCGTGGGTTTTTTCGAATTCCTCGCGCTGCGCCGGGGTCATCACGTTCAGCACCAGGTCGCGGCTCTGCTGCGGCGTGAGCGGCGTCTGGGTGATCGGCGAGATCTTGCCGTTCACCTTGATCGCCGGCGGCATGCCGGCGGTGATGAACAGATCGGACGCCTTCTGATGCGCCATCAGTTTGAGGAACGAGGTGAAGTCGATGGTAGTGCCAGTGGTATTCATCGCTATGTGCCCCGGTTATTCGAAAATGCGCTTGTCTTTGGCGTATTCCTTGGCCTGGTTGCGCGTGATCAGGCTGCGCTTCACCAGGTCCTGCAGGTGCTGGTCGAGCGTCATCATGCCCATCTGCTGGCCGGTCTGGATCGCCGAATACATCTGCGCGACCTTGTCCTCACGGATCAGGTTGCGGATGGCCGGGGTGCCGACCATGATTTCCCACGCCGCCGTACGCCCGCCGCCCACCTTCTTCAGCAGCGCCTGCGAGATCACCGCGCGCAGGGATTCGGACAGCATCGAACGCACCATCGGCTTTTCGCCGGCCGGGAACACGTCGATGATACGGTCGATGGTCTTGGCCGCCGAGCTGGTGTGCAGGGTGCCGAACACCAGGTGGCCGGTTTCCGCCGCGGTCAGTGCCAGGCGGATGGTTTCCAGGTCGCGAAGTTCGCCGACCAGGATGATGTCCGGATCTTCACGCAGTGCCGAACGCAGCGCTTCGTTGAAGCCGTGCGTGTCGCGGTGCACTTCGCGCTGGTTGATCAGGCACTTCTGCGAGGTGTGCACGAATTCGATCGGGTCCTCGACGGTGAGGATGTGACCGTATTCGTTCTTGTTGATGTGGTCGATCATCGCCGCCAGCGTGGTCGACTTGCCCGAACCGGTCGGGCCGGTCACCAGGATCAGGCCCTGCGGCTGGTCGATCAGCTCACGGAAGATCGGCGGCGTGTTCAGGTCTTCCAGGGTCAACACTTCCGAGGGAATGGTACGGAACACCGCACCCGCACCCCGGTTCTGGTTGAACGCATTGACGCGGAAACGCGCCAGGCTGGGAATTTCGAACGAGAAGTCGACTTCGAGGAATTCCTCGTAATCGCGACGCTGCTTGTCCGACATGATGTCGTACACCAGCGCATGGACCTGCTTGTGGTCCAGGGCCGGAATGTTGATGCGGCGGACGTCGCCGTCCACACGGATCATCGGCGGCAGGCCTGCAGACAGGTGCAGGTCCGACGCCTTGTTCTTCACGGAAAACGCCAACAGTTCGGCGATATCCATACGCTGCTACTCCCCATAGACTGCTGCGACTGGAAGGATCTTTCCCCGGTCGGCAGTATAGCCTTCCTGAACTACCGGAAAGCCATCGTGTCCGCCCTGCCCCTCTCGACCCTTCTGCTGAACCTGCACAACGCGGCATCGGCCGCCGGGCGGCCAGATCCCTTGCTGCTGGCGGTTTCCAAGACCCAGCCGGGCTCGGCCGTGGCGGCCCTGGCCGCACAGGGACAGCGCGCGTTCGGCGAAAACTACGTGCAGGAAGCGGTGGCCAAGATTGAGCAACTGGTCACACTCGGGCTGGAATGGCACCTGATCGGCCACCTGCAGTCCAACAAGGCCGAACCGGCGGCGCGCCACTTCGACTGGGTACAGAGCGTGGACCGGCCTAAACTGGTGGCGGCGCTGGCCGGGCACCGGCCGGTCGATCGCGACGCATTGAATGTGCTGATCCAGGTCAACATCGACGATGAAGGCAGCAAGCACGGCTGCGCGCCGGAGCAGGTGGCGGGGCTGGCGGCGCTGATTGCCGGACAGCCGCGCCTGCGCCTGCGTGGCCTGATGGCCATTCCCGCGCCCTGGCCGGAGGCCGAGCGCCGGGTGCAGGCCTTTGAGCGCATGCGTGCGCTGTTCGACGCCTTGGCATTGCAGTACCCGCAGGTCGATACCCTGTCCATGGGCATGAGTGCCGATTACGCGGAGGCCATTGCCCACGGTTCCACCATGGTGCGGGTCGGTACCGCCCTGTTTGGTGCACGGCATTGACCCGTCCCTGCACGGCACTGACCTGTAGAGCGGGGCTCTGCCCCGCTGCTTTTCGCCTTTCGGTGGGTATCACGCCCCTTCAGCCGGGCAAGACCCGGCGCTACGACCCGCAGCCGGGCAAGACCCGGCTCTACTTTGGAAAATTTCATGAACGCCCACTCCCTTGTCTTCGTCGGCGGCGGCAACATGGCCCGCAGCCTGATCGCCGGGCTGGTCCGCCAGGGCACCGCGCCGGCACACATCCATGTCGCCGAACCAGTTGCCGAACTGCGCGATGCACTGAACGCCGACTTCGGCGTGACCACCTACGCCAGCGCGGCTGAAGCGGCCGCACAGGGCGCTGTCTGGGTATTGGCGGTCAAACCGCAGGTGATGTCGCAGGTGTGCGGCGACCTGGCTGACCTGGCCGCACAGCATCAGCCGCTGGTGGTCTCCATTGCCGCCGGCATCACCAGCGCCCAGCTGCAGCGCTGGCTGGGCGAGCAGGGCGCGGTGGTGCGCGCGATGCCGAACACGCCCGCGCTGCTGGGTGCCGGCGTCACCGGCCTGTTTGCCACACCGGAGGTCAGCGAAACGCAACGTACGCAGGCCGACCAGGTGCTGGCCACGGCCGGGCGCACCGTGTGGATCGACGACGAAGCGAAGATGGATGCGGTGACCGCCGTATCCGGGAGCGGCCCGGCCTATGTGTTCCTGCTGGCCGAGGCGATGGAGGCGGCGGCCCGCGCGCAGGGATTGCCTGCGGATGCCGCGCACACGCTGGTGGTGCAGACCCTGCTGGGAGCCAGCCGCATGCTGGACGAGTCTGGCGAAGCACCGGCCGAGCTGCGTCGTCGGGTGACCTCGCCCAACGGCACCACGCAGGCGGCGATCGAGTCGTTCCAGGGCGATGGGTTTGAAGCGATGGTCGCGCGCGCGATTGACGCGGCCACGGCGCGCGGCAAGGCGTTGTCCGAAAAAGCGTCGTAACGCCAAGCACGTCGAGGACGCGCATGGCGCGTCCCTACCCGGTGTGCGGCAAATCCCCCCGTAGCGACACGCCATGCGTGTCGACCGCGGACAGCAGAAATTCCACAAAACTGCTCAACTTCGGCCGAGGTCTACGGTCCGGCAGATACACCAGATGCAGCGGGCGCGGCTCAGGCAGGAAATCCGCCAATACCGGCACCAGCCGCCCCGCCGCCACATCCTCCGCCAGCAGTACCGCCGGCTGCAGAATCAGCCCTGCGCTTGCCAGCGCCGCCCGGCGCAGGCCGTCGCCATCGTTGCACAGCAGGCGCGAATGTTCCGGCCAGTCCTGTTCGGGGCAGCCGCGCAACCGCCAGCCGTGCCCGCCCCGCCAGGCCAGATGGGTCAGGCAGTCGTGGCTGCCCAGGTCGGACGGGTGCTGCGGCGTCCCCCTGCGTTTCAGATAGGCCGGCGATGCACAGATCTGCATCGCATACGGCGGCAACGGCCGCGCCACCCATTCGGCCGAACCCAGTGCGCCCATCCGCACCACCGCATCGAACTGCTCTTCGATCAGATCCACGCGACGGTTGCTCAGGTCCAGCTCGACGCTCACCCTGGGATGCGCGGCCAGATAACGCGCCACCAGCGGAGCCAGCACGCAGCTGCCCCAGGTAACCGGCGCGCTGATCCGCAGCACGCCCTGGGGCTGCCGCTGCAGTCCTTCAACACTGGCCTCAGCCTGCTGGACCTGTTCCAGCACCGCCCGGCAGCCGGCCAGATAGTTGCGGCCGGCGTCGGTCAGGCTCTGCCGGCGTGTGTTCCGCTGCAACAGCCGCGCCCCCACATGGCTTTCCAGCTGCTGCAGGTACTTGCCCACCATCACCGCCGACACTTCCAGCTGCTCGGCGGCCGCACTGAGGCTGCCCCGATCGACGACGGCCACGAAGGCCTGCATGCCGCGTAACAGGTCCATTGCGAACTTCCAGTTAGGAATGTGCGAATCATACGCCCCTTATCTAACCTGCCCTCGCGGCGCAGACTGCAGGCATTCCCGGATTGGAGCAGCGCAGATGAAGATTCTTGTGGTCGGTGCCAGCGGCACCCTGGGCCAGGCCGTCGCCAGCACGCTGGGCGCGCACCACGAACTGATCCGCGCCGGCCGCCACAGCGGCGACGTACAGGTGGAACTGACCGACGACGCCAGTGTGCAGGCCCTGTTCGCCCAGACCGGGCCACTGGACGCGGTGGTGGCGACGACGGGTCGGCTGCACTTCGGGCCGCTGGCCGACATGACCCCGGCGCAATTCAATCTGGGACTGCAGGACAAACTGCTCGGCCAGGTGCGGCTGGCCCTGGCGGCGCAGCAGCATCTGCGCAGCGGGGGCTCGATCACGCTTACCAGTGGCATCGTCAGCGCGCAGCCGATCCGCGATGGGGTGAATGCCACGGCGGTGAACGCGGCACTGGAAGGCTTCGTGCGTGCGGCTGCGTTCGACCTGCTGCCGCGCGGGCTGCGCATCAACGTGGTGAGCCCGAATGTGCTGGTGGAATCAATGGACGACTACGGCGCGTATTTTCCGGGGTTCGAGCCGGTCACTGCACAGCGCGCGGCGTTGGCGTACCAGCGCAGTGTGGAAGGTGTGCAGAGTGGGCAGGTGATCACCGTGTGGTGAACCCCTAACCCCAGCGCTGCGCGCCTTCGCCCTGCTCACCCAGTGCATCGCCCGGATTGGCCAGGCGGCACTTCTTCAACGAAAGACACCCGCAGCCAATGCAGTCGGTCAATTGATCGCGCAGCAACCGGAGCTGCTCGATGCGCTGGTCCAGTTCGTCTTTCCACAACGCCGACATCTTCGCCCACTCGGCCTTGGTCGGCGTCTTGTTTTCAGGCAATGCCGCGAACGCATTGGCAACGGCTTCCAACGGCAACCCCACCCGCTGGGCCACGCGGATCACCGCCAGCCGCCGCAGCACCTCGCGGCTGTAGCGGCGCTGGTTGCCTGCGGTACGCAGGCTGTGAATCAGGCCCTTGCGCTCGTAGAAGTGCAACGCCGACACCGCCACCCCGCTGCGGCGCGCCACCTCACCTACACTCAGCTCCTGCGCGATCACGCCTTGACCTCAACCATGGTTAAGGTGTGATCCTGCGTCACCGCAGCGCACATCGCAAGCGCCGCCGCCCCTGATTGTCTGGATTGCCATGTCGTCTGAACCCTTGTCCGCTGCCACCGCCCCCGCCGGGGATTCCATTCTTTCGCCGCGTTATCGCGCCACCACGCTGGGCATGGTGGCGCTGGTCTCGCTGCATGCGTTCGAAGCGCTGGCCGTTGCGGCGGCCATGCCGACCGTGGCCAATGCGCTGGACGGCTTGCGTCTGTATGCCCTCGCGTTTGGCGGCACGCTGGCCACCAGCGTGATCGGCATGACCCTGGCCGGGCGCTGGAGCGACCAGCAAGGTCCGGCGCGGCCACTGTGGCTGGGCCTGGGCTGCTTCATTGCGGGCCTGCTGGTGGCAGGGCTGGCCGAGCACATGCCGGTGCTGGTGCTGGGCCGGCTGTTGCAGGGTCTGGGTGCGGGGGCCATTTCGGTGTCGCTGTATGTGCTGGTCGGGCGCTGCTATCCCGAGGCGCTGCGACCGCGCGTGTTCGCGGCGTTCTCGGCGGGCTGGGTGGTGCCGTCGCTGGTGGGCCCGGCGATCAGCGGCTTGATCGTGCAGCACCTGGGCTGGCGGTGGGTGTTCCTGGGCGTGCCGCTGCTGGCATTGCCGGCGGCATGGTTGCTGCGCCCGGCGCTTCGGCAGGTGCAGGCGCGCACGCAGGCCGCCGCGCCGGCGAATGTCGTGGTGCGCTGGGCTGCAGGCGCGGCAGTGGCGGCGCTGCTGCTGTACGTGGGTGGGCAGCAGACCGGCACCGCCGCTGCGGCGTTGATGCTGCCCGCGACGTTGGCACTGCTGCTGTGCAGCTGGAAGCTGCTGCCGGCCGGCACACTGCAGCTGCGCCGTGGCCTGCCCAGTGTGATTGCCCTGCGTGGCATCGCAGCGTCGGCGTTCTTTGGGTGCGAGGCGTTCCTGCCTCTGCTGCTACAGCGCGAGCGCGGACTGACGCCGCTGCTGGCGGGCGTGGCACTCAGCCTGGGCGCGCTGGGCTGGTTCAGCGGCAGTTGGTTCCAGGGCCATCAGGGCCAGGGCTGGTCGCGGCGGCAGCTGCTGCACGCCGGGGCGCTGCTGATGTGCGGCGGCATCATTGCCACCGCGCTGGCGCTGCAGCCAGGTGTACCGCTGTGGCTGGCGCTGGGCGGGTGGACGCTGACGGGCCTCGGGATGGGGTTGATCTATCCCAGTCTGTCGGTGCTGACCTTGTCGTTGTCGCCGCCGGCGCAGCAGGGTGCGAACAGCTCGGCCCTGCAGTTGAGTGAGGCGTTGGCGGTGGCGACCACGCTGGCGGTGTCGGGGTCGGTGTTCGCGATGATGCTGGGGGTGGATGTGGTGCTGGGCTATCTGCTGATCTTCGGGGTGATGCTGGTGTTGGCCGCATTGAGCGTGGTGGTCGCGCGGCGGGTGTAAGGATCGAACGTTGACGGTCCGCGCGGACACGCATGGCGTGTCCCTACAGACGTGGATACGCCATGGCGGATCAACGCCCGGCGTCGCCCATTTCCTCCAGGTCCTCGCGCAGGATGCGCCGGATCTCCAGCACGGCCTGCGGGGTTTCCTGCACGCTGTGTCCGGAGATGATCACCTTCTCCGACAGCGCGCCCGGCAGGTGTGCGCTCCAGTACGGCACCAGCCCGTCATCGGACTGTTCCAGCGGCACCTCGGGTTTACGCTGCGCGATGATCGAGTGGTACTTCAGCCCCGGCCGGATCGGCAGCGCGCTGGACGCCTTCACGAACGGGTCGTCGGCTTTCAGGTTGTCGATGCTGTTGGGAATGACCAGCTTCTTCGGCTGCGCCGACTGCGCTTCGGCCTGCTGCAGGGTCTGGAACACGTCCTCGAACTTGCCCAGCAGGGTGATCGGCAGTCGCACCAGCCGCCCGATCAGCCGGCCCAGGCGGTTGCCAGCGATGTCGGTGCCCTTGTGCGGGGCGGCGATGAAGATCGCGCGTTCCACATTCGGTTCGGCATCGAAGTGCAGCAGTGGCCCCAGCTTGGTCTGCACCCGCTTCAGGCGCTCGCCCTTCAGGTTGTAGTTGGCCAGCAGGTCGTTCCACAGCACCTCGCCGGAATCACTCACCAGCAGCCGCGCCAGCACCCCGCCCATGCTGTGGCCAATGAACACCATGTCCTTTGAAGCCCGCGAGCTGCCGCTGGGATCGAAGTGCTTGAGGGTGTTGTCGAACGCCTGGTCGATCTCGTAGCGGTTCAGCGCAATCGGCGCATTGGTCGGGTAGTACACCTGCCACACCTGGAAGTGCTCGCGCAGCTCCGGATCGCCCAGAATCTCGTTGGCCACGTTGACCCAGGCTTCCGGGCTGCTGCCCAGCCCATGCAGCATGAAGATGATCCGGCGGTTCGGGTCCCACGGCTGCATCAGGTACATGTGCGGTTCGGCAATGCCTTCGCTCATGCCGAACAGCGTGCGCAGCGACTGGGTGGCAAAGCCGCTCTGGGCCAGCCACATGCCGTACGCGGCGGTGAAGTTGCCGGCCAGCGGTACCTTTTCGCCGTGCAGTTCCACGCTTTCGGTGGACTCGGGCGAATACACGTCAAACAGCACCTGGGTGGTGTCCAGCACCTCCTGCAGGCTGTTGCCTTTGAACTTCAACAATGCCGTGGCGTTGATCGCCGACATTTCGCTGTACTGCGGAATTTCCGCTTTCTCGCCCGGTGGCGGGGCCACCAGCTTGGGCGGGTCCATCAGCACCACCAGCTCGGCCCCGAAGCCATCGCGCCGGTAGGTGCTGCGCAGCCCGGCAAAGCTCAGCGACGAGGCGGGCGCCATGCTGGTGGGGATGCTGGTCAGGCGCAGCTGGTCGAAGTCGGAGGTCAGCGTCCAGCGTTCGCCGGCCACGGCGGCGTTGTAGTCCTCGCCTTCCAGCGCGCTTTCGCGGCTGCGCTTGAAGACCACGGCGGCGGTCTGCTCGGCGGCGTAGTTGTAGTAGTCGCGCACCTGGGTCTGGCGGTCCTCGAAGGCACGCTGCGATGGCGTGCGCCCACTGAAGAACAGATAGGCGTAGGCGTAACGCGCCGCTTCCAGCCAGGCATCCAGCGCCGCGTCGGACATCGGGTGTTTGTCGCGATCCTTGGGCTTGGGGCTGAGTGCCAGCGCGTTCTTCACCCACAATTCGGACAACGCGGACAGGCGCTGTTCCTCGGGTACATCAATCGTGTTCTTGAGCGTTTTCTCGCAGGCAACGATGTCCTTTTCGCACTGATCCTCGTTCAACCCGATCACGCTCAGGGTTTCCCGCGAGGCGGCGCTGAAGTCGCCACTGGTCAGCACATCGCCACGCTTGTTGGCCAGGTACTCGGTGGGTGCGACCTGCTTCATGGTGACCATGGCGCAGCCGCTGGTCAGCAGCAGGGCGACAGCCGCCAACACCGGTGCGAGCCGGTGCAGCACCGCCCTCATCGGCCAGCCTCGGCGTCGATGCCCGGAACGCCTGCGCGTATCAAACGCGAGAAGGCCGGATCATCGCCCGCTGCACGCGCACGTTCGGTGATGCGGCCGCGCGCCTTCAACGTGGCGAAGTCCACGTCCGGGGTCAGCACGCCCAGGTCGCGCGCGTACTCGGCGAAATAGCCCGACACCAACAGGCGATAGTCCAGTGGCAGACCGGGTGCGATCTGCTTGGCCAGCTCATACACGATGGTGGTGCAGTTGCTGGTCAGCGTGTTGTAGAACGCCGGCGCAGCATCCAGTTTGCGGGCTTCGCCCAGATAGGACGCGAACAGGCCCTTGAGCTGCTCGCGGGTCATGCCCTTGAGGCGATAAAGATAGACATCCTCGCCGCGCACATTGCTGCGGACGCGCACAATGTCGGTTTCCTCGGCAGCAACCAGGGTCATCTCGAACTTGCGGAAGAAACCGCCCAGCGCCGAGAAACTTTCACCGCGTTCCTTGCGGATTTCCAGCGAGAACACCAGCTGGCGGCCGTCTTCGAAACCGAAGCTGACCAGGGTGTGGGCGATCATCGGACCCATCCAGTAGGACAGGATCAGGTCGGCCGAACGCAGCTGGTCAAGATCGTACTCGCGGCGCTCCCAGCGTACATCGTGGTCTTCGTCCGTGCGCCAGGTGAAGTTGCGCACGTTGTCCAGCACCACGTGCTGGCCGTCGAATGAGACCACCTTCAGACGCTGGGCAACATCATCGGCCCAGACCCGGTCCTGGCGGGGGCTGAGCAGCAGCCACCACAGGCCGGTTGCCACCAGCACGGCGGCGAACACGGCACCCGGCCAGCGGCCAGCGCGCGCCCGCGCAACGGCCGTGACGGTGATCAAGGCAAATGTGCCCCAGGCCGCCAGTGCGATACCACGAACCCAGCCCGGGCCCGGCAGCTGATACGCCAGCAGGCCTGCCACCCATAACGCCGCCACCAGCATGATCCCTGCCAGTCCCCACCGTCCTGCTGTCTTCACGCATCGATCCGTCAGTTGAATAGGCGCTAGTTAGCCATAACGGACGTGTACGTGACATGGGTGGGAGGGTGCGCCGGGGGGGTGTCCGGGCGTTATCTGCGACCCGCCCCGATCTTCTGCCAGGGAGCCATGCCCTTGCGGGCATTCAGGCGGGGCCGTCGCACCGGCAGGCGGCGCGGCATGGGAATGCCCACCCCCGGGGCCGCGGTAGCGTCGGCGCGCAGGTCGTCGGCACGCTCACCGACCAGCAGGGCCGCCATCTCCTCAAGGCCGTTGCGCATGGTGCGGGCGGCGGTCTGCAGGACATTCATGGCGGCGTCTCCGGTGGGGTTCGGGGACGTCCTACCCTACGCAGGGCGGCGGGAAAGCGCCGTGCAGGGGATGTGGCAGCTGGATGAAACCGGGGGCAACCCGCACCTGAGACTCATTTGCGTTGGCGCACCGGGGTCCCGATAATTCCGTCCCTCACCCCTGGAATGCCGCCATGACCGCCCTGCCGCGTCGCCGTGCCCTGCTGTTGCTGGTTCCCACCCTGCTGGCCAGTGCCCTGGCCCAGGCCCAGGACGCCCGGACCCTGGATGAAGTGACCGTGGTGGCCAACCGGGCCAGCACCGCGACCAAGACCGACACCCCGCTGACCCAGACCCCGCAGGCGATCAGCGTGGTCAGCAGCGAGCTGTTCACCGACCGCGGTGCACACAACCTGCAGGAAACCCTGCGCTACAGCGCCGGCGTGACCGCCGATGCCTACGGCCTGGATACCCGCAGCGACGGCAGCACCGTGCGCGGCCTGGACCCGGTGCAGTACGTGGACGGCCTGCGCCGCAGCTATGGCTTCAGCCCGCTGGCCCGGACCGAGGTGTATGGGCTGGAACGCGTGGAAGTGCTGCGCGGCCCGTCTTCGGTGTTGTACGGGGCCGGTGCCACCGGCGGCATCATCAATGCCATGACCAAGCGCCCCACCTTCACCGACCTCGGCGGTGAGGTGGGCGTGCAGCTGGGCAACTTCGACCGCAAGCAGTTCCAGGCCGACGTGGGCGGCAGCTTGAATGACGCCGGCACCGTGGCTGGCCGCGTGGTCGGCCTGGTCCGCAATGCCGGCATGCAGACCGATGAAATCGACGATGACCGCATCTACATCGCCCCCTCGCTGAGCTGGCGTGGTGAGAGCACCACCTTCACCCTGCTCACCAGCTACCAGCACGACAAGACCGCTTCCAGCCAGCAGTTCCTGCCGGTGGTGGCCACCCTGAACGCCGCGCCGGGCATGCCGCGCCTGGACCCCGGCACCTTCCTGGGCGACAAGGACTTCGACAAGCTCGATTCGCGCGTGTACAGCGTGACCGCGCTGTTCGACCACCGCTTCAACGACACCGTGAGCCTGCGTTCGGCGGTGCGTTACCTGGACGGCAAGACCGAGTTCCGCGAACTGTATCCGGATACCTACACCAACCCGCTGGACCCGTTCATTGACGCCGAGAAGCGCCTGGTGAACCGCAATGCCTACGGTGTGCGCCCGGACGTGCGCTCGCTGACCAGCGACAACGCCCTGCAGTTCGACTTCGCCACCGGCCCGTTCCAGCACCTGCTGCTGGCCGGCGTGGACTACAGCGATTACCGCGAGGAATCGCTGCAACTGGACGCGACCCCGACCCCGATCGACATCTACACCCCCGTCTCCAGCGGCATCGTCATCAACGGCTGGAGCCGCCTGCCCGACCAGCGCACCACCCAGTTGGGCGTGTACGTGCAGGACCAGATCCGCTGGGCCGACCGCGTGTCGCTGGTGCTGGGCGCACGTCGCGACCACGCCCGCAGCAAGACCGAAGGCCTGCCCAGCCAGACCGACAATGCCACCACCTTCCGCGCCGGCCTGATCGGCGAGATCGGCGCGGGCGTTTCGCCGTACATCAGCTACAGCGAATCGTTCCTGCCGGTGACCGGCCAGGACCTGTACGGCCGCGCGTTCAAGCCGATGGAAGGCGACCAGTGGGAAGGCGGCATCAAGTGGCAGCCGGTGGAGAACGTGCTGGTGACCGCGTCGGCCTACCGCATCACCGAGACCAACCGCCAGACCAATGACCCGGACAACGTGCTCAACGTGATCCAGACGGGTGAGATCGAGTCCAAGGGCGTGGAGCTGGAAGGCCAGTTCGCGTTCTCGCAGGACATCACCTTGACCGCCGCGTACGCACGCAACCGCGCCAAGGTGACCAAGAGCAACTTCGAGATGGAAGTGAACCAGCGCCTCAACGACACCCCGCAGGAACTGGCGTCGCTGTGGCTGGCCAAGGGCTTCCAGATTGACGACGTGTCGCGCCTGCGCGTCGGCCTGGGTGGCCGTTACGTGGGCAACAGCCAGTCGCTGGGCTACGGCGGTTTCATCCGCACGCCGAGCTACACGCTGGTGGATGCCCTGTTTGAAATCCAGGTGGTCGATTGGACCATGGCGTTGAACTTCACCAATCTGTCCGACAAGAAGTACTACGCGCCTTGCCGCAACTTCGGGGATTGCTTCACCGGCAATCCGCGCACGGTGACCGGCACGATCAGTTATCGGTTCTGATCGTTCGAGCGGATCCCCGTAGAGCCGGGCTTGCCCGGCTGCCGTTCGCTGTTCACCCTGCACCACCGCAATCCCCTCTCCAGCCGCCGCCAGAGAACTCAATGCAACGCACCACCATCAAAGCCTGGTTCCTGGTCCACAAGTGGACCAGCCTGATCTGCACCGCCTTCCTGCTGCTGTTGTGCCTGACCGGGCTGCCGCTGATCTTCGCCGAGGAAATCGACCACCTCAGCGAACCGCACGTCGAACACCCGCAGGACACCGCACCGGCGCGCAACCTGGATGACCAGGTCAACACCGCGCTCGCGCAGTACCCCGGCAACGTGCCGCTGTTCATCGGCTGGGATTGGGAAGGCCACACCGTCTACGTCAACACCGGCGAGCGCGTGGATACCCCACCGCCGCAGATGAAAACCGCACTGCTGCACGCCAGCAGTGGTGACGTGGTACCCGCACCGCAGTTCAACGAAGGCGTGATGTATTTCCTGCTGCGCCTGCATACCGACCTGTTCGTCGGCCTGCCCGGCCTGCTGTTCATGGGCGCGATGGGCCTGCTGTTCGCGGTGGCGATCATCTCCGGCCTGGTGCTGTACGGCCCCTTCATGCGCCGGCAGCGCTTCGGCACCCTGCGCACCGGGCGCAGCCGCCGCCTAGCCTGGCTGGACCTGCACAACGTCATCGGCGTGGTCACCCTGGGCTGGGCGCTGGTGGTGGGCCTGACCGGGGCCATCAACACCATCGCCAAGCCGCTGGAAACCGCCTGGCAGAACGAACAGCTGGGCGAGTTCGCCGCCCGCTACGCCGGCCAACCACGCCCCACCCTCCTGGCCTCGCTGGACGCCGCCGTCGCCACCGCGCGCGCCGCCGAGCCGGACATGCGCCCGGCCTTTGTCAGCTTCCCCGGCACCGGCTACAGCGGCGACCACCACTACGGCGTGTTCATGCAGGGCAACACCCCGCTGACCGAACGGATGTACCGCCCGGTGCTGATCGACGCGGTTACCGGCGAGCTGACCGCGCAGCCGCAGCTGCCGGTGTACATGACCGTACTGCTGCTCAGCCAGCCGCTGCACTTCGGCAACTACGGCGGCCTGCCGCTGAAGATCCTGTGGGCCATTCTGGACCTGCTCACCATCGTGGTGCTGATCAGCGGCCTGTACCTGTGGTTCAAGCGCGGCAGCACCGAGGCGCGGGTGACCGAGATCGAGCGCGCCGAGAAGACCGGAGGTGCCGCATGAGCCGCCCCACGCCGCCGACCGGCAGCCCGTTCACCGCACCGGCCTGGATTGCGGTGATCAGCGTGGTGGGGCTGGTGAGCGCCCTGTTGGGTAACGGCGTGTATGACGTCGTGTCCTGGGTGGTCTTTGCCGGATTGATCGGGCTGGTGGTGCGGGCCTGGGTGAAGCGGACGCGCTGAAATGTTCCCGTACGGGAATGTTTGGCGGTTGATTGGCCATGTTGGTCAAAATCTTCCCGTACGGGAAGATTCGGGTTCTTCTTCCGTCAGGCATCGGGATCACGGTGACGCGCATGGCGCGTCACTACGTAGGGACACGCCATGCGTGTCCGATCAGGACAGGGTGACGATGCGCTCGCCCTCGCGGTCAATCTCAAGGAGCGCATCGGAATACGGGTCGATATCCGGTGCCACTGCACCCGGGTCACAGCGGACCGTACAACCCAACCCGGCGGCAAGGAAGCGCGCGAATGCGGGCGAAGATGGCCACGCCTGGCTGTGGTGCACCCAGATTTCCAGCATGCCTTCGCTGGGAATCACCACCACCGTGACCGCACCCGCGGCATAGATGCTGAAACTGTCTGGATTCCGCTCCGCGCAGATCAGCGTGCCCAGTTCCGACGTGAGCAGCGCAACCACCCTGCTCTCTTCCACACCCAGCACGTAGGCGGCCACCTCGCTCATCTCAGCGCACCGGCTCCACCACCACCGCCGTGCCGTAGCACAGGACCTCGGTAAGCCCTGTCATCACATCAGTCGCGTCGTAACGCATGCCGATGATGGCGTTCGCCCCCAACTGGCGCGCATGGCGAGCCATGTCGCGGTAGGTTTCCTCGCGAGCCTGCTCGCACAGCTCGGTATAGATGGTGATGTTGCCGCCGAAAATGGTCTGGATGCCGCCGAGGAAGTTGCCCACGATGGATCGCGAACGCACGGTGATGCCACGTACCACGCCCAGGTTGCGGGCAATGCGGTAGCCCGGCAGCTCGAAAGCGGTGGTCACCATGGAATCATTCAACTGCGGGGCGGCGGTGCCGGGAATGCCGCTGTTGTAGGGGTCTGCCATGAGTATTCACTCCTGATTGGGTTCAAAGGATGATGGCAGCAAACAGGGCCACTATCACAACCGTCGTCAGTGCGAATGACAGAACCACCCAGCAGAACGCCCGCCACGGCGACACCGCATTCAAGGCCAGGAATGCACGGGTACGCGCCCACAGGTACCAGGCGACTGCGACGATGCCCAATACCGGGCCAGCCCACGACCACTCGGAACGCAGCGAGATCGTTGCCGCCTGCGAAAACGCCAGCATCACAACAAACGGGCAAGCCAGGAACGCCTGGATGGAGAACGGCTCGCGCAGCGTTTCCCGATTGACCGGTGCCCGCTGTCGACGCAGTGTCCCCAGCGCTGCACCCAGCGCATAGATGCAGAACACAGCGGAGCGGGTCAGCAGCAGCCCCTGCTCGCTGCCAAACAGCAACTTGCCAACGGGCGAGCCCAACTGTGGCGACGCCATGCGCAGCGCCATCTCCAGCGCATGGGCAAGGACCACGGACAGGATGAGCATCAGTACCGGGCTGATGGCATCTTGGAATCGCAGCTCCTGGTCCTTGTTGAGCTCGGTGCGGGTATAGCGCGCCACCTCGCCTGGCCGCGTCAGCACCCGCCAGAACGTGCGTGGGTAGAACACCAGCCAGCCGACAAGCTCGTAGAGGAATTCCTCCAGGGAACGCAGCAGCCGGATCAGGTCCATGCGCGACTCCGCCCGCAGTGCATCAGCGACGCCTCAACGGCGTCAGGCGCTGCACCTGCCCGCAGAACACTGCCCTGCAGCCATCACTGACCCATCTGGATAACAGCAGCGGGAAGCGCATGATCGAACCCTCACTGGACCCGGGCCGGGCGTCTGGGCGGAGTATGCCGCCCCACCCCCAGCCCTGATGTGACGGGCCCAGCGCCCTAGGCAAATGGCTCCAGCGCCTCGCCCACCGGGGTGTCGCCTTCGGTGAGCTCGATGATCACCCGGGTAATCGCCGGCTTCTCAATGAGAGCCACCAACGTGGCAGCCACATCGTCGCGCGGCACATTGCCATACGGGATGGCCAGCCCGGCCTGCACCTTGCCTGTTCCCGGCGTGTCGACCAGGGTGCCGGGACGAAGGATGACCCAGTCCAGGTCGCTTTGCGCCAGATACACGTCGGCCTGCTTCTTGACCGCCATGTAGTTCTCGAAGGTATCGGAGACCTGACGCCCACGACCGGCCTCGGGGAAGGCGGAGACCAGCAGGAAGCGGCGCACATTGGCGCGGCGGGCGGCGGCTACCGCCAGTTCCAGCCCGCGCCCATCGATGGCGTTGGTCATTTCCGGGCCACCCTTGCCACCTGCGCCGGCGGTGAAGACCACTACGTCGCTGCCGGACATGAGGTTCGCCAGCGTGGCTTCGTCAAGTTCGAGGAGGTTGCCCGGCACGGGGACTGCGCCGAGCTGCTGCAACTCTGCGGCCTGTTCCGGTGTGCGATACAGGGAGAGTGCGCGGTGACCGCGGGCGTGGAGCTGCTGGGCGACGCGGCGGCCGATCTTGCCTGCGCCACCTACGATGAATACCTGTGTCATGGGAGTTCCTTGTGTGGGGGGACGTTGATGAAGCAGACGCGCATGGCGCGTCTCTACGTGGTTGCCTCCGTAGTGACACGCCATGCGTGTCGCCGTAAATCCCGCCTCAAAGCTCGGGAGATCGATCCACGCGGAGAGACATGCTGGCAGCCCATCAGACCTTGTGGCCGCGCGCAGGCCCGGCTAGCATCGGCCAATCTGCTGTCTCGTTCTGCCCCTGCATCCATGATGGAAGCCACCGTGACCGAACCGACCGTAAATACTGTCTCAGCTGAGTCCGAGTCCCAAAAGGGAAAGTACTTCCTGATCGATCCAAGCCTCCGAGGTAATGGCGAGATATCAGGCCTGGTGTTCGGAAACAAGGACGCGCTGATCCATCCGGACGTTGGCATTGTAGAGCGACCCACAGGGGAGCCTGGTCAATACCGGGAACAACCTCATCTTATCCACCTGCCAGAAAAGGGCGGACCGCCACGCGACTTTGAAGTCCTGAGCGGAATCTGGGTAGTTTCCGAGGCGCTCAAGAGGGTCTTTGAGCAGGTCGACGCGAAGGGCTTTGCCTTTGCTGCATGTAAGTTCAGCCCTTCCGACGGTACACAAGGGCCCAATTACTATCTATGTGACGTGGTGCGTACGCTCGACGCGTTGGACGAGGCCGCGTCACGGGTGAAGGTCAAGCTCGAGCACGACTACCAGACCAACCAGGATGTGAAGGTCTACAGCGTGCTTGGCGGAGCAAGCCTGGTGTTCGATGCCGGTGTCGTAGCGGATGCACACATTTTCCGCCAGAAGAGTCTTGGTGCGCCTCCCGTCTGCGATCACGTGATGTTCGAGGCACTGACTGCGGCCGATCTGAGCGGCGTCAGACTGCGCGATGTAGCTGAGCTTTAATCGAAAACACCCTCAAACGGATTCTTGAGAGAGGTTGCACCAATGGGTGACATACCGGTTTTCCAAGGGCATCACTTGATTGAGCAGGTGGCGGTTGAAAACAGTCGCTTGCTCCAGCTTCTCGCCGACAGCGGCCATTTCAAGCTGCACGGCGCGACCAACATCTTGAACCTCCCCGCTACGCCTGCATTGGCGGCACAGATGGGGCTCTCGCCACATTCGGGCGGCCCACTCAGCGCGTACTCCGATGGCCTACTGCTGGCGATCGAGGAACTTGAGCAGTCACCAGACGGCCAACTCCTGTTAGGCCGGAATGCAACGCCCGAGGTTCGAGCAGCCGCCGCTGAGCGCATGGCCGGCCGTCTCGATAACCTCTCTCAAACCCTGCGCGCCGGCATCATCAACGGCGACCTGGTCACGAATACACCCGAGGGCATGACGCCGGCCGAGGCCAACGCCAAGGTCCGCACCTTCTTCGCTGACCTCGACGGCTACGAGCGCACCCATGCGGCGCAGATTGCCGAACAGAAAACGCTCAACGCATCCGAGTTGCGCTGGCGCGGCGTCACCCAATCCGAGGCCAACGTAAGACTAGCGCTGGATGCCATTGACCAGCCCGGTAGTTCCACCCTGAGCGAGCGTTGGGGCGGCCGCGCATCGTTATCCACCGCAATTGAAGAGGCCAATCAGGGCGGCCGCCTGCCACTGACCGAGCCCACCGCCTTACGCGTGCGCACCGCGCTCAACCCGGAGATGCCGCTCACCATAGCGCGTCCCGCCCCCGCACCTACGGCTCCTGAACTGGCCGGCACCGCAGGCCGAACCGGTGCCGCTGAAGGTGCCGCCGAGGCCGTCGCCACGCGCGGGCAGATCACCGGCGCACGCGTACTCGGGGTCGCGGGCGTAGCCGCACTGGCCGTGGACTTCGCCATCACCGGTCACCGCGTGGCCCAACTGCGTAGCGAAGGCAACGATGCAGGCGCGATGTCTGCCGGCACACACTTCGTAGGTCGCACCGTAGGCGGGTTTGGCGGCGGATTCCTGCTGGGCGCAGGCTATGGGGCCCTCACCGGGTCGTGGACCGGCCCAGGCGCAGTGGTCACCGGCCTGGTAGGCGGCGTGGCCGGCGGCTTTGCCGGTGAGTACTGGGCTCAGTACCAGGACAAGAAAGCCGTTTACACCCAGGTGGATCGCAGCGGCAACGAATGGAGCCGCGACCCCGAAGACACCAACGGCACCTGGAGCCGCAGCGTGCGCACGCCGCAGCCTGACGGCAGCTACCGTGACACCACTGTGGTGGCCGGCGGCCGACTGGTGGATGAGCTGAACTACAAGGCCGCCAATGACTCGTATTCGCTCGGCATGGCCAACCTGCCCAAGCCGCAGAACCCGTTCAAGCTGGATGCAAGCGGCGACAACACGCCGCCACGTGAGCCGTTTGAAACCAGCCGCCACTATGTGCGCAATCCGCAGAACGGCGAATGGAACCTCTCCATCCACGAGACGATTGACGGGCGCATCCCCATTGATCGCGCCGTAGCGGTCAGCCCGGAAAAGGCTGGCCAGCTGGAACTGGAATCGCAGCGCATCATTGCCCAGAACGCCGCCAATACGCCCGAGGCACTGGCTGCCCGTTACCAGGTGGCGTTCAACCAGTATGGGTGGCATGAGTTCGCCAAGATCGAAGCCGTACCCGAGGTGATCACCAACGCCCAGACGCAGACACAACCACTGATGGCGTCCAACGGCGAGAAGTACACCCAGGACGCCAACGGGCAGTGGCAGACCCCGGGCTGGGTGTACGGTACCAACCCGGCTGAAGGCAACATCATCGAGGAGCTCAACCGCACGCGCCAGAGCCAGCAGGCCGGTGTGCAGGAACTGACCTCCATGGCCGACATTGCCCGCGCCAATCCCACCCCCACCGAGTACGGCCTGCGCGGCCAAGTGGTGGACGCCTACCGTCGCGCCGGCATCGCGCGTAACGCCGAGGAGATTGACGCCGCTGTGGCCGCTGTTGCCCAGGACCACGCACGCGACCTGCCCGGTTCCAGCACTTTCATGTTGCAGGTGCAGAAGGATGGCTCACTCGCCACCCTGGCCGGCAAGGATGACGAGCGGATGGAGACGGTGTCGGTCACTACGCCAGCAGAGATTGCGCAGGCACGTGCGCAAAGCGGTACTGCACAGGAAGGGCAGCCACCCCCCAACACGACGCCTTCCGCGCCTGCACCGAGCACCCCCACGCCGCACAGTACCGGGCCCGCGCAGCCTGCCACGCCTGACCGCCCCGAAGTGGACCGCCGCCACAGCATGGCCCCACGCCCGGAAGACGCCGGACTGGTGGAGCAGCTGCGCTCCTCTGTGGCCAAACTGGATGAGCGGCACAACAAGGCGTGGGACCAAAGCAGCGACCGCCTGCTGGCCAGTGCGTACCGTTTGGCGACCGAAGCCGGGTTCAAGCCCGGCGACAAGGTGGACATGGCGTTGAATGAAGCTACCGAGACCCGCGCCGCCGGCACCACCCTGTTCGTGATGCGCTCCGGCCCGGGAGCCTCGCCGGACCCCGCCGCCAACCGGGCGCACATGCCGACCCAGGAAGCGCTGGCTGCGGCACCGGAACAGCACTACGCAGTGGCCAACCAGAACCGGGATGCGCAGGCGCAGGACCGCACGCAGCAACTGGCGCAAGCGCAGACACAGGAACAGCAGCAGAGGGACGAGCAGACCCGCCAGGGGCCAAGGATGGGGTGAGCCGGCCACGTCACCCCACCGGCAACCCGCTCGGGTTACTCGCGCAATCGGGCCCACCAGAAATCCCGTAGAGCCGGGCTTGCCCGGCTGCTCTGCCCGGCTGCCCTCCCCCTACCCCATCCGCCTACCACCACGACCCAACTCAACCTCAACCAGCTGCACCCGCTCCTGCTGATCAGCAGCAGACGCCAACGCCTGCAAACTCTGCTCCGCCGGCCGCCTCACGGCCTCATCCACGTGAGCGCGCAGCATGTGCTGATCATTACCCGGGTTCTTCCACACGGCAAAAAGATTGTCGCCATTGGTCCCGCGGAGCACATCATGGACCTCCGGAAGCGGTGGCATCTGCGTGCGCGCCTTCGCGGCCAGTGCTGCGGCGAGGTTCTCCTTGCCCACGTCATCGACGTCAGCGCATGCTGGGGCGTCTCGCGCCGCGCAGACGATCTGCATTGACGCGCATGGCATGTCCTATCAGGACAGGGTGACGATGCGCTCGCCCTCGCCGTCTATCTCAGGTAGCGCATCGGAATACGGGTCGATATCCGGTGCCTCCGCGCCGGGGTCACAGCGGACCGTACAACCCAGCCCAGCGGCAAGGAAACGTGCGAATGCGGGCGAAGATGGCCAGGCATGGCTGTGGTGCGCCCAGATTTCCAGCACGCCTTCGCTGGGAATCACCACCACCGTGGCCGCATCGGCGGCATAGATGCTGAAACTGTCTGGATTCCGCTCCGAGCAGATCCCGGCCCCTATACTGGTCCGGCAACCCTCTGATTCAGGAAAACATGGACGTTACCCGCACACCCCTCCGCTTCACCCCTGGCCTGCTGCTGACCCTGCTCTGTGCGCTGCCCGTCACCGCCGCCAGCGCGACAGATGCATCCTCCCTCAGGTCCGAACAGGACGCGGCCGTTTCCCGGCTGAAAGCGGCCGCAACCGCCAGCATCGAGGAAATTGGTTCAAGACCGGTGGACTGGAGAACACTTGAGGCCAGGCTCGCAGACGTCTACAAACCGATGTCGCGGATTGCCGAGATTGCTCCGCATGAAACCCTGGAGGGATTCCAAGTGTGCCACAAGGCGTTTGACGCTGTCATGGAGATCTATCGCGTGGGTGAGGCGGGTCTTGCCGCCAACACTGGCGACAAGGCTTCAGGTACCGCCACCTCAAAAGACCTCATGTCGGCCAGCCCTGACGTGCGACGCCTGCACACACAAGTGTTTCTTGAGCAGATGCGCTGCAATACCCGATTGCTGCTCAATGACGCTGAGAACTGGCCCCTTGAGGGGGTCACACGCGAGGACGAGAATCGCATGCTGGGGATGCAGACCCAGCCATTCCGCGCGTTCACGATGGCGGCAATGGGGGGTGTAATGAATCCGGATACGCCGACTGATGAACGCATCGCACTGGCAGCGCAGATCATTCCTGTGGCACGGGAAACGGCAGCGGCACTGTCGCCGGAGATGCGCGACAGCGTCATCCAGGCAACCCAGCTTATCCTGGACAAGGAAAAGCTGGATGACCCAAGCGCAATGCAGTCGGTAATTGATGCCTTCAAGACCGAGGCGTGCGCCCTTTCCTGCGAGCGCAGCAAGGGCCGCTTCAGCGACCCATAGCAGAAGACCGGGGCGCTTGCTTTGCGGCATCCGTGGTCGGCATCAGTCCGTTGGAGCCGCACCATCAACGGGAACAGCAGGCGCACTGTTGGCATCAGGTGCAACAGCCTCGGCCACCTCGAATTCCTGGGTGTCGTACAGTTCGTCACCAATATAGAGTTCGACGCGATGCTTTCCGGGACCAAGCGCGGAAGCTGGAATCGTCCCCAATGTCTCGAATGGCGTCTGCTTGAAGGTGGCCGCCCACTTGAGTTCGGATACCAGCGCATCGTTTGAGTACCAGCGCCACTTCAACTTCTGCCGCCCCGCGCTTTTGTCGATCGGCTCCCAACGGATCATGGTCAGATGGAGGATACGGCAGCAATCAATCAGTTCGACCCACCGGAGATCCCGTAGAGCCGGGCTCGCCCGGCTGCTCCTGGCGCGATCTCACCAGCAAAGTGCGACTCCCCTACGAGCGAAACCGAAGAATGTCCGCAGACGGCGGAACCTTTCGCCCTTTCATGGGACGAACCCGCGCAATCGATTTCGCATACTTGATGCGCGCAAGGTGCATGTCGTAATTACTCTGCATCTTCATCCAAAACATAGTAGTGGTTCTGAAGTAGCGCCCAAGACGCATCGCAGTTTCCGCGGTAACGCCCTTACGTCCTGCGATGATGTCCGATACAAGATCAGGCGAAACCCTGATGTCCGTTGCCAGCTCATCGACAGAGATACCTAACGGGTCCATGTACTTCTCGACCAGATACTTGCCCGGATGCACGGGCACCAATGACGTGACGTTGTTCATGACAAACCACCGCTCACCAGCGATGCCTCCAATCTAAGAACACCAAATGTAGAGCCGGGCCTTGCCCGGCTACTCTGCCCGGCTGCCCTCCCCCTACCCCATCCGCATACCACCACGACCCAACTCAACCTCAACCAGCTGCACCCGCTCCTGCTGATCAGCAGCAGACGCCAGCGCCTGCAAATTCTGCTCCGCCGGCCGTCTCACGGCCTCATCCACAGCCACGTGGGCGCGCAGCATGTGCTGATCATTACCCGGGTTCTTCCACACGGCAAAAAGATTGTCGCCATTGGCCCCACGGAGCACATCATGGATCTCCGGAAGCGGTGGCATCTGCGAGCGCGCCTTTGCGGCCAGTGCTGCAGCCAAGTTCTCCTTGCCCGCTTCATCCGCATACATCCCAGCTCCAGGCCCAATCCTGTCCAATCCGGCCAACGCCTGCTTGAACAGCGGATCAGCACGCAGTTGGTCATCACGCGCAGCATCGGAATCGCCGTCGTTCAAGCTCAAGGTCCGGTTGGAGTTTGTCAGACCCGGTACCACCGGTTTGAGTGACTCATCCAACGCCCGACCCGAACCTGGAGCCCAATGCCCATCGAGGCCGTCTTTCTTGGGCTCGGGCAACTTGATGTCCCGAAGCACGCTGTCGGCAAGCGTGTTGGAGTTCTGCAATTGAGGATCATACGGGTACTTGCCGTCTTTGGCCTTCGCATCGGCAGTCATCTGCTTCCAGACCAGCGAAAGATCCGAATGCGTAGCGATGAGTTCACGGTACTGCGGCTGCTCGGTCGAACTCGACTTCGACGGATGATCGGGGTTTTTCGCGTCGTAAGGTGCATTGGCATCGACGCGAATGTTTCCGTACGGCAGGCCCGGCCCTGACTTCCCCGTCCAGCCGCTGATCGTATGCTGGGTGCCTTCCTTGTCCGTGTAGATCAGGAACTTGTGGTGAACATCCTTGCCTAGAAGCTCCCCAATTCGACGGTAGCCGACCTCAATCTTCTCATCCATGACGTGGCGGCCCTTATTGGTTCTTTACGTGAACGGCGTGAACGGCAACCAGCGCACCGGATGCATCAAAGGTGAACTTCATCACGATGGTTCTGGGGTCCACATCGAACATTGCCATGCCCAGGTCGTACCTGACAGTCAGAGCGTCGGGGGCCTTGTCATAGGTCAATGCACCCTTGATCTCCTCGAATGCCTTCACCACGGCGGCCTTGTTGGTCCCGACGGGGAAGCGCTCGGCAACCTTCGCACTTACGTCAATCTCCTCAAACCCCTGCGGCTTCCCCGAGGCCACGATGTCGTCCAGCATTCCCTGCGTTTGCTCTCTCATTCTTCTTTCCTGTTTTGCTTCTGGGCTGAAGACATCACCGACCGTGCATCCTGCAACCACGCAGGTGCATGCAGCCAACAACATTGCACGAAAATAGATATCCATCCTTCGCATCACGCACTCCCTGAGTGACTGACCACTTCGCCGTCGCCAATGGGGGCGAGCCGAGTACAGAGTGTAAACAGCAAACTAACGCACGTAGGTAATGCTGACTGAGAAGCATACTCGGCAACCGTGTTCCGACACGCTACGAAAACCTGCGGGGTTAGCCCGATCCATGGCACCGGCACTCGAGTTCCCCCGTTCCCCGTAAGACTAATCGCTGTCGTAAACGGCCCATCAGCATGCGCTCGATGCGTGGATCAAGCATCGCCGGCCTCCATCTCGAAGGTCACCCGGCTGGCGCAGGTGGGTGCGCTTCGATCTTCCACTGTGATCGAAAGGTAAAGCAGAGCGCCAGACGCCACGTTCTTATGGACAGTGATGCGGCCGTCATCTCCGGAGGTCGGCGTGTACAGCTGGAATCCTTCCGCCAGCAGCGGCTTCGTGATCTCGTAAAAGTTCAGACATGCCTCCGCTGGGCTCAGCGTCAAGGCAATTCGATGGCTCTCGCGGGTGGGAACAGGCTTCCAAACTGCCCACCCGTACGTCCCTTCCCCGATTGCTCCCTGTGCTCCTCGGCGTCGGGCAGACGCATCGGGAGGCAGGTCAATTGCCAGCACCTTCTGAACCTGATCGGCAGAAAAGTCGGCCTGGGATTTGAGTGCGTTCGCAAGATCATGCACCTGCTCCACTACACGATTCGCGGTCAGCTCTGGCCCCTTCGCCAGCGCAGGGTAGTCACCCTGGTCGGGCACAGGTACGGAATCGGTAGGAATTGAAGCATCTGAGAATGCAGCTGCCTGATCCTGCGCAGCCCGCATATCGGTCACTATCGCATCCTGCATGTTCTGCTCATTACTGGTGGGTGTCGGCTTGGCACACGCGGACAGCGCGAGGATCAGCGCGGACCCGATGGCCGCGTAGCGCAGGTTGCGTCCACTTTTACTGCTTCTCATTGGGGAGCGCCCTCCGCGATTGTTCAGATCGAGTTGCTCACCGGAATGGTTCGTCACTTGGCTCTAGCTCGATCATAACGACGCAGGCACGGATCGGGGCCTCACGGTGGTCAACAGTGACGGCCACGTACAGGGTCAACCCCGGATCGACAGGCTTGTAGAACGTAATCCGGCGATCATAACCATACGTCGGCACATACATCGTGAAACCATCCGCGCGAAACGGCTTGCTCAAACCATCGAAGCTCAAGCATGCCTCAGCCGGACTGAGCACCAACTGCACAGAGTGGGCAGCGGCGGAAGGCGATCTCTTCCATACCGCCCAATCGTAAGTGCTGCTTCCAACCTTGCCCGAAACACCGCGCCTACGATCTTCAGCGTCGGCGGGCAACGCGATTCCAAGAACTCGCGCCACATTCTCTGGATCGGCGTCAGCATAGGTGCGCAATCCTTTGGCAAGGCCGTGAACCTGAGCAACGAGCTCAGCCGAGCTCAGCTCCGGCCCGGGCTTCAACGCCGGGAAGCCTTTCCACTCGGGAGGCGTCCCCTCCCCTTCCGGTACAAGGGAATCCGAAATCGCGGCAGCCTTGTCCTGTTCACGCTGAATCTCAGCGGATACTGCGTCCTGCATGACGTCTTCCTTATTGGTTCTTGATGGCTGGGCGCAGGCTGTGACTCCAAGCGCCACCGCGCCAACCAGCACGGCCACGGGGATACGGCGTCCATTGCGAAGCATCTCCATTACCTACTCGCTGGGAGAAGATGCTTGGAAGTCTAGCCTATGGGTCGGCTAGCTGCCCTCAGCCAACCGCATCCGCATACATACCGGTTACAGGCCCGGGCTTCTCCAGTCCCGCCAACGCCTGCTGGAACAGCGGATTGGCTCAGAGTTGGGCGGCGCTCGCCTGGTCGCCATCCCCTTCATTAAGACTGATCTTGCGGCCCAAGTTCCCAAGCCCCGGTGGCTTTTCCTTCGCCGCACCTTGCGGCCAACAAGGCGATGGGGGCGATCAACCGCACCGCCCTGGATATGACATCAATTCGTCACCTCCTTCGAACCGTGGGTTTGCATGACTGCTCACCACTCTGGTGAAGGTCAGCCGAGAACGGAGTGTAGGACGTTCAACGCCACCGCAGTCAAACTGGAGGGACGCCGCCGCTTGTCCAGACCGCAATGAGGTCCGCAAAAGCAGCCAGTGGCACCAACCTCATCTGCCGCGCGCACTACTGAAATCGAGCCACATCCGCAGTTGTTGCCAATCGCGTCAAATTTGCTTGCTGTCGCAGATGGCAACTTCTCCGCGACGAATCTATGACGCCGAAGCGAACGGGCGTGACGCGCATCGCGAAACTGGGGCTACCGCACCGGATTCCGGCTCGATTGCGTCGCCTCGTTGGCCTCGGACTTCCGTCGTCCAGTATCGTTGCAAAAGTACGATTTTCGGATCGCACGATCTGTTGTGCAGAGTGCGCCCCAAGGAGCTGATATCTCCGCGGATGATCAAGAGTGAGGCGTTAAACGTCGGGAGGGTGGCGAAATAGAACAGCCCGGGGAATACGTCATGCCGTCATCCGTGCGGATATCAACCTCCCGACCCCCTCGTCATTTCGGCGAAGGAGACTTCACTCAACGAGGTAACACATGACGGATTCCAAGAAATAGAAATCCGACATCAAACCCATGGAGCGCCGGCTCTACTTCACCAAGCCGATGATGCTTCGGGTCGTCGCAAGACAAGACCCGACTGGCAAACAAATCTAGCCAGCTACAACATCCCGTGTCTCTGGCTGCGGGGCATGTGGATGGCACGCGCGGGCTGGAAAGTTGGCAGCCGGATGGCGATCGAATGGAAGGAGGACTGCATCATCCGTCGGAACATGAAAGCGAATCATTAGCCACACAGGGGAGTGACGGCGGCAGTGAGCGCATCGATGAATGCGCTCACTGCCAAGGATTAAGATCGCTTGAAATCCGGCCTGCCCACTCCAGTACTGCGAGATCATTAGTCCATCATGATCTCGCCATTACGCTTTCGATCAAGCCTGTAACTTCGCTTACCACCATCCATCGTGAACACCCTAAAAACCCCATGATCTTCATTCAAATCAAAGGCAGGATCAAAATGCGCGCGGAGCTTTTCTATCACATCAAGAAGCGCACGCAACTGCGCGACTTCCATTTCCTGAAGACCAATGAGTCCGCCCTTCTCCAAGTCATCAACACCTTCACGCATCGCCCAGGATAGAGAAAAGTAATCAGCGGCAATCTCCTTGAACCGCTCGGCACCCAGCCCTGAGGTCAGATCCTCAATTACCTTTTGCCGCTCGAGCAGTCTTAGAATTGTGCGATTTGCCTCACCAAGGGCTGACATCCCACCTTCCAGGTACAGGCCCGCCAAAGACCTCTCTTCTGCGGACAGGGAATCTCCGAGCCTAAATCCGTCAACCTTTTCTCTTCGATCCGCTCTTTTCCTTTTCTCACGCGCCTTCTCAAGCGGCGCAACCGCCAGCGTCGAAGCAACAGCAAGCGCTGCCATCAAAAGAACAAATAGCAGCGAGTAAGCGAGGATGCGAATGAGCTGAATCCACCAGCGCTCGGCATAGAATGCATCCTTAATTATTCCAGATTGAACACCGGAATCGGCGCTACGCACCTCCACTTCAGAAGCACCAGCAACCCTTCCCGTTGCAGCAATCTTTGGTCGGACCGTATCGCTACCAAGGATGAGCAAGCTAAGCGTCACAGACTCACCTGGCTCAATTATGAACGGAGAGAAACGAACATCGTTCGCACTGCGAACAAGCCCGACGTTCCTTAGGATGTATTTGCTTTCAGATTGAACCGCGGGCTGCTCTAAGAGCTGGCCATCCAGTACACGTATGCCCAGCAGCTCCCTAGCGTCATAATCACCCATTCCAACTTCTGCATTTCCTTCATTACGCAAGGTTACCGACATCACCCACAGATTACTCCTTCCACCACGGAGATTCTCACCGCCATAGCTTATTTCAAGACCACCAATCGGCTGATGGACATCGAATACTTTCGTGGGAGTAGAGGCGGAGAACACCAAATGTGGCTTTCTCTCGTAGAAGAATGCCGTGTAAATTGCCAATCCAAAGCCCACCAGTGCGAGCAGTGCCATGAACGATTTGCCCGTAACTATGCCCCAGAACTTCTTCATCTCTTCCCCGTAAAAGTGTTACATCACAGGCACTTGATTAACCAGATTTGACTCACTCAGTCCGATGAGCCGAGTTGAGCGTCCTCCCATTCAGCGAAAGTCTGATTGGTGCCGAGCACGCGCCAGGCAATGCGTCCGTTGACGGTGATTCCGGATACGACCTGAGCTGCTGCCGTGGGGGAGCTAAATGAATAGTCCTGAGAAAACTCATAAGACATATCATCCAACGGAACAAGAACTCCGCTTTTCTGAAGCTGGTTTCTCAGTGTTTTGTAGGTGGGTTGCAGAGATGGAGCCTCCGCCCTCCTCGACTTTGATCCTGATACAACTGTGAACTGCCCTGCATCTTGATCCAGGACTGCTTTGGCGCGATAACCATCTCCGGCGTACTGCAGGAGTACTACTCCATCTTCGGGCACACGATCAGACTGACCCGCCGTCGCCTTGGCTGAAGGCTCAAAAAGGTCATAGCCAAGGGAGCCGAGTAGAACTCGTGCCTGCCCAATGAACTCTTCCATCTCAACTGCATCCGCCTCCGGCAGTCGGCCCTCCTCAGATGGCACCGTTCCATTAGAAACTTTCGCACGCTTTGCGCTTAGCGCGAGCGAGATCAAACGCGCTTCGACATATCTCCCGTGGGCCTTGGTGAGATTCTCATCTTTAGAAACGAAGAAGACGCACTCCTCCCAAAAGTCCTTGTCAATGTCGCGATTGTGATCAGAGACTCGCTTGATTAGCGTATCCGCCTCGCCTATGTAGATTATCTTCTGCCCTGGGGAATCTGGATCAGGTCCGATCAGCACATAGACGCCGGTTTTTCTGACTTCCGCTCGAGACGCGACTGACGGAAGCGATGCTCGCGGAACAGCTAACGCTTTGATAGTAGATAAACCAAGTTCTGCCGTCCTAACCCCAGAAGGAGTGCCATCAACGAGGAAGATGCGGATCGATCTACCGGCCATGGTGCCTTTCTCCTAAGTATCGATGCGTGTTCTGACAGGCATACATACTAGCGTCGATTCAGGACACATCGAGTCTGCTGCCGGCGCACAACTGTCCAACCTTTGCGAAGATCGAACGACCACCATCCGGCGAAGGGAGGACAAAAGCAAAAAAGCCGACCCAATGGGTCGGCTTTCTTAGTTTCCGCAACATGGTGGGCGGTACAGGGATCGAACCTGTGACCCTTGCCGTGTGAAGGCAATGCTCTACCGCTGAGCTAACCGCCCGGTGTGTTGCTGAGCCGCTCATTATAGGGCGGATTTCGAGGTCGTCAACGCTTTTTTACACTCGCCTTCACATCGTGTGCGTGGGCTTGTCCGAGTTCAGCGTGCCGGCCAGCGCGGTCTCGATCTTGTTGCGCACGTTCTCGCCTTCCTGGCCGTCGGCCAGCTGCACGCCGATGCCGGCGGCGCGGTTGCCCTGGGCCCCGGCCGGGGTCACCCACACCACTTTGCCGGCCACGGGCAGGCGCTCGCTGCTGTCCGGCAGCGTCAGCAGCAGGAAGACCTCGTCGCCCAGGAAGTAACGCTTGGGCGTGGGCACGAAGATGCCGCCGTTCTTGATGAACGGCATGTAGGCGCTGTACAGCGACGCCTTGTCCTTGACGGCCAGCGACAGGATGCCCTGGCGGGCGTTGGTGGCGCTCATTTATCTATTCCCCTTTGCGTGCCGCTCGTTGACCTTGTTCCAGGCCAACAACAATTCCACCACCGCCAGGTCGGCGCGCACGGTAGTGCGCAGCAGATCGCGGGTACGGTTGGCGGCGTCGAACCAGGCCCCCAGCTTGTGCAATCGCTCCGCATCGGTCAAGCCACCACCGCTGGCCTGGGTCAATGCGAGGTCGGCGGCGAAGCGCAGGCGCAGGGCGGCGTGTTCGTCCGCGCACCAGCGCTGGGCCAGTTCCACCGCGCTGCTGCGCCCGGCGACCAGGGCTTCCAGGTCGCTGGCGACCTGCCGGCGCAGGGTCAGGCCGTCGTTCTTCAGCCAGTCATCGGCCAGCCCGGGGTGGCCGCGGGCGGCGTCCAGCGCCTCGCGGGCGCTGGCTTCGCTGTGGCCCTGGGCCTGCAGCCAGGCCAGCGCTTCCTCGCGCGGCGGCAGCTTGAATTCCAGGCGCTGGCAGCGGCTGCGCACGGTGGCGGGCAGGCGCGCAGGGTCGCTGCTGATCAGCCACAGGTAGCGCCCGGGCTGGGGCTCTTCCAGGGTCTTCAGCAGCGCGTTGCAGGCGGCACGGTTGATGGCGTCGGCCGGGTCCACGATGACCACCTGGGCCACGCCGTACTGCGGAGTGAGGGCCAGCTTCTGCGAGATCTCGCGGACCTGCTCGATCACGATCTCGGTGCGCAGCTTGTCGCCGGTCTTGTTCGGAATGAACGACACCTGCTGCAGGTCCGGATGGGTGCCGGCGGCGATCAGCTGGGCAGCGCGCTGGGCGGCGGCGGGCTCGCCGCGCTCCAGCACGTGCTTGGCCAGCTGCAGGGCCACCTCGGCCTTGCCCAGGCCGGCCGGGCCGCAGATCAGCAGGCCATGGCCAAGGCGACCGGCGTCGAGCGCGGCCACGGTCTGGTCATAGGCGCGCTGCTGCCAGGGGGAGAACTCAGCCATTGCCGCCCTCCTTGTCCAGGTAAGCATCGATGGCGGCCACCACCTGGGCGGCGACGCCGGCCTGGTCCTGGCTGGCGTCGATGACGCGGAAGCGCTCCGGCTCGGCAGCGGCGCGCTGGCGGAACACGTTACGCACGCGCTGGAAGAAGTCGTCCTGCTCGCGCTCGATACGGTCCGGGCCTTCGTCACGGCCGCTGGCGCGGGCACGGCCCACGGCCACATCCACGTCGAGCAGCAGGGTCAGGCCGGGCTGCAGGCCAACGGTGCGGCGCTCCAGCTCGGCGATCAGATCCGGGTCGAGCCCGCGCCCGCCGCCTTGGTAGGCGTAGCTGGAATCGGTGAAGCGGTCGCTGAGCACATAGGTGCCCTGGGCCAGTGCCGGCTGCACAACCTGGCGCACGTGCTGGGCGCGGCCGGCGAACACCAGCAGCAGCTCGGCCTCGGCGCTCAGCGGCTCGGCGGCGATCTCGGGGTCGGGGGTCAGCACCAGCGCGCGGATGCGCTCGGCCAGCGGCGTGCCGCCGGGCTCGCGGGTGAGCAGCACGGTGTGGCCGTGTGCTTCCAGCGCCTGCCGGATGGCGTTGAGCGCGGTGGTTTTGCCCGCGCCCTCGCCGCCTTCCAGGCTGATGAAGTGCGGGTGGCGGCGCAGGTCGGTACTCATTGCGGTTGTGCCTGCTGCTGCGCACGCTGCTGGCGCAGCTGCTGCAGGTAACGGGCGACGGCGCTGTTGTGGTCGGCGTAGGTGGCCGAGAACACGTGCGCGCCGCTGCCGTCACCCACGGCGACGAAGTACAGCGCGTTGCCAGGCGCCGGCTGCGCGGCGGCGTGCAGCGCGTCGCGGCCGGGCATGGCGATCGGCGTGGGGGTCAGGCCGGCACGGGTGTAGGTGTTGTACGGGGTATCGGTGGTGAGGTCGCGCTTGCGGATGTTGCCGTCGTAGCTGCTGCCAATGCCGTAGATGACAGTGGGGTCGGTCTGCAGGCGCATGCCCATTTTCAGGCGGCGCGCGAACACGCCGGCAATCTGCGGACGCTCGCTGGCCAGTGCGGTTTCTTTTTCGATGATGGAGGCCAGGGTAAGCAGTTCGTACGGAGTGTTGAGCGGCAGGTCGTCGCTGCGGCTGTCCCAGGCGGCAGCCAGTTCCTTTTCCATCGCGGCATGGGCACGCTTGAGCACGTCCACGTCGGTGTCGCCGCGCTGGTAGACGTAGGTCTCCGGCAGGAAGCGGCCTTCGGGGTGCTGGCCGGGGAAGCCGAGCTTGGCCATCAGTTCGCTGTCGCTGAGGTCGTCGGTGGTGTGCACCAGCGGATCGGCGCGCTTGAGCGCGGCGCGCAGCTGGCGGATGTTCCAGCCTTCGACGATGGTGACGCGGTGCTGGACGACGCGGCCCTGGCGCATGCGGGTGAGCAGTTCGCGCGGGGTGAGGCTGTTGTCCAGGGCGTACTCGCCGACTTTGAGCTTGCCGGCGGCGTCGAGCTGGCGCGCAAGCAGCTGCCATTGGGTGTCGGTGCCTTCGTCAACGCCGACCTCGCGCAGTTTGCGCAGCACGGTGTTGAGGCCATCGCCCGGGGCGATGATCACGGCCGGTTGGTCGGGGGTGATCGGCTCGTCGGCGAAGCTGGATTGGGATTGCCAGAACCAGAGGCCGGCGGCGGCGAGGAGGACGGCGATCAGCACAAGCCCGGTGAGGATGGCTAGACAACCTCGTTTTGCACCTGCCATGGGGGTCCTTTTTGCGTGGTTCCGGTTGTTACGGGTGGTTCGGGTTTTCCGGGCAGCCGGGCAAGCCCGGCTCTACGGGGCGTCCCCGGCGTTTCATCCGGCGGAGTATGTCCGACGTTTCGGGCGGCCGGGCGCGCGCCACAGCACGCCGTACAGGATACAGGGATGCGGTGAGTCAGTCGTTGCGGCCCAGCGCGCGCATCAGGCCGCGGGCTTTGGCGCGGGTTTCGTCGAGTTCCTTGCTGGGATCGGAATCAACGACGATGCCGGCACCGGTGCGGAACGCGGCGTGGGGGCCGGCGACTTCGGCAGTGCGGATGAGGATGTTCAGGTCGAGGTCACCGTCACGGTTCAGCCAGCCGAACGCACCGGTGTAGGCACCGCGCGCGGTCTGCTCAAGCTCGGCAATGATCTGCATGCAGCGCACCTTGGGGCAGCCGGTGATGGTGCCGCCCGGGAAGGTGGCGGCAATCACCTGCCCGGGGGTGGTGCCGGGCAGCAGTCGGCCGCGCACGTTGCTGACGATGTGGTGCACGTGGGCGTAGCTTTCCACCGTCATCAGTTCGTCCACCTCCACGCTGCCGGGGCTGCAGATACGGCCGAGGTCGTTGCGTTCGAGGTCGATCAGCATCACGTGCTCGGCGCGCTCCTTGGGGTGGCCGACCAGTTCGCGGATGCGCTCGGCATCGTCATCCCCGGCGAAGCGCGGGCGGGTGCCGGCGATGGGGCGGGTCTGCACGTCGTCGCCGTGCACGGAGACGAGGCGTTCGGGCGAGGAACTGACGACGGCCCTGCCCTGCGCGATGAACAGGCCGGCGAAGGGTGCGGGGTTGGCGACGCGCAGTTGTGCGTACAGGGCGTGCGGGTCGAGGTCCTGGTTGAACTGCGCGACCCAGCGGCGCGACAGATTCACCTGGAACACGTCGCCGGCACGCAGGTAGTCGATGACCTTCGCCACGCCGTCGGTGAAGCGCGCGGGGGCGTCTTCGTCCATCTGCTGCGGCGGCTGCCAGGCCGGCAGCGCGGGCTGCGTCCCGGCTGCCTGCAGGTCGGCCAGCAAGGTGTCCAGCAGCGCCTCGCTGCCGGTTTCGCACACGGCGTGGTACTGGCCCAGCACGCGGTCGTGCAGCACGCCTGCGGGGCAGCGCAGCGCCAATGCGGACGGCAGGCCGTCGGCGCGGGTGGGCAGCGCCAGGACGGATTCAATCTGGCCGGCCAGCTCGTAGTCGAGCATCAGCGCCCAGCCACCGCGGAATGGCAGGCCGGTTTCTTCGCGTGGCAGACGGCTGGCCTGCCAGTGAGCGTCGAGAACCTGCAGGAAGGTGCCTTCGTGGGCGGTGCCGGTTTCGTCGCGGACCACGCCGTCATTGTTCAGGGCGAGCGCGGGGCCACTGGCCATGAGCAGCAGGTCCCAGCGGCCCTGGGCGGTGCCGGAGGCGGTGGATTCCATCAGCAGCGGGTAGCGCGCCGGGGCCAGCCGTTGGAGTGCCGGGAGATCGGTGGTGGCGGGCAGCGGGCGGGTCTGGAACATGTGGGTACCGGCGGAGGTGGGTGTGCGTGGTGTGCGCGGATGAGGGCCGCGGTCACATTGTGAGGGCCGGCCAACGGCCGGCGCTACCGCCACAAACGCCAAGGCCGCCCGGAAGGCGGCCTTGGTCGATGTCGCATTTCGCTGGTACTTAGACGCGCTTGAACACCAGCGTGCCGTTGGTGCCGCCGAAGCCGAAGCCGTTCGACATGACCACGTCGACGGTCGCTTCACGGGCCACGTTCGGCACGTAGTCCAGGTCGCAGCCTTCGCCCGGCTGTTCCAGATTGATGGTCGGCGGGATGATGTTGTCGCGGATGGCGAGCACCGAGAAGATGGCTTCCACGCCGCCGGCCGCGCCGAGCAGGTGGCCGGTCATGCTCTTGGTGGAGCTGACCATCATCTTGTAGGCGTGGTCGCCGAAGGCGGTCTTCATGGCCATGGTTTCGCCCAGATCACCCAGCGGCGTGGAGGTGCCGTGTGCGTTGAGGTAGCCGACCTGGTCCGGCGTGACGCCGGCGTCCTTCAGGGCCATGGTCATGCAGCGGGCGGCACCTTCGCCGTTCTCGCTGGGCGCAGTCATGTGGTACGCGTCGGAGCTGGCACCGAAGCCGGCGAGCTCGCAGTAGATCTTCGCGCCACGCGCCTTGGCGTGTTCGTACTCTTCCAGAATCAGAATGCCGGCACCGTCGCCCAGCACGAAGCCGTCGCGGTCCTTGTCCCACGGGCGCGAGGCCTGTTCGGGGGCATCGTTGCGGGTGCTCATGGCCTTCATCGCGCAGAAGCCGCCCAGTGCGGTCGGCGAGGAGCCACGCTCGGCACCGCCCACGACCATCACGTCCGCATCGCCGTACTGGATCATGCGCATGGCCGTGCCGATGGAATGATTCGAGGTGGCGCACGCCGACACGGCAGAGAAGGACGGGCCCTTCAGGCCGGTGATGATGCTCAGCTGGCCCGGCAGCATGTTGATGATGGTCTTGGGCACATAGAAGGGCGAGATCTTCTTGCCCTCGTGGAATTCGATGGTCTGCTCTTCAATGCCAAGCAGGCCGCCGATGCCGGCACCGACGATCGCGCCGATGCGCTCGGCATTGGCGTCGGTGATCTCAAGGCCGGAATCGTGCAGGGCCATGAACGAAGCGCCCAGGCCGTAATGAATGAACGGGTCCATCTTCTTGGCATCTTTGCCACTGACCCGGAATTTGCCGAACTGTTCGTTGTCGGCGGTGATGTCAAAGCCTTTGACCTCACCTGCAATCTTGGTGGTGAAACGCTCCAGGTAAGCATCTGAAACATTGGTCAGCGGACCGATGCCGGAGCGGCCTTCGGTGATGCCCTTCCAACTGGTGGCCAGATCATTGCCCAACGGCGAGACCATGCCCATGCCGGTAACGACGACGCGACGCTTCATTTCAGATTCTCCTGACGCTTACAAATACACAGGGCCGCAAGCGCGGCCCCATGGGGGTGCCGTTGCGCGTGGTGGAAAAACCACACACGCGCATCAGCCGGCTGACATCAGGCCTTGACGTGGGCCTTGATGTAGTCGATGGCAGCCTGCACGGTGCTGATCTTTTCGGCTTCTTCGTCCGGGATCTCGCACTCGAATTCTTCTTCCAGCGCCATCACCAGCTCAACGGTGTCCAGCGAGTCAGCGCCCAGGTCATCGACGAACGATGCGCTGTTGGTGACTTCTTCTTCCTTGACGCCAAGCTGTTCGACGACGATTTTCTTGACGCGTTCTTCGATGGTGCTCATTGGATATCGCTCCAGATGGAGTAGTGGTTCAAAGTATTGCCATCAGGGAGTGATGGCCGTGGGATAGTGTAGTGGAAACCGCGTGGCCCATGCATTTGCAGCAAAAGGCTAAGTGGATCAACCACTTGCGGCGCAGTCCCTGCGCCACATGCTTACGGCATGTACATGCCGCCGTTCACATGGAGGGTTTCGCCGGTGATGTAGCTGGCCGAAGGGCCGGCCAGGAACGCCACCGCGTTGGCGATATCAGCCGGCTCGCCGAGGCGTTCCAGCGCGATGCTTTTGACCAGACCGGTGCGCTGCTCTTCCGGCAGGGCCTTGGTCATGTCGGTGTCGATGAAGCCGGGGGCGACCACATTGACGGTGATGTTGCGCGAACCGATTTCCTTGGCCAGCGACTTGGAGAAGGCAATGATGCCGGCCTTGGCGGCGGCGTAATTGGCCTGCCCGGCGTTGCCGGTGACACCGATGACCGAGGCGATGTTGATGATGCGGCCCTTGCGCGCCTTCATCATGCCGCGCATCACCGCCTTGGAGGTGCGGTACACGCTGGTCAGGTTGGTGTCGAGAATGGCCTGCCAGTCCTCTTCCTTCATGCGCATCAGCAGATTGTCGCGGGTGATGCCGGCATTGTTGACGAGGATGGAGATCGGGCCGAATTCCTTGGTGATGGCATCGAGCACGGCTTCCAGCGCGGCGGCGTCGGTGACGTTCAGCGCGCGGCCGTGGCCACCCAGCGCGGCCAGGCGCTCGCCAATGGCGGCTGCACCGGATTCGGTGGTGGCGGTGCCGATGACGGTGGCGCCCTGGGCGGCCAGCGTGTCGGCAATGGCAGCGCCAATGCCACGGCTGGCACCGGTCACCAGTGCGATTTCACCCTGCAGGGGCTTGCTCATGAATCTGTTTCCTTGAATGACGTGGAGCTCAGGCGGCCCAGGTTTCGCGGGCGGTTTCAAAGTCGGCCGGGGTGGACAGCGTACGCGCGTCCAGGCCCTTGTCGATGCGCTTGATCAAACCCGTGAGCACCTTTCCGGGGCCGCACTCGGCCACGCGGGTCACGCCACGTGCGGCCAGCGCCTGCACGCAACCGGTCCACTGCACCGGCTGGTACAGCTGCTGCACCAGCGCCTGGCGGATGGCGTCCACGCCGTCATGCACGCGGGCGTCCACGTTCTGCACCACCGGCAGTGCCGGAGCCTGCCACTGCAGGCCGGCCATGGTTTCGGCCAGGCGGTTGGCCGCTTCGCGCATCAGCGGGGTGTGCGAGGGCACGCTGACCGCCAGCTTCACCGCCTTGCGCACGCCCTTTTCGGCCAGCAGCGCCAGCGCGCGGTCGACCGCGGCGGCGTCGCCGCCGATCACGATCTGGCCGGGCGAGTTGTAGTTGGCAGGCACCACCACCTGGCTGCCGGCGGCCTGCTCACAGACCTCCAGCACCAGCGCGTCTTCGGCACCGAGCACGGCGGCCATGGCACCGACGCCGGCCGGGGCCGCGTCCTGCATCAGCTGGCCGCGCAGGCGCACCAGATGGGCACCATCGCGCAGGGTCAGCGCACCAGCGGCCACCAGCGCGGTGTATTCACCCAGGCTGTGGCCGGCCAGCACCGCCGGCTTGGCACCACCGACCGCCTGCCACGCGCGCCACACGCCAATGCTGGCGGCCAGCAGCGCAGGCTGGGTGTATTCGGTGCGGTTGAGCATTTCTTCCGGGCCGCCCTGCGAGAGCGCCCACAGGTCCACGCCGGCACCGTCAGAGGCTTCGGTGAAGGCTTCACGAACCTGCGGGTGCAGTTCGGAGAGCTCGGCCAGCATGCCCAGTGACTGGGAGCCCTGGCCGGGGAACACGAAAGCAAGAGTGGAATCGGTCACGCGGGGGTCCGCCTGCAAAAATCGAACGGCGAATGATAAGGGGGTTTAGCCGCCTTCGTCTGTACTGGCGCGTATGTGGGGCCTCACACGAACAGCTGCAGGACGTCCAGTTCACCGTCGGCGAAGAAGTCCACGCAGATGGCCAGCAGCATCACCATGCCCAGCGTGGTGGCCCCGTGCACGATCAGGATGGCATGGGCCAGTGCGCGCGCCGAACGGCCCATTTTCAGGCTGTAGCGGGCCAACCGCTGCAGCCGGCCGGAGACCGCGTGGGCGTGGGCCAGCACCGGACTGTCCACCCCGTCCATGGCCTGCGCCATCAGTTCCTGCAGGCGCTCGGGGCGGTGTTCGTAATACTTGGCCACGCCGTAGCCGAACATCAGCCAGTCGCGGGCCTGGGCCTGGGCCAGGTCCATCACTTCCAGCGGGTCTTCCTCGAAATCGATGAAGCCGACGCTGTGGCCGTCCCAGGTCAGGTTGCGGGGCAGCGGCTGGCCGAAATACGCGCCCTTGTGGTGGGCGGCGGCAATGGCCTGCATGGCGGCGGCCACCAGCACGTCGCGGCCGGCATCGTCGGCCTGGCGCAGACAGGTATTGAACGAGCTGCCGTTGTCGCCCAGCACCAGCGCGGCGTGGCCGCTGCCAATCACATGCGGCACGTTCACGCCCTGGGCCAGCAGTTCAGCCAGGCGGCGGGCTTCGGTCTCACGGGCGGCGTCACCCCCGCGGTGCGGCGGCGGGCGCAGGGCGTCCAGCTGGAAGCGGTTGGCGATGAACCGCAGCAGGCCCAGCGCGACGGCACGGCTGCCCTCGCCGTACTGCTTCAGCCAGGCGCGCTGCCCTTCAATGACAATGGGCTCGACCATGAGGTGTCTCCAGAAATGCGAACGGCCCCAAAACGGGGCCGTGTGAAACGCATGCGGCACAAGGCCGCGCGTGACCGTTTAACGCATTAATAACGCAGCAGAGCCGAACCCCACGTGAAGCCGCCACCGAAGGCTTCCAGCAGCAGCAACTGGCCGCGCTGCACGCGGCCGGAGCGCACCGCGGCGTCCAGCGCCAGCGGCACCGAGCCGGAGGAGGTGTTGCCGTGCTTGTCGACGGTGACCACCACCTGGTCCATGGACATGTCCAGGCGCTTGGCAGTGGCTTCAATGATGCGCAGGTTGGCCTGGTGCGGAATCAGCCAGTCCAGGTCGCTCTTGTCCAGGCCGTTGGCATGCAGGGTTTCGTCGACGACCGAATCCAGCGCCTTCACGGCGTACTTGAAGACGTCGTTGCCCTTCATCAGGATCGCGCCGCGGGCGTTTTCGGCATCGCCAAAACCGGCGGACACGCCGACCGGGTTCCACAGCAGCTCTTTCTTGCTGCCATCGGAATGCAGGTGGGTGCTGAGAATGCCGGTGTCTTCGTCGGCCTTGAGCACCACCGCGCCCGCGCCGTCACCGAACAGCACGCAGGTGGTGCGGTCGTTCCAGTCCACGATACGGGTCAGGGTTTCCGCACCGATCACCAGCACATGGCGGGCATCACCGGAACGGATGAATTTGTCGGCCACGCTCAGCGCGAACACGAAGCCCGAGCAGGCGGCGTTCACATCAAAGGCGGGGCAACCGCTCACACCGAGCTTGGCCTGGATCAGGCACGCGGTGGAGGGGAAAATCAGATCAGGGGTGGTGGTACCCACCACGATCATGTCGAGCTGCGAGGCCTCGATACCGGCGGCCTCCAACGCACGCACCGCGGCGTGATAGCCGAGGTCGCTGGTGGTTTCGCTGTCGGCGGCAATGTGCCGTTCGCGAATACCGGTGCGCGTTTGAATCCACTCATCGCTGGTGTCGACCAATTTCTCCAGATCCTGGTTGGTCAGCACTTTTTCGGGCAAATAACTACCGGTGCCCGCGATCCTCGAGTAGATCCGCTTGCTCATTGCAATTCCTGAAACGCGGCCGCAACGCGGCCTGGAAGAAAGGGTAAAGGCCGCCGCCCGACCGGGCAGCGGCCTTCACACTGATCAATCTTCTTCGACGACCGAGTTCGACTTGGTCGTGATCACCTTCTTGCCACGGTAGAAACCGTCAGCGGTGATGTGGTGACGCAGATGCACTTCGCCGGTGGTCGGGTCGGTCGACAGCTGCTTGGCGCTCAGGGCGTCATGCGAACGGCGCTGGCCGCGGCGGGACGGGGTAACTCGGGATTTCTGCACAGCCATGGGATTGCTCCAAACTCGGTTCGTTTTGCTTCGTCGTTTCGTCGCACAGGACGCCAGCGCCCAGCACAGTCTTCGCTTTCGCCGCAGCCGCCGACGACAACCGGCTGCTATTGTTTCTTCAGCGCCGCCAACGCCGCGAACGGGTTGGCCTTGCTTGTTTCTTCTTCGGTCGGTGCCCAGTCACGGTCAACCGCTTCACCATCAGGCGACAGCGGCACCACCGGCACGGCCAGGACCAGCTCGTCCTCGACCACGTCCAGCGGACGCAGCTCGCCGTCCTCAGGCACCAGCAGCGCTTCGTACTCTTCCGGCAACGCCGCTTCTTCAGCTTCGTCGCGGACCAGGCCAAGACGCTGCACCACGTGCACCGGCAACAGGAATCGCTGCATGCTGCGCTGACAGGTCAGCGGCAGCTCGGTGGTAATGGTCAGTTCCACATAGGATACCCGCACGATCTCGTCGCGTCCGAATTCCAGTGCATAGGTGCACGTTCCTTCGGTATCGGCAACAAGGCCTTGCAGGCGGGTCAGGTCAGCCAGGTTCACCTGGCCTTCGAAGCGCCTGCGCGCTGCGACCATCCGCCAGGCATCCAGCAATTCGGGCACGTTCGCGGACATAAGCCGCTGAATGTTAAGGACCGCGATGGCGGTTGTCAAATGCCCGGGCTGCCGGGCCCGCGTGGGATAGGATTATCGCATGAACCCGCTGCTGCTTGCCTCCACCTCCCGCTACCGCCGTGAACTGCTGGAACGCCTGGGCCTGCCCCTGGAAACGGCGCGCCCGGACGTGGACGAGACCCCTGCCCCGGGTGAAGCCCCGGCCGCCCTGGCGGTGCGCCTGGCCCGGGCCAAGGCGGCCGAGGTGGCGGCGCGCCACCCCCGCCACTGGGTGATCGGGTCCGACCAGGTGGCCGAGCTGAACGGGGGCCCGCTGGGTAAACCCGGCACGGTGGAGGCCGCCCAGGCCCAGCTGGCGGCGATGTCCGGGCAGGCAGTGGCCTTCCACACGGCGGTAAGCCTGCAGCATGACGGCCGGGTGCTGGAGGCCTGCGATGTGACCACGGTGCGGTTCCGCGTCCTGCAGCCTGATGAGATTGCCCGCTATGTCGCGGCCGAGATGCCGCTGGACTGTGCGGGCAGCTTCAAGTGCGAGGGGCTGGGGATCACGTTGTTCGAGGCCATTGATAATTCCGACCCGACCGCGTTGATCGGGTTGCCGTTGATCGCGGTGGCGCGGTTGTTGCGCGAAGCGGGATATCGGCTGCCCTGATCGGCGGACGGTGCCGGCCCAGGCGGTGCCTCACCGCACGATCACCGCCTGCTCCTGCCAGGTTTCCACGCTGCCATCGTTGCCGTGCAGGCGCAGCCCCAGCCAGTGCTTGCCGGGGGCCAACCCGGACGTATCCAGCTGTGCATCGAAGCCGACATCCGGGTGCTGGGGGTCGCTGGAGATCTTCCAGAACCCGGTGATGTCATACGGACGACCATAGGTCACCGTGCCTGCAGGCTTTCCGTCCACCAGCAGTTCGACATTCGAGAGCCCCACCCCGTCCTTGAATGCCCAGCCGCGCACTTCCACCGTGCCCTGCACCTGTGCACCGAACTGCGGCGTGTCCATCCAGGCCATCGCCGGGGTCACGCACGGCCCTTCAGCACGCTGCGCCGGCAGGCGGAACAGCAGGAAGCGCTGGTAGCCGTGGTCCTGGCTGACCACGCGCGGCGGCGGCAGCGGACCGACCTGCTCGCACACCTGGTGGTAACGCTCCAGCAGTTCGCGATAGCGCTGGTCACTGGGCGACAGCACCAGCAGCAGCGGCGTGCCGCGCTCGCCCTGATGCAGCAGGCCCCACTCGACCAGCTGCGCCGTGCGGCCATGTTTGTCGTTGAGCGGGTGCGGCAGCACGTCAATGCGCGGATCACGCAACTGGAAGCCCAGCTCGGCACCGACCTTGAAGTTGCCGGCCAGCACGCGGGTGCCTTCCGGCATCTGCCGCAGTTCCTCGCGGACCACGTCGGCCAGCGGCTGCCAGCCGGCAAAGTTGCGCGGGTAGTACTTGTCGCCGGCAAGCTGCTCACGCAGCGCGGGCGTCGACGCCATCAGGTAGTACCCGAAGGCCAGGGCCAGCCCGCCCCCGGCCAGCCACCAGCCGGTCCGGCGCAGCCAGCGCGGCCAGCCGTTGAGCACCACCGGCACCGCCACCAGCAACGCCAGATAGCCCGGCAGCGGCCAGTGGAAGCTGATCCGCTCCACGTCGGTGAAGAAACCCAGCACGAAGATCGCCACGGTGGACACCGCGCCGACCAGGCCGAAGTAACGCCACTGTGCACGCGCGCCGCCGCCGGAACGGGTACCGGCCAACGCCACCTTCCACATCGCCACGCACAGGATGGGCGTCACCAGCACCGGCTGGATCACCAGGAACCACAGCCCGCTCCACTGGAAGTTCCACGGGTGGCGTTCGACTACCTGGAACTTGAGCCCGGCATCATGGTTGTCGGCATTCCACGCCAGCAGCGGCAACCAGGCCAGCACGCCCATCGCCAGCGCCACCCACACGCGCGGATCGCGCAGCATGCGCCGCCCCTGTGGCAACACCAGCAGCGCGATCAGGCCAACCCCGATCACCCCGATGAAACGATAGTGGCTGAGGGCACCGATCATCAGGCCCAGCGCCAGCTTCATCGCGGCAGCCGCATCCACGCTGCGCAGCAGGCGTGCACCGGCATCCAGGCACAGCACGGCGGCCAACGCCATCGGCACATCGGGCACGGCCAGCATGCCCAGCGTGGCCGAAAGGGGCATCAACAAGGTCAGGCTGCCCGCCTGCCACCCCGCCACCGCCCCGAACCAGCGCGTGGCAATGCGCGAGACCATCCACGGCAGCACCGCGCCAATGGCCAGGAACGGCAGCCGCACCGCCAGCACATGTGCACCCCCCAGTTCGACACCCAGGCGGGTGAGCCAGGCGGTCAACCCGGGCAGGTCCGAGTAGGCCATGGCCAGGTGCTGACCTTCCTGCCAGTAGAACGCTTCGTCCACAAACAGGGGCAGACGCGCTGCAATCACCAGCTTTACGGCGGTGATCAACGTCCACAACGTCAAAAAGATGGTACGTGCGCGTTGTTCGCCCTGCATTGGCCTATAGAATCGAAAGGATCGACGACACGAGACGAACATGGAATCTTCGCCCCACGTGCCCGCCATGCTAACCGATGTAGTGCGACAGGCTCTTCGCAACGCGCAGGACCAGGTCAACGGCCTGGTGCTTGGCAAATCCCATGAGGTGCGGCTGGCCTTCGTGGCCCTGCTGTCCGGTGGCCACCTGCTGATCGAGGACCTGCCCGGCCTGGGCAAGACCACCCTGGCCCACGCGATGGCGTCCAGCCTGGGACTGGGCTTCCAGCGCGTGCAGTTCACCTCCGACCTGCTGCCGGCCGATGTGCTGGGCGTTTCGGTGTACGAAGCCGCCAGCCGCCAGTTCCAGTTCCACCCCGGCCCGGTGTTCACCAACGTGCTGCTGGCCGATGAAATCAACCGCGCGCCGCCGCGCACGCAGAGCGCACTGCTGGAGGCGATGGCCGAACAGCAGGTCACCCTGGACGGGGTCACCCATGCCCTGCCCGACCCGTTCTTCGTGATCGCCACGCAGAACCCGGTGGATCTTTCCGGTACGTTCCCGCTGCCCGATTCGCAGCTGGACCGCTTCCTGCTGCGGCTGGCGCTGGGTTACCCGAACCCGGAATCGGAACGCGAACTGCTGCGCGGCACCGACCGCCGCCACCTGATCGCGCAGACCACCGCCGCGCTCACCGAAGCGCAGGTGCGCACGTTGCGCGAGGCCGTCGGCCAGGTGCATGCCAGCGAAGCACTCATTACCTACGTGCAGGCACTGCTGGCGCGCAGCCGCCAGCACACCGGCGTGCGCGTGGGACTGTCGCCGCGCGCGGGGCTGGCACTGCTGCGCGCGGCCAAAGCACATGCACTGCTGCTGGGCCGCACCCATGTGGTGCCGGAAGACGTGCAGACCCTGTTCGTCGCCGTGGCCGGGCACCGGCTGGTGCCGGAAGCCGAAGCGGGCAACGGGCCGGCACTGGCCCGCGCAATCCTGCAGACGGTTCCGGTGGACTGACATGCAGCGCGGCTGGGGAGACCGCATCATCCAGAAGCTGGCACGGCCACGGCGGCAGGAAACCCTGCCGCAGCGGCTGCACCGTCGCCGCATCTATGTACTGCCCACGCGTTTCGGGCTGTTCGTCACGGTGCTGCTGATGGCCATGCTGCTGGGCGCGCTGAACTACAACAACAACCCGGCGCTGCTGCTGGCCCTGCTGTTGACCACGGTGGCGGTGGCCAGCATGTTCGCTGCGCACCTGCAGCTTTCCGGGCTGCGTATCGACGCGATTTCGGCCGAGCCGGTGGTGGCGGGCACGCCGCTGCGCCTGCGCGTGAGTCTTTCGCGCAACGACACGCGCCCTCGTCGCGGGCTGCTGCTGCAGCACGCCGAGGCGTCGGCCTACGGACACCTGCTGGACAGCGACCAGGTGGAAGTGGATCTGGACCTGCCCACCGAGCAGCGGGGCTGGCTGGACCTGCAGCGCATCCGTATTTCCACCACGCAGCCGCTGGGGCTGGTGCGGGCATGGGCCTGGGTGTGGCCGGATACCCCGTTGCTGGTGTATGCCACACCCGAACTGCACGCCCCTGCCCTGCCCGACGGTGCCGGCGATCCGCTGCACACCCGTGTGCACGCCAGCGGCGAAGAACTGCACCAGCTGCGCCCTTATCGCGCCGGCGACCCCCAGCGCAGCATTGCCTGGAAGCATTCGGCGCGGCGCGACACGTTGCTGGTGCGCGAGTATGAAAAACCGGTAGGCGTGGATGTGCTGCTGGACTGGTGGCAGTTGAGGTCGCTGCCTACCGAGATGCGCATTGCGCGGCTGGCGCGCTGGGTTGACCTGGCCGAACGCGAAGGCCGTCGCTACACGCTGAAGCTGCCCGGCCAGCCGGTGCTGGGCCCGGGCCAGGGCAGCAGCCATCACCATCTTTGCCAACGCGCACTGGCGCTTATGCCCCATGACTGAGCGCGCTTCCCACATTCTGACCGCCGACGCACGCCGCTGGACCCTGATCAGCGCGGCGCTTTCGCTGTTGCCACTGCTGTTGCTGCTGCCCCCGCTGCTGGCTGCGGTATTCGCTGCGGTGGCGCTGATCACCGCCTTGCTGGCCGGCCAGCGCGTGCTGCCCGGACCGGTGCGCCTGCTGCTGGTGCTGGGCATGCTGGCCGCCATCTACTGGCAGATGGGCGCGCGTCCGGGCCGCGATACCGGTTGTGCATTGCTGGCGGCAATGCTGGCGCTGAAGTCCAGCGAGCTGCGCACGCTGCGCGACGCGCGCAGCCTGCTGGGGTTTGCGCTGTTCGCGCCGTTCTCCGCGTTCCTGCTGGACCAGGGCCCGACCACCCTGGTGCTGGCGGTACTGGCCGCACTCAGCGCGCTGGTCACCCTGCAGCGGCTGGCCCAGGCCGAAGGTGAAGCGGCCAGCCCGGCACTGGGTGGGCAACTGCTCGGCGTGGGGCGCCTGGTTGCACTGGGACTGCCGTTGGCACTGATCGGGTTCTGGCTGTTCCCGCGCCTGAGCGAGCCCCTGTGGGGCCTGCCAGACCGCGCGGTAGGCAAGCCCGGCCTGTCGGACAAGATGGAGCCGGGCGAATGGCTGGATTTGATGGCCGACGACGCGCCCGCCATGCGCGTGACCTTCACCGGCACGGTACCGGCTCCCGAGCAGCGCTACTGGCGCGGCCCGGTGCTGACCCGGTTCGACGGCAAGGTGTGGGAGCAGGACCGCCAGGCTGAGTATGCCGAGCCGCCGACGGTCACCCGCAGCGCACCGCGCTGGGACTACCGCATTGACTACGAGCCCACCGATCGCCGCCAGCTGGTGGCGCTGGACCTGCCGCTGCAGGCCCCGGCGGGCACCCGCCTGGATGCGAACTACAGCCTGCGCAGCGACGCTCCACTGGCCGCGCTGACCCGCTGGCACCTGCAGTCCTCGCCCGCCGAACGCTATGTGCAGCCGCTGAGCGAGCGGCAACGCCGGCAGCTGCTGGCGCTGCCCCCCGACCTCAACCCGCGTACCGCGGCGCTGGCACGCCAATGGCGGCGTGAGGCCGGAAACAACGACATGGCCATCGTCAATCGCACTCTGGAATGGGTGCGCTCCCGGTTTGCCTACACGCTGGATACCCTGCCCCCTGGCCGGAATGCGGTGGACGAGTTCCTGTTCGACCAGCAGGCCGGATTCTGCCAGCACTTCAGTTCCTCGTTCGTGGTGCTGATGCGCAACGCCGGCATTCCCGCGCGCGTGGTCACCGGCTTTGCCGGCGGCCAGCGCAATCTTTACGGCGATTACTGGGTGGTGCGGCGGATGGACGCCCACGCCTGGGCCGAGGTGTGGCTGCCGCAGCGCGGCTGGGTGCGCGTGGACCCGACTGCAGCGGTGGCTCCGGAACGCATCTACGACACCCTGGAAGACCGCTTGAACGCCGGCGGTGCCGACGTGACCCTGGAGGGGCGTTGGGCCCAGCTGGGGCAGATGTCCGATTACCTGCGCCGGGGCTGGAATGACCTCGTCCTCAGCTTTGACGCCACCCGCCAGCAGCAGTTGCTGCGCCCGCTGGGCATCGACAAGCTGGAGCCGGCGCAGCTGGTGGCCATTTTCATGACCTTCGCAGGCGCTGCGCTAGGCTGGATGGCATGGGTGCTGGCCCGCGGCGAACGCGAACGCGATCCGCTGCTGCGGGCCTGGCACCGCGTAGGCCGGCGTTACGCGCGGCATGGCCTGGCCCGGGAACCGGCCGAAACCGCCACGGACTGGGCGCAGCGCGTCCACCACCAGCGCCCCGACCCGGCGCTGCTTTCGCTCAGCCAGCGTTTCGTTCAGGCGCGCTACGCTGGCGCTGGGCTCGACCCTACACTTGTGCGTGACCTGCAGCGGCATCGTCCGTCCACCGGAGCATCCTCATGAACACCAAGCTTCTGCTTCCCCTTGCCGCCGCGCTGGCGCTGTCGGCCTGCGCCACCGCGCCGAAACCGCTGCAGGGCACCTTCAGCGTGGTCAGCCCGCGCGATTCGGTCGCCACCCAGCAGGTGGGTACGCCGGTGCGCTGGGGTGGCCGCATCATTGAAACCACGCCGGGCCAGGGCCAGACCTGCTTCCAGCTGCTGTCGCGCCCGCTCAACGGCACCGGCCGCCCGAACACCACCAGCAACGACGCCAGCGACGGCCGCTTCGTCGCCTGCCGCGCCGGTTTCTACGACCCGGCGGTGTTCGAAGCCGGCCGCGATGTGACCTTCATCGGCAAGATCGCCGGCTATGAAAACACCCGCATCGGCGACTACGACTACAAGCTGCCCAAGCTGGAAGCGGATGTGATCTACCTGTGGCCGGAACAGCGCCAGGTGGACGTGGTGCCGGTGTACCCGTACGGGCCGTGGGGCCCGGGTTGGGGTCCGGGCTGGGGCTACCGCGGCTGGGGCTGGTGGTAACGGCCTCGCCTGAATGAAAAAAACCGCCCTTGGGGGCGGTTTTTTTGGCGGTTACTTCCCGGGTGCCCCGAAATGCCCCAACGGCGCACCGGCCAGCAGATGCATGTGGATGTGGAACACGGTCTGCCCGGCATCTTCGCGGCAGTTCATGACGATCCGGTAGCCATCCTGGGCAAAACCTTCGCGCCGCGCGTACTCGGCGGCGGCCAGCGCGAGCTTGCCGACCAGGTGGGCCTGGTCGGCCTGCAGGTCGTCCAGGGTGGGAATGATGTGGTGCTTCGGAATGAACAACACATGCACCGGAGCCTGCGGTGCGATGTCCTTGAAACCCAGCACCTCATCATCTTCGTAGACGATGGTGGCCGGAATTTCGCGGCGGATGATCTTGGAGAACAGCGTTTCCTGGGTCATGGGTCACCAATGAAAAGAGTTACGTGGCTTCGGTGCGGGTACCGAATGCATGCGAGAGCGTGCCGCGGTCTACGTACTCCAGCTCGCCACCCAGCGGCAGGCCCTGGGCCAGACGACTGGGCCGCACGTTGTGCGCCCGGGCCAGCTGCGCCAGATAGTGTGCGGTGGCCTCGCCTTCCACGGTGGCACTGGTGGCGATGATCAGCTCCTGCACCTCGCCCTGTTGCAGGCGGGTGCCCAGCGCATCCAACCCCAGTTCGCGCGGGCCGATGCCATCCAGCGGCGACAGCCGTCCCTGCAGCACGTAGTACACGCCACGGAAACCCGTGGCACTTTCAATCGCCAGCCGGTCGGCCGGCGATTCCACCACGCACAGCTGCGCGCGCTCGCGGCTGCTGTTGGCACATACCGCGCACACCTCGGTTTCGCTGAAGTCGCGGCACTGCGCGCAATGGCCAATGCGTTCAATCGCCTTGGCCAGCACCTCAGCCAGCTTCTGCGCCCCTTCGCGCTCGCGCTCCAGCACGTGGTAAGCCATGCGCTGGGCGGTCTTCTGGCCAACCCCCGGCAGGATGCGGAAGGCGTCGATCAGCTGTTCGAGCAGGGGCAGGCTCACGGTTAGAACGGCAGCTTCATGCCCGGGGGCAGCTGCATGCCGGCCGTGGCCGAGCCCATGCGGGTCTTGGATTCTGCGTCGATCTTGTTGGAGGCATCGTTGAAGGCGGCGGCCACCAGGTCTTCAAGCATTTCCGCGTCGCTGAGGATGGACGGGTCGATACGCACCTTGCGGCACTCCTTGGCACCGGTCAGGGTGACGTTGACCATGCCGCCGCCGGCGCTGCCGGTGACTTCCAGCTTGGCCAGATCTTCCTGGGCCTTCTGCAGGTTTTCCTGCATCTTCTGGGCCTGTTGCATCAGTTGGGCGATGTTGCCGCGCATGATTCTTTACTCTTCAATGGGACGGATGGAATCGGCCACTACCCGCGCGCCGTGCTGTTGGATGAGCACCTGCACGTTGGGGTCGGCCATGAAGGCGGCTTCCGCCGCCTGCTGACGTTCGCCGCGCTGGCGGTCCGAACGCTGGTGCAGCGTTTCGGCTTCGGCCTCGCCGTGCTCGATCACGATCCGCGGGGGTAGCCCCAGCGGACCGGACAGTGCTTCGGTCAGGGCCGCCAGCGAGCGGTCTGAACACAGGTACTCAAATCCGGGCGATACCGCCAGTTTCAAGACACCGCGTTGAAAACTGATGAAGGCCGCGTGCGCGGCCAGCTGCCGCGACGGGCCACTGAGCTCGCTCTGCGCCACCAGCTGCAGCCAGGCATCGGCTGAATCCAGGGCCGCGCCCGCACCGGCCAGGGAGGCGGGTGCCACCGGATCAGGAGCGGTCGCGGCGGGCGCTGCGACCGGAGCAGGTGCAATGGCGATTCCCTGCGGGCGCGCTGCCGGCGCGGCCGGACGCGACGGCGCTTCCCACGGCGGCACCATGGCGGCATCGGG